>NZ_JOOA01000002.1:1976250-2635000 GCF_000712055.1 Ruminococcus sp. HUN007 | reverse complement strand
CATTAAGAATACATATCAGAGGATAACTTTTTATCATCTGATATCTGTTCTTAATGAGTGGGCACAAATGGATTCGAACCATCGACCTCACGCTTATCAGGCGTGCGCTCTAACCACCTGAGCTATGCGCCCAATTAAGAATGGAGATAAGGAGGATCGAACTCCTGACCCCCTGCTTGCAAAGCAGGTGCTCTCCCAGCTGAGCTATACCCCCATTTAGGATAAGTATCCTCAAAGCTGAACAATGCCTAACCCATGAACTAACCTTAGGAATTTTGTTCTTCTTCATGAAGAACGGTTCTCCTTAGAAAGGAGGTGATCCAGCCGCACCTTCCGATACGGCTACCTTGTTACGACTTCACCCCAGTCATCAATCCCACCTTCGACAGCGTCCTCCTTGCGGTTGGACTACTGGCTTCGGGTGTTACCGACTCCCATGGTGTGACGGGCGGTGTGTACAAGGCCCGGGAACGTATTCACCGCAGCATGCTGATCTGCGATTACTAGCAATTCCGACTTCATGCAGGCGGGTTGCAGCCTGCAATCCGAACTGAGACAATTTTTCGGGTTTTGCTTTACATCGCTGTATTGCTTCCCTCTGTTCGATTGCCATTGTAGTACGTGTGTAGCCCAGGTCATAAGGGGCATGATGATTTGACGTCATCCCCACCTTCCTCCGTTTTGTCAACGGCAGTCCCATTAGAGTGCTCTTGCGTAGCAACTAATGGTAAGGGTTGCGCTCGTTGCGGGACTTAACCCAACATCTCACGACACGAGCTGACGACAACCATGCACCACCTGTCTTTGTGTCCGAAGACATATCAATCTCTTGATACTTCACTCGATGTCAAGACCTGGTAAGGTTCTTCGCGTTGCTTCGAATTAAACCACATACTCCACTGCTTGTGCGGGCCCCCGTCAATTCCTTTGAGTTTCAGCCTTGCGGCCGTACTCCCCAGGTGGATTACTTATTGTGTTAACTGCGGCACGGAAGGGGTCAGTCCCCCCACACCTAGTAATCATCGTTTACAGCGTGGACTACCAGGGTATCTAATCCTGTTTGCTCCCCACGCTTTCGAGCCTCAGCGTCAGTTAAAGCCCAGTAAGCCGCCTTCGCCACTGATGTTCCTCCTAATATCTACGCATTTCACCGCTACACTAGGAATTCCGCTTACCTCTACTTCACTCAAGAACCACAGTTTCAAATGCAGTCTGCCAGTTAAGCCGGCATATTTCACATCTGACTTGCAGTCCCGCCTACACTCCCTTTACACCCAGTAATTCCGGATAACGCTTGCTCCCTACGTATTACCGCGGCTGCTGGCACGTAGTTAGCCGGAGCTTCCTTCTCGGGTACCGTCATTTTCGTCCCCGATGACAGAGGTTTACAATCCGAAAACCTTCTTCCCTCACGCGGCATCGCTGCATCAGGCTTGCGCCCATTGTGCAATATTCCCCACTGCTGCCTCCCGTAGGAGTCTGGGCCGTGTCTCAGTCCCAATGTGGCCGTTCAACCTCTCAGTCCGGCTACTGATCGTTGCCTTGGTGGGCCGTTACCTCACCAACCAGCTAATCAGACGCGAGCCCATCTTTCAGCGATAAATCTTTGATATTAATACGATGCCGTACCAATATGTTATGAGGTATTACCATCCGTTTCCAGAAGCTATCCCTCTCTGAAAGGCAGGTTGCTCACGTGTTACTCACCCGTCCGCCACTAAGTTTAAAAGAGCAAGCTCTCTTAAACTCCGTTCGACTTGCATGTGTTAGGCGTGCCGCCAGCGTTCATCCTGAGCCAGGATCAAACTCTTTATAAAAGTTCTATAATAACCTTTCGGTTTATTATCTTTCCTGTACTCTGTTCAGAATACTTAGCTGCAGATTTTATTATGTCTTCTGCTTGACTTCTTAAATAATTCAAGAGAATTAAATCTCAAAGAATCTTCAAGGGTATTGTTTAGTGCATTGTTCAATTTTCAAGATACTTATTACTCTGTCTTCCGGAGTGTTCTCGCGTCCGACAGCTTTATTATTATATCACGCAGATACGCGCTTGTCAACACTTTTTCGGCCGTTTTTTTCAGTTTGTGAATGTTCCACAGTTTACTTGTTCCTCAAACTGTTTTTATATGAATAAGTCCAGTCATGTACTGTCTGAAGCTGACGATTTTCCGATACATCACGGGTATATGTTGATTTGGCATTTCGCGCTGTCTTGTTTCCGTTTTATTATCATGTTATAATTCTAAGAAAACACTCATTAAACCGGAATTCCGGCTTCATAAAAAGGTCTGATCATATGAACGATAAAAAAACAAAGAAAGCTTACTATCATCTCCCGGGACTGTTTGAATTTTATGACCTGTACAGCGTATTCCTGCCGCTGTACCGTGAGCACCGGGAGTATTTCTACGACTGGTGTGAGATCAGTTCCGTTTACGGCGCTCCGGCTGACTGCATCTGGGGCGGAGGACGTGCCGGATACGGTGAATGTTCAGCCGAAGATGTGCTTGCACTTATGAATGAATACGGAATATCTTCAAGGCTTACGTTCAGTAATTCACTTTTAGGACCCGAAGATCTTGCCGACAGAAAATGCAATGCCCTGTGTGAACTTTTAAACAGCAGCAAACATGTTCAGAACGGTGTAATAATCCATTCCGATCTGCTTCTTGAACATATTAAAAATAATTATCCCGGTCTCTATTTCGTTTCCTCAACCACAAAGGTCCAGACTGATTTTGATGAATTTCTTAAGGAAACAGACCGGAATGATTTTAAATATGTAGTTCCTGATTTCAGACTGAATAAGATGTTTGACAAACTCGGCACACTCTCACAGACACAGAAAAACAAAGTCGAATTTCTGTGCAATGAATGCTGCTCATTTTACTGTAAGGACCGTAAAGCATGCTACGAAAATGTAAGCCGGAAAAATCTTGGTGAAGACTGTCCAGACCACATCTGCACCGCTCCTGACGCTGAGGGCGGATACCGTTTCTCGAAAGCAATGAAAAACCCTGCTTTCATAGGCGTAAACGATATTTTAAACACATACATGCCGCTCGGTTTTTCAAATTTCAAAATAGAAGGACGCAGTCTCGGAAGTGCCGTTGTCCTTGAATTTCTCCTTTACTATCTTACAAAAACGGAATATCAGCTTACAGTACGTGAAGAAATATACCTTGACAACATGCTTGATCTGTTCTGATAACTCATGAATAAATCAGCGTTTCCCTAAGATCATGCTTTGATACAGTCGAGGACTGCACCGATAGAATCATTGAAAACGAGATCGCAGTTTTTGTCGAATGCAGTTGCCGATTTGTTTATAAGAACTATGTGACTGCCTTTGAAGTATCTGAGGAGTCCGGCGGCCGGGTAGACTACCAGTGATGTGCCGCCGACGATCAGAAGAGACGCTTCGGAAAGCGCTTTTATCGCTCCGCTAACAATGTTGTCGTCAAGTCCTTCGTTGTAGAGGACTACATCCGGCTTTATAAGTCCGCCGCAGCTGCATTTCGGTACCGGAGTGTGTTCCATAATGTACTCTGCGTCAAATCTTTTTCCGCATTCAAGGCAGAAGTTTCTGCTTACCGCACCGTGAAGCTCGAAAACCTTTTTGCTTCCTGCCATCTGATGAAGACCGTCGATGTTCTGCGTAATGACAGCATTCAGTTTTCCGGCAGCTTCAAGCTCTGCGAGTTTAAGATGAGCTTTGTTCGGTTTTACGTCCGGCGCAAGAAGCTTGTCACGGTAAAACCTGTAGAACTCCTCGGTTTTTGCGTAGAAGAATTCGTGGCTTATTATCTCCTCAGGCGGATAATCGTACTTCTGGCTGTACAGTCCGTCTACGCTTCTGAAGTCCGGTATTCCGCTTTCCGTTGATACTCCCGCTCCGCCGAAAAATACTGTGTTTTCTGATTCGTCGATCCATTTCTGCAATGTTGCTATTTTCTCATCCATATTCATAATGTTTCTCTCCTTTTAAAAAAACGTCCGGCGGACATGGGTCTGCCGAACGTTTTGCTTTTACTGGTTTATGATCATCTTGTACCGAAAATACGGTCGCCTGCATCGCCGAGGCCAGGAATGATGTACTTGTGTTCATCAAGGCGCTCGTCCACTGCACAGCAGTAGATCTCAACTTCAGGGTGAAGTGTAGCTACCTTTTCAAGTCCTTCAGGTGAAGCAATGATACACATGAGCTTTATGCTCTTTGCGTCCTTCTTCTTGAGTTCGTCGATCGCTACGCACGCTGACGCACCTGTTGCGAGCATCGGATCAAGAATGATCGCATCGCGTTCGTTGATATCTTCCGGAAGCTTGCTGTAGTAAAGAACAGACTCAAGTGTTTTCGGATCACGGAAAGTACCGATGTGGCCTATCTTGGCAGCAGGAACGAGTGACATTGCACCTTCAGCCATTCCGAGACCTGCTCTGAGGATCGGAATAAAGGCAAGTTTACGTCCTGAGATTATCTTTGACTTTGCTGTTGCAAGAGGAGTTGATATCTCAACTTCCTTAAGAGGAAGATCTCTTGTAGCTTCGTAGCACATAAGTGTTGCAGTTTCAGCTATAAGCTCCCTGAATTCCTTGGAGCCGGTAGTCTTGTCTCTGAGAAGTGAAAGTTTATGCTGTACGAGCGGGTGTTCGATTATTTTTACGTTATTATACATGTCAGTTTATCCTCCTTTATAACTGCAGTTTTTTTTAAGGAAACACTGATTAAACCGGAAATTACGGGGATTCGCCCCGTGCCCATGCTGATTTATGAATAAATCAGCGTTTCCCCGGAACTGTAAAAGTTATTTTTCTTCAAGTTTTGTTATAAGGTCGACTCTTCTCTGGTGACGGCCGCCTTCAAATTCAGTGTTCAGGAAAAGATCAGTAAGTTCAAGTGCAATGCCCGGTCCGATAACTCTCGCACCCATGCAGAGTACGTTTGCATCGTTGTGGAGTCTTGTGTACTTTGCTGAGAAATGATCTGAACAGCAGGCTGCACGGATACCCTTAATTTTGTTGGCAGCTATCGACATTCCGATACCTGTGCCGCATACTAAAATGCCCTTTTCAGCCTTGCCTGAAGTGATCATTCCGCATACCTTTTCGGCCATGTCAGGATAATCACATTTTTCGCCGGCTTTAATACCGCAGTCGGTAACTTCTATGTTCTT
This sequence comes from Ruminococcus sp. HUN007, assembly GCF_000712055.1. Taxonomy (NCBI): domain Bacteria; kingdom Bacillati; phylum Bacillota; class Clostridia; order Eubacteriales; family Oscillospiraceae; genus Ruminococcus; species Ruminococcus sp. HUN007. The sequence continues at coordinate 2,629,823 of NZ_JOOA01000002.1, read as the reverse complement.
TTCCTTAAGGAAATTCACTATCTCATCTTTAAGTTCTACAGCAGCATGATCGCATCCTATTGCTATCATCGCAGTTCCTCCGTTTTCATAAAAAATTTACGTCCGCAGATACAGTAAAACTGTAAACTGTGGACATTGGAAATAATGATTAAATTATAACACTTATACAATAAAAAATCAACAGCTATTTTCAAATCATTTGCTGAATTTTCTGTGACGAATTTTCTGTGACAGACACATGACGGCCGTTCTGTCCGGAACGTGATCCGGCATAATAGATCAGTTTTTTTCAAGCAGATCCTTTTCAGCCTTTGTTATCTGCATATAAAGTGCATCGATCTCATCAGGATCTTTGCCCTCCTTGTCAGCAGCACTCATGCATATTCCTGATGCAAGCTGATATCTGAGATGTGCCGGAGCGAGAACTATTCGTTCATCGGCAGCATATGAGACAAAATCGGATGCCGCATCGCCTGCAGCGATGATCTTTCCGTCAAAATCCTTAAGCTTTCCGGCAAGTTCAGTCTTTGTCATCATGGTGTCTTCAAGAACACAGGAAACTTCGTTTCCGTATATTCTGAAAACAGCACAGTAGAGTATGTCGAGTCTTGCTTTCATAACTGAACATACATAACAGTCGGCTGCACCTGCAAAATTATATGCGACAGCTTCAAGCGTGGAAATACCGCTGCATTTCTTTCCGAGTCCGAAGGCAAGTGCCTTTACAGCCGAAATGCCTATTCTGAGACCCGTGTAGGAGCCAGGTCCTGCGGCAACTGCAAACCGGTCAATGTCCTTTACGGTAATTCCGAGATCTGCAAGCATTTTTTCACACAGCAGAAGTATGACCTGTGAGTGAGTCATTCTGGTCTGCACAAAGTACTGAGCCCTCAGTTCACCGTCATTCCATACGGCAACGGAAGCGTTTTTACCTGATGTGTCAATTCCTAATATCTGCAAACCTGTCATCTCCTTCGATGATTATTTCACGCGACTCGTCACCGGTGCGTATTATCTCTACAGAAATAATATTTTCAGGGAGCACATCGATGATGTTTTCCGACCACTCGATAACGAAGACACTGTCCTCCATCGGATAATCGAAAAATCCGGTAGTTTCAAGATCATCCGGTCCTTCGATGCGGTACATGTCAAAGTGATAGATGTCGAGAGCACCGTGATATTCGTTTACAAGAGCAAAGGTTGGTGAAGCAACTTCATCGTCAAGTCCTGCGCCAATGGCAAGTCCTCTTGTGAATGTTGTCTTTCCTGCACCGAGCCCGCCCTTAAAGGCTATTATATCTCCCGGACGGAGAAGAGCTCCGATTTTAGCGGCAAGCTCTATTGTCTCCTCCGGAGAATGAGTTTCAAACTTATACATATCAGAAAAGTCCTGTAATATTGCCGTCGTTGTCGCAGTCGATCTTTAGAGCTGCAGGCTGTTTCGGAAGTCCCGGCATAGTCATGATGTCACCTGTGTAGGCTACGATAAATCCGGCACCTGATGAAACCTTAAGGTCGCGGACTGTGATCTTAAAGTTTTCCGGCTTTCCGAGAAGAGAAGAATCATCGGAAAGTGAATACTGTGTCTTTGCAACACATACCGGAATATCTGTAAGTCCGAGCTTTTCAATCTCCTTAAGGGATTTTTCAGCCTGTGCGGTAAAGATGACACCGTCAGCACGGTATATCTCGCGTGCGATTATATCAAGCTTTTCCTTTACAGGAAGCTTTTCATCGTAAATAGGTGCGAAGTTTATCTCACCGTTCTTTTCAGCCTTTTCGATAGTGGAGCAAACCTTTTCAGCAAGATCCTTTCCGCCTTCGCCGCCCTTTGCAAAGATCTCGGTAAGAGATACTTCTACGTTCATTTCACGGCATGTTTCTTCTATTACTGCTATTTCAGCGTCCGTGTCAGTGTGGAAACGGTTGATCGCTACAACGACCGGAACGCCGAACTTTTTCATGTTTTCAATGTGTGTTCTTAAGTTTACGATACCTTTTTTCAGAGCTTCAGTGTTTTCAGCTGTAAGTTCTGTCTTAGGTACGCCGCCGTTGTACTTGAGTGCGCGGATAGTTGCGACCATTACAACGCATGACGGCTTGATTCCGGCAAAGCGGCACTTGATGTCGAAGAACTTTTCAGCACCGAGGTCGGAACCAAATCCTGCTTCGGTTATGCAGTAGTCACCGAGCTTAAGTGCAAGCTTTGTGGCGCGTACGGAATTGCATCCGTGTGCTATATTGGCAAAAGGGCCTCCGTGGATGAAAACAGGATTGTTTTCAAGTGTCTGAACGAGATTCGGCTTGAGCGCATCTTTAAGAAGTGCAGTAGCCGCTCCTGCGACACCGAGTTCACGTGCATACACCGGTTCTCCGTCCAGATTGTATGCCACGAGAATGTTCCCTATTCTTGTCTTAAGGTCATCGAGCGAAGAAGCGAGACAGAGAATAGCCATTACTTCTGAAGCAACTGTTATCTGGAATCCGTCTTCACGCGGGAATCCGTTGATCTTTCCGCCGAGTCCGACAACCGTGTTTCTGAGGGCTCTGTCGTTCATATCGAGGCAGCGTCTGAAAATTATTCTTCTGCAGTCGATCCTCAGTTCATTTCCCTGATGGATATGATTATCGATCATAGCGCAGATCAGGTTGTTTGCAGCAGTGATGGCGTGCATGTCACCTGTAAAATGAAGGTTGATATCCTCCATAGGAACTACCTGTGAGTATCCGCCGCCGGCAGCACCGCCCTTTATTCCGAACACCGGACCAAGAGAAGGCTCCCTGAGAGCGAGCATGGCTTTCTTTCCAATCTTCGCCATTGCCTGAGCAAGGCCGACACTTACAGTAGTCTTTCCTTCACCTGCCGGAGTAGGATTGATCGCTGTTACAAGGATCAGTTTTCCGTCCGGAGCATTTTCATACTTCCTGTAAACAGATTCTGAAAGCTTAGCCTTGTACTGCCCGTACTGTTCGATATCATCAGTATCAAGACCGATTCCGGCCGCGATATCAGTGATTTTTTTCATTTTTGCTCCCTGAGCGATTTCGATATCAGTCAACATCAATTCTTTCCCTTTCACCTTAAGAATATTGATAACTTTAATAAAAAAATTAGTATAGTGAACGTAAATACCTGTTTGCGTTCACTATACTAATTATACCATACAAAACGCACTGTTTCAACAGTACTGAATGTACATATTTTATGAAATGCATTTGCGTGTTTATATATAAAAATACAATTTAAGGGAAACACTGATTAAATCAGGGGGAAATTGCGGGGGGCTTCGCCCCGTGCCCCACTCTGATTTATGAATAAATCAGCGTTTTCTAAGAACGATGACCGGCATCAGCGTCGGTTTCTGTTTCGAAGGTCGCTTCGCATTTCTCTAAGATCATGTTAGGAACGAAGTACCATGTATTAGTGTTTATATCCTGACAGGCCGTATATTCATGCTGGTTTTCCGCATGAACAGCTCCTGCAAGCATATAATACGGTATCACGTACACATGAGAATTTTCCTCTGCAGGTGAAACAGCTGCATTGTTATAATAGTAACTGTTTTCACAGTAAAATGTATTTCCTGTTTCAGGATCGGTAAGTTTAATACATTCGTTTAAATCGGTACTCTGCACATCCTGTACAATACCATCCGAATACTGACTGTCGAAAATATATCTTGTTCCTGTAGCTTCATCATAAAGATATCTTAAATCCGGATATGGTATATCCGGGTCAGGTAATCCATCGTCGTATACACCATCCATCGGACTTTCAGTATAGACAGTCTTGTAGACAGTCCTGTCAAAATACCCGCTCGCAACTAAAATAAAGCAGATAATCCCCACTGTATATGACAGAATAACAAGGGCAAGCAGAAAACGTCTCGCAAATGGTTTTAAGCGCTTCCTTCTCCGACGGATGCGGTCAAACACCTGTCCTGTGAAGCTCTTTTTTCCTCCGGAACTGCCGCCGGCAGAATATGATGCGCCGGAAGTGTCGGTATATGCTCTGAGTCCGGATTTTCCTGACACTACAGTGTTACCGAAAAAAGCCGTGTTATTCTCTGAGGCATAGACTTTATTTTCCGGATATATCTCCTCATCGAGCGAATTTTCCGGATAGCTGATTCTTACTGAATCTGATCTGCTGCTGATGCGCAGATTTTCCGGACTTTCCTTTTCAAGACTTATAGGCCGTCTCTGACTACTGGGATGATCGTCCCTGCTTTTGAGCAGTGTATCGAGCGATACGCCGAAACGTTCACTTATAAATATCAGTTTTTCAATTTCCGGATAGCCTTTTCCGCGCTCCCACTTGGATACCGACTGACGCGATACCCCCAGCAGTTCAGCCAGTCCTTCCTGTGATATATTATTCTCTGTTCTGATTTTCTGAAGTTCCGAAGCAAAAGACATGCCGTCGTCCCCTTTCTTTATTTTTTCTTTTTATATGATATCACAGATCCTTTAAATTAACAATAAACCAGAGGTATACATGAAAAATTTTTTCACCACCGCAGAAAATCCGATGCGGCAACTTAAAGTTTACATACAAAAAGATCCGTTCGTAATTTCACACGAAACGGATCTTTTTTCAGAAAAACGCTGATTTATTCATAGATCAGCGTGGGGTACGGGGCGAAGCCCCTCAGTCTTCCCACCCGTAAATCAGTGTTTCCTTAGTATTTTGGTTCTCCGGATCACTTGCTGTAGCACTCGAAAGCCTTGTCAAGTTCAGCCTGATCAGAATTCTTTGTGAAGCTGCTTACTATCGGAACGATGATAAGACCTGCGATCATTGCGATAGCACCGGCGTTGATAGGTGATGCCATGTTGAGTTTGAGTGATGCTGCAGCCTTTGTTGCTTCAGGGAAGAAGCCGAGGCTGAAGATGAACATGTGAACAACTGTAATACCTACACCGGATACGAAGCTTGCGATAACGGCAGCTCTTGTAACCTTTTTGCTGTAAAGTCCGTACATGAAAGGTGCAAGGAAGGCACCGGCGAGAGCGCCCCATGAGATGGACATGAGAGTTGAGATGTATGCGTTCTTGTTAAGTGCGATGATAACTGAGATAAGAAGGAATACTGCGATGAAAACTCTCATTGTGAGAACTTCCTTCTTTTCATTCATCTTACCATTTGTAAGAGGACGGATAAGATCGATTGTTACTGTTGAGCTTGATGTGAGAACGAGTGAAGAAAGTGTTGACATTGAAGCTGAGAGAACGAGTACAACAACGAGACCGATCATGATGTCAGGAAGACATGACTGAAGAAGGCTTGGTACGATAGCGTCGAAGTCGAGCTTTCCGTTGGCGAGCTTTTCAATGAATGTTCTGCCGCTTCCGTCTGTACTGTCAGCTGTGCAGTAAACACGGCCGAGACCTCCGAGGAAATATGAACCGCCTGCTACGACTACAGCGAAGACAGTGGAAATGACAGTTCCCTTTTTGATCGCATCTTCGCTCCTGATAGCGTAGAATTTGTGAACCATCTGAGGAAGTCCCCATGTACCGAGTGAAGTGAGTATTACAACACCGAAAAGGTTGATCGGGTCAGGGCCGAAGCATGAGTTGAGTGTGTTTTTCGGAACACCTGCTTCGATCTCACCGAGCTGTGTGAGAACGGATGAGAAACCGCCTTTTTCGTTGAGTGCGAAAAGAATAACAGCAATAATGCCGCCGAGCATGATGATGCCCTGAACGAAGTCGTTGATAGCTGTTGCGGCATATCCTCCGAGGATAACGTAAACGGCTGTAAGAAGAGCCATGGCGATGATGCAGACTGAATAGTCAATGTTGAACGCCATTGAGAACAGTCTTGAAAGGCCGTTGTAAACAGATGCAGTGTAAGGAATAAGGAAAATAAAGATTATTACTGCAGCTGCTGTCTTGATGCCCTTTGACCTGAATCTTTTTTCAAAGAACTCAGGCATTGTGGAAGCTTCGAGGTGCTTTGTCATGGTTCTTGTTCTTCTTCCGAGAACCATCCACGCAAGCGCGCTTCCGATAACGGCGTTTCCTATACCGATCCATGAAGCTGACATACCGTAGTTCCATCCGAACTGACCGGCATATCCTACGAAAACGACCGCTGAAAAATAAGATGTACCGAAGGCGAATGCTGTAAGCCATGAACCTACGTTTCTTCCTCCGAGAATGAATCCGTCGATAGACGAACTTTTACTGTGTGTTGATACGCCGATGCCGATCATCATCAGCACGTAGAGTATCAGAATTGCAATTATCATTGCATATACCTCCTGTTATATATTTCCGTACCGCTTTAAATCGTTAAAGTCAAAGTTCAACTTTAATGGTTTAAAGCAATAGAGCCTTTAATAGTATATCAAAGGATAATGCTTATGTCAACCAAATTTCGCAATTTAGTTAAACATGCATAACTGCACTGGTCATTAACTGTCCAAAGTTCAAAGCTGCCGTCTGTAAAAGCAGAGAAAAAGACACGTCTGGTTTTACAGAACGTGCCTTTTCTGAGTTTATATTTTCGCAGTATTACCTGAGAAGTTTTCCTTCGTTCTCATGAGGGAGCGGAGCAAATGCATTTTCATTTTTAAACGCTTCGGCAGCTTCTTTTCTCTTTTCGAGCTCTTCTGCTCTTCTGCTCTGCTCTTCCCTGATCCTCTCCTGGTTTTCCTTCATTCTTTCTTCGGCTTCTTTTATTTTTTCCTCAGCTTTCTTCTTCATATCATCATCGTCGTCATCATCATCATGTCCCGGATGAACAGGGTGAGACGGTGCGAAAGGTGGTTCATGCTTTTCAGGTTCTTCTGTCGGCTGAACCGGTTCAGCAGGATGAGAAGGTGCTGCAGGATGTGCAGGATCTGCAGGATGAGTCGGTTCGGCAGGAAGTGACGGTTCGGCCGGGTGGGTCGGATCGGCTGGATGTGACGGTACAGCCGGTTCGGAAGGCTTGTCAGGATGTTTCGGTTCTGCCGCAGGGGTATCTGCTCCTGCTGACGGAGGTACAGCAGGTCCTTCCTGTGCTCCGCGTGATTCCGGTACTGCCGGTGAGTTCACAGGAACAGGAGCGCTTTCTTCAGAAGGCGTCTGTCTGCCGTCATTATTCTTTTCAGTTACAGTGTTTCCTGCTGTTTCGGCAGGAGCTTCAGTTTCGGATGAAATGCCTGTAACTGAAGTCACCTCAGGTTCTTCAGTTGTATCTGTTACTGTAGTTTCTGCAGCCGTCGTCTGTGAAGCTGCTGTCGTTACGTATGAGCGCTGTTCATCGTGTCTTCCGTCAAAGACGTTCTGTATACCGCTTCTTGCAGAATAAAGTCCTGCGAAAACAAGAACGAAAACTGCAGCAGCAGATATAAGAGGACGTATATTGAAACGTGCCGGACGTTTGATTATTTCAGTAATAACTTCAGCGTTTTCCGGATCTGATACAGGTGGTTCATCCGGAAGAGAAGCCAGAAGCGTTCTGAGCCTGCTGTCATAGTCGTCAGGAATAAGATTCTTTTTATTTTTAATACTTTCTTTCAGCATATCTTTGCTCATAACAATTCACACCTTTCTATAATGTAATCAGTTCCTTAAGTTTTTTTCGTCCGCGGTTAAGTCTTGACTTTACAGTTCCGGGGGCTATGTCAAGATATTCAGCGATCTCATTTATCGGAATATCGTTATAGTAGAACATTATTATAACTGTTCTGAACTCTTCGTCAAGAGTATTGACTATCTCCCACATTTCGTCATGATAGTCACTGTACGCCGGTTCCGTAGTCATTTCTTCCATGGACTGAAGATTCTTGTTTTTTCTGCATATTGCATATGCTTCATTGATAACTATACGCGTTATCCATGATTTGAAATACTGTTGTTCACGCAGCTGACTGAAATTTTCAAAAGCTTTCATTATCGCACTGCATACGGCATCCTCCGCATCAGTGTCATTCCGCAGTATTGACTTTGCCGTAAAGAAAAGCGATTCTTTATATTTCATAACCAGCTGACCAAACTGTTCCTTTGAATTCATATAATAGTATCCCCTCTGGTCATAATACGATATGTATAATGTATATTGTACATTCGAAATAAGGGTCTGTCAATACATCACTAATTAGATGCACGGAAACAGTGAAAGGTTCCCGTATGCAGAAAATTTGTATGCAGAAATTTTTCATACATATAAAGCGGGGAAAATTCAGTCTGCTGAAATTTATATTAATATAGTGTATCGCTTTTCTGAATGAAAAAATAAATTTAAGAAAACACTGATTAAGCCAGCAATCCGGCTTCGCCGGATTGCTGGGGCGGGGAGATTACGGGGCTTCGCCCCGAACCCCACGCTGATTTATGAATAAATCAGCGTTTTCTTAAAAAAAATTTTTTTCCGGGAACCTTTTTTAAAACCCGTGCATCTAATTAACATAGAAAACAAAAACTGCAGTTTTGAATCTATAGTATCTGGTTTGTGCCAGTCATTTTTACTCAAAAAAATTTCTTTTTACACTTACAAAACCAAAACACGTTTATAAGGACGCTGATCTTTAAATCAGCGTTTCCTGAGATCTATTCTGAAGGGAGGTCTGTTCCGCTTATTTCACGGAACAGGAATTACTATGAAAATCAATAAGATCATCGCTGGTATCTCAGCAATCTCAATGCTCGCAACAAGCGCAGCAACATTCGTATCAGCAGCTGAAACTGAAGAAGCTGCAGCTGAAACTCCTGTAATCGTTGCTCCTGAGGCACCTGAAGCTCCTGAAGCTCCGAAGCCTCCTGTAGTTGACGAGGAAGAAGAAGCAGCAAGAAAGGCTGAAAGAGAAGCTAAGAAGGCTGAAGACGATGCAAAGCGTGAAGCTGAAAAGGCTGAACGTGAAGCTAAGGAAGCTGAGAAGAAGGCTGAAAGAGAAGCTAAGGAAGCTGAACTCAAGGCTAAGCACGAAGCTGAAAAGGCAGAGCGTGAAGCTAAGGAAGCTGAAAAGAAGGCTGAAAGAGAAGCCAAGGAAGCTGAACTGAAGGCTAAGCGCGAAGCTGAAAAGGCTGAAAGAGAAGCTAAGGAAGCTGAACTCAAGGCTGAACGTGAAGCTAAGAAGGCAGCAGAAGATGCTAAGACTGAAGAAGAAAAGAAAGCTGAAAGAGAAGCTAAGAAGGCTGAAAGAGAAGCCAAGGAAGCTGAACTGAAGGCTGAACGTGAAGCTAAGAAGGCTGAAAGAGAAGCTAAGGAAGCTGAAAAGAGAGCTGAAAGAGAAGCCAAGAAGGCTGAAAGAGAAGCTAAGGAAGCTGAAAAGAGAGCTGAAAGAGAAGCCAAGAAGGCTGAAGAAGACGCTAAGCGCGAAGCTGAAAAGGCAGAACGTGAAGCTAACAAGCCTGTACCTCCTGTACCTCCGGTACTCGAAGACGGTGAAAAGCCTGAACCTCCAAAGCCTGACAAGCTCGCTCACTGCCACAAGATCGACGATCTTATTGACCTTGCAGTTGACCAGGTAACAGCAGCTACTGAAGACCTCAGCGACGAAGAGATCGTTGACATCACATCTATCGCTGTTCCGCTTATCAGAAACATGGAAAAGCCACAGATCAAGGCTCTTGTAAAGGACGTTCTTGCTGACGGCGTTATCGATGCAAATGACCTTGTTACAATCAAGGGCTTACTTGCAAAGACAGTTTCTGCAGAAACTGAAACAGCAGCAGTTATAACAGAAGAATAATTCATCTGTTTCTCATGCAATGGAATTCGGACATTGCATTCCGGTATCCCGGATGGGATATTATTTAAATAAAAGTGTGTATAATTTGACCGTGTTAAAGCATAAAATATAATAACCGTAAACCACAGTGCATTTTCTTTCTCTGCTGCACTGTGGTTTCTTTTTTTATCTGTATATTTATGCATAAAAATGCCCAATCCAAAGGCATAAAAATTAGCAAAAAAATTTCACTAAGGGTCTATGCAACTCCGGAAAAATATATTATAATAATTATGTAGGCTTTTTTGGCCTTCATATTTTTTTACATTTTATCAGAAAGGAAATATGCCAGATGAACAGAGTAAAGGTAGTAATATGCGGCAGAGAGTATACTATCCGCACCGATGAGGAACCAACCTATGTTTACAACCTTGCAAGAAAGCTTGAAAAGAATATTGCAGAACTCGTAGGCATAAATGTAAACCAGTCGGTCTACTCCGCATCTGTTATGATAGCACTTTCAACTCTCGACGAAATGAACCACTGCAACGAGGACAACGACAATCTTCGCCTGCAGCTCAAGGACTATGCAGATGAAGCGTCAAGGGCACGCCTTGAACGTGACAGTGCACTGCGCGAAGTTGAACTGCTTAAAAACAGGATAGCAGAACTCGAGAAAAAATCCGGAAAATAAGGTTTTGAAATTATGGAATTACTTGCTCCGGCGGGAAATACAGAATCACTTGTCGCCGCACTTCGCTGCGGTGCTGATGCCGTATACATCGGCGGAAAAAGTTTTTCCGCAAGACAGAACGCCTCAAACTTTGATACTGCAGAAATAAAGGAAGCAGCCCGTCTGTGCCACCGGTACGGCGCGGCGCTTCATATTGCTGTAAACACAGTTATTACAGACAGCCAGACGGATGATTTCATCCGCGAGATCAGAAAATACGCAGAGTTTTCACCTGATGCATTCATTGTGCAGGATCCCGGTGCAGCATATATCATCAGAAACACCGTACCTGACATTCCACTGCATGCATCCACCCAGATGACTGTCCATACACCCGGAGGCGCGGAATTTGCAAAAGGCCTTGGATTTTCAAGAGTAGTCATATCAAGAGAAGCAAGCAGACAGATGATATCCGAAATAACATCGGCAGGACTTGAAACAGAGATCTTCGTTCACGGAGCTCTGTGCATGTCGGTCTCAGGCCAGTGCTACATGTCCGCGATGATAGGCTCAAGGAGCGCAAACAGAGGCTTGTGCGCACAGAGCTGCCGTCTTCCGTTTTCACCTGTCGGACATCCTGACGAGCATTGCCTCTCACTGAAGGATCTTTCTCTTATCGGACACATCGGCGAGATAAAAGCTCTCGGTGTGACCTCCTTAAAGATAGAAGGCAGAATGAAACGCCCTGAATATGTTGCTGCTGCCGTGACCGCATACAGAACTGCGATCGACGGCGGAAGTCCGGACACCGAAATGCTGAAAGCTGTTTTTTCACGGAACGGTTTCACAGACGGTTACTTCACCGGAAACAGAAAAAACATGTTCGGTATGCGTGACAGGGATGATGTTATGTCATCTTCGGAAGTTCTGCCTGATCTGCGTCAGCTTTACAGAAAGGAACGCAAAGTATCCGTTCTGGATTTTGACGTAACTGTCAGAAAGGACAGTCCGGTAACAATAACCGCATCAGACAGCGATGGTTTTTCATGTACGGTCACAGGTGCAGAACCTGAAGCAGCCGTAAACAGAGCAGTCACCGCAGAAGATATAAGCAGACAGCTTACAAAGCTCGGCGACACCATCTACAGCTGCGGCAGAAACAGCATAAATGCCGGAGAAGGACTTTCCGTTCCGGCATCATCTCTCAACCAGCTGAGACGTGAAGCAGTTGAAAAACTGTACAGTATGCGCGAAGAAAGAAAGCCTTATCAGACGTACAGCACACTGAGCAGCGGAAAAAACGCGGAAGAAAAAAGAAAGCCGTGCACATCACCGCCTGCCGTAAGGGTGCGTCTTGAAAAAGCATCCGCAGTGATATCTCATGATCTGACAGCTGCAGAATATATCATACTTCCTCTCAGAGAAATAATAAGCGCTGATATTCCCGGAACTGTAAAGGAAAAGATCATTGCAGAACCGCCGCGCTTCATTTATGACGAAGAGAAACTGAAAAAAGAACTGAAGTACATTCTGGATCACGGATTCAGACATCTCATGTGTTCAAACGCTGCATATTTAAAAACGGGCAGAGAGCTTGGTTTCGTCCTTCACGGCGATTTTGGTCTCAATGTTACCAACCGGTTTTCAGCCGAAGAACTTGCCGGATACGGACTGAAAGACATCACACTTTCCTTTGAACTCAAATCAGTTCAGGCCGGAAATATATCGTGTTCATCTGAAACAGGCATTATCGCATACGGAAAAGTTCCGCTCATGCTCACCGCTAACTGTCCGGTCAGAAATTCTGTAGGATGCGGCAGATGCCGTCATTCAATAACAGACCGTACCGGAAGACGTTTCAGAGTAATGTGCAGTGAAGGATATGCTGAGATTTTCAATTCAGAAGCAATATATCTTGCAGACAAACCTGAAGCTTATGAAAAACTGGACTTTATAACACTTTTCTTTACTGACGAAAGCGAAAAAGAAATAAAAAAGATATTTACTGATTACGCGGAAGGATCCCAGGCAGCCCCTCAGGGTATCACCAGAGGACTTTACTTCCGCGGAATAAAATAAAGGATGATCTGACCGGAGAATGAAAGGTCCGCCATTCCCCTGTCCGGCAGGGATCTCCTGAAAATTTTCAGAAAGGATATACGAGTTAATGAAAATGACAAAAAAAGGTTTTGTATTTCTCATTCTTATTGTAAGTGCCCTGATCGTAGGCGCATATGTCGGCGAACACACAAGCAGCGGCATTCTCTCCTACACAGCATCATTCGGGTTCGGACATGATGTTCCGATAACCCTTAACCTTATTATCATTACCCTCTCAATAGGATTTACATTCAACATCAGTATCGCTCAGATCTTATGTCTCATAGGTTCTGTAGCAGTCTACGCAGTTTTTTCAAAATTTATCGACTGATCACACTCTGTTGTCACAGCACTATATTATTTAAAAAATCAAAAAATATCCACACACAAGATTTATCTGCTTAAGTTCAAGAGGAGAATGATAGATGTTTACAAAAGACATTGGTATAGATCTGGGCACTGCCAATACACTTATATACATTAAAGGCAAAGGCATAATCATACGTGAACCTTCTGTCGTTGCCGTAAATACAAAAGATGAAAGCGCAAGCTATGTAGGAAGGGAAGCCAAGGAGGTAATAGGTAAAACGCCTGGTTCCATCGTCGCTGTAAGGCCGCTGAAAAACGGTGTAATAGCTGACTTTGACATTACCACCACCATGCTTGCACAGTTTATAAAAAAAGCACTCAGGGGAAAACCGTTTTCAAAAGCAAGAGTTACAATATGCATCCCGTCCGGTGTAACTCCGGTCGAAAGACGAGCAGTAAAAGATGCTGCCGAACTTGCAGGTGCAAAAAAAGTTTACATAATAGAAGAACCGATGGCCGCTGCTATCGGCGCCGGTCTTCCGGTGTCAGATCCGGTTGGCAACATGATAGTTGACATCGGCGGCGGAACGAGTGAGGTCGCAGTTATCTCAATGGGCGGCATAGTAACTTCACGTTCCATAAGAATCGCCGGTGACGAACTTGACAACGCCATCGTCGGATACATAAGAAGAAAATTCAACATGCTCATAGGCGAAAGAACAGCTGAGGAGATCAAGCTTAACATCGGTTCTGCTTTTGCCGGTGATGCAGTTGAAAAAATGACAATCAGGGGACGCAACCTTATCAACGGACTCCCTGAAAATATAACCGTTACCTCAGATGATATCAGAGAAGCACTTTCGGATCCGCTTTCAAAGATAATAGACGCTATTAAGGTCACACTTGAAAAGACACCTCCGGAGCTTGCGGCTGACATCATCGAACAGGGCATAACGCTCTGCGGGGGCGGCGCGCTCTTAAAGGGACTTGATACCCTTATAAACAGTGAAACAGGCATGCCTGTCTACATCGCTGAATATCCGCTGGACTGTGTTGCCGAGGGCACAGGAAGAGTTATTGAAAACTACCAGAAGTATGAGGACGCGCTCAGCGAATACGGACCAAAATACTATTGATCGGAGTAAAAAATGCGTGATTTTTTCAGAAGCATTAAGTTCAAACTGATTTTGTGTATTATTGCACTTGCAATAGGCATAATGCTTTATGCCCTTTCACAGGCCGGCTATTCTGTAGGAAGCTCAAAAGCTGTAAACACGCTGGCCATGCCGTTCCGTTACGCTTCAACAGCAGTATACAACGGACTTGACAAGGGTGTATCATACATCTTCAGTTCAAAGAAGTACTATGAGGAAAATCTTGAATTGCAGGATGAAATAAACCGTCTCAGAAACGAACTGGTTGACTATGAAAATACCAGAGCAGAACTCAACGAACTAAAAAAATTTATGGGCATAAAGGAGAGACACTCAGACTATGTGCTCTCTCCTCCGTGCCGTGTACTTTCCTACAGCGCAAACGACCCGTTCTGTTCATTTATGATCGACAAGGGCAGCCGTGACGGAATATCTGTCGGCGACCCTGTAGTCACATCAGCAGGACTTGTCGGTGCCGTATCTGAATTATCAGAAAAATACTGCACAGTAAAGACTATTCTCTCACCGGAGCTCTCCGTGGGAATCAAGGTACAGAACAAGGGTGACACCGGCATACTTGAAGGCAACATAAAATATGCCGTTGACGGACTCAGCCAGATAATCTATCTTCCGAAGGACACAAAGATCAAAGCCGGCGATACAATAATCACAACCGGCACAAGCGGTCTTTTCCCTGCCGGATACCTTGTAGGCACCGTAAAGGAAACAGATGCTGCGGACAGCGGTATATCATTCTACGCCTCTGTAATACCTTTTGCTGACGTAAGAAAGCTTTCAAGCGTTATGGTCGTAACAGATTTTGAAGGCAAGGGTGAATCAGAAGATGACTACAAAAATGCCGGAGAAAATACAGAGGGCGGAGAAGCTGTAACGGAAGCAGCAGTTCCTCAGAAAAAAGGTGAATCAGATGGGAATTAGGATGATATCCTCCAGAAAAAAGCGCAGGTATGCTGTTGTCCGCTGGCTGGTATTTTCCGTAATAATCTGGTTTGCCTTCATTTTCATGACCACCGGCAGTTACATTAAGCCTAACATACTTATTCCGCTTGCGCTGTGTATCTCGATGGACGAAGATGCTCTTGTGAGCGCAGTTATCGGCTTTGTATGCGGATTTCTGAGCGATCTTGCAATGGGTGACCTTATAGGTTCAGGCGCGATAATACTGATTTTCGGATGTGTCTGCACATCACTGCTTTTCACACGTCTGCTGAGGCAGCTTCTGCTCAATTTTTCAGTGATAATGATCCTCTACTCAGCGATCCATTTTTCAATAAAATACTTCTTCTCCTACATGATCTGGGGTTACGACAACGAACTGATACTTCTGCTCGAATACATCCTTCCGGAATTTATACTTACAGTGGTATCAATGGTAGTTGTCTACCCTGTCGTAAGGAAGCTGAGAAAACATCTTACTCTGAGAAAGAGATATGAGCCGGAGGATAATCAGGCTCTGATAAAGGACTGATCATATGAATGCTATCACAGAAAAAATAAGAGCCGCACTGATAATATGCGGAGTTCTTACAATATCTGCCGGTGCCGGAATAAAGCTCATGAAGCTGCAGATCGTTGATCAGGAAGTACGCATGACAGACAAGACAAATGTCTATACCGAGGAACAGACACTTCATGCAACACGCGGTGAAATAAAGGATGTACGCGGCGTTCCTATAGTGGAAAACAAGCTGGGTTTCAATGTAATTATTCAAAAATCAACATTTCCTGAAGACAACCGCAAAGCGAACGAAGTCATACTTAAAATCGCCGATTTTCTCACCCGTGAGGGCTACAGATATTACGATTCGCTTCCGATGACTACAGAAGCACCTTTTGAATTCACTACCGAAGATGAAGATGAACTCTCATACCTCAAATCCTCACTCGGAGTAAACGTCTATGCGACTGCTGAAAACTGCATGGACAAATTCATTGTCGACTACGATATAGACGAAAGCTATTCCGACGCTGAAAAAAGAATAATCGCCGGACTTCGGTACGAAATGAAGCGCCGCGACTTTTCGCTCAGCAACATCTTCACGCTCTGTGAAGACATAGACATAAGCGCCGTAACCAAGATAAAGGAAATGGGACCGGAGATTCCGGGCGTCGAAATACTCGAAGATGCCATAAGAACCAATCCTGTTGTTGACGTTATCCCTCATGAGATAGGAACAGTCGGACCGATCTACGCCGAGGAATATGAAGAGCTCAGAAACAAGGGTTATTTCATGAATGACTATGTGGGCAAAAGCGGCATAGAAAAAGGAATGGAAGATGTGCTCCGCGGCAAAAACGGAACATGTGAGATAACCGTGCAGAATAACGGTGTGATCTCATCGGAAGTTACCGAACCTGCCGTTCCGGGAAACACCGTGCATCTTACCATCGACTCAGGATTCCAGCGCGACGTTCAGAAAATACTCGAAGACTTCATGGTATGGCTCAACGAAAACGACGAGGAATGCTTCGGAATAAGCAAGGGTGCAATAGTCGTTCTTGATGCAAAGGACAATGACGTGCTTGCTCTTGCAACAGCACCTACATACAGGCTCGACGACTACATTGAAAACTACTCTGAGGTACTTAACCGTGAAGGCACTCCTCTTGTGGACCGTGCAACAGACGGTATCTACCGTCCGGGTTCGACATTCAAGACGGTAACTGCCACTGCAGGTCTGAACGAGGGTGTCGTTACTCCGAATACCACGTTCTACTGTAATACAGATTATCAGTTCTACGAAACTGTTGTAAGATGTACCGGCTGGCATCAGGACATCGCGGCAAGCGAAGCTATCAGAGTATCGTGTAACGTTTACTTCTACGAGCTTTCACGTCTTCTCGGTATCGACAAGATAATCGAATACGCTCACCTTTACGGTCTCGGCACACATCTCGGCCTTGAAAGCGGTGATTCCGAAGGCTACATTGCCGGACCGGAAACAAGCGCAATGCTCGGCGTTGAATGGTACTCAGGCGGTCTTCTTCAGGCAGCTATCGGTCAGGAGGAAACAAGAGTTACTCCGCTTCAGATGGCCGTGGCCGCTTCGACTATCGCCAACCGCGGCGTACGCTACAAACCGCACCTTGTGGACAGCATCTATGACTACAAGGGAAACAAGGTGGATGACGTTCCTCCGGAAGTTGCGGAAACAATAAAAACAAACTACGACTACGTTTACCCTACAATAATAAGCGGTATGATCGGAGCTTCGCACAACACACCGGAAGGTGAGTTCTCGCTCAACGATCTCGGTTACGACGTGGCTATCAAGACCGGTACTCCTCAGACCACTTCGAACGACCGCACAAGTACCGCAGTTATAGGCTTTGCGCCTGCCGATGATCCTGTAATTGCATTTTCTGCAATTATAGAAGATGGTAAAAATTCAAAATATCTGGTAAGAAAACTGATAGACTGCTATAACAGACATTATGGTAATACAATAAGCTGATTTCCCCGTCGATATTTCAGTTCGTTTTGTATCATTTAAACAATTGTCTTAAAATAAATCGTGTATAATAACAATTTTCAGTTTTGAATTCAAAATCACTTTGACAAAACCGGTATTTATGGTACAATAGAATATATATATAATGAAATGCTCATAACCGGCATAACCGGATGTACCGGATATGCCTGAGTATAATTAAACAAAAACAGGGCTTTCGGGGAAAAATCCATTCAGAAAGGATATGATCATCAATGACTATAGCATTAATAGCACATGACTCAAAAAAGGAACTTATGGTCCAGTTCTGTATCGCATACTGCGGTATACTCTCAAGGAACAACCTCTGTGCAACAGGCACAACAGGCAAGCTGGTAAGTGAATCTACCGGTCTTAACATAAAAAGATATTTAAGCGGCTCACAGGGCGGCGATCAGCAGATCTCATCAAGGATCTCATGCGGTGAAATAGACATTCTCCTGTTCTTCAGGGATCCTATCACACCAAAGGCAAACGAACCTAACGACATCGAGCTTCTCAGACTCTGTGACGTTCACAACGTTCCTGTTGCAACAAACATAGCAACAGCCGAAGCACTCATCCTCGCTCTTGAAAGAGGCGACCTTGACTGGCGTGCTTACGGTACACCTGAATTATAATACTGCAGCCTGATCAGACTGCAGATACTGCCGGAACTTTCCGGTATCAAAGGCACTGGTTTATTTATAAATCAGTGCTTCCATATTACCTCAAAAAGGAGTTTTTTAACAGATGGCTTTAATTGTTCAGAGACCGCTTGGTACAGCTGACGTAACACCTGCAGAGATCCACAAATGGTATACTGTTGAACAGGTATCCCGCAATACTGCGCGTACATTCGGTTTCAGGGAAATAAGATTTCCTACCTTCGAAAACACCGACCTTTTCCTGCGTTCAGTAGGAGAAACAACAGACGTTGTTCAGAAGGAAATGTACACCGTAATGGCTAAGGAAAGCAAGTTCACTCTCAGACCTGAAGGTACTGCCGGAACTATCCGTGCCGTAATGCAGAACGGTATGCTCAATGACGCTCTTCCGCAGAAGGTTTTCTATCTGACTTCATGTTTCAGGCACGAAAAGCCTCAGGCAGGAAGACTCAGAGAATTCCATCAGTTCGGTGCAGAAATGCTCGGAAGCGCATCCCCTGCTGCTGATGCTGAAATGATCTCAATGGCACATACCCTGCTTGAAACACTCGGCCTTAAGAACATTGAGCTCAACATAAACTCCATCGGCTGTCCGGTATGCCGTGCAAAATATCACACTGCTCTGAAGGAGTACTTCTCGGAAAAGAAGTCTGAGCTCTGTGAAACATGCCACAGCCGTCTTGAAAAGAACCCGATGCGTATCCTCGACTGCAAGAGTCCGATATGCTCAGGTATCGCCAAGGACGCTCCTCTTATTTTAGACTTCCTCTGCGAAGAATGCTCGGATCATTTCGAACAGCTCAAGGGACTTCTCGATGCTATGAAAATCAGCTACAGAGTAAACCCTAAGATTGTCCGCGGACTTGACTATTACACAAAAACTGTTTTTGAATTCATCACAACAGACATCGGTGCCCAGGGTACAGTCCTCGCAGGCGGAAGATACGACGGTCTTGTTGAACAGCTCGGCGGTGCCCACACTCCTGCTCTCGGTTTTGCAGCAGGTCTTGAACGACTCATACTCACAATGGAAAAACAGGGTGCGTCATTCATGGAACAGTCAAAGTGCGACCTTTACATCGCTCCGATGGGCAGTGCCGCAGTTAAGGAAGCCGCACGTCTTGCAGGTCTTGCAAGAGCTGAAGGCTTTACTGCTGAATACGACCTTATGAACAAGAGCGTAAAGGCTCAGATGAAATATGCCAACAAGCTCGGTGCTGCTTTTGTAATTGTTCTCGGTGACTCGGAACTTGAAAACAAGAGTGCAAAGCTTAAAAATATGGAAACCGGAGAAGAAACAGAGATCTCTCTCGGTGACTCATTTGCTGAAGACTTCTCTATCCACGTTATTACAACAAGGATAGCAAACGAAGACGACGGCAGTCTTTTAAAGATATGACCTGATCTCCGGCTAGGCCGGAGATTCTTATGTCCATAATAAAACTGAAAGGAATACTTAAAATGGCAGATAATATGCAGGGCCTCAAAAGAACCCATTACTGCGGCGAAGTTGACGGCATAGGAAAAGAAGTAGTTGTCGGCGGATACGTACAGAAAATGCGTAATCTCGGAAACCTCATCTTTATTGATCTCCGCGACAGAACAGGTATTGTTCAGCTTGCCTTCAACGACAACACAGACAGAGCGATATTTGAAAAGGCAGCTTCATGCCGTGCGGAATTCGTACTTATGGCAAAGGGTACAGTTGAGGAAAGATCAAGCAAGAATCCTGATCTTAAGACAGGCAATATCGAGATCATCGTAACTGACTTACGTATCCTTGCAAAGGCTCAGACACCGCCTTTCGAGATAACAGACGAAACAAAGGTAAACGAGGAGCTCAGACTCAAGTACCGTTTCCTTGATCTCCGCCGTCAGCCGCTCCAGAAGAACATCATGATGCGTCATGAGATTGCAAGAGCAGCAAGAGAATACTACTACGACCACGGATTTATTGAAATAGAAACTCCTATGATGATGAAGTCAACACCGGAAGGTGCCCGTGACTACCTCATCCCTTCAAGAGTACACAACGGCAAGTTCTACGCTCTGCCGCAGTCTCCTCAGATCTACAAGCAGCTTCTCATGATCGCCGGTTACGACAGATACATCCAGCTTGCGAGATGCTTCCGTGATGAGGACTTAAGAGCAGACAGACAGCCTGAATTCACTCAGATAGACCTTGAAATGTCATTCGTTGACGTTGAGGATATCCTCCAGATGACAGAAGGATTTGTTTCATACCTCTTCAAAAAGGTTCTTAACGTTGACATTCCTGTTCCGCTTCCGAGACTTACATACACAGAAGCTATGAACAGATACGGTTCAGACAAGCCTGATACAAGATTCGGCATGGAGATCACTGATATTTCCGACATCGTTAAGTCATGCGGATTCGGCGTGTTCACATCTGCAATCGAAAACGGCGGCAGCGTAAGAGGTATCGTTGCCAAGAACGCTGCATCAGTACTCACAAGAAAAGAAATAGACAAACTCACCGAAGCTGCAAAGGGTATCGGCGCAAAGGGTCTTGCATACATCAGATGGAACGACGAAGAACCTGCATGTTCATTTGCAAAGTTCATGACACCTGAAGAACTCAAGGCGGTTCTTGCCGCTCTCGGATGCGAAAAGGGCGACGTTGCTCTCATCGTAGCTGACAAGAACAAGGTAACACTTCCTGTTCTCGGCGCACTCAGACTCACCGTTGCAAAGAAGCTCGACATCATCCCTGAAGGCTACAACTTCCTCTGGATCACAGAATTCCCGTTCTTCGAATACGACGAGGAAAGCGGCAAGTGGCTTGCAATGCACCACCCGTTCACAATGCCTATGGACGAATGTCTCCAGTACCTCGACACAGCACCTGAAAAGGTATTTGCCAAGGCCTACGACCTCGTACTCAACGGTATTGAGCTCTCATCCGGTTCAATGCGTATCACCGACTACGAGCTCCAGCAGAAGATGTTCCGCTCACTCGGTCTTACCGAAGAAGAGATCGAAGCCAAGTTCGGATTCCTCGTTGAAGCCTACAAGTACGGCGCACCACCTCACGGCGGTCTCGGCATCGGTCTCGACAGACTTTCAATGCTCATGTGCGGCTGCGACAGCTTAAGAGATGTAACAGCATTCCCGAAGGTACAGAACGCAAGCGAACTCATGTCAGAGTGTCCTTCAGTAGTTGACAAGGAAAACCTCGACGTTCTTGGAATCAAAGTAATTGAAAAAGAGGAAAACTGATTAACTGCAAATTTCCTATGCATAGCTGCATAAAAAACACACTTTCTAGTTCAATAAAAATCCCCCTTGGAGTACATGTTACCGACCACCCATAATGTCGTCCAATAGGCACTGTATCTTGTCACGCAGGCAACAGTTCTGTCAAGGGAAATGTACAAGATTCTGGAAAGTCAGTCCTGCAACTGCGGCCCAGACACGGAATGCTCACGGGAAAACCAACGCGATAAACCCATCCTTCGGGCACGCGGTAACAAATAATAGAAAACGGCATCGTTCCGATTCGAATTTCGGGATGATGCCGTCTGTGTTTTTATCTATAAAAATGATATAATAATTGTATTAACCTTTAGAAAGGAATAAACGATAGCTGTTTTGATCGTCATAACTCGCAATTATGACACAGCTATCGTCCCTCAACAATGAAAAGTATATCATTTTTTCGTGAAAAAGTCAAGGACGGAATCGTCGAAATTACAGGAACAAATTCACCTGTTTGTCCAATTTGCGGCAAACCAATGAAGTCACACGGAAGGTGCAGACGGTATCTGCGCGTATCCGGCGAAGAGCGAATCACTCTGTCTCTCAGAGTTTTCTACTGCCCGGAATGCGACCGTTATCACCGCGAGCTTCCGGATTACGTTGCTCCTTACAAACATCTCAGTACTGAAATAATAGCTGAAATATATGATGGTCTTGACAACTATGATGTTGATGACAGCACGATAATACGCATCCGAAACTGGGTAAGAAAGTTCCTGAATTTTGGTTCTGCGACTGTCAGAAGACTTAAAATTGAGCATCCTGCACTGGTCGTCAGAAGCAGTTTTGAATCAACATTTGACACGCTCACCTATTTTGTCAGAATAGTCGTAAATTCCAATGAATGGAAGTTCATTAGTTCGCCTGTCATTTCAGTCTGACCTGTACTATGATAGAGATATCAACTACAAGGAGGTACCTCTATGGACATGAAAAATCAGAAACTGGCAAAAGAGATAGCTGAACAGCGTGTGATCATGATAGCGCCACTGCTTGATACCACTCTGTCTCAGGATGAGTATTACGGCAAGCGCCGGGAATTAGCTGATACGTTTGAAGTATCAACAAGAACACTCCAGCGCTATGTGGATGCGTATAACGGAAATGGAATCGACGGATTAAAACCCAAAGGGAAAGTACCGGAACAGAATACCGTGATCACTAAGGAGATCCTGGAAGAGGCAATCCGTCTGCGCCGTGAAGTTCCGTCACGAAGCGTCCCTACCATCATCCAGATACTTGAACTTGAAAACAAGGTCGAAGTTGGCATGCTGAAACGAACGACGCTTCAGCGTGCACTATCAAGGGCGGGTTATTCATCTCAGATGATGAAGACCTATCAGGATCATGGATACGGTTCACAGCGTTTTGCCAGAGTTCATCGCTGTGACTTGTGGCAGGGAGACCTGAAATACGGACCAACGCTGACTATCGACGGAAAGCCGCAGCCAACGTACATGTCGTGTCTGATTGACGATGCAACACGTTACATTGTTCATGCTGAGTTTTATGGAGATATGGAGCAGAGCATTGTTGAGGATACACTGAAGAAAGGCATTCAGAAATTTGGACTTCCCCGTCGTATCTACTTCGACAACGGTTCACAGTATCGTACCCAATGGATGAAGCGTGCATGCAGTCTTCTGAGTATTAAACTGCTGTATGCTAAACCGCGTAATCCTCAGGGTAAAGGAAAACAGGAACGCTTCAACCATACCGTTGACTCGTTCATTGAAGAGGTAAACCTGAACCGTCCTGACAGCATAGAAGAACTGAACAGACTGTTTAACGCCTGGCTCTCTGAATGTTACCACAGTAAAATACACAGTGCACTCGGAATAACCCCGGAACAGGCATTCAAATGCGATTCCATGCCATTACGCTATCCGGATGATGCAATACTCTCAACTGCTTTCCTGCACTGTGAAACCCGTAAAGTTAACAAGTCAGGATGTATCAGCTTCATGGGTAAAGATTATGATGTTGGCGTTCTTTATGCCGGACAGCAGGTGGATGTTGTTTATGATCCTCAGAATATTGCACGTGTAAGGATTGAAGCAAAGAATCATGAACCGTTTTACGCTGAACCGGCTAAGGTAGGTACACACGTTGCTAAAAAACCGAAACGTGCTGAAATTGAAAGTATCCCAGCGGATTCTTCAAGACTTCTTGATGCTGTTACAAAGAGCGCCGGGGAAAAGGAACGTCGAGCTATTATTTCGTATTCACAGGTATTGGAGGGTGCTGAAAATGTTTGAAATGTTTTATGGTATGCAGCATACACCGTTTACGCGCGGTATTCCATCTGATCAGCTGCACAGAACACATCAGAATACTGAAGTTTTCAGTCGTCTGATCATCACTGCACAGAAACAGTCATTCGCACTGCTGATTGGTGAACCAGGTACCGGCAAGACAAGTACACTTCGTCGTTTAAAGGATGAACTTCCTGAATCAGAGTACATGGTTCTGTACGTTTCTGATTCAAAACTGACTCCGCGAAGCTTCTACAACTATCTCCTGAACCAGCTCGGATGCAAATCCGAATTTCATCGCAATGCAGCGAGAAACGCTTTGCATAAGCAGATTGAAATAATGAGGAATATGCAGAAACGTAAAGTGGTCGTGATTCTTGACGAAGCACATCTGTTGCCAAAAGAAATGCTTGAAGAGGCCCGCTTTCTTCTGAATTACAAAATGGATTCCGAAAATCCAATGGCACTAATACTTTCGGGTCAGACTGAACTCTGGGACAAACTCCGTCTTTCCGCATACAGAGCCATTCTTGAAAGAGTAGATGTTGAATGCTTTCTTACTCCTATGGATTTTTCAGAAACCAAGCAGTACATTGAATCACAGCTTCATTATGCCGGACAGGAAAATCCTGTCTTCACTGAAGATGCAATGAAATCTATTTTTACTTTTTCAGGCGGAAATCCACGACTCGTAAACCGTGCCTGCAGTCAGTCACTTATCTATGGTGCACAGATGAAACAGACCTGTATCGACAGCAAATCTGTAGATATTGTACTTGAAAACGAAGTAACCGGAGCCGGTCACTGATTATCTGATGTTGCGGTTCAACTTGATTAACGGGCTTTTGCCCACAATGGAGGATAGGGCAACGCTGGGGAGCGACCTGAGCGCCATGTGGGATTTTGCCGAGAGCATAGCTCTCTAGATTGAAATTGACACCTCCGTGCTGGGGGTGTCAGTTTGTTTTTCCAATTCAGTTGACAAAATACTGTCCCTGCCCTGACAAAATACATTCACTTTTGGATGACAGGATAGGTGGGCGCTAACAGTACATCAAAAGTGTAATGTCTCCAGGGGGATTTATTTTTATATCATTTTCGAAAATATCGATTTTTGAACAGATCACAGTTCGTTACTAAGGAAACGCTGATTTATTCATAAATCAGCGTGGGGCTCAGGGGCGAAGCCCCGCAAATCCCACCTCCGGAAATCCGGCGAAGCCAGATTTCCGATATAATCAGTGTTTCCCTAAAATAAAGAAGGCGTTGTTTCAGATAAGTAGATATTGGTTTTATTCTTAATCGACTTAACTGTTTCATCCAGCGATCTTTCATCATTAAAATATTGTTCTGATTCTTCCCAGATAATATTAAACAAATCTGTATCTCCAATATATTTACAATCAGCACTATTAATTACATTTAAACAGCGTTCCTTTTCTTTACTGTCTCCTGTAAAAACTTTATCATATGCAGATTTTTTTACAGGGATTCCACGATATAAACTATTCTGATACTCATCAGACAAACAATATTCAATAAATCTCCAGGCGCCTTCCTTGTTTTCAGAATTATCGAGAATCGAAATACTTTCCAACGGTTCTACAACTATGCCCTTTCCTTGATTGGTTGGAAATCCGCAATAAGAAATATCTGCATTCTTCTGAAAGAAATATGGTGTCATAACACAGCCACGATACGCATTATTATTTTCTTTTGTAATTTCCACATACCCAAAATTGATTCGATTTCCATCACTGATATCGTGAACGTTTTCTTTTAGAAATTTTAAAATCGAACGGAAATCATTATTTACAAAGTCATTGTTTTTTATATATGCTGAAAAAAGATTAGATGCAAGTCCAAAACGATGTTCATTCATCTGAGAAACATCATTTAAGAAATCATTAAGCTTTATACTGCTAACATCCTCCCCTGCTCTTTTAATCATAGTGTAAATATTAAATTCTGTTATCATTGTGTAAAGCTTTGCGTCACTTCGATAAAGATTAATTACTCCATAAAAATAACGATCATCATTAATCTCTGAATTCTCATTTAAATAATTTGAAAAATCTGCAAAAACAAACGAATTATAATTTTCAGCTTTTATCGGAGAATAGTTATTAAACACTACTAAATCCGTTTTCTTCATGACAATATCCATATTTAAACTATTTACAGAATCCTCATCAAAATTATAATCAACGCATTCAATAATATACTCATCGTCTTTGCTGTTATAATTTACCACCTGATTTTTTAACGCTTGCGAAATATCTATCCCGGACATTTTAATCACCTGTTTTGATTTTGCTGCATCATCCTTCGATAACAAATAATATGAATGATCATCACTTATCACATAATTTTTATTGTAGCCAAAAAAATCTGAAGGCGTAAATTGTATTCCACAATTAATCAAACTTAGTATTTCTGTTAACTCGCATTTATCTATATTATAGCCAAACACTTTCTTCCCGTCCGTTGTAAATAAATCATATTGATTGTTCCCGGAATAGATTCTTTTGAACACTAAATTTTCATTATATGTTCCCCAACCACCTTCTGAATTTATTTTTTGGACAATATATTTTTCATCATAGCTAATATAATTAACATAAAGCTCATCATTGACTATTTCCGAATTAATATACGACAGCATCTTATTGCTATCTTCCATATCGTACTTTAAATTTCCATATTCATCATAACAGCATATCTGGTATCTTGAATCCTTGTTTTCAATAATATATATATTGCCTATATTATCAGATTTCAACGCCAAAGGATATCTTTCGTTATTATATACCGGAACTCTGAATGACGAATGAGTTCCATCTGATTTAATGCGATGAATAATATGTTCCTCGGCTTCATCACTCTCATTAAACGCAGTCTTAACATCATAAGATTCTTCAATGTATAATGTATCTCCATTATTACAAATCTCAACTTTCGAAATTATTGGGCTTTGTTCAATTATAAACTTTTTCTGCTCAATTGTATTTTCATTTTCATCTTTTACTAAAACACAATAGTATTCTTGAATTTCCGGATACCGTAGTACTATAAAGCTCTCATCAGAACATGTTCCAATATAAGTTTCATTTTCATCCAGATTCAACTTACCTTCATTATTTGTATCATTATACTCGAAAGCAACTTCTCGTGATAGTGTTTTCCCACTGTTTTTATCTATAATATTAGTGTACACTTGTCCATCAGCTATTGTTTGAACATACAACATTTCATTTTCAATAAATATATCATATACATCTCCTGGCATATCTGAATAGTCATCAGATTTATAATCTAAATGCAGCTCCGCATCCAATTTAAAAAGAACAGTTTCTTCCGCATCAGACGTGAATATGTATATATTATTTTGTTTATCTGTGATTATCCTGTATGCTCTTAGTAAATATTCAGAAACATCTGTTTCAGTGCAATTATCGAAACCATCTTCAAATTTATGCAAAATCATTTCTTTATCAAAAACATATACCGTATCACCGTTTACCAGAACAGTTTCTATATCACGAATGTTGTATTTCTCCATGTTTTTTTGACATCAAGAGGTTCATTTTGCTATCTAAAAGATTGACGGTACTAATCTGATTATTATTAAATTTAAAAGTATATATTACATCATCGCTGTAGTAAAATTTCTCCTCCTTATCCAGACTATACGTATATTCTGCGTTAGACTGCAAGTATCGTGATACCAGATTAGGAGTATCGCCATTATCATCAATAACATATCCAGCAACATACAGTTTATCATCTATACACTTCATAGCTTTCTTAATGTAAAAATCATCGTCTTCCATAAACGCAGAACTATTACAATACTGATTTGATAAGTCGTTATCTGACAATACTATTGTCGGCTCTTCGGACTTACTATTATCAGTAATATCAGAAGTAGTATTACCGCCAAAACTACAACCGCTGGAAAGCAGGATAGAAACGGCAAGTGTAACAGCATAAATTCTTATTTTTTTCATATAAAATGGCTCCTTAAAAAATCAGGCAGTAATAAAGCAAATTCATTACCGCCTGTTCTGTTATTGTTAAATACTTTTGATTTTTCTACCTGATTACTGTGCTTGTATTATTGTTATCAAATTCACTAGGCAACAAATAGTTAAGATTAACTGTTCCGGTATATCCGCCTTTGCTTGCTGAACCATATGCACTTCCATTTCCATACACAGCAATAGTCTCATCTGTGCCAAGTTTGTAGTTTCCATTGAGGTTTCCGGTATAATTATTCGCATAAATTCTAATACCAGTTCCCCATAACGTAACATATTCTTCATTCCAATTATCTACATTATTATTGCCATCAGGAATGATGAACAATCCATTAATATTGTAGGTTTCCTTACAATAATTCAGGTTAAGATAACCTGATCTTGTTTCTGTTCCACCATCATTAGTTCTTACTATTACTGAATTAGTCCAACCAGCTAAGTTTGACGTTATCGTTAAAATTGGTATACAGTCATAATCAGTCCCTGGATAATCAGTTTTATAAACTATTCCAACCGTGCTTGAATTAAAGTCAGATCCCGCCCTCAATGTCAGTGAAGTATTAACGTTGTCACCCGGTATGTATTTTCCAAGATAGTACTTTCCGTTAGCTTTGTAGGCCGAAACTTGAATTGGTGATAATACTGTACCTACAGAAATCATTGCCATAAGAAATACAGCTATTTTATTTTTAATTTTCATATTCAAATCCCCTTTTTATCATATGTGTATATGCCGGCACCAGAACCGCACCTGCACGGAGTATCGACCGCACGCTGCCGGAGAAGAACCGCACTGTACTTAATTAGGTACTCTTCGTGGTGTTCGTCCAGTCCGTTCGCATTTATTCCACAGTCCACTTGACAGCAAGCCTCTATGAGCGCGGTAGTCCGGCAGCACAGGCAGGCAGCCACGAGGGCTGCTGCCTGGCCACCAGCCTACCACACTCATACTCACTGTCAAGCGGCTTTTGCGGCATAAAAGCTCACTTATGCAGAGCGTGAAGAATAGATTGTCCTTGATCTGAAATCGGTGCGGTTTTCGCCCGGCAAAGTGCGGTTCTAGGTCCGGAAAGGTGCGGTTCCAAGTCCGTGTCGTTGCGGTTTATATTCCGGCATATACAATATGCACTTAATTATCGTTTTCAGTTAGAATTCTTACTCTCATTTCAAAAACAAGAATCCGTCATTTTAGAGAGCGCAGTTATGAAAAAATTCGCTTCGTTCCCCTGATTCTCTCAAATCAGTGTCTTCTTAGATACAGTTATCCGCATTTTTCGCATTTTCTATATCTCTAAGGAACTCTGGTTCCTTAGGCTGATGGTATCCAAGAAGTGATGCCGATCCGCAACCGATTAAAGCTGCTTTTTTTCCTGCATCAGCTAAAAGTTTCAGGATACTCTCTTTTGCTTTTTTGCACATTTTCTCTCACCCCCTCATAGGATTTGTAACAAACATAGAAACAGATACAACTAACAATGTTGAATCTATTAAAATGCTGTAACCTGAATTGTATTTTATTTTCAGACAGCAAGAAGTCATTGCCAGCAATATGACTAATACTGTACCGAGAATACGAAAAAAACGTTTTTGATTTATGGTCAACAACTTCTTTTCAACCGTAGCGTAAAATATCGTTACCAGAACAGCCAAAAATATCATACAGTAATGTAGCGTAAAGATCCCCAAATATATACGAGAAGCTGAAAGACATTTCAGCAGGTTACTGACAGAAAAAAGTCAATATTGTTGAAATCATAATTCAGATAAGTACAGCATGATCTGGTTCTGAACATTTTCAGCATATTCACTAGCTGTTATTTTACCATTAATAAAGCTATCCAGTTCATTATACAATATATTATGTATATTTTTATCCGAAATGTTCACTAATCTTCCTCTTGAAAGAAGTGAGAATAATTTTTGGTTGCTGATAGCATATGAATTATAATAATTTAAACCATTAATATCCTTACTCACAGGTAATCCATAATTCAAAATCTGTTCGCCTGAATCAAAAACAGATTCAATAAACCCCCATATAACATCTTTATACTCTGAATTGATATAAATAGACATCTTAATATTTTCGTTAATATGAGCTGTAAACAAACCTTTGTCAGAGATATCAAAATAAGATTTTTCACTTGAAAAATTCATTAGTTCGTAAAAATTATTATATATGGCCAGTTTAAGTTCACCATTGCTACTTTCAGCATTTTTGATATATTCCATCAAATCAACAAACGTATCGGTTTTAAAATAGCATTTCTTACTTGTATAGTCAACATAATCGTCAAGATTATCCACAACCAAATAGTCGAATAATTGAGATATTGTACAGTTAGAAAATTTAAGATTATATTTTTTAGATTTTTCTAAAAAATCAGCTGTAGAAATACCACCCTCAAATTCTGACAAAATGCTGTTGTTCTCAATCACACCAAATCCGATTACAGGCGAAATATAGAATATTTCACTGTTATCAATATCTTTCGGATAAAAATCTTCAAAACTAATTTTACTATTTTTTATATATTCACTGAGATTCTCAAATGCATTATTGTTTTCCATCAATTTTGTATCAAGGCTACCTCCAGATATAAACAAATCAGGAATTTTGCCTTTTATAATATCAATTTTAAACTGATCAATACCAGAATCAAAAGTTTTACTATAATCTTGTGTTACAATGTAATAATCTTTATTTACATGGTTAAAATTCACTATTGCCTTTGATACAGTATCTCCCCAGTAAACAGTGTCTCCTGCTGCAACTATTATTTTTCTTTCGTTTAAACGTTTAAGTGTTTCATCATCTGCCTCTAAAAGCTGAATATACTTTATCCCGAATAATTCACGAAACTTCGGAACGCTGTGAAAAATTATGAATTTCTAAAAATCAATTTTCAAAAGTGAAAATTCGGAATATTTGCCACTATAAAACAGTTCGAGATGGTACACCTATCCTGTAAATATATTTTTTTTGATTTTTCGATTTTCAAAATACTTGGTTTTCCACAACTATTCATTCAGCTGTACATAAAGCTGTTGAATATTGATATACGTTTCTATAATATCGCTCTTGTGTACGCAATTGCTGCAGAACTTAAAGTATTTGTATCTGGACTTGCATACAATTTTTCCTGCTACTTTGAATATAGCCATACGTATAGTATTGGCATTACAGTTTCTAAGTCTTTTACTCAAGGCAAATCTTCTAAACAGATTGAAGATGTTGTATGCAAGCGCATGGATAAGAAATCGGTTAGCGTTTACAGTCATCGACTTACTGCTGACATGTCGGAATCCAAATTCGTTCTTACCTTCCTTGATGAAGTTTTCCATAGCACCGCGTTTACAGTATGCATTGATGAGCTGCTGCGCTTCGCTTTTCATTGAAGTAACAACAAAGGTGTACATGTAAATCATCTGGCCGTATGGTTTTTCAATTTTGAAAACAACACGTCTCGGGTGTTTCCACGAGGAAGCCTGATATTCGAATTCTCCGTATGTACATGCATAGTCAAGCGAATTCAAATCTACAGCTGTTTTCAAATCTTTAAGTTTAGCTTCTGCGAGCTGTCTGAGTACATTATTTTCCTTCAGCCTGATTACATAGCTGATACCATACTTTTCACAAAGATCATATATTTCCGGAGCGGCAAAACCGCTGTCTCCTCTGAGCATACAGTTCATATCAGGATATGATTCAGTATACTCTTTGAATATTGGTTCAAGAAAATCTGCAGCATCTTTACTGCAGTATTTTGATCCTTCGCGTAATTCAGCTCCAATGAGGTCTTTGGTTAATGCATCATAGCATAGTAATGGATGATATCCAACGTTCTGATAATGAAAGTTGAAGGCTGTGCCTTCCTGATTCCCATAAGTATCAAGCAATGTTGAATCCAAGTCAAAGACTATGAATTCAGGTCTTTTAATTGCATAAGCTATTCTTCTTAACTCAGTCAGTATACAGTTAAGCTGCTTGATTGTAGTTCCATCTGCGCGGCTGAAAAATCTTGACATTGATGACTGTGAAGCAATGCGATCCTTGTTTAGGGAAGTTGTGAGAACATGTTCATGAGCAAGCTCATTAGCATCGTAATCGTTGTAGTATGAAAGAAAAATCTGTGAAATTGCCTGATGAAGATTATCTGCGTCAGTGTGAAATCTAACAGCGGAATCTTTTGTTTTAAACAGCTGAAACAGCTTTTTTATACCTGTTACATGCATGAATTCTTCTATCAAAAGGGCACCGGAATCTGACGTTAAATCGCCACCATCGAAATTAAATTTCACAGAACTATTGAATTTAAATGAAAAATCGCTTATACTATTAATCATGAGAGCTTCTCCTTTGTTATTTTGTTGTTTGGCGATTTCAATTATAACAAATTTGAAGCTCTTTTTCTATACCATAGCTTCACTTTTTAGGTGAAACATGAAAAACTTTTTAAATTACATGATTATGTGGCTGAAAAGAGTTTCTTTATGCCGCGATGAATAATTCAGGTTTATATTATTATTTTCGTTTGTGTCGCACAAATATTTATTATCAGCAATTTTAGTGAACATGCTTTCGATATTAGAAATACCTGAATCATAATAATTTATAATTCTGCTACTTGTTTCAGTTTCTTGCTCATAACCATATATTACTGAACCTATTGTATAATACAAGTCATACTGTTCATCTCCAGAGTA
The DNA here is from genome assembly GCF_000712055.1 of Ruminococcus sp. HUN007. Lineage (NCBI taxonomy): Bacteria > Bacillati > Bacillota > Clostridia > Eubacteriales > Oscillospiraceae > Ruminococcus > Ruminococcus sp. HUN007. Next base: position 2,597,479 of record NZ_JOOA01000002.1, on the reverse strand, counting down.
ACAATTGTTTATATCAAGATCATGGAAATATCTAAGCGGAATAGCATCTGTATTAGTAATTTCTGATATTCCACAACCATCGATATATTTATCGTATACTGCGTATATCGAATCACCGCTATTAAGTAATTTATAAACGATAGAAAAATCAAGGATATACTCATTCAGAATTTTTCCATCTAAATCATATACTGTTGTCCACAAATTGTTATCTGTATCATATACAATCGCATAAAATTTATTATCACAATACTCAATTTTAATGCTCTCTGATATTTGATTAATTGTACTACTTTCAAGTTGAATCTCTTTTACTGTTTTAAATTCACTATCATTTATAATAACTTTAGTTATCTTTGTGTTTTCATCGGTTAAACTGTATATAATATCCCCGTGTTTCGTGAATTGTATATTATTCATGTTGGAATCTAATCTGTATTCGCTTATGGCACCGTCAATGGATACATGCGTAATGCATGAGCTGATTTCATCTTCACAATCTTCAAAAAACATTATTTTATCTGAAGACTGTGTTACTCTTTGAACAATATAATTTTCAGGCAAATCAAAATCACTTTTATAATTCGTATCCAAATTCCAGATATTAATCTTTTTTGAATTTTTTGATATTATATCTGAGTTATAATAATTCCAAAATACAAACTGTGCATCAGGTACCTCATACATTTGTTTTAAAGTTCCGTTATTGTAATCAAGTACATCAATATATGAACATATCGTATATTCATGAGTATCTGGATCTGTGTTGCTATCGTTTGAAATCAAAATTATATTTGTACCGTCATCGTATATTTGATACGCCATTCCAGGCAGATCTGGATATTCATTACTGAAAATAACTTTGTAATTACTATTAAGTACATATAGTGTAATAATACCATCTATATCTCCAGCTAAATATATTCTTTCTTTTGTTCCGAGTAAACGTATATTATGTATTTCCGAATTAATATTCAAAAGTTTCTTAATATCTATTTTTTTTATGAAATCAAAGTTTTTATCATATATAAACAGTGTATCTCCGGCAAAATCTTTCAGTATAAAATTATCTCCGTTACTCTGTATGACAGAAACAACATTAGATATTACTTTCTCGTATTCAATTTCTCCGGTATTTATATTAACACTGCTTACCTTATCATCATGAAGGACAAACATAGTTTCTCCTACTATACATGAATCTTTAACAGATGAATAGTCAATGTTTAAGTTAATAGTTTTATATTCATCACTCTTATCCGAAACTATAAGGCATCTTTTATTTGATTTTATACTTTTGCTTCCTGAAATAAGCAAATCATTCCCGCAGTAATTTATAGCGTCAATCCATTCGTATCCATATTTTTTCGAATTCAGACGTTTCATAATACTCCTCAAGTTTATACTCTGTTTGTTTAATATTATTTGATTTAGTGTTCATATCCGCAGTATTATTTGATGATATCATTTCATTTTTATTACAAGATGAAAGAAGAAACACAATGGCAACTACGAAAATTATAAGTGATATTCTTTTCATTTTCAGACTCCACTATAAAGATAAATGTTGCCGACAGGACCGGCAACATTTATCCAAATTCATTATCATCCCTTATTTCGTATAATTAATTACGCCAACCGTCATATAAGGTGAAGAATATCCTGTGTTATATGTATATCCAATAACGCTGTTATCATACATAAGATACCTATATGTATCTTTTCCTACTATGCCATCATCATCCAAGCCATTGTTCCTCTGATATTCCTTGATTGCATAATCAGTGTTGTTACCTATTATTCCATCCATAGTCACATTTAGGCAATATTGAATTACTCTAACATGATGTTCACCGGATTTATCAATACGATTTCTTGTTAATCCATAGGCTTTAATATAGTTATTTTCGCTATTACCATTAGTAATTACTGATGGATAATTGATATAAGGATATGTAGTGCTGTTATTAACGTTATATGCCCAAGCTGAAACGACAACATTATTATGTGAAATCATTGATGTACAAATGGTTGTAATAATGCCCATAGCACAAATCATTTTTTTTACCATACTCATAGTTAGATTGCCCCTTTGTTATTAATAACATTTACAGTTGTTTTTTCATGTATTCCGGCTCCTTTGGCTGATGGTATCCAAGAAGTGATGCCGATCCGCAACCGATTAAAGCTGCTTTTTTTCCTGCATCAGCTAAAAGTTTCAGGATACTTTCTTTTGCTTTTTTGCACATTTTCTCTCACCCCCCCTCATAGGATTTGTAACAAACATAGAAACAGATACAACTAACAATGTTGAATCTATTAAAATGCTGTAACCTGAATTGTATTTTATTTTCAGACAGCAAGAAGTCATTGCCAGCAATATGACTAATACTGTACCGAGAATACGAAAAAAACGTTTTTGTTTTATAGTCAACAGCTTATTCTTATTTTCAACCGGAGCGTAAAATATCGTTATCAGAACAGCAAATATAATAATACAATAATGTAGTTCAGAACACTGCTCAATCGCAACGTTTTTATACGCAAGAATGACAAAAAGTGTAACGCAAATGAATATCATATTGCACTGAAAATATGTCTTAGCATGATACCCTCCGCATATTGAGCGAAGAATCGCAAAGATTAAAAAATATATAAGAGAAGCTGTCACGCATTTTAATAATATTCCACAAGTTACTGCTAGAATAAAAGTCAGTATTGTTGAAATCATTATTTCAAAACCATACTGATAAATATCCTCTGACGAATTATCTATTATTTTATTTTTCAAAAGGATATCGACTATAAATGAGGCTGTGCCGGATATCATACAGTTGTTAAACCTCTCATTTCACTCAATACTGATTTACTCAGCTTCCTTTGAAGCATACATAGTATTGCAGTATTTATCCAGCAAATCATTACGTGTAAAGTTTTCAATCATATTTTCTACGTACTTATCCATTTCAGAAGAACGATATATATATGTATCATTGTTTTTTAGTAAAATTCCATATATCCCGCCTATGAGTTCATAATCACCAATTGAATTAATTGTTTCTGTTTTCTTTAAACAAAACGCATATTCCTGATTAATTATAGGCAATTCTCCATTATTAACAACTTCATAGTAAACTGAATTATCTATCTCTTCTTCTGTAATGTTAGTGTCACTTTCATATTTATCTCCAGTCATATATAATACATCACTCAAATTTTCTCTTAGACTTATATATCCACCATATGTGCATATTTTCAAATTTGTTCCAATTTTCAAATTGCTGTTTAAATTATCTGTTACAACAACATCAATTACTGTCCACGGACTCCCTCCAGCACCTGATTTACTCAGACATATATAGTTTATCCCAACAACTTTTGCAGTTAAAAGAAACACGTCATTATAATCCATAATATTATCTAAATTCAATATACGATCATATTCAAGTTCCGCTTCGTTTCTTAATATATTTTTCCCTTTGTATTTTTCTGGAACATCTGGAACAACAGTGAATTTATAATTCTCTGTACTTGAGCTTACCGATTCCGATATTTTAGTTTCAGAAACAACATCAGTTTGCGGAACAACAGACACCTCTTCCATTGCACCACACCCATTTAAAAATACAGTAAATAATAGTATTATAGCAGAAAGGTTCTTATTGTTTTTCGCCATTATTATTCCTCCTATAACTTAACCATACAAGTGATTGATAGTCTGTAAATCGAAAGCATTAGCTCTGGTTGCTGTCAATCCATATGCAGTTTGACACATAATACTTGCAGAATTACAATTTTGATGACTTAATCCCATTCCATGTCCTATTTCATGGGCGACTGTCTGTTTAATTCCTGTAGCTGTGTCGTATCCTTGTTCTGCCATATAAGTGACATTGATAATAATTTTAGCCCATCCATAATTAGAATCAAGCACCTTGTTATTTATATCAACTCTATTACTTCCAATGTAGTGACGAGTACTCGCCATTGTGCCGTATGGTAATTCACCGTCATTAAGTACTACTTCAAAATATGCAGCGGATTTTATACTCGTTTCATGAATTGAAATAGATGTTGTTACTCCTACTGAATTTGTTGTATATACCCATTCATAAAATGCATCTTGTATTGGTGAAGTATAATTTGCTGGCAGATAAGGATCTATCCAATAATACCGTGTGTTCGAACCATATGCACCTACTCCGTAATTCATGACTTTGTCACCCAGCGTATGATAACGCGGAGGAGGAGTACCAACGTTTGAGGCAAAATGGCATCGATATCCATCAACATAATTTCCGCATGGTACAGGTGAATAAGCCCAAACTGTGTTAATTGGTAGCAATGCTGAAATTAAAATCGCAATAGTATTCTTAATAAATTTTTTCATAATTACGCTCATCCTTTCCTATATCTCCATCTTATATATTAAACTCTATTTTGTGATGCCATTATATCATCCACAAAAAAATCAGTCAATGCTTTTGGCGCAAGTGGGCGTTCGTTGGCACAAGTGGGCAAGTTTTCAACACTTTCAATGATTTAAACGGCCTACTGCATATCCGTATTGATTTCACAATATTTTTTTGTTATAATGACAAATATACAAGGAGGGATAACTATTGAGATTTGCTATAATAGATGATGAGCAGCCATTCCTTGAGCAAATAACAAAAACTATAAAATCATTGATAAATGAGCCTGTTTCAATCGACTGCTATATAAAAGCTTTAGATTTTTACGCTAAAACCCAAGAAACTGAATATGACGCTTATTTTATAGATATTGATATGCCTATAGTAAACGGATTTGAGTTAAGTCAAAAACTTCTGGAGCAAAACAGTGATATTCCTATTATATATGTAACTGGCCGTGATGAACTTGTTATACAGGCATTCAGATATAAAGCGCTTGGATTTGTAAGAAAACAAAACATGGAATCTGAACTCAGATATGCCCTTAGCACATTATTTAAAGAATTTGAAAATAACTACGGTTTTATAAATGTTACAGAAGTTAAGTGTACCGGCGGCAGAGAACATAGAATCCCTGTGAAAACTATAAAATACATCCAAACCGACGGACATAATACTATCATTCAATTAAGTAACAGCAAAACAGTTACCGTAAGAAAACCACTATCATTTTACTACAAAAATGAACTATTCAAGAATTTTATCCTTATTGACTCTGGCACATTGGTAAATCTTAAGTTGATTACTTACATTGATAACAAAGTTGTTTTTAAAGACGGAAAATCATTTGCTGTCAGTAAACGAAGATACAAGTCCGTGTATGAAGCCTGGCTTAAATCACGAAGGAGACTACTGATATGATTTATACAATAGCGGAATACACAGCCACCATTATTGAGTGTATTATCATACTATTGTTTTTAGTTTTATCGTCAAGATATAAACAAACTTCAAAACAAAAAAACATATTCAAGACTATATTTTTTTCCGTATTAATAGTAACCAATGCACTTCTTTGGGACAATATCACCATTCTATTTGAACATGAACTTCTTCATATCTGCACATACATATTATTGTTTTACATTACCTCCGAAGCAATATTTATAGGAAAATGGTGGCGAAAACTGGTTATCATTTTAATAGCGATATTATCTGTATTTCTGGTCAATCTTGTCGTAACTTTATGTTCAGGAGTAATACTTGGAGATCATTATTCGCAGATTTTATTGATGAGAAATCCTACACGAGTATTTTTATTACTCCTTACAAAGCTCGGTTTAGCTGTTATTTTATTTATAATAAGCAATTTTATCAGAAACAAAAATTATAGTCTTCAGTTTATGCAGTGTATCATTACTACCGTTTTATTAATAACATCTATTATTTCCGGAGTAACAATTGAAAAAATGCTTTTGGATAATGTTGTTTCCTTAAAATATGCATCTATAATAATGATTTGTATATCAATAATTGTCATACTACTTTTCAGCATCATTGTTCAGTTTTCAATAAAGAATAACGCCGATATTATCAAAGTCGCATTGCAAACTAAACTTCATGATGATGAGCAACGTATCAATGAACTTGTACAAATGAACATTTCTGTAAAATCCGTAAAGCATGATCTTCGCAATCATACAACAGTTCTAAAAAAACTTTTAGCCGAGCAAAATATAAACCAAGCACTTAATTATATTGAAAAACTTGATTCTGATATTTCGGACATTCAAGCTATTAGCAATACCAATAATCCAGCTTTGAACGCTATTCTTGATGCTAAACGAGTAATCTGCAAAAAAGAAAATATTGATTTAAAATGTTATCTGCAAAGTGAACTTCCAGATTTTGATTATTTCTCGCTCAGCACTGTTTTGGGAAACTTGATGGACAATGCAATCGAAGCAGAAAAAAATGAAGAGAACAAAGTAATAAAACTATCTATAACATCAGATAGCAACAATATCGAAATTACCATTCAGAACAGGATCTCTGAAAGTGTGTTGATTAATGGTAAACTGCCTAAAACAACAAAAAAAGACAGTCAGAATCACGGATTAGGCATGATAAGCATAACTGAAACTTTAGCCCAAAACAACGGAATTATAGACATATATGAACTTGAAGATTGGTTTGTTACTGATGTAATCATGCGGTGTTAAACTCCGTTTCGCCAAAGTAATTGAAAATATTTTGCTGTACAAAATATATTAAATCCTCTTGTAAAATCAAAAGAAATAGTGTATAATGAATATATGTATTAAACACCCGTGTAAAACACAAACGCGGGATAGTATAAATGATTATGCTGTAGGGACTTCAGAATGATTCTGACGTTCACTATTATCAAACGATTTGGGGGTTATTAATTATGAGACTTGTAACAAGATCAGATTTTGACGGACTTGCATGCGGTGCGCTTCTTCTTGAAGTGGGTATCGTGGATTCATGGAAATTCGTTCATCCTAAGGATCTTCAGGACGGACTGTTTGAGGTAACTGAGGATGACGTACTTGCAAACGTTCCTTTCGTTGAAGGATGCGGACTCTGGTTCGACCATCACTCAAGCGAACATGAAAGAAACCAGCTTGAAGGCAAGTACAAGGGCGAAAGCCGTATTACTCCTTCCTGCGCAAGAATTATCTATGACTACTACGGCGGCAAGGAACGTTTCTCACACTTTGACGACATGATGGAGGCCGTTGACAAGGTTGACTCCGGCCATCTCACAATAGACGAAGTTCTCAATCCTTCCGGCTGGATACTCGTCGGATACCTTATGGATCCGCGTACAGGACTGGGACGTTTCAGAAACTTCACCATCAGTAACTATCAGCTCATGGAAAAGCTTCTCCATGCATGCAGAACCATGAGCACTGACGAGATACTTGCTCTTCCTGACATTCAGGAGCGTATTGCTGTCTACAACGAACAGACAGAGCTTTTCAAGAAGATGGTACACGAACACACCGAGATCAGAAAAGACGTTATCATCACCGATCTACGCGGCGTTGAGACCATTTACACTGGCAACCGTTTCATGATCTACAGCCTTTATCCGGAACAGAACATTTCAGTATGGATCGTAAACGGACGAGGCGGCCTTGGCTGCTCATGTGCAGTAGGTCACAGCATACTCAACAGAACTTCAAATGTAAACGTAGGAAGCCTGATGCTGAAGTACGGCGGCGGCGGTCACCGCGTTGTCGGCACATGCCAGTTCCAGGACGATGAAATGGCTGAAAAGGTTCCTGCTCTTCTTGATGACATTGTAAACTACAAGGGCGAATAAAACATAATGAATTAACAGAAATGCCGTTCCGGATTTTATCCGAAACGGCATTTCTTATTTTTATCAGTTTTGATTTTCGGGGCTTCGCCCCGAAAATCTCTGCTCCGTGAATCCGGTTTACCGAATTCATAGTTTAATCGACACGGGGTACCGGGGCGAAGCCACGCTCCCCCTCTCCGGAAATCCGGCGAAGCCGGATTTCCGGTTTGATCAGTGTTCCCCTAATTCTTTAAGCAATTCATCAATGTTTTCAAGTACAACTTTCTTTTCACTGTTGATCTTCTGCAGCGATTCATTTTCCTCGAGCTTTTTATATTCGCTCTTCGGATAAACCTTTCCGTAGAAGTCAACAAACAGCGTATCCTTGTCCTGCACATGCTGTTTTATCTTGTCAGTGATTTCAGAAACATTTGCGGCAAACGGTATCTCCAGTCCCAGTGCACTTACCACCGGTCCGGAAATTATGCTTACGAGAATGCTGATATCTTCCTTAAAGCGGTCGATGACCCATTCATGAGTGTTCTCCCTTGACTTGCATGCTTCATTGTATCTTGAAATGAGAAGATTCATTTTACTGCTCTCGCCTGTCATCTGGAATTCAAGGTGTTCACTTGTCAAGCTCAGATAATACATAAGCTCGTCGCATTCCTTCTCGCTGCTGTATCTTTTGAACCTCAGGTCAGGCAGTATCCTGTTAAGGCTCTGGATAAAGCTGTAGACACTTAAGCCTGATTCGCAGCACCAGTCAACTGTCTGTTCTGCAAGCGAATCAAGTTCTGACAGATTATTATGCAGCTTAAGAACGATGGATTTTTTCAGATCGGCTATATATTTCTGTCTGCTCTCCGGTGATACCGTACTGAACGAATTCGCTCCGTCAGTGCCTTCATGGAAGAGAATGCTTCTTACCAAAGGCATATCAGCGATATCCATTTTTGAATTACTGATACGAGATTCTTCCTCACTGTGATCATAAACCGCAAGAGCAGCTATGTTATCGATGTTCTTAAGGAAGAAATCAAGTCTGTCCGGCATAAGGAACGGCTTGTTTATAAGAAGCTCGAACACTTCATCGCAGAAACGAAGTGTAAGTGTCTTCTGGATAGTCTTCAGATTGAAATCACGGTAATAGCCGTCAACGTACTCCCTGGTCATAGTCTTGATCTCTTCAAAGTATAAATGATCCGGAGTTACATTAAAGCATTCAAGAAGTATTCCTGTGAGTTCATCCGCTGTTTCTCTTTTCAGATCTTCAGTGACACACTGTGTAACATCTGAAAAGATCTCACGGACTTCCGCACGCTTGAAATCGCGGAGACTTGCTTCAAACTGCGCTGTACTCTGTGTGCAGCGTTCTTTTATATATGCAATCTCCTCTTCATCCGGAAGAAGTTCCCCGGTGTTCAGTTTTCCTTTTAACGCTGCAAGAAGTCCGGAAGTAAGCGGTTTTTCATCAAGTATCTTTCTGATTTCGCTTTCAAAGAATACAAGTTTTTCCTTTATTTTATTCTGTACATCAACAAACGCATTTATCATATCTGCATTTGATCCGTCACCGGATGATACTGCACTGCACGAAAGCTTTATCGCATCTGCAGTTTCGAGGATCATTTTTTCAAGATTCTCCACTCTTTTTTCTATAACGTGGATGCGGACAACATCATTGTATTCCTTAAGCTTTTTCTTTATTTCTTCTATACCGTCAGAAATACCGTTTGCTTTCAGGTTAGCTACTGCCTGATCATCTTCCCTGCCGCCCGCAATGCATAAAGCTGCATAGGCTGAACCAGGTATAAGTCTGTTGCTGTCGTTTTTCCGGAGTATATGATATTTGTCCAGATCGTTTTTAAGCGTTCCCATGTTGTATTCGAGATCCTTGCTTTCATCAGCACGGTTGGCAAATACAAATACCTTTTCATTGAACGGGATATTGTCGGAATCGACAGCGGAGCTGAAAATGGTAAGCTGCGGGCCGGTAAGGCTCGGCTTGGACGCATTGGCGATAAGGATAATGGCATCTGCTTTGTCCATACGTTCCTTTGTCTGCTCCATGTGTATAGCTGTCGGGCTGTCAAAACCCGGTACATCATAAATGATACAGTTACGCATATCCTCTAGCTTATCAGAATAAACTGTGATCTTCTTTACTGCAAAAGAAGGCTTCGGAACATACTCACCTTCCGTTCTGTCCGGATTCTGTATCAGGTTCTTGAATTCCGTCTCCTTCATAGCAGTTTCGTTGAAATGCTGGTCTGATTTTCCGAGCAGCGGCATTATAGCAAACTCACTGCGGATCATGTCAGAAACGTCTTCGAGTATATTTCTTCTGTTTGCATCAAGATTATTTTCGTCAATCTTGCTCTGAAGTTCATCAAGAGTTACCCTTCCGTACTCATATGAATCAAACTCAGCACCGAGCGCCTTCAGATTTGATGCGAATCTTTCACCGAACTCCTCGGAAGTGTAGTATTCCACTTCCGCATAGGTCTGGTCTGCGTATTTTACACATGAAGATGTGTAGGTACATCTTTCTTCCTTGGCAGGAAGAATGTCAAGTCCGATAAGTGCATTGGCAAATGTACTTTTGCCCGCTTTTTCAAGACCTACAATCGCTATTTCAAAAGAGTTACTGCGAACTCTTTCCAGCAGTTCCGTATTAAGTCCGTGCAGTTCAAAAAGTTTTGCCTTTAACTCCGGAGGCATGAAAGACTGCGCCGCCGTGCTGATGCCTTCGATTATACCTGCATAATTTTCAAGTTTCTGAATAACCCGTGCTCTTTTTTCTTCACTCATTGCAATTACCCCTTATGAACAGTGTCCATATTTCCTTTCTTATCACAGCAGATGAAAAAATATTTTCATTCACTGTTTATTGTGCTATATACAATTATACTGTTTAAAAAATAAAAAGCAAGTTTTCTGGTATAATTAAGGAAACACTGATCAAATCGGAAATACGGCTTCGCCGTATTTCCGGGCGGGGAGATTGCGGGGCTTCGCCCCGTACCCCACGCTGATTTATTCATAAATCAGCGTTTCCTTACAATCACTGTAAAGTATAAAAGTATTGATTTTTGCAGACAGAATGGTTATAATCTATATATAGCATCAGAAAGCGAGGAAGTGAAAACGTGTCGTATAAAGATTCAAATGATAATCAGGATACGATGAAATTCAGGGTACCTGCGCAGGCCGGACAGACAAGGATCTACCGCACAGGTGATATAGAAAGCGAAAAGAAAAGACGCGCTGAACTGAGCGCGGCAAATAAAAAAGCTCACGACACCCTGACAATGCCGGTACCTGTAAAGAAAAGTACCGCACCGACAGCAAACACACATAAAAAACGAAGAGTAACAGCTAACAGTCAGGCACAGAGAAAACCTTCGGCTGTACAGAATACAGGAAGGCCTGTTCAGAAGCCAAAACCCGCTCCCCCTTCATCTGCTCCGTACAGAAGCAGCACACCGGCAGGGTCTGTGATCCCGCCTGAAGAAAAGGAATACTCAAACGTAAAGGTAAGCAAAACAGCTTCGAAGAGCAGAAACAGACGCAAAAAATCACGTGCCGGACTCTTTGTAAGGCTTTTCATAGTCGCTCTTATATCACTGTTCCTGATCTATTCATCCGTCGCACTTTACTATATTTCAAAAGTAACCCCTCTTGAAGTAAGCGGCGATTACGTAAACGATCCGGAAACAATGCTCTATTCATCCGAGATAAAAAACATTCTGATAATCGGTGAAGACACCAGAGATACATCCACAAGAGGCCTTTCCGACTCTATGATCCTTCTTTCCATAAACAATAAAAAGAAGCGTTTCCAGATGACCTCATTCATGCGTGACATTTACACCGAAATAGACGGATGCGGTGAGGACAAGCTCAATGCAGCATACGCCTACGGCGGTGCGGAGCTTCTGAAAGATACCATCGAAGATAATTTCAAGATAAGGATTGACGGATGCGTCACAGTAAACTTTCAGGCGGTCGCACACCTTGTGGACGCAGTCGGCGGAGTTCAGATAACCGTTTCAGCCGAAGAAGCACATGCCGTAAACGAAATACTTTACAGCGAAGTAAACGAACTCATGGGCGACGACCCGAACGACGGTTTTCTTCCTGAAGCTGAGGGCACATTTCTTATGAACGGCAAGCAGGCACTGTCATACAGCCGAATAAGATATATAGGCGATGCAGACTTTGAACGAACGCAGAGACAGCGTACCGTTATCACTCAGATGATGAAACGTATAAAGAAGATCCGCCCGTCACAGTTCAGCAAAAGCATGAGCGAGGCAGTTAAATATATCGGTTCTGACATGAGTGTTACTGACATGTACTTAATGAGTCTCTACCTGCCTTTCATTGCAGGGCGCTACGAAATCGAACAGCTTCGTGTTCCGGCCGAAGGAACATGGTCATTTGACGAGACCTGGGACGGAATGTCGATCCTCACAGTTGATTTCTACGCAAATACGGAGTATTTAAGAAACAACATCTATCTGACAGGAAAAGACACCGTTCCTGCTGAAGATAGCGAAGAGGACGAAAATACCGAAGAGGACGAATGATCCGCAGATAATTAAAAAACTCCTTCACTTTCAGAATCACAGAAAGTGAAGGAGTAATTTTTTATTAAGTTTTTAAAATCTGAAACATTCCGGCTGCGGGCTTAGTAATTATAGTAATTATTATTGTTATCGTAATTGTTTACGCCGTACTGATCAGAAGAAGGTATACCGTTTGGTCCTACGTACTTAAGCTCATTGTCAAATCCCATTGCAATAATGAGAATACCTGAAAGGAAGATCATTGCAACGCACCAGCCTTCAGACTTGCCGTAGGATTTTGCAAACTTGAACATCAGAATTCCGGTCAGAACTGCTGCCCCGATACTCAGCAAAAATATAAACAGTGCGGAAATCATCATTGAAGCTGCACCAGACGCTGACATGTGTGAAGAATTCAGCGCCATCATCATTTGTCTGGAATAGAATCCCATATAAAACATCATGAATACCGAATAAACAGCGATCCATATAGCTCCGAGAGTTTTTTTACCTGTCGCTATTTTCGACATTACAAGTGCTGAATAGAACGGTATTATCGCTTTCCATCCTGCTTCACCGGCTTTTTCGAAAAGCTTGTAATAAGCTACTAAAATTACAACCGACAGCGCAAGGCTGAATACCAGCAATCCGATATAAATCATTGCGACTGCTCCGCCAAATACTACTCCCATAATTATCGTCTCCTTTTTCTCTTTTCTTTTGACTTTTTCTTTCTTATAAAAATCGCATAGATTTTTATAAGAATATTATACATAAAACCATTCAGCCTGTCAAGTGTTTTTAATTAGCACTCTCGCCCATTATCTGCTATTGACTTTTGATTTTATAGTGTTATAATAAAGTATAAAATAAATAACTAAATAAGGAAAAAAGGAGAACGAACTTATGAATGCACAGAAATTCACTCAGAAATCACTCGAAGCTGTCAACGAAGCCCAGAGTATTGCAATTTCAAACCAGCAGATGAACATTGAACAGGTTCATCTATTTCTGGCGCTTCTTAATCAGGAGGGTAGCCTTACAGCTCAGCTGCTTAGGAAAATGGATATTTCACCTGAAGCAGTCACTGCAACAACAGAGACAATAGTATCAGGTCTTCCGAAGGTAACAGGTTCAGGCAGAAAGCCGGACACAGTTTATCTTTCAAGAAGCGTTGACAACGCTCTTATCGCATCGGAAGCAATTGCAAAGCAGATGGGCGACGAGTATGTTTCAGTGGAACACATCGTACTCGCACTCCTCAAGGATCCTGATTCAGAGATGAAGAAGATCATCTCACAGCATAACATAAACGAGCAGGAATTCATGACTGCCCTCGCTTCTGTACGCGGCAACACAAGAGTTACAAGCCAGAACCCTGAGGAAACATATGACGTACTCAAGAAATATGGTCAGGATCTTACAGACCTTGCAAGAAACAGCAAGCTCGATCCGGTCATCGGCCGTGACAGCGAGATCAGAAACATAATCAGAATTCTTTCAAGAAAAACAAAGAACAACCCGGTCGTTATCGGTGAACCTGGTGTAGGTAAAACAGCTATTGCCGAAGGACTTGCACTCCGAATCGTCCGCGGTGACGTTCCGTCATCACTCAAGGACAAGCACATCTTCTCACTCGACCTCGGCGCACTCGTTGCAGGCGCAAAGTTCAAGGGCGAATTCGAGGAACGATTCAAGGCTGTCCTCAAGGAAATAAAGGCATCGGAAGGACAGATCATCCTCTTCATCGATGAGATCCACATGATAGTCGGTGCCGGCAAGGGCGAAGGCGCAATGGACGCAGGCAACCTCTTAAAGCCTATGCTTGCCCGCGGCGAGATCGACTGTATCGGTGCAACCACACTTGACGAATACAGAAAATACATCGAAAAGGACAAGGCACTCGAAAGAAGATTCCAGCCGGTTTATGTAAGCGAACCAACGGTTGAAGATACTATCTCCATCCTCCGTGGTCTTAAGGAAAGATACGAAGTATTCCACGGCGTTAAGATCCAGGATCAGGCGCTTATCTCAGCTGCTGTACTCTCAAACAGATACATCACTGACCGTTTCCTTCCGGACAAGGCTATCGACCTTGTAGACGAAGCCTGCGCTATGATCAAGACCGAGATCGATTCAATGCCGACTGAACTCGATGAGATCTCACGTCACATCATGACCCTCGAAATCGAGGAAACTGCGCTTAAGAAGGAAGAAGACAAGCTTTCTGCTGAACACTTAAGCGAGATCCAGAAAGAACTCGCTGAACTCCGTGAGAAATTCAACTCAATGAAGGCTCAGTGGGAAAACGAAAAGAATGCGATCACAGACGTAAAGAAGCTTCGTGAGGAACTCGAAGCTGTAAACGCTGAAATAGAAAAGGCTGAACGTGAGTACGACCTGAACAAGGCTGCCGAGCTCAAATATTCAAAGCTTCCTGAACTCAAGAAGCAGATCGAAGAAAAGGAAGCTCTCGCCGAAGAATCAAAGGGCGACAACTCGCTCCTCAGAAACAAGGTAACTGAAGAAGAGATCACAAAGATAATCGGCCGCTGGACAGGCATTCCTGTTTCAAAGCTGGTTGAAAGTGAACGTGAAAAGCTCCTCCACATGGAAGAAACACTTCACAAGAGAGTCATCGGTCAGGACGAGGCTGTACAGAAGGTATCAGAAGCCATCCTCCGTTCAAGAGCAGGCATCCAGAATCCGAACCAGCCGCTCGGCTCATTCCTCTTCCTCGGACCTACAGGTGTTGGTAAGACAGAACTTGCAAAGGCTCTTGCACAGTGCCTCTTCGACGATGAAAAGAACATTGTCCGTATCGACATGAGTGAATACATGGAGAAACACGCCGTAAGCAGACTCATAGGAGCTCCTCCGGGATATGTCGGCTACGAGGAAGGCGGTCAGCTTACTGAAGCAGTAAGAAGAAGACCGTACTCGGTAGTTCTCTTCGACGAAGTTGAAAAGGCTCATCCTGATGTGTTCAACACACTTCTTCAGGTACTCGACGACGGACGTATCACAGACTCACAGGGCCGTCTCGTTGACTTCAAAAACACGATCATCATTCTCACTTCCAACCTCGGTTCAAGCTACATACTCGACGGCATAGTTGACGGCGAGATCACCGCAGAAGCAAGAGAAAAGGTTGACAAGGTACTCAAGCAGAGCTTCCGTCCTGAATTTCTCAACCGTCTCGACGAGATTGTATTCTACAAGCCGCTCATGAAGGATCAGGTAATCAAGATCGTTGATCTTATGCTCGTTTCCCTCCAGAAGCGTCTTGAAAACAAGCAGCTCACCATCACAGTTACTGATGCTGCCAAGGAATTCATCGTCGAAGACGGATTCGATCCGAACTTCGGTGCAAGACCGCTCAAGAGATACATCCAGAGAACAGTCGAAACACTCGTTGCAAAGAAGATCATCGCAGTTGACTTAGCCCCTGGTTCAGAACTTATCGTTGACTACGACAAGGAAAAGGGAGAATTCACCTGCACTGAAAAGCAGCCGACTGAAGAAGCATAATAACCAAATATATAAGAGAATATAAAAGTTCTCTTTAAACCATATCAGCATATCCTGCCGCGTATTTTACGCGAATGGATATGCTGATTTTTTTATGTACTTCTATATGAATAAACACTGCTCCAAACCACACCAAACTCTGTTGGGCTTTCTTCTGAAAAGGTGAAAAAGGCACCTTCAGCTGACGCTGAAAGTGCCTTTTTAATCGTAAATGAGCTGCCGCTCATTAATTTTGTTTTACATGCGGATGATCATTCATCGCAGTTTTAAGAATTCTGTTATCAGCGGAAAAGATTTCTGAGTCTTCTGCCAATTGCACCAACAAGCCATTCCGTCCAGCTTTCTTCGACTCTTCTGGTTTCCTTTTCTCCGCATTCACAGGTTCTTTCTTCATAACCTCTGTGGAGCCATGATGCGTTCTGTGAAGTCTTCCATTCGCCGAATTTATGTTCGTGAACTGGTTCCGGTTCAACCACTGGTTCAGGTTCGACTACTGGTTCTGGTTCAACCACCGGTTCTGGTTCGACTACAGGCTCTGGTTCGATCACCGGTTCTGGTTCGACTACTGGTTCTGGTTCGATTACTGGTTCCGGTTCGACTACTGGTTCCGGTTCGACTACTGGTTCCGGTTCGACTACTGGTTCCGGTTCGACTACTGGTTCCGGTTCGACTACTGGTTCCGGTTCGACTACTGGTTCCGGTTCGACTACTGGTTCCGGAGCCTTTTCTGTGTACATGATATAGAACTTCGAATAATACTGTGATTCGAACCAGCCTCTTGATGCGTCAATGATATGAAGTTCAAGTGCTTCGTATTCGCCGTTGTGTTCACGAACTACAAAGTAGCTTCTGCCTTCTTCATAAAGACCTTCCGGAAGGTTGATATATACTCGAAGCGGTTTCTTAAGCTCTGTAACTCTTCCGGCATCTTCACCGTCGATGAACTTTTCAATTGTTACATCAAGTACGGCTGCAACCTTAGCATTCTTTACCTTTGCTATTTCTTCAGCCTTCTTCTCTTCAGCAACACTGTTGTCTTCATTCATTTCGGCAACAAGTTTTTCAATTGCAGTTTCTACTGCAGCGTTTATCTTGTCTGCATCTTCTGAAGCCTTTACTTCTTCTGCAATATCCTTTACTTCAAGCTTAAGACTGATGTCGCTGCCATTCTCAACGCTCTCCAGTTCTTCCTTTTCAAGCGGGAATGTTTCGAGAATATCGCTCTTGCTTACTTCGATAGTACCACCGCATGCATTTTCCTTCGGATCGGTTATGTTCTCGATCTTACCAGATGCATCCTCATCTTCCGGTGTTCCCGGTTCAGTCGGCTTAACTTCGTCATCGTACTTTGTGGCTTCTTTCTCAACCTTGCCGCATACATCGCAGACGTGCTGTTTTTCACCGTCGCCATCCGGACCTGCAACAATATTGATGGTCCACTTACCGAACTTATGTTCACCTGTTGCTGCAATCTCCTGCGTTTCAGTTTCATCACAGTCTTTGCATTTTCTTGTCTGAACTCCCTTTTCTGTACATGTTGGCTGCTTTGTTACTTCCCAGTCACCAAACTCATGACCTGCTGCAGGAACGTCTTCAACGTCCTTTGTCTGCACACTGAAGAGTTCGTTCTTAAATGTTGATGTGTATGTTGTTATGCCTTTATTATCACATGTTGCTGCTGTCTTTACTGCACTTGTGATCACTGCTTCTTCTGTTATTACATGAGCCTTGTCATGTTCACAGGTTACTGTTGCTGTGCATGTCTTTCCGTCATCTGACCATGTGTATACAGGTTCACCGTACCTATGTCCGATTGCCGGGATTTCTCTTGTTTCGAATGTTCCGTCATCATGTGTGCAGTATCTTGTTTCGATACCCTTTTCTTCACATGTTGCCGGCTTTGTAACTGTCCACTCACCAAGCTCATGACCTTCTGCAAGGATAACCTTTGTTTCTTCCTTACCGCAGAATTCACACTTTCTGCTTTCGGCACCATCTTCGTCGCAGGTCGCTTCCTTGGTAACTGTCCACTCACCAAACTTATGGCCTGTTGCAGGAATATTTTCAATTTCCTTTGTCTGAGCACTGAAGAGTTCGTTCTCAAATTTAGCTGAGTATGCTGTTACTCCAGCCTTATCGCATGTCGCCGGTGTCTTTATTTCACTTGTCACTTCAACTGTTTCTGTTACTGTAAACTTCTTGTCTGTCTCACAAATAACAGTTGCTGTGCATGTCTTTCCGTCTGCTGACCATGTATATTCCGGTGTTCCGTACTTATGACCTGTTGCTGCAACCGGTCTGGTTTCTTCCTTGCCGCATACAGTACACTTTCTGCTTTCTGTTCCTGCTTCTTCACATGTTGCTTCCTTTGTCACTTTCCATTCTGTAAATGTATGTTCAGCGACATCAGTTTTCTGTGCATCGCATTCGCCTTCGGCAGAAGTGCATTCGTGCCAGTGCTTGCTTTCGTCATAGTTCCACTTATCTGAATAGCTATGACCGTGTCCGACAGTAAATTCGGCAGTTGCAGAACCAGCCTTGTAATTTGCAGTTTCACCAACTGAAGCCTTTACTACATATGTTCCAACAGCAGTCGGAACTGTTTCACTGTATGTACTGTCTTCAGCTCCTTTAGCCTTGTATTCAAATTTTACAGTACCGTTTCCGGCATTACCTGTTACTACCGGATTGTTTGCAGTTTCACCGTTCTTCCAGCCTGCAAGTGTTACTGAAGGTGTGATTGCAGCCTTTGCTATACTGAAATCTGCCTTTGCTGTACCGCCAAGATAATTAGCAGATTCACCGATAACTGCCGCAACTGTGTATTCACCTGCATCTGTCGGTTCAGCTCCGAGTGCCTTGTCGCTTCCCTTCTTGTAATAGGTTACTTTAGCACTGAAATCCGTACCTTCAGGTAAACCTTCGATCTTCGGAACGCCCTGTTTTTCTCCGTATGTCCAGTTTGCTATTGAAACTGTCGGAGCAACAGCAGCCTTTGTTATTTCAACTGTCTGATAACTGTATTGTAATTTGGTGCAGTAATGCAGTACCAGATCTTATAGGTTCCTGCGTCCTTGTACTTTGGTGATACAGTAATATCTGCTTCTGTAAAGTCAGCTTCTGCAGGTTCAGTATCAGATACAAGATAGTAAACCTTAGCAGATTCAACATCAGCAGATGCTGCGATGCCATGATCCTTACCGTCATAATCGCCTGTATAACCATTCGCTTTGACATTAAATTCTGTAGGTGTTACAGTAAACTTGTCAGATACAAATTCAATCGCATAGTTGTCACCGGCTGTAAGTGTACCCTGTCCGATCGTATATTCACCGGTATTATCACCCTTTTCACGGGTAAGTGAACCTGTGATCCTGTCTTCACCGACCAGTGTACCTTCAAGTGTATAAGTAAGCGCCGGATCAGCAGTTCCGTAAACCTTTCCTGCCTTGTCCGCTGTGATCTTAAGTGGTTTCTTTGCTACAGTAAATTCCTTTTCTGCACTGGCTGCATTATAGTTTGCCGTGCCGGCAATCTCGGCCTTTACTACATATGTTCCAGCTGCTGTCGGTACCTCTGCAGAATATGTCTTATCATCGGCACCCTTGAGCTTGTACTTATACGTTACTGTTCTATTTTCTGCATTTCCGCTTACTGATGGTGTCTTCGCTGTTTCTCCGTATGTCCAGCCTTCGAGTGATACTGAAGGTGTGATATCTGCTTTAGCTATCTTCACCTGTATCGGTTCGGCGCTTTCAAATGCATTATAATAATCATTTCCTGCCACTCTGTAATAAACTTTATAGGTTCCCACGTCAGTGGCTGTAGGGATGGATGAACTCCAGCCGGTTGTTGGTTCGGTAGTTGTATTCGTACCAAGGGCATACTGCATCGTGCCGCCAGTTGCCTCACCTGCAGTCACAAGTTCCTGAACCTGTCCGTTATAGGTCAGTGTCTTCGCTTCAGGTGCTTTGGTTACAACGGATGCTTCTTTTGCTACGTAAGTATACGTGTAGGTGGTTGCCTCCGTAATCGCTGTGTCAGTATTCGGCATCACATCCCAGCTTCCTGCCTTATAGGTGTCGTTCGGCTTCGTGCCGACCGTCGGAATTTGGTCTGCCGCCAGTTTGAGGGTGTCGCCCTCATAACCCGTCAGGATCACGGTCTTATCTGTCGTGGTTTCATCGTTCCAGGAACCGTTGACCACCTTGAAGGTCACGGTCTGGCTGATGCTGTCCTTCTGCGCATAGGTATAGGTGTAGGTCGTATCCGCCGTGATCTCCGTGTCCGCGCTCGGCGTCGTATCCCAGCTTCCGACCTTGTAGGTGTCGTTCGGCTTGCTGCCAACTGCCGGAATCTGGTCTGCGGTCAGTTTCAAGGTATCGCCATCATGTCCGGTAAGGGTCACAGTCTTGTCTGCTGTTGTAGCATCGCCTTCGCCCTCATTCCATTTTCCGTTCACTACCTTAAAGGTCACCGTGTACGAAATAAATCCCTTGATCGTCAGTTCCTGATTTGTGGACGCATTTGTCGTTTCGGTTGCCTTTACACGCACATAGTAGGTTCCGGGAACAAGACCTGTGATGTCGCTTCCCTTTCCGGCTGTCCAGCTATCGGCATCCGATTTCTTATACTCCATTGCAGCTGTAACGCCGGTGAGCTTTCCGTCGTTGTTGTCTGCGGTTGTGCAGTCTGTTGCGGCGGATGTTGTTGGTGCAGCCGGTGTCGTTTTAGCCGTAGGCGCTGTCAGTGTGATCGTAGCGTCAGCGGACGGTGTTCCGGAAACCGTGATCTGTGTGTAGCTGTTACGGGTCACGGTGATTCCTTTGACGGCGGTAACGCTGTAATCTGTCGGGAAGTAATAGCCATCGTTTGCAGTATAGACAACATCTGTCATTGCGTTGGTCATAGCGACTTTCTGTGATGTCTCACCGGAGTCCGCTGTCTTTGTCATGCTGCTGCCCGGCGTAACGGTCACATTATACTCTGTCCTGATCTTTGCCTGCCCTTCAAACACGAAAATACTTCTATCCTTCGAGTACAGCGTAAAGACTTCCTTTACTTGATCATCGCTCGTAAACTGCGCATTGGAAGTAACCGTTACCTCTTGAGGATTCCCGATATAATAAATGACGCCGATACGCACATTCGGGTCAAAGTCTGTAAAATTGATTCTTTTGTCTGTTCCATTCAAGACAATGTCACAGCCGCTGTTGCCCCGGAGGTCAGGCGCTCCGGCAATGTCGAACGTACCACCGCTGATATATACGCCGCCGCGGTTTCCGTCGGTACCCTTATTATACGCAATGCGGGAGTTACCGTAAATCGCAGTCGATCCGCTAGTCCAAATCGCACCACCGGATTTTGCGTAATTGCCTAGCAAGGTACCTCCGTACATGTTGAAGGTTCCGTATACGCGGAACGCGCCGCCTCCGGGATCCGTGTTATGGCCACCGGTAATAAGGCCGCCGTTAAGATTCACTACACCGTTTCCGTTGGTGACTTCCGAAGCCGATCCGGTGTCACTCACGGAAATCCCGCGCCAATTATCAAGCGTCACATAATGGCTGCTGTTTGATTCATTACAATCATACAGATTCATCGTGCAGCCAGTATTCACTTGAAACACGCTGTCGTCTCCGGTCATAAGGATGCCATATCCATTCAGGCAAAGGTTTAATGTGCTAGCGTTAGACACGATGGTATTCGTACTGACGGTCACATCCCCAGTAAGGTAATAATCGCCACTGGCGGGCAGGCTGGTGGTGCTGGTCCACGGCAGGAAGGTGATGGTCTGCTCGCCCACGGTGTGGGTCACTACCGACAGGGGGAGGTCAACGTGGGTCTGATCGAATTCACAAATATAACCATATGTATCATTATAGCTCTTTTCGCAAAGAACAAATGCATTCATATTCGTACCGCCAAGGAACTCGACTAACGTATCACCTTTTTGTGCGCCTTGAGCAGTAATTGTCCACATTTCAGTACCCGGATAAGACTGATACCCACCTGAACTACTCTGCATTCGAGCATCTGCATCCACCTTAGCCCCCAGTGCAACTACATCGCCAATGTGCATATCAGCAAATGCAGGACTTGCTCCGCCGCTATAGATCACATTCTCCGTAAGCGTGAGCGTGCCGTTATTATACTCCACAAGATAAGTCTTAGCCGAATTATCGCTCCAGCCGCCTAAATCAAGCGGTGATAATACGCCTCCGCTGATCGTAAGGTTTCCGCTATCTGCAAGACTTGCCGTAAAAACAGTATTTTCCGGAATGTTATAGTTGCCGGATAGTGCCTGGTTATTTAGCATGATCGAATTGACCTCACCCCCGACCTTAAACCTATCCCCGGCCTTGATGACCTGGGACTGGGTCGTGGTGACCTCGGGAGTGCCGGGGTTCATTTTGAAAACAAAGGGGTGTTCAGCTGTGCCGTCGCCACTTACAACCTTGAGCCCGCCGGGGGGTTGGCTAAGAGCATCGAATACGATCTTGATAGTTTTTGGATCATCATATGTGTTGTATGCAAATATGAACTTACACTCGCCCTCACTGCACGATATATCATCAAGAGTGTATAATCCGCCTTCACGCCATTCAAGTGATTCACTGCCGGCTTGTCCATCAGTCTGATCTGTATAAAAATACATATCACTCGTAAAGGCAGCCTTTTCGCCCTTGTATATCACTGTACCGACGGATAATGGCGTGACCCAGTAATATGTACGACTATTATTGATAATCAGTGGAGCATTAGCTTTAACTTCACAATTACCATCATCATACAAATTAGTCTTACCGTCTCCTGCAAAGGCAATATATGCATCATTATTATTAGTAGCGTTAAATGCATAATCACCTACATTTAATTGCTGGGCTTTTGCAGGGCGTGTAAAGGTTATAGTTTGTTGCGGAGCGGTATTACCATTATAAAAAAATGCATAAGCACCAATACTTGTCACCGTGCTTGGAATCGTTACAGCTGTAAGGCTGGTGCAATTGACAAATGCATTAGCACCTATCTTTGTCACACCCTCGGGTATGGTTATGTTACTAAGACTAGAGGCTCCCCTAAACGCATCGCCTCCGATACTTGTCACGCCGACTCCAATAACAACTGTCTGGATTTGACTCATTTTATCTTTCCATGGTGCATTAGTACCTGTATAATCCGCCATATCCCCGCTACCGCTTATGGTGAGCGTTTTGTTCGTTTCATCATACGCCCATGTAACATTTTCGCCGCAAGAGTCGGCTTTATTTATTTCAACATTACTGGGCAGATTCCCCGTTACACCGCTGTCGGGCTCAGCCTTCGCCAAAATAGCCGTGTCAAAAAGCCCTCCTCCGTCAACGTTTGCAGTCAGCATGCCTGCTACGCAGAGAATCGCCAGCACACCAGCAATCGTTCGCTTCAAAATGTTCCGCTTCATTCTAAAATTCCCCCTGTTTTATATAATTATAATTTTCTTTGATGATCCTTCACCATAAAAACTATATACAGAAAGATCATCCCCAATATATAATAAACAGCCGTCCTGGCTGACCATTAACGTGATAAAATCAAAAAAGCGTACCCCGCAGGACAGAGTCATCCTGCAGAATACGCCTGTATGTTTTTATATTCAGTTGTATAATTGACATAATTAGTCCTAACTGTGCTGTGCTGTGCTGTGCTGTGCTGTGCTGTTAACGCATTATACGTCTTGAACATAACTATGTCAACCCCTTTTTATGCAGATAATGAATTAAAATCTGCGAAATCCCTTTTCATAATTTTCATGGGTATCATCCGTTATGCTTTTACTGTAACCCCTTACCTAGCAGTACGTTGACATCCCATATTTCCTTAAACCTCAAAGTACACTTCCGCATACTTTAAATAAGTATCAGACGACTTTTTTCTTTTCCATTAGTCGTATAATATATTTTCAATTATAGTCACAAACTATTATAAAGTCAACATATTTCTTGTCGTTTCATATGATTGATCAAATATTAAGAGCGATGTTTAGTGCAACATCACAAATAAAGTCCAATCATTAACTGAAATAAACATCACTCAATACAGAGTACCATTCAACTTCAGGTATATGAAGCGTGCGCCGGCAGGCGCACTATCAATAGCTGCGGCACGTCATTGACGTGCCGCAACCTTTTTATTCACCTATAAGCACACGGCTGCCTTCGAATGCAAATCCGTACTTGCGAATTCTGTCTTTCTTAACGCCTTTATCGATCAGTATCTGCTCGTACTTCTTTTCCTCTATCTGCTTAAGTGCAGCTGCGACGGTATCTTCAAGTGTCTTTTCCTCGTCTTTATCAATGACTTTGAATTCAAATATCATTGCATCATCTTTTTCTTTATCAAGAGGTTCAAGAAGTACGTCGTATCTTCCGAATCCGCTTTCACGGTTAGAGGTCACTGCATATCTGTCACGAAGATCTACGAGCAGACCAAGAACAAAACCGTGATAGAAACGTTCCGGTTCTGTTTTTTCTGACGGTTTCTTTCCGGTATCGAACGAACTGAACATTGAAACTGAAAGATCATTCATAAACTGATTCATATATTTCAGATCATTCAGCAGCAGTGCTTTTATGAAATTACTGTATCTGTCGCCTTCAGCGAACCAGTTAGAGATCAGTCCTTCAAACATTTCCAGCGTTTCATGATTTACAATTTCCAGCTCATAATTTTTCCCGTTTATGCTGTTTATCTTAAGGTATCCGCTCATTGTAAGCAGACTCCAGACTGAATCGCGTGTCTTGTCAAGCTGGCTGTAAACAAGTTCTTCATTTATTTGCTTTGTTACCGTTCCGCCGCAAAGAAGATACTCAAAATCACTTTTCAGTTCCGCATCGCCTTCGCGCAGAAGATCGCTGACAAGCTTATTTGAACTTGTATTTGCCCAATACGGAGCAAATTTTTTCTTGCCAAGGAAATTGGTCACTGACCACGGGTTGTAGATATCCTTAAGCTCACCGATCGTAAATCCGTCGTACCAGTATTTCACTTCATCCTTATTGGTAAGGCCATATTCGTCCATCGCAGCAAATACTTCTTCTTCAGTAAATCCGAAATATTCCTGATATTTTACTGCTGAAAGTGTACATATCTCTATATTATTGAAATCTGAAAACAGGGATTCCTTGCTTACTCTTGTAATACCTGTAAGCACACTGCGATACATATACGGATTACTTTTGAAAGTAGTATTGAAAAAAGTACGCATAAACGCAGCTGTTTCATCCCAGTATTTATTCACATAGGATTCGACCATCGGCGTGTCATATTCATCGAGAAGAATTATGACATTCTTTCCGTAATGAATTGAAAGAAGTTCCGAAAGAAACGCTATGCTCTGTATCAGAAGATCAGTATTTACCTTTTTCTCAGACTTTTTAAGCATTGTCTCAACCATTTCCATATACATAAGCCGGAATATTTCTTTTTTATCGGCTGATATCTTTTCGCTTTTACTTACAAAATCCTCATAACGCGAATACACAGACATCATAGTCGTATTCATTTGTCTAAGAAAATCTTCATAGGTAGTTCCTTTTATTTTAGCCATAGTGATAAAAATCACCGGCTGACTTCCCTGTAATCCTCGCATTTCCGGATCATTCCAGACATTCAATCCTTCAAAAAGATCAGCTCTTCCGGCATATTCCGGACTAAAAAAACATTCGAGCATACTCATGTTCAGTGTTTTTCCGAAACGACGCGGACGAGTGATCAGAGTAACGTCATCGTCTGAATTCCACCAGTCGCTTATAAACTCTGTTTTATCTACAAAAAAACTACCGCGCTCTCTCAGTTTACTGAAACTCTGCACTCCTGTTCCTATTTTTCGTGGCATGCTATCTGCTCCTTTCCCGTTGTTTTCTTTCATATATTAGTATACTGTATTTACGGCTTTTTGGCAATAGAGAAAACGGCACCTTCAGCCTTGACTAACCGGTAAAATTCGGATATAATGAAAAATGACTGTGCAGAGTGACACTGCTCTGCTTAAACTACGTTCACTATAATATGAGAGGAGGGTATGAATGAAACTTTTCGGACATTTCAGAAAATCGGAGCCTGAAGGGGATACTCAGAAAACCGAACTTACGGACAGCGAAGCGAGGCGAAGGCAGAAAGCATCTCTTATTCACGAAGATGATGAAAAGGCCTATCTTACTGACGAAAGCGGCACCGCTTTCATCATTGACCACTTCCCGTTCTATATCGGCAGGCGTTCCGTACAGGAAGGAAATGATCTTTCGCTTCCGGACATCGCTGAGATATCGGGTATACATGCTTCGATAACTTTTGAAAACGGACGATACTTTCTATGTGACCAGAACTCAACAAACGGGACATTCACAGCACGTGAAGACTGCGAACTGTTTTCTGAGGAAAGCCGCGTGGAAAAAGAAGAGATCCATGACGGAGTCAGGTTTTATCTGTACCGCACGAAGTTTACCTTTCATGTTGACATACGTTCCTCCCAGACCTGCCTGATAACAGATCAGAACGCTGATACGCTGATGCTGGACCAGTGTGACGATAAGCCTGATGCACCGCCTGCGGTGATAGAGACAAAAGACGGAACAGTGCCGGTTTACGGAAACGGATATACCGGTGAAAACTTCAGAATAGAACGGTCAAATGTAAGAAACAGGACCGTCTACTTTATAACTTTCACAGTTCCTGCAGATATCGAAGGCGAATCTGTACCGGCAGGTGAACGGACTGAACTGTTTTCAGGATGTCACTTCAGAGCAGGAGGAAAGGAACACACTTTCATTATCAGATAAATTTTTATTACAGCATTCACTGTAATACAGGAAAACGGAGAACAGCAAATGAACTATATTTCTGCATACTGTACGGACACAGGTGCTATAAAGCGTATAAACCAGGACAGTCTCTGCATCAAATCAGCGGCAATGAACGGAAACGAATATATTTTAGCCGCTGTATGCGACGGACTGGGAGGACTTTCAGACGGCGAGACTGCCAGTGCTTTTGTTATCTGCACGCTGTCGGAATGGTTTGAAAAAAGGCTTCCTGAAATGCTGAAGGAAGAAAAAAATATCCTGCAGATACGTCACGATCTGGATGATACTCTTCACGACGCATCGGACAGGCTCAACTCTTATGCGGAGCGCACAGGCAAAACACTCGGTACAACTATGACTGCTCTGATCTTTCTTGGAAACCAGGGTAAGATCATCGCTGCACATATAGGTGACTCGCGTGCATATATGATAAAGAACGGAAATGCAGAGCTTCTGACTACGGATCATTCAGTCATCTTCGACGAGATAAGATCCGGAAAGCTCACCGAAGAAGAAGCCGCAGCTGATACAAGACAGAACCAGCTTACCCGGTGTATAGGAGCCGGTCTTGAAGATGTTACATTTGACTACAGCATCCTTACGGCGGAATATGATACGGTGTACATGATCTGTTCAGACGGATTTGTCAAGAAAATAACCGCCGGTGAAATAGCTGCGGAGCTTGATCCTGAGGTGATCACTGACGATGATACCACAGAACGGAAGCTTGCGCATCTTACAAAGCTCTGCATTGAACGTGATGAAACTGACAACATATCCTCACTGGCAATAAAACTGATCGAAAGGGCGGAAAAACAGATTGCTGAGCAAAGGTACAATTCTTAACAACAGATACCGCATTGAAGAAGTAGTCGGACGCGGCGGTCTTTCCGTGGTTTACAAAGCCTTCGACCTCGAAGCGAACGGTGCCGTCCGTGCCGTAAAAGAGATCTCAAAAAGCTGTACGGAAATGGTCGCATCAGCCAAGCAGGAATCAAAGCTTATCAAGGAGCTCTACGAAGCTGACAAGTCAAACTTCTTTCCGAACATAATCCAGCACGCAGAGACAAGGGATTCTTTCTACATAGTCATGGACTACATCGACGGTGCTTCCATGAGCAGCGTCCTGAAATCCGGTGCTCTTCCCCACCCGCTGGTACTTGAATACGGAAAAGAGATCTGTTCTGTTATGCAGTTTCTTCATGACTACGGAAAAATATACAGTGACATGAAGCCGGACAACATAATGATCATAAACAAGGAAAGTACCATACGCAGCTCATTAAGTTCAAACCGGCGTTCGGGACTTCTCAAATTCATCGACTTCGGAGCTGTGGTACAGATGGAATCCGGCGTGCCGCTTCAGTACACCCCGGAATATGCCGCTCCTGAACAGTTCAGAGCTGAGCATCTCGACAAACGTACTGACATATTCAATATCGGCGCCACCATCTACCACATGGTTACCGGTAAAAAGCCTTTGCCGGTCTGCGACAGAAACAGGAATTTCAGAAGTTCAGGCAAGCGCTTTGTCTTTGATCCGAAGGACAGAAAAACGGACTATACACTCAGAAAGATCATTGCAAAATGCACGGAAGATGATCCGGAAAAGCGTTACCGCTCCTGTCATGAACTCTATCACGCCCTTGAAAAAGCTGAAAAGAACAGCAATATAAAACTTACTCTTTTCACAGCTGCCGCTGCAGTCATAACAGGTGCGGTATGCCTGTTTTCATACGGTGAGTACCGGAGCAAAGAGATAATGAACTATGACCAGCTTATCATGAGAGCAGAAAAATCCGCCTCCGGCAGCGAAAAGACCGAAGCCTACAGACAGGCCGCAAAGCTCAGGCCGGAAAAGACAAAGGCGTATTTCGGACTAATGGAGGCATACAAGGAAGACGTTTCATTCACCGAAGATGAATCATATGAACTCATACGTCTTATGACAACAAATCTTTCTGAGCTGAAAAACGATCCGGAATACGAACTGATGGCATTCGAGGCGGGAAAGCTTTACTGGTACTACTATGACTACGGCGCTGACGGCAACGATGACAATACCACAACAAGAATGAAAGCTTCATCGGAATGGTTCTCGGACGCACTCAACGAAGATATGCGCATAATATCGGAAAAGAAATACCAGATGGCTAAGGTATATCACGACATAGCTGATTTTCACGCTGAAATACAGAAACTTGTTATCGAAGGCGATGACTCTGAAGTATACAGCGACTACTGGCACAGTCTCACTGAAATGAAGCAGTTCGTCATGTCATCGCAGACTGAAACCGAAATCGTCCTTCTCGAAACATACAGACTCATTATAAACTCGATAAATACATACGCCTACAAGTTTTCATCATTTATTGAGGAGGATGAAATGCGTGATCTGTTCAGCGAAGTAAAAGCGGAAACGGACAGACTTGTGACCACAACGGAAAAAACCGGTCAGATCAGACAGAGTATAATCGACAGCTACAGCGCAGCTGACAAGGCGATCAACCGGGCATACGGAGGAAAACAATGACTTATACATTCTGGAAAATACTATTTATAAGCTCAGGTGCACTGACCGTTTTACTGATCGTTCTGACGATCATCTTCATCATCAGATTTCGTTTCTTTGAACTGGTGCATTTCCTGATACACAACAAAAATGAAAACTTCACTCCGGCAGTCCACAGCCAGAGCGTCTCTCCGAAACGCGCTGAACGACCGGCTGTCACTGAAAAACTCTCCGACCGCAGAACGGAAAACTACAGCGGTATCACCCCGGACGGCACCGTAATAGCCTGCCGCCCCGCAGACACCGCCGCTCCGGACCGCTTTGTCATAACCCGGAACACAATAATAATAAACGCCGACCCTTCGGTGCTCGATCAGATATAAATAGTCAAAAAGGCATCAATGCAGCCTGCTGCATTGATGCCTTTTTTATTAATTCGGATATTCAACGACCGGAAATCAGGAGCATACCACCTGTTCTGACGGAACCCATTCAATCCGGCGTGACTCATTCGTTCCGGCGGGAACGTATCCCCCCTCCCCTCGGGGAGGGGGGCAGGGGGGTGGGGGATCATTTTACCTTATCGGCAATTTCCTTAACGAGCTTAGCAACGATATCGTCAACAGGAACGCCCGGAAGTTCCCCTTCCTTACGTGAACGTACTGTAACTGTGTTATCAGCCACTTCCTTGTCACCGATAATGAATGTATAAGGAATTCTTTCAAGTCTTGAAGCCTTGATCTTAGGACCGATATTGTCGTCACGGCTGTCAACAGTTACTCTCATGCCGAGTGATGTAAGTCTGTCAGCAAGCTTCTGTGCATATTCAACGTGCTGCTCACCGATAGGAAGAAGTCTTACCTGTTCAGGAGCAAGCCAGAGAGGCATTACACCTGCGAAGTGTTCGATCATGTATGCAAGTGTTCTTTCGTAGCAGCCGAGTGATGTTCTGTGGATAATGTACGGAAGCTTCTTCTGTCCGTCCTTGTCGATGTAGTACATGCCGAACTTTTCTGCAAGGAGCATATCGATCTGAATAGTTACGAGTGTATCTTCCTTGCCGAATACGTTCTTGTACTGAATATCGAGCTTAGGACCGTAGAATGCAGCCTCGTCGATACCAACTGTATATTCAACACCGAGGTGGTCAAGTATCTGACCCATTACGCGCTGAGCTTCCTCCCACTGTTCCTTTGTACCCTCGTACTTGTTCTTCGGGTTTGCAGGATCCCACTGTGAGAAACGGAATGTACAGTCTTCGAGAAGACCAACTGTGTCGAGACAGTATTTAGCAAGTTCGAGACAGCCCTTGAATTCTTCTTCGAGCTGATCAGGTCTTAAAATGTAGTGACCTTCTGAAATTGTGAACTGACGTACACGGATAAGTCCGTGCATTTCACCGCTGTCCTCGTTTCTGAAGAGAGTTGATGTCTCTGTAAGACGCATAGGAAGATCGCGGTATGAACGCTGACGGTTGAGATATACCTGATACTGGAACGGACATGTCATTGGACGGAGTGCAAAGCATTCCTTTGTTTCGTCTGTCGGATCGCCGAGAACGAACATGCCGTCAAGATAGTGATCCCAGTGGCCTGAGATTCTGTAAAGGTCTCTCTTAGCCATAAGAGGTGTCTTTGTAAGGAGACAGCCTCTCTTCTGTTCCTCGTCTTCGATCCATCTCTGGAGAAGCTGGATAACTCTTGTACCCTTTGGAAGAAGGATAGGAAGTCCCTGGCCTACGTAGTCAACTGTTGTGAAGTATTCAAGTTCACGGCCGAGCTTGTTGTGGTCGCGGAGCTTTGCTTCCTCGAGTTTCTTAAGATGTTCTTCAAGTTCAGATGCCTTAGGGAATGCAACAGCGTAGATTCTTGTGAGCATCTTGTTCTTTTCGTTTCCTCTCCAGTATGCACCTGTGCATGAAAGAAGCTTGAATGCCTTTACAGGAGCTGTTGAAAGGAGGTGCGGACCTGCACAGAGATCCGTGAAATCGCCCTGCTTGTAGAATGAGATAGGTTCGCCCTTGTCTGCGTGTTCCTCACAGAGTTCAACCTTGTAAGGTTCACCCTGTTCCTTAAGATATGCGATCGCATCGGCAGGAGACATTTCAAACTGTTCGAGCGCTATGCCTTCCTTTACGATCTTCTTCATTTCAGCTTCGATCTTAGTGAGTTCATCAGTTGAAAACGGCTTCTCAACATCGAAGTCGTAGTAGAAACCAGTGTCGATAGCCGGTCCGATAGCAAGCTTTGCTTCAGGGAAAAGTCTCTTTACTGCCTGAGCAAGAATGTGTGAAGCAGTGTGCCAGAATGTCTTTTTACCGTCAAGTGAATCGAAAGTCATTACTTCAAATTCACAGTCGTTATCTATAATGGTACGGAGATCCTTTACTTCTCCGTTGATCTTTACGCAGCATGCAGCCTTGAAAAGTCCGGCACCGATGCCCTTGATGATGTCAGCAGCAGACTGTCCGTTTTCGACTTCCCTTACACTGCCGTCTTTTAATGTCAGTTTTAACATTGTAATCAGTTCCTTTCTTGAATTAAAAAATAAAGCCCCTTCAGAAAATACTTCTGAAGGGGCACTTAAAATGCGGTTCCACCCTTTTTCACAGACCTCAACTGATAACACGTTCTTATCAGATGCAGATGATCTGTATCTCGATGTGTTCCTGTAACGGTGAACATCCGGCGTGTATTAAACGCACTCAGAGGACGGTGTCCTTCGCCGACAGATCCTGTTTTCGCTCTCAGCTTCCGGAAAACTCTCTGTTAAAGATCAAACGCCGTGCAAGGCTTTCCTCGTCATCATTTTAACGTATTCGATTTTACGTATATTCTAATTATAACCGAAAAAAAATAAATGTCAATAGTTTTTTTGAATATCATGTCACGCATTTTTCCTCTGTTCTGCCCACCAAAGCTATTAGTGCATGCTTACGATATATGAAAAATCTATTGACATCTTCATCAAAAAGAAGTACAATAGAAGTATTGCATTTATTTATTTTAGTAAATCAAAAATTATATTTTTCATTTACTATTAGCCAATGCATCAACAATTACTGTCGCTTGTCAAAGCGATTAAATTAAACGCTGTCCGTGGTCAAAATATATTATTTTAATCTTACAGATACGCATAAATTTCTTAAAATTTATATATAATACACAATTTTATATATCTTCTTATTTCAATTTATATAATTTTTATATATCTACATTTTTTGAAAATTTTTAAAGAAGATCCTGTCGTCAGTACGTTCTGAAGAAGTCAGACCAGATACTGTCCGGAATCTTTCTTCGTACACGGTACGGTTTAAAACTGAATATTTTTGACTTTTACAGGTAAGCGTTTTACGAAAACAATCTTAATATTTACCGGTGAAAGGAGGAAATAATTTTTCCATGAGCATACCAATAGTTATTATTATTGCGATTATTGCTTGTGCGGTCGGTGCTGCAGCCGGTGCCTATTTTTACGGAAAGCAGAGTTTCCAGAAGGGCATTCTCTACAGACAGCAGCAGGCTGAAGCCGCTATAGGCTCAGCTGAGCAGGAAGCAGACAAGATAAGACGTGAAGCTTCCAGACTGATCGAAAGCGCAAAAGCGGAAAGCGAAAACAGAAAAAAAGCAGCTCTTGTTGAAGCAAAGGACGAGATCTACAAGCTTAAGAATGAAGCTGACAAGGAGATTAAGGAAAGAAGATCAGAGATCTCACGTCAGGAACGCAGAATCCAGCAGAAAGAAGAAAACCTCGACAAGAAGAATGACAATCTTGAACGCAAGGAAGAGATACTTCAGAGCAAGATCAAGTCAGCCGAGGAAAAACTCAATGAAGCTGAATCCATCAAGAAAAGCCAGATGGATATTCTTGAAAAAATCTCGGAATTCACAAGAGAACAGGCCAAGGATTACATTATTTCACAGCTTGAAACAGAACTTGTTCATGAAAAGGCACTCAAGATATCAGCTTATGAACAGCAGATAAAAGACTGCTGCGACGACAAGGCAAGAAGCCTTATATCACTTGCTATTGCAAAATGTGCAGCTGATCAGGTTTCAGAATCCTCCATCTCAGTAGTTGCACTTCCTAACGACGAGATGAAAGGCCGTATAATCGGCCGTGAGGGACGTAACATAAGAACACTTGAAACACTTACAGGCGTCGACCTTATAATCGACGATACTCCTGAAGCTATCACACTTTCATGCTTCGATCAGGTAAGACGTGAAGTTGCCAGAATAGCACTTGAAAAACTCATTCAGGACGGACGTATCCATCCGACAAGAATCGAGGAAATGGTCGACAAGGCAAGACGTGAAGTTGAACACAAGATCAAGCAGGAAGGTGAACGCGCTCTTCTTGAAACAAACGTTCACAACATCAACCATGAACTTGTAAAGCTTATAGGACGTCTCAAGTTCCGTACAAGTTACCGTCAGAACGTCCTCAATCATTCTATTGAAGTTGCACAGCTCGCAGGCGTGCTTGCTTCAGAACTCGGTGTTGACGCAAACATCGCAAGACGTGCCGGTCTTCTTCACGATATCGGTAAGGCTCTCACCTCCGAGATCGAAGGATCACACGTACAGATCGGTGTGGATGTATGTAAGAAGTACAAGGAAAGCAATGAAGTCATCCACGCTGTTGAAGCTCACCACAACGACGTTGAACCGCAGACAGTCATCGCATGTATCGTACAGGCCGCAGACGCTATCTCAGCTGCCAGACCTGCTGCAAGATGCGAAAACTACGAAAGCTACATCAAGAGGCTTGAAAAGCTCGAAGAGATCTGCTCATCATACGACGGAGTTGAAAAGTGCTTCGCAGTACAGGCAGGACGTGAAGTCCGTATCATGGTACTTCCGGAAGTCATCAACGATGAAAAGATGGTTCTTGTTGCAAGAGACATCGTTAAGCGAATCGAAGATGAAATGGAATACCCGGGACAGATCAAGGTCAACCTCATCCGCGAAAGCAGAGCGATCGAATACGCAAAATAAGTTTCCACATTACCCTACTCAAGCGAGTAGGGTAACTTAATATTTACACTTTGATTAAGAAAACACTGATTAACCCGGAAATCCGGCTTCACCGGATTTCCGGAGGTGGGATTTGCGGGGCTTCGCCCCGGAGCCCCGCGCTGATTTATGAATAAATCAGCGTTTTCTTAACGGAAAGGAATTTTTCGTATGGCAAAAACTCATAAAACCATATTCGGTACCACCGAAAAATCCAACTTCATTCTGAACATGACAAACGATCAGTTCAGCAAACTGGCAGCTGTACTCTTTACCATCGGATTTTCGCTGATATTTGTTCTGTCTGCTGTAACAGAACTCATGTCAAAAGGAAGGATCTCTGTCGCAACATACGACTGGAAGATAGTGCCTTCGGTCGCGCTCGGTATCACAGGTATTCTGTCAGTAAGTATCTTTATTATCGCTTTCATTAAACAGACGCTTAACAAAAAACAGATAGCTGCTTCCGTAATAGCTCTCGTACTTGCGGTATGCATGTACATCTCATATGTAAATGCCATTTCGACCGTACAGGACTACTCACCTTTTCTAGGATTCCGTTACGGCAGATACGAAGGACTTATGGTGTATCTCAGTTACCTGTTCATATTTCTCGGCGCCCTGTCAGTAAATACTGAAAAAAACAGTCAGAAATATTTTCAGAGTATTCTCAGTTATAACTATCTGCCAGTGCATATGGTCAGGACTTCAGTTCATTCCGTCCTTCCCTTCGTTCTACTACAAAGTTCCTTACCTCATGCAGCCGGTCATGCTCCCGAGCGGCACAGCCGGAAGTCCGGCTTCACTCGCCACATTCATGGCCGCAGCTTCTGTAACCGCATATTTCTCAGCAGCCGGTGACAGGAACGGATTCTTTTCACTGATACATAAAGCCGCTGTTGTCGGTGCTTCATTTTTCCTTGTCAAAACACAGACACTCATCGGATATACCGGTTCAGTCCTGATACTTGCAGCCGGTACTGCTGATTACTTCAGAGGCAGAAAAGCAGAGAAAAAAGAAGGCTCACCGCTGCTCCTTCTTATCACAGGCATGGCCGCTGCCTATGCATACATCATTATAAAAGGTTTCGCTGTTTACGACGGTGAAGTCATCTGGACAGACGGATGTGTAAGACTTGCCGCTTTCGGGCAGTACTCAACAAGCATTGAAGGTGCCGTGAACATTCACGACATAAAGGCTGTATACCCTTACCTCTGGGGCAAGGCATACAGCATAATCGATCAGTTCGGTATCACAGGTATAGGTCCTGACGCCTTCATTTTTGCTGAAAGACGCGGTACGCTCAATGACGTTCCTCTCTCTGTTGACCGTCCGTACAACGAATATCTCTACTACGCTGCAACATACGGCATACCGGCCGCTGTTTCTCTTGCTGCTGCATTTTTCTATTCGTCAGCAAACGGTGTTATTTCCGCAGCAAAGAACAGAAACTGGATATTCAGAGCCGGAGCAGTGATCGCAGTGTTCTACACAGTAACAGCTGTTATCACCAACAGTACTGCATCAGTAACACCATTCATCTGGTTCATAATGGGTATCTGCTGCTGTACATTAAAGGACGAAGAAAAAGCCTGACCGGCATTATCCTTTGCCGGAAGCCCGGTGTTTTTCACAGATCAGACAGCCGCGATGCAGTAACACCGCATCAGAACTCCCCCGTACATTACGTGCGGGGGTTTTTATTTTTCCGAAAGCAAATGAATATACATATACAACGACAATTTTCTGATAATATTACCGTTGATTTTTGTTCAACTTTGTGATATAATTTTATTTACAGAGATACAGAAACTGCGTCAGGGGATCGTGGACGCAGACCAAGGGAAAAGAGGGATGAACCTATGAAACTCAGAATACTGTTAAATTCCAAGCATAACAGTGTTATAAGTGATTTTTTCAAACAGACATCGCAGGCCTTTGACTGTCTCAGCACATCGGACTGCCTTGACGATATAGCTAACCACTTCAAGCTTTTCAAGCCGCAGGCTTACGTGTATTTCAGCGAGGGTGCACAGTGCGGTCCGCTGGTAACGCAGATGCGCGCCTTAAAAAGCAGTCACGACTTTGGAAATGTTCCGATAATCGCTGTAGCCGATGAAAATGTCTGCAAAATGCTCGAAAGACTTCCGCAGAAACCGGATCTCATTTTACCGCAGAGCACTGCCTCAGACGTAATGACAGCCGAAATAATTAAAACGGTCAGGACAAAACAGGCATCCGCTCCGGTACAGATGAGCCATTCAGGCACAGCTTCTTCCGGACCGAGACCTATTTCCGTTATATCAACGCCGAAGGCAGTTCAGCCTGCTTCTGCACCAAAGCCGGCCCCGGATCCAGAACCTGTCAGAGAAGAGGCAGCGCCTCCTCCGCCGCCGAAGAAGAACGTTCCGGTAATACCGCCTGACAAGATAATCGATGAACCTAATGTAAAGAACTCAAAGGCAAACATTCTTGTTATCGACGATGACAAGAACATTCTGCGTCTTATCAAGAGTGCCTGCAGCGAGTTTTTCAACATAACCACAATGCTTAACGCAGATCTTATAGACAAATATTTTGAGACCAAGACCGTTGACCTTATTCTTCTTGACTACGAAATGCCGGGAGAAAACGGTCCTCAGGTCTTCCAGAGACTCAGGAAAATACCGAATGCGGAATCCACACCGATAGTTTTCCTGACAGGTGTTTCAGACAGAAAGAAAATACAGGAGGTAATGTCATTAAAACCTCAGGGGTACGTTCTGAAACCGATCAACATGGAAAAACTGTTTTCGAGCATTTACAGTCTCATAAGATAAGCAAGTGAAAGGGGATTATTGATAATGGAAGCGGAAAATGTTTATCTTACTGATATTATAGACCTGGATGTACTGCATAAGATCCAGGATGCGTTTTCTTCTATGACTGACATGGCATGCATTATAACCGATGCATACGGCGTAGCTGTCACAAACGGGTCGAACTTCTGTGATTTCTGTTCAAGATTCACGCGTGTTTCACCTGAAGGTGCCAGAAGATGCGAAGAATGCGACAGGCGAGGAGCAGAAATGGCGATAGAAAACAAAGGGGTATGCACATATTTCTGCCACGCCGGACTTATAGAATTCGCCGCACCGATCATGGCAAACGGCCAGATGGTCGGCAGTATTGTCGGAGGTCAGATCCTTTCATCACCTCCTGACCTGAATGCTTTCGCTGAAAAAGCAAACGAACTGGGAATAGACCCGGATGACTATACACACGAAGCAAAGAAAGTACGTATTCTTGCACAGGAAGAAATCGACAAGGCGGCACTTTCACTGAACAGTCTTGCCGAAGTACTCAGCACAGTTGCAACGAACAACTTCAACATGCTCGCCAACAGCGCTGAAGTCGAGAAAAGTGCAAAGCTCAAATCCGACTTCCTTGCGAACATGAGCCACGAGATCCGTACGCCTATGAACGCCGTGCTCGGTATGGCGGAAATGGCTCTCCGTGAGGAAATGTCCCCTACTGCACGTGACTTCATCCACCAGATACGTGCTTCAGGTAAAAACCTCCTCACCATCATCAACGACATCCTCGACTTCTCCAAGATCGAATCCGGAAAAATGGAGATCATCGAGGTACCGTATGAACCGCTTTCGATGATCAACGACATTGCAAGTATGGTAAACAGCCGTATCGGCGACAAGAACATCGAATTCACTGTCGATGCTCCGCCTGAGATACCGCACAAGCTCTTCGGCGACAATGTAAGAATACAGCAGATACTTATCAATCTTCTTACAAACGCCGTTAAGTTCACAAAGCAGGGTCAGGTCCAGCTTCGTCTCAAATTCAGAAAAAAGAATGAAAACGAAGGAACGCTCAAGGCTCTCGTAATGGATACCGGTATGGGTATCAAGGAAGAGAACCTCGACAAGATCTTCGAATCGTTCCAGCAGGTAGACAGTAAACGTAACAGAAATATCGAAGGTACCGGTCTGGGACTTGCCATCACGCAGCAGCTTCTCACACTCATGGGCGGCTTTATCGATGTTGAGAGTGAATACAATGTAGGAAGTACCTTTGCTATAATCATTCCGCAGAAGATCGTCAGCAAGGAGCCTTCAGTGCCTAAGGCTGACAAAACCATCTCAGCTGCAGTCATTTCGCAGAACATGTACATATGCATGCAGCTCGTAAAGGACCTTTCACGTCTCAACGCAACCTACACAGTCCTTGAAAAAGAGAACTACATGGACTCCCTCGACTTTGATTTTCTGTTCATCGAGGAAAATCTTTTCACCAAGGAGATACAGACATTCGTTACAAACAATCCGAAACTCCAGTGTGTGGTTATCGAAAACAGAAAGAGCCTCAAGCGTTTCAACGTTGTAAATATACGTACAATAAGAAAGCCGATCTACGTACTTTCACTGTACTCGATACTCGGTATCGGTGAAGACTACGCTGCATTTGCAGACTTCATGGATGACGACTTCCCGTTCACCGCACCGGATGCACAGATCCTCATCGTAGACGACAACACCATCAACCTCACGGTTGCAGAAGGTCTTCTTGAACCGCTCAACATGAAGATAGATACTGCTACCGGCGCAAAGGATGCTATCAACAAGATAAAGGAAAAGAAATTCGACCTTATCTTCATGGACCACATGATGCCGGAAATAGACGGTGTCGAAGCAACACATATGATAAGGACCACATTCCCGGACTACGAGGATACGCCTATCATCGCACTTACAGCAAATGCCGTGGCCAACGCCAAGGACATGTTCCTAAGCGAAGGTCTGAACGACTTCGTTGCAAAGCCGATTGAAATAAAGGATATCGTTTCAAAACTGAAGAAATGGCTGCCGCATGAAAAGATCGTCATTGCAGAATCACAACATGAAGAAAAACAGGAAGATGAGCTCGGTCCGTTCTACAAGGAAGTTGAAGTTGAATCTGAAGCATATCCTGACGGAACCGACACTGAAACAGCAGAAACGGAAAGCGCCGCCGAAGAACAGTCTGCATTTGACGCTTCACCGGATCCTGTACCGGAAACCCCTGAAGTTCAGCCTGCAGCAGCTCCGGCTTCTCAGAGTACTCCGGCACAGCCTGCAGCTCAGTCCGCTCCGGCACCAGCTCCACAGAGTGCTCCTGCCCAGCCGGCTCCTCAGTCCGCTCCGGCACCAGCTCCGCAGAGCACTCCTGCACAACCTGCTCCTCAGCCGGCATCAGCTCCGGCCCCTCAGAGTGCCCCTGCACAGCCTGCTCCTCAGCCGGCATCAGCACCAGCTTCACAGAGTGTCCCTGCTCAGCCGGCTCCTAAGAGTGCTCCTGCAGCTCCTCCGCCGGCTCCTAAACCGGCTCCGCCTAAGCCTGCAGCTCCGGGTCAGAGAAGCGGGCCGCTTGAAATTGAAGGTCTCAATGTAAAGCTTGCACTTTCACTTCTCGGAACTGAAAAACTCTTCCTCACTGTACTCAAACAGTATTTCTGTTCTATCGAACAGAAAGCGCGTTCCATCGAGAACCACTACAACAATGAGGACTGGAAGAACTACACCATCGAAGTTCACGCCCTCAAGAGCACTTCAAAACAGATCGGTGCCGAACACGTTTCTGCAGTTGCTGCCGAAATGGAAAAGGCGGGCAACGAAGGCAACATCGATCTTATCCGCGAAAAGACTGCATCTATGCTCGAAGAATACCGCGGTTACAGAAAATCACTGAAGTATCTCTTCCCTGACGTTCCAGACGAGGACGAGGAAAAGGAAGCTGACAGCGGTCAGATAAACGAACAGCTGGACAAGCTTGCGGAAGCCATAGAAGACTTCGACTCACTTACTATGGAAGAAGTTGTTGAAAATCTCAGCAAATTCAAACTTACCGGCGAAAGCAAAACAGTATTTGACGAACTGAAGGAAGCTGTTTCATCCTCTGAACTTGAACAGTGTTCCGCACTCATAACCAAATGGAAAGGCATACTCGGATAACAGCACTGAGCTGGAATATCATCATAATCCGGGAATTACGGCACAAAAAAAGCACATCTTCCGATGTGCTTTTTTTAGTGGTGTTCCGCCTGTTTATGATCTTTGTTTTCATCATGCGTTCGGCATGAATGTATCCCGCATTTACTTCGTATTTTCGATATTCCACTTGAAATTGCAGAGTTTTTTGGCTCTGGTTCCGTCAAGTACATTATTGTTGAAGAAAATGTCCATATCATTGTAACGGTAGTTAGTCTTCTGATCGCCCCTGCTCGTCAGACGTCCGATAAGATTCCTCATCTTGTCCTTGCTTACATTTCTCTGAAGAGCCGGACCGTATGTCTTGCGGGCTCTCGCATAGGATATGATCTCACGCGCTGAACAGATGTTATTGTCAGCAATATTGTAGAGACCACTGTAAGTTCTGTCTTCAGCATATTTTACATAACACATGATAAATTCCACAAGGTTATGCAGACAGCAGAACTGAAATCCGTAATCACCTGAATAGTACACAAACAATCCGTCTGTTTCCGGGTCATATATCTTCGCAAGAAGATTATCTGAAAAATCACTGGTATAGATAGGAGCGACCCTGAGTGCAGCTCCGATAACTTCAGGATTAGCCTTTATGGCTTCTCCGAACTTCTCCTCAGCTTTTCTTTTCAGTTTTGCATAGTTTGAGTCAAGCTTCAGCTTGTCTGTTTCTCTGATCGGCTCTCTTGATTTCGGAAAATCATAGACCTGACTCGTACTGATTATAATAGCTTTCTTTACTCCGGACGAAACTGCCAGTGTGTAAAGATAGTCATCATATATTCCGCTTTCCTTGATATCATCTTCTGTGATAATATCTTTCAGATCGTTGTCAGCAGTACAAGCACAGTGAACAAGTATGTCAATTTTCTCATTTTTAAAAAGCTCTTCAAAAACAGCACGGTCTCTCGGACCTGCAGCTACGAAAGTATAGCGTTCTTTCCCCTCATTGTAGGTGCTTGACTTAGTGTCGGTTCCGATTATCTCATTATTATCTCTTTTAAGTAATCCTGAGCAGACCTTTTCACCCATAAGCCCGCAAGCACCGGTAACTAAGATCTTAGCCATCCCAATTCTCCTTTCAGTCAGTGTTGTTATATTTCCTTTTTTAGTGTATAATTATATTAATAAAAAATCGTACTATTTCTCATATACAGTATATCATATTTATAGAACAAAATCAATAGGATTCTTACAAAATCGACACTTTGCACATGCACAGGACACTTATATGAATGAATTTGATATCTCACGCGATAACAAGCGTTACTACACCCAGAACCGTTTTCTCCGTGAAACATTCGGCGAAAAAGTGATAAAACTTTCGGTCAACACCGGCCTTTCCTGCCCGAACCGGGACGGAAAATGCGGCACAGGCGGATGCATTTACTGCTCACCTATGCTCAGCGGAGATTTTTCAGGCAATTCCGGAAGCACAATAACCGATCAGATGACTGAACAGATAAAGCTTCTGTCAGGCAAATGGAAAAGTTCAAGTTACATCGCTTACTTTCAGGCCGGCACAAACACCTATGCCCCTGTAAACACACTCCGGGCATTCTATAATGAAGCACTTGCCTTTCCGGGCACCAGAGGAATTACCATTGCCACCAGAGCCGACTGTCTTTCCGATGAGATCACAGAGCTGCTTTCCGAACTGTCAGAGCATACTTTTCTGACGGTCGAACTCGGCCTGCAGACCATACACGACAAAACTGCAGAACTCATTAACCGCGGCCACTCATTCAGTACATTCATCCGCGGATTCTCAAAGCTTAAGGAAAGAGGCATACGCACCTGCATTCACATGATCAACGGTCTTCCCGGTGAAACATATGAAATGATGATGGAAACAGCCGAAACTGTAAGCAGCCTTCATCCCGGAAGCGTAAAGATCCATATGCTCCATATAATCAGAGGAACAAAGCTTGCAGAAATGTACACGGCTGATCCGTTTCCGCTGCCTGACAGAGATGAATATATCTCACTTGTCTGTGACCAGATCGAAATAATGGCACCGGATACCGTAATTGAAAGAGTCACCGGAGACGGAGACAAAAAAAACACTTATAGCTCCGCTGTGGACCTGTGACAAGCGTTCTGTACTCAACGGAATAGACAGGGAGCTAAAAAACCGGAACAGCCGCCAGGGTATAAGATCAAAGGAAAGTTAAAAGAGCTGTAATAAAACAAGACCGGCATATCATGATCTCATCAAATTCTGATGTGATCCAGGATATGCCGGTCTTTTTTCAGGGTACTGTCTTCCCCCTGTTATTCTGCTTGTTACCGTTACGATTTTCCGTTATTGGCATCATCAATCAGAGTATTTATAACATCATAGCACGAAGCCACAGTCTCGGACCATGGTGTTCCCGCCTGAAGTGTACCTCTTATTCCGGTTTCAGCACTGTCAAGAATACTTGTTACATCGTTGCTTACGCCGACATAGAAATCAAACACAGGATACTCGTTTGCCATTTCGGTCATCTTGTCTCTCATGGCAACCATTTCAGGTGTCCAGCCGTAGCTTTCAACCGTCATATCTTCTCCGAGCTGTCTGAGGCCTTCATTCAGAAGCACTGCTCTCTTGCATTCAGCAAACTTTGCAACGCCTTCAGGATTCTTTCCTCCTGATACCATCATAAATCCTTCAACAGTTGAAGGAATGTAGTAGTGGTCTGCCTTCGGATCCTTTGGCATCGGTACGAAGAATGCATCCTCCCCTAAAGTCTTTTTCCATTCTGCCGCAGGCTTGTAAACAGCCCATAATCCGCACGGATAGAAAAGTTCCTTACCCTCGCCGATAAAGTTCGGCTTTTCCTGCCAGTCGAAGAGTCCCTTGTCAAGAACACATCCGTCATCGTGAAGTTCTGCCATAAAATTCTGTACACGTTCTATAGCAGGATCTTTCAGGTTGTTTACGAGTTTTCCGTTTTCAAGTCCGATGTACGGAACACCGGTGGTAAGTGAAAGAGCAGCCTCGGTCCAGTATCCGTCAATACCGTAAAGGCCGTTGTCAGGATCAACGAAATCATCAAGCTGTTTCTTGAAGGTATCCCATGTCCATTCACCCTTTGCAAAGAGTTCAGCCGGATCCTCAAGTCCGTATTCCTCAATGGTTTTCTTATTGTAGAAAACTGCAGTATTGGCACCGCTCACATCTGTACAGATCACGTAGTGGCTTCCGTTCCAGAGGAATATGTCGTTAGCTTTCTTAACATCTTTCCAGAGCTCCGAATCAAAATCAATGTAGTCATCAACAGGAACGAACATTGATTTAATAGCGCCCTTAGGAAATGCATCCGTATCTCCTGCAGGGAAAAAGTCAATTCCTTCGTCACCGTTTATAGCTGTTGCGAGCTTGTCGTATCTTACAGACCAGTCGATAATAGTCTCTTCGATCGTTCCGCCGTATCTTTCCTGAAA
This sequence comes from Ruminococcus sp. HUN007, assembly GCF_000712055.1. Taxonomy (NCBI): domain Bacteria; kingdom Bacillati; phylum Bacillota; class Clostridia; order Eubacteriales; family Oscillospiraceae; genus Ruminococcus; species Ruminococcus sp. HUN007. The sequence goes on along the minus strand of NZ_JOOA01000002.1, from coordinate 2,553,807 downwards.
AACAACAAGATTAGGATCTTTTTCAGCAGAATAGCCCCAGTTTGCCATCCACTTGATAGTCTTGTTTTCCAGTTCTCCGGTAAGTCTTGAGTCCTTGGCAGCAAGACTGGCAAGTTCTTCTCTTGTGGCAGTATCGAGATTGTCTTTACTGCTTTCCTGCTTTGTGCTGTCGCATGAAGCCAGCGAAGACGCAAGAATAACAGCTGCCAGAGAAGCAAATAGTCTTCCAGTTCTTTTCATATTCTGTATCCTTTCTGTATCAGAGATATGTTTTTTATGGAAACGCTGATTTATTCATAAATCAGCGTGAGGTTCGGGGCGAAGCCCCGTAAATCCCACCTCCGGAAATCCGGCTTCGCCGGATTTCCGATTTGATCAGTGTTTCCTTATATTCATATCCGTTTATTTAGTTGCCTGTGTTCGGCTGCTGCTCAGTCGCATGCTCTATACCCTGACTGAGCATTGTTTCGACGTGCCCGTCTGCAAGGGAATAAAAGACCGTTTTGCCTTCCCTGCGGAATTTCACCAGTCTGGCCTGCTTTAGCACACGCAGCTGATGGGATATAGCGGACTGCTGCATTCCAAGAAGTCCCGCGATGTCACAGACGCACATTTCTTCTTTCAGAAGAAGAAACAATATCTTTATCCTTGTTGCGTCACCGAAAACCTTGAACAGTTCGGAAACATCGTACAGGACATTGTCATCCGGCATGTTCCCGTCAAATCCGCCGTGTTCCGAAACACAGTGACAGTGTTCTTTTTCCATATTGATCTCCTGATCAGTGCTTTTCCTTAAGCACTACTTTGACTTTATTCTTTTTATTGCTGTAAAGCTCCCTGTCCGCTCCGGACATAAGCTGATCTATGGACTCACCGTCAATAGTATTGAACCGGTACAATCCCATACTGATCCCGATATTATACGGTTTGTCGCTCTCTTTATTGAAGGCAGCCGCCATATTCGTTATTCTCCGGCAGACAGCCATTATTCTCTCCTCATCAATATCCATAATGAACGCAACGAACTCGTCACCGCCCACACGTCCGACAACATCTGACTTTCTCAGACTTGTCCGGAGTATCTCCGAAGCCTTCCTGATAGCAAAATCGCCTTCCCTGTGTCCAAAGGTATCGTTTATTACTTTCAGGCAGTCAAGGTCAGCGTAAAGCACAGCACCGCTGCATGCTTTTCCGCTTCTGTCAGAAAGGATCTTTTCCGACTCGCTTATGAAACCGCGGCGGTTATAAATACCGGTAAGCTGATCTGTAACGGATTCCCTGCTGAGTTTTATGTTGGCTTTCTCAACATTGTCAAGCGCATCAGTAAGCTGCCCCATAAACTGTGTAAGTTTGATGGCCGTGCTTATCTGAAGTGAAATGTTCATTGTCTCAGACATAAGACCTATTGTACTGCTTTCCATGAGAATTATGCCATAGTGCTCATTATTGAAATAAAGCGCCTGCAGAACCATGGTCCTGCGTTTTTTACTCTGATGGAATCTGTTGGTCAGGAATTCATCATAACTCATCTTCTGCTCATCGTGATCCGGAAAAACAGAAGCGTTGTCGTCATACAAAGCCTTGAGATAAATATAGTCCGGCCTTTTCCAGACTGATATGTCCTCTTCAGCGGACGCTGCTTTGGACAGACCGTCAAATGATTTATTGTAAAGATAAAGGTAACAGCTTTTTACACACAGCTGTTTTATATCATTCATGAGCAGTCTTAAGCTCTCGGATTCATCGTTTCCGCTGGACATCATGTCATCAGCAATGCGCGAGAAAACAAGGCGGTCTGATATCATTCTGCTTTCAGTGTTCTGACTCTTCTCAGCAAACTGAAGGCTTACACTGCGGAAGAATCTTTCAAAGGTTCTGAATACTTCCTCGCGTTTTGCTCCCGGGTTTCCTTCAAGTGCGATCTTGCGCAAAGCAAAAGCCACAGCATTAATAGCATCAAAAGTAAAGAACTCCATATTTTCTTCACTCATAAGTTCCGAAACAAGTTTGCTCATTTCGGAAGAAGGGACAGATGAAGAACTTTTTCCCGCAGCGCGTTCGTAGACATATCCGATAAAGTCACGGAGGACCTGTATCTGCCTCTGCGGAATTATATCAAGTGATGATTTTTTTACAGTGTATTTTATGATGTTTTCAATAAGCTCTTCTTTTTCAACAGCGAGACTTATGCCTTTGGTTTCTGTTTCCCTGACTGATTCAGGACTGCATCCGCAGGACTGCCTTGTGATAAGCATGGTGTCAACAGATGTGTTTTTGAAAACTCCTGTTTTATAGTAATTCACAGCGCTGACAACAGCAGTATAGCCCATTGTCATAACATTGGACTTTACTGTGGTAAGCGGCGGCACCATTACATTTGTAAATGCTGCATTGTCAAATCCTGCAACGAACAGATCGGTACCGATCCTGATCCCGCGTTCCGCGCATACCTCTTTGATGCACTTCACCATGGTATCGTTGGCACTGCAGATAACTTCAGGAAAGTTATCTGCCATTTCATCGAACCAGTTTCGCACTACATCAGTGCAGAGATCCGAAAAATCGCCGTACGCAATGTAGTTGTCAGGTATTTCAAGACCATGTTCAGACATTACCTGCCTGTAAACGCCGACTCTTTCCTGTGCAACATTATTGTTTTCAGGACCGCTCAGGTAAGCAATCCTGCGCATTCCGTGCACAGTTATGAAATGTTCTATTTCCTGCCTGAGACCGCTCATACTGTAAAGAATGGACGGATAGCCTTCGACCTCAGATTCAAGGGCAATAATTTTCACGCCCCTGTACTGATCAAGAAATTCTTTTCTTTTCTTATCGTTCAGAGAAGAAGCGACAGTTCCGATCGAAACAATAAGCACGTCAATGTTACTGGAATTGATAAATGTATAAAGTACATTGTTCTGAAGTTCAAACCTTTTTACTTCTCTTTTGTCCCACGTATTGACCAGCTCACGTCCCGGAACAATAAGAAGATCAGCATCAAGCTCTTCTGCTGCTACAGCTGCACCCTGACACACAAGTGTTGAGTAGTCGTTCTGTATACTGTTGACAAACAGCCCGATCCTTACTCTTCTCTTTTCTTCCATTCATTAGCCCTCCTTCCCTTTACCATAATAATTCCTGCATAAAGCACCTGTCTGATCAAAGCCGATGCATACAGGACATATCTCCTAACCCCGAAAATAACCACGGGCAGATTTTCCCCTGATAAATGCTCCGCCGGTATAATACAATTCTATATATTAATAATACAACAAAATGCCCTTAGTGTCAATAATATTAATGCAATTTACATAAGAAAGAACAAAAAAGTTCTAACTAATTCGTTATAATATCACAATATGTTCAGATAAGTTTTTCACGGTTGCACCGCACATAGTGGAAAAGATACTGCTGAGCTACACCTTCAAGTCCCTTTGCGCATTCCGGCATTCCGTCAGGATAAAAGCGTTCCATCACTTTTTTCATCCATACATCCACCGGAAAAGCCTCCAGTCTGTGCATTCCGAACAGCAGCACACAGTCAGCAACCTTAGGTCCGACACCGCATATGTGCATCAGTTCCTTTCGTGCATCATCAGTCGGCATGGATTTTATTTTTTCAAGACTGATCTCGTGAGAGGCTATTCTCTTTGCGGCATCTTCAATATACTTTGCGCGGAAGCCCGCCCTGAGAAAAGCCAGTGATTCCGCAGTTTCTTCAGCAAGTGTACTGTAATCCGGAAATCCGCTGTATTTTTCACACAGTCTGCCGATTATCCCCTTGATTCTCGGAATATTATTGTTCTGCGAAATGATAAATGAGCACAGCGTTTCCCAGGGATCCTGTCTGAGGATCCTTATTCCGGACGCAAATTCCGCAGCCTGTGAAAGTGTTTCGTCATCGGAAAAACGTTCTATAAAGGCACTGTAGTCTGTATCAAGATCAAAATAATCCTTCCATACGCCGAGAAATTTTTCCTCTGAAACCCCGTGCAGAAGAAACTCATCACTGCTCTGCTGCGATATAACGAGATGTTCGTTAAGAAAATCTCCTTCGAAAGCTCCGTCAGGCCTCCGGCTCCACCGGAACGCCTGTCCGCAGTCAAGCGTCTGTGCCAGATCAAAACAATTCTGGCTCACAATTATCCCATTATCTGTTACTCTGTAATCCATAATTTTTCTCTACTGTTTTTTCTCCCGATATATATTATTCGATTCAACACACTCAACAAAGAGTCAGAGTGTGCTTTTTCCACTGTTTCCACAGAATTTTCAACAGGAAAACCTCTGATTTTCAACATGGTAATCTGTTTTTTCCACATTCTCAACAGGATTTTCCACTAATCCCAAACGTTTTAACATGCATAACATATGCATGCAGATCTGTTGTTTAAGACAGACCCCGGACTTAACCACGGATAATGATCACGCCTTGTCGGTTATTACTTTTTCAAACCCGTTCGCCCTTGCGATTATCTTCGGTCCGTCCTTGAAAACACGGAAATTGTTAAGTTCCTTGCTGATATTATATCTGAATCCGTCAAAGTTGATTTCCACTGCCGAACGAAGCTGACCGCATTTTATTTCAACTGCGGACCGGCTGCCGCGGCTTTTTTTATCGATTTCCTCAATCTCAGCCGTAAGCTCATCTCTCTGAATTTTTCTTGCTTTGATCTGAAGCACAAGTTTTTCAAGAAGAGCCTTCTGAAGCTGATTGAGCGAATTCTTTTTAGCCTCAAGGAAACGAATGTTCTGCATGAGTTTCGCCAGGCTTTCTTCGATGATCGCAAGCTCTGCCGCCTTCAGGGAACGCTGCTTCAGATAAACTGAGGTCATTCCCGTTGTCAGGGTCACATTTGCTCCCATACCCGACTGTGTACCGATGAAGTTTGCGCTTATTCCTTTGCCTCCGGTTATACTTCCGCCGATTATCCTGCCCTTCACACCGGAAACATCCACAAATCCGTCAGCTGATACAGTACATCTCAGAACCTGGTCTGCACTGAGATTACCCCTGATATCAACGCGGCAGTTTTCAAGATATTTACAGTTAAGATTTCCGCCTGCGGTAATGCTGCCGTCCGAGCCGCCGAACATGCCCTTTTCTATAAAAATATTGCCGCCTGCGCTTATCTCCGCGCTTTCCGAAAGACCATTTATCTTCATGTTGCCGGAACACTTTACCGAAAATCCTTCCCTTATATTTCCGTTTATGATCAGGTCGCCTGCAAAATCAATATTTCCCACTGACAGATCAATGTCATGGTTTATCTTCAGCACTTTTCTTACACCAAAAATACCGTTCTGAAAATAGAGCTCACCGTCAGCATCCGCAGTAACAGTCTTTTTATCTTCGGATATCTTTGTATTTGTACCGGCAGGGACCTTCGGATACTCACCGTCAGTGCCCTGTACCGGCTCGCCGGTTACCTGCATTCCGTCAGCGGCCTCGGTCGGAAGTTCGATCTCCGCAAGAACATCGCCCTTGTGCACACTCTTTATCAGACCGAGTTCCTTGTTGTTGACTCTTCCGTGTTCGTCTTCAACAAGGTTTATCTTATTTATCTCCCTTGAAAAAAGTTCGCGTACCTTTCCGTTTGAACCGTTTACCGGATATTTGCCGCGGGCTATCTCGATGAGTTTAAAGTAAAGCTTTTCTTTTTCTATTCTTTCTGCCATGGACTCATCTATTCCGAAAATAACGCCGTTCTGCGCAAGTATTTCCGTAATGCCTGAAACGGTCACATCCTTTCCGTTTACGCCCGGAGGAAGTATGAACACCCAGGCATGGATGAGATCAGATGAAAGTTTAAACTTTATTTCAGCGTCACGTTCGCTGAAAGCCGGAAGAGAATCAGCTTCCTCTGTTTCTGAATACACGGCATCAGTTTCCTTTTTCCCCGGAGCATCATCTCCGGAACGTACAGCAGCTATAATTTTCTTTAATTCCTCGCTGCTTCTGAAGCCGCCCAGTGAAGCCAGACTGCTGTCGTTCAGCAGACTGTTCCTGAGACGTGTCTCCGAAAACTCACCGTTTTCGTCAAAGGCAATGTTTTTTATCTTTTCTATCTGTTCCTGTGTGATTTCAAAACCTTTGCTTACAGTGCGGAGGACCCTTCCGGAATATTGCGAAAGTTCCTTTATAAACTCTGCTATCTCTTTCTGATTAGCGTCAAAATCCTTAAAATTCGCTGTGTCAGCATGTATTCTGTAGAAATTTTCCTTAAGCTCATCATGCGTTTCCTGTATCTTATCGTACATGAATCCCAGAGGATCAAATTTATCCCCCCTTACGCTTTCCGGATACTCGTTCCACAGTTTATATATTTTCGAGTTTTCAGAAATTCCGAGTCTTTCGTCAGTTTTTTTCTTTTCCGCAGCGGATCCGTTCTCAGGGGATTCATCAGTCTGCTTCAAAGCAGCCGAAGCCTCATCTGTGTTTTCTCCGGAATTTACGGCCTGGTTATCGTCGGCGTCCTGTTCTTTTTTTGTTTTGCCGAACGTGAAACGCTCTCTGCCAAAAAGTTTCATAACCAATCCTCCCTTCTCTTTTCCTTCCATAGTCACTATATATAAAATTATAATACAGAACGCAATGTAAAACAAGCAATTTTCAGAAAATTGTGCACGTTACATATGAAAATCTGTCTTTTTCAGTATCATGGAGCAGGAACGATGCCATAATAAGGATAAAAAAGCTTTAAGTGACTATTGTCTTTTATTCAGAGAAATGATATAATTAATAATGTATGTTACGAGAAACCGCAGAAAACGGTCTCTGAAGCCAACCTATAAAACAGGAATGATCATAATATGAACGATAAAAACAACAGCCGTGATAACGAGCAGAATCTTATTCTCGGTAAAAATCCCGTAATGGAAGCGCTGAAGGCTGACCAGCCGATCGACACCATCTATCTGGCAGGTTCAGGAACGATCTTCAGCAAGATCACTTCCATGGCAAAAAACAACGGAGTCGTAGTCAAGAACGTCAACGACCAGAAACTTCGTCAGATGTGCGGCACAGCTACGCATCAGGGAGTTGTCGCTGTATGCGCATGTGCAGAATACTCAACTGTTGAGGACATTCTTGAAAGAGCAGAAGAAAAGGGACATGCTCCGTTCATCATCATATGCGATGAGATCGAAGATCCGCACAACCTCGGTGCGATAATCCGTACAGCTGAAGCAGCAGGTGCAGATGGTGTCATCATCCCGAAAAGGAGAAGCGCATCGCTTAATCAGACAGTGCACAAAACTTCCGCAGGAGCTGCAAGCTGGATCCCGGTCGCCAGAGTATCGAATCTCGCTTCAGTGATCGATGATCTCAAGGAAAAGAACATCTGGATATACGGAACCGATGCGGAAGGCGCCGATTACACCACAGTTGACTTAAACGGCGGAATAGCCTTCGTTATAGGTTCCGAAGGCTTCGGCATGGGAAAACTGATAAAGGAAAAATGTGATTTTCTTCTCAGCCTTCCGATGTACGGACACGTAAATTCTCTTAACGCTTCGGTTGCAGCCGGAATTTTCATGTATGAAGCGGTAAGACAAAGAAACAAATAAGGAGTTAAAATGGACTCGAAAAAGCCAAATCCGTTTGGAGAGCTTCTGAAAAAGCTCGTTTTTGAGGATGCAGAAGCTGAGACGGAAAATGAAACAGAAGAAATTCTCCACACCGGCACAGAAGCTGAATTTGAGTTTGGTGCAGAGAATGAGGAAAACACACCGGACATTTCCGAACCGGAAAGCAGCACATTTTCAGACAGTCAGACAGCTGACGAAGGGGCACACGTTGAGGAGGTCGTACCTGATTTTCTGAAGGAATTTGAAGAGGAATCAGAAAAGCTCGCAAAAACAGACATGTTTTCCGTATCAGCGGAAGACACCGTATCACCTTCTGAAGATCCCGTTAATGAAGAAAAGGAAGACATCACGGAAGAAGATGCCGGAGAAATCAGCATCATCCCCGATGTTCCCGATAATGAAGAACCGGAAAGTACTGATGATCCATCAGATGCGGAAGAATCTGCAGACACTTCAGACCGTACGGAATCTGAAAGCGGCGCAGAAAAAACAGATGACGGTCCTGAAGATGAAAAGAAACCTATTCTCTTCTCCGGACCTGTATCCGACGACACAGCTCCGTCTTCATTCCGCGGTGCGGACGAAGACATATACCGGAGCAAAAGACAGAGTTTTTCCTACATAAGTACTGCAAAAAACGAAGACAGATCAGGTCCTGCTATCCGCAATCCTGAGGACAACATAAGGTACGTCAGAAAAGAAAGCAGAAAACTGAAGAAAGAAGCCGAAGAGGAGATCACCCCGAAAAAAAAAGCATCTTTCCGATCAGAACGAAACAAAGTCGGACTACGCTCCGCTTGAAACCGTAAAGGAAAAAGCAGATTCCACTGAAGATGCCGGACAGTCAGAAGGCATTTTCACAAAACTAAAGCAGTATATGTTCGGATCGCGCAGCGTTTCTGAGAGAAAACAGAAAATGGACGTTAAGTCCGTTCCTGAAGTTGACTACTTCTCGATAGACGTTGATATAGACGAAAACACCACATCTGATGAAGCAGCTGAAAATCCGCAGGGGTTTTTCAGAAAAATCAACAAAAGCTTCGAGAGGGCAGCAGAAAACAGTCTTGACGATTACAACGATCCTTCCGATGCATCGCTGATACTTGAAGATCTTTACAGTCTGAAAAGCAATCTCACGATAAAATTCGGAATACAGATGGCTGCCATGCTCATCAGCATTTATCTTTCTGCTTCAGCACTGTATAAAATTCCCGTACCTTCATTCATAAGCAGCACCATATCGCCTCACAGGTACAGTTTCACGATGTTCATGGTCTCAGCAGCAGCTCTTTTCTCGTCCTTCCCTGTGATAACAAGCGGACTTAAAAATCTGTTCAGAAAAAAAGCAGACTGTGACAGCCTTGCGGCAGTTTCAATAACAGTAAGCACGATCGCCGCTGCAATTTCAACGGAAAGTCCTGAACTCATCAGCTCAGGTTCCGTGTGTCTTTTCGCACCGGCAGCCATAACCGCTTTTCTTGTTAATACAATGGGAAAACATCTTATTGTAAACAGGGCGATAAACAATTTCGACACGCTTATCACCTCATACGATGACAAGTATTCACTTATTTATGTCGACGATGAAGCCAGAGCGGAACAGATCACCAAGGGAACTATAAATGAATATCCGATACTTGCAGCAGCAAGAAAGACGAATTTTTCAGAAAACTTCCTCAGGTATTCATATTCTGCCGATATCGCTGACAAGCTCTGCAGAAAATACGTACCGGCTTCGCTGTTCATTTCAGTTCTGCTGACTCTTGCCTCAGTCATAGTCTGCAGCCGTACAGTGACAACACTGAACATAACATTCATCACTTCAATGTTCTCAATGTTCGTTTCACTGTGTTCATGCTTTGCAGTACCGCTGGTTGTCAATATGCCGCTCGCCGCTGCTGCCGCAGAGGTCGAGGACAATGAAAGCCTGATACTGGGATACCAGAGTATTGACGATTTCTATGACACGAACGCCGTTATTCTTGATACAAAGCAGCTGTTCCCTGACAGTTCTCTCAAACTCTGTTCCATAAGAATGTGTTCCGACACGAAAATCGATGATGCAATAGTTTCTGCGGCAAGCCTGATCATTGAATCCGGCAGTATTTTCAGTGACATGTTCGACAGCATAATCAACCATGACAGATCGCTTCTTGTAAAAGTAGAAAACTTCTTTGCTGAAGATTCACTCGGGATCTGCGGATGGATGGAAAACAAGCGTGTTCTTCTTGGCACACGTCAGCTGATGGTAAACCACAACATCGAAGGCATTCCGTCAAAGTCAAAGGATCAGGATGCTGTAATGAACGGCCGCATTCCTCTTTACCTTTCAGTTTCAGGCAATCTGGCTGCGGTGTTTACCGTAATGCTCACAGCTGACAAAAAGGTATCAGAATATCTTTCCGAACTCATCGACAACAATATTTCAGTCATAGTGAAAAACAATGACTGTGCAGTTACAGCCCCGAGAATCGCAAGACTCTTCGGCCTTCCGGGAGACATGGTAAAGATCATTCCTGAAGAACACCGTGACTTCTGCGAACGTATAACAGCACCGGTTGAAAAATCAAGTGCCTCTGTCATCTGCACCGGAAAGCTTTCATCCATCACAAAGGCGCTTTCAAACATAAGAAACATCCATCACAGTTCGCTTACAGGGCTTGTGCTTCAGAGCACATCAGCAATACTTGCGCTTATCTTTGCAGTAGTATTCATGATCATCGGTATAATCGGACAGATAACACCGCTTATGGTCATTCTGTATCACACGGTATGGACTTTCCTTACAATATTCATAATGAAAGTTAAGCCTAAGTAAAAGCCTGGTCCGTATTTCTTTACTAAAAAATAACTATAACGGAGAACCGCCAATGAAAAAGATCCTGTGCTGCATCCTTTCACTCGCACTTGTCTCATGTGCAGTGTGCGGATGCGAAAAAGATAAAACTGATACAGATAAAAGTACAGACACGCCGGCCGTACCTGTCGTTGCTGACAGTGACGTGACCCCGAACGACGCTTCCGAGTTTGTATACGAAGAAAAAGACGGAAATATAACTGTCAGAGGATATAAGGGAAATTCAAAAACAGTAAACATACCTTCTGAGATAGACGGCAAACCTGTTGTTTCCATCGCTGAATACGCTTTTGACGGTTTTGAAAAAAAACGATACAGCCGGTCAGAACGGTCAGAATGAAAAGCCTTACAGGGAAAACAATATAAACACTATCACATCGATACACATCCCGGGAAGTGTAAAAACAATTGAAAAAGGCGCTTTCACCAACTGTTTTTCGCTTACTGAACTTACGTTTGCAGAAGGTGTCGAGATCCTCGGCGAAGGTGCTTTCGCATCATGCCATGAACTTGCCGGCGTTTCTCTGCCATCCACTGTAAAGGAAATCGGAGATTACGCATTTTTCGAGTGCTTCGCAATGAAGACCCTGTCGGCAGGAAGCAATACCGAATCCATAGGTGAATACGCTTTCTACAACTGTAATTATCTGAGAACTGCCGTTATTCCGGATTCAGTTACAAAACTCGGAACAGGAGCATTCGCCGGATGTGATACGCTTTGTGATCTCACCATTTCAAAGTCGCTCACAGTCATTCCGGAAAGCTGCTTCAGCGACAGCCTGTTAAAAAAGGTGGTTATTCCTGAAGGCGTGACCGAGATCGGAGATTTCGCTTTTGCCCGTTCTTCAGCTCTTTCCGGAGTAAGCTTCCCGAAATCACTCGTAAAAATAGGTGAAAAAGCCTTTTTCATGTGTCCGGACTACACTGAAGCCGCAATACCGGAAACAGTCACGGAAATCGGTGAAAAAGCATTCGGCTACAACGTCGATGCTTCAAAAGCCGTAAGTGATCCTGAAGAATTACTGAAGGAAGATTTCAGCATAAAGACAAAGAAAGGCTCTGCCGCTGAAAAATATGCTGAAGAAAACGGAATAAAAACAAAGTAAAACAATAATTGCAATTCATTTCACAGCACCCTTTTACGGGTGCTGTTTTTGTTTTCTGTAACTGTATTCTCCGTCCGGATCTCTTTATTTTTCATTTTGCATTGCTATTTCATATGTATTTAAAATCATATTTTCGTGATATTTCACAGATTTCTTTTGTTCTTGTTGATACGGTATTGATTTTTTTCTGCTTACAGGCTATAATTAGAGTGGACGTCATATTTTTTATGAACATTCGTATAATACAAATTGTGTGTAAAGTCAGTTATTAAGATATTCACCCCAGAATCCTGCTTCATGCACGCAGGCGTGATATTCAGAACACACCGGCCTAACGGGAGGAGAACCTATAATGTATTCACCAAATGATCTTTGCTACAACGACAACAGCTGTGACTGTTTTTTTATCACTGATGTCTGCAACCACCATGTTACCTGCGAATATGACGCAAGATTTTCCAGTCTTACCGGATACAATTCCCTTACTGATCCTGAAATAAGAGATCTGACAAAGATAATCCATCCGGACGATCTGGAAAAATACCGTTCCGTAAAAGAAGCGCTGTCTTCTGAAAATCCGTTCGAAAGCATCGACTTAAGACTTATAAAAAAGGACGGAACACTTATTTATGTTACCTGCAACCTTATATATAATGTAACAGATGACAATTACGAAAGAATAGTATGTGCTTTTTCCGTACTCGGAGACTCTGACTTCTTCAGACAGCAGGAAGAGATGCTCCGCGGCATGCATTCCCTCGTATTCAAATTCAGACGTACAGACAAATTTCCGTTCTACTATAACGACAGCTTTCTGAAACTCATAGCCTGCACGCGTGAAGAAATATCAGAATTAAATCTGAGCTATACAGACTTCATGAATTCACTCGATGTCGATCATTTTCTCCATGCAATAAGATGTTCCGACAAATCTGATACTTTTTCAAGCTGTACAGTACGTGTAACAGATAAAAACAAGAATATAAAATGGGTCAGCTGCTCATTCAAAAAAATGGTCTCATCATGCGGCAGCGAATACTTCATGGGCATCGGAGAAGATATAACCGACTTAAAGAAAACCGAACTCGACCTGACGAAAAACCGTATGCTCCTTAATAACATAACCGAGAATCTTTCATGTGCACTGCTTTCACTTGACAGAACGGAAACTCATGCTGCTCTTATCAGGGCAAACAAAGGTTTTTTCCGGCTTTTCGGATATACTGAAGAAGACATGGAAAAGTTCAGTCAGAACATAAGCGAACTGATCATACATCCTGACGACCACAGCCGCTTCATAAGCGGGATCATGCGCTCGGGAAATGAGCGTTCCGGTATATGCCGCGCTGTTACTGCAACCGGAAAGGTCATCTGGGTATCCTGTGATTCATTCACGACCCTGGAAAACAGCAAACCATGCTACATGTGCACATTTCATGATGTTACCGCACTAAAGGAAACAGAAAACGAACTGACGACCACAAAAGCCGTCCTTACCATGGCAGCTGCTCGCAATTCTGATGTTTACTGTACAATAGACTTTGAAAAAAGAACTCTTACATTTCCGGAATACTTCAGCAGGAAATACGGCATTCCGGAAATTATCGAAAATATGCCTGACGAACTTTTCAGGACCAGACGCATCCACGAATCGTTTCACGAGGCGATATCTTCCCTCTACTACAGCATAAGAAACGGAAAAAGAAACGGAAGCAGTATTTTCAAGTACGTGCCGGAAACAGAAAGTCCTATCTGGCTGAGGGCCGATCTGTCAGCCATTGAAAGCGTAAACGAATCTCCTTCAAAGGCAATAGCTATTATTTCCGACATCTCAGAGCAGATGACATCGGAAGAATACCTTGAAAGCATGATAGGGGATGCTTCTGAAAATGAACGTATGGTCTTTCTTGTAAACCTGAGTCAGAGCAGAATAGTTATATGCCGCAATCCATGCGGCACGATCATGTCGCTGTCAGGGCAGACCTATCACGATTCGCTTCTGATGAACATTATTATTTCACACGTCTTCCCGGCTGACAGGAAAATGATATCTGAAAACCTTACGCTTAAAAATCTCTGGAAAAATTATTTTGAGGGTAAAACCAGCTACAGTCTTGATTTCAGGATAAACACTGAAACGCAGGAACCAAAGTGTGAAAAGCTTGAGGTAAAATATTTCTCTGAAGATGTATCAAGCGATATTTTTGTCACAATGAAAATCACCGACCTGGGCGACAGCACAGGCATAGAGATACCTGAAGAACCAACTTCAGTACATCCGCCTGTAATGGTTCCGAAAGACCTGTTCCGCAGGCTTGTGAATGAGTATCTTTCCGTCCGTAAAAACAGCAGAAAACTGCAGGCGCTTTACGTGCTCGACCTGAACGCTTTCAGCAGCCTTCAGAAACGCCACGGAACTGATGCAGGTCAGAAAATACTCGACACAGTCTCAAAGGGGCTGCTTGCAGTAAAGCGTCCTTCAATAGCAGGCAAAAGCTACGGAGACGAATTTCTGATCTTCATCAAGGACATCAGCGATTATGACGATCTTAACATCACTGCAAAGGAACTCTGTTCAATATGCAACAATCTTGAAACTCCCGACAGTGATCACGAGACTGTCACCGGATGTGTCGGAGTCGCTTACTCTCCTGCGCACGGCTGTGACTTTGAATCGCTTTACAGGAAAGCTGAAGCCGCGCTGAGCAATGCAAAAAGATTCGACAAGACAAGATACGCAATTTATTCCGAAGAAAATGCTTCGGACAGAAGGCAGCTCATTCTCTACGATTTCAAGGAAAAAGCCTCGAAAGCAGTTAAGGAACCGGGAGTTGTTTATCACCTCTACAACGCTGATATAAAAGAGTTCCGGAATATAAATCATATACTCGGCTACGAAAAAGGCGACAAGATGCTGAAAGAGATCTGCTCGATGCTTCAGGAATTCCTGAAACCGGGTGAATACTTTACAAGGCTGTTTGCAGACAACTTCCTTATTCTGACGCAGGTACATGATACTTTCGCAGTAATGCGCCGTATGGAAGAGATAAACTACAGACTTCAGAAGCTCAACATTCTCGACGAAAACGAAATAAAGTTCTCTGCCGGATACGTACAGATAGACGACTCGAACAGAAGCACTGAATTCGAGCAGCTCATCGACTGTTCAATAACAGCGCATGAACACGCAAAGAAAAAGAAAGGCTCTGTTCACATCCGCTTTGAGCCTTCAATGTACAGCGAAGAATTTCATAAATACGAAATACTCAGTGAGATTCAGAACGCCTGCCGTACCGGTCAGATATGCACTTTTGTTCAGCCTCAGTACGACATACTCAACCACGAATACGTAAGTATGGAAGCGCTTGTACGCTGGAACCATCCTGTACGCGGACTTCTCACTCCGGACAAATTCATTGATGTCTGCGAGGAAAACGGATTTATAAGCGACATAGACTTCTGCGTACTCGAACAGATGTGCTCGTACATCCGCCGCAGGCTCGACGCAGATCTGCGCGTTCTTCCTATTGCAATAAACCAGTCACAGATAACCATACATGAAAAAGGATATGTCAGAAGGCTCATGGCTCTTACAGGAAAGTATAATATTCCGCCAAAGTACATTGAGCTTGAAGTTACCGAAAGTGCCTATGTAAACAATCTGGATGAAACGATCTCAGTGCTGTCTGAACTGCGTGAATGCGGATTCAGGATATCAATGGACGACTTCGGTACAGGCTATTCAACTCTTAACTTCCTTAAGGATATACCTGTTGACTCACTTAAGATAGACAAGACTTTCCTCACTGAAAATCTTATTGAGAAAAAGCCTGCCGAGATAATAAAGTCGATCACCAATATGGCACACAACATCAACATACGCGTAGTATGCGAAGGCGTGGAATTCCCTCAGCAGGTACAGTTCCTTCAGAATATCGGCTGTGAACTCGTACAGGGATATCTTTTCGGAAAGCCTATGCCTTACACTGACGTGGCAGACTTCATTGAAAATTCCTGCCCGGCAGTATAAATTACCGTCACGCAGTTTCCATCATGGAACCTGCGTGAATTTTTTTGAAAAAAAGTCTTGACATCCGGTGCTCTGCGTGATATAATAATAAAGCTGACACACGCAGAGGTATCGAAGCGGTCATAACGAGGCGGTCTTGAAAACCGTTTGACTTAACGGTCACGTGGGTTCGAATCCCACCCTCTGCGCCAAATTTTTTTAATAGTTGGCGTTATATTTTTTTGATTCAACATGCGGAAATACCCAAGTGGTGAAGGGGCTCCCCTGCTAAGGGAGTAGGTCGGGAAACCGGCGCGAGGGTTCAAATCCCTCTTTCCGCGCCAGGAACAACTGCAGACAATGTCTGCAGTTGTTTTTTTATATCCGGCATTTAAGCCTTACCGGTCCGTACTGAAAGGTCACCGCGCTGTACGGATCATGTGCAGATTTATCGCCCGCCTCTTAATCTTCACATAATTCAGAAACTGTTCATTATTATTTTTCCATTTTGTGAATGTATAATTCATTTTCCCGCTCATTGTTTATGTAAAAAGTCCGGTTCACGTCATTTCTTCTCAGTTATAAAGTTTTTTCAGAATCATCAAAAAAACGATTTGACAAATAGTGATATAAGTGCTATAATCAATATAAAATCATTAGATGATTTGAAACTATTTTTTAAATGAAAAGGGGTACATTGGTATGGCAAACAAAGAAAAAGAAACTGCTAAGAAAACAGCAGCTCCAAAAAACAACATCGTTGCAGAAGTTAAAGAAACTGTAAAGGATTCAAAGGTTGCCAAGGAAGTCAAGGATAAAGTTAAGGAAACCGCTACAAAGGTAAAAGAAACTGCATCCAAGGTAAAGGAAACTGCTTCAAAGTCAGTAAAAAAAGGCAAAGGAAGCAAGCTTTGTAGAATTTGACGGCAAGCAGCTTTCAATCTCTGATATCACAGAAAACGCAAAGAAGCACTGGCTCGCTTCAAACAAGGGCGAAATAGCTGATATCAAAGTTTACATCAATACTAATCAGAGCAAGGCATTCTACGTTGTAAATAACGAAGACCGCGGCGAATTCGATATCTGATTTTCGTTTAAAAACAATTACGTTTACTTAAAAAGCTGCATGTTACGCATGCAGCTTTTTCTTTAACACCGGTTCAGGCATCATCCGGATCTGCAGTGCAGTATTTACCGCAAAACTTTGCACACCATACTGATCGTATAACCGCAGAAATACAATCAAATCAATATATTACAGGAGGTCATCACATGACAGACAGCCAGAAGAAAAATATTCTCGACAAATATCTTAACGGTCCTGCTGACGAAAGCATGCTTGAACTTTCAGTTCAGGAACTGATATTTCTCTACGCTTCCGTGATTGCAAAGCAGAAAGAAGATGCTTCAAACGAAGAATGGGCACAGAAAAGGCAGTATGTATTCTCATCCGTTCTCCTCAGACTCATGAGATCAGAAGAACTGTATGTAGCCTACCACGTCATGACAGGATATCCGTACATCGATGTAAGAGGATGTGCATGGGTATTCACCGAAAAGGAATTCTCAAAGGCTGCACACGAACACTATTTCAAGGAAGGCGTACCGCTTACCATGAAAACATTCACCGGTAACGAAGCCATTCTTGATGAAATGTTTGAACTTTACAGAATCGGCGTCAAGCAGTTCATTGTAGACAACGGCCAGCCTAATGTCACCGTTTCTCTCAAAGATATCCTCAGTGTCAGCACTGAAAGCGAAGCTCCGTCTGAAATGAATCCGGAACTCATGTTCACTGTACTGACATCACTTGAAGTGTCATACGCAAGCGACGGAAAGCACCCTGCCCTTGCTGAAGCCGATAAAAAAATCAAAGAACTGATCGAAACATCACACTTCCTTGTTCCTGTTCAGACCGACCGCCATCTTGCCGACGGCGAAGTTATGAAAATAACAGGAGAAACACCTTCAAAGATCGCAGTAGTGAATCCTTTAAAGCTCGAAAAAGGATTTGTCGCAGCATTTACTGACTGGCGCGAATTCACAAAGCTCTATTCAAAGGATGAATGGAACGCTGTTATCATGGACCACGCAGCGCTTAAGGACGCAGCATCGAATGCTGACGGCTTTATTATCAATCCTTCCGGTTTCATGTACATAGTGAAAAACGAAGCGTGACCGCTGAATTATTACAGATACGGGAGTGACGGAGCGAAAACCCGCCTCCCCGTACCTGAATCCGATAATTGTTTACAGCTTTAAAAAACAAAAATTCCGGATCATCACAACGGTGATCCGGAATTTTTTATTTATTCACATTTTTCGCTTTCTGAGAGAACTTTATCAGTCGTTCTTCTTTCTTACAAGAACAACAATTGCAGCAGCAGCGACAGCTGTTACTGCTAACGGAGCTGCGCTTCTTGTATCACCTGTCTTAGGTGTGGCATTTGTCTTGTCTGTTGCTGCAGCAGTTGTGCCTTCAGCAGCCTTTTCTGTAGCTGTATTTGCTGTTGCATCATCAGGTGCATTATATGCAACTGTTGTTACAACGATATCTTCTGAGATCTGTCCGAATACTTCCTTAAGTGTCTTGATGTCAGCATCGTAGTACTGTACCGGATCACTTGCAAGGTCCTTCATAAGGTTTACAGCGCGATCCTTTGAAGAGCCGCTGAGCTTGTGGAAGAAACCTACTGTATATACATTTGCATTCGGCTTCATCTTTTCGTTGTCTTCCTTAAGAGCGCCGAGAGCATATGAGTTATATCCCTTGTCAGGATACTTAGCCTTCATTTCCTCACTGTAGTCTGAAACACCTTCATTCGGAACACCGTCAGCCATAAATACAACGCTCTTGCGTTCGCCGGAGCTGTTCTGAAGTTCGAGCATTATAGTGTCGAAAGCATCAGTAAAGTTTGTAACTCCGTTTGTAGACATATTTTCAATGTAGCTTGTAAGTGCAGCTTCATCATTAGTGAGTGAAACACCAAGTTCAGCATATGTACCGAAAGGAACTACAGCGATTCTTGCGTTAGGATCATTCTTGAGAGTATATTTGCAGAATTCAATAGCAGCTTCCTTCATAGCTTTCATAGGTTCACCTGACATACTTCCTGAAATGTCAAGGCCGATAACGATCGCATTGGAATACTGTCCTGTTGTAATTGATGTTGTTACTTCAGTAGTAACAGCCTCTGATACAGTTGTTACAGATTCTGATGTAACTGCTTCAGAAGAAGTTTCTGTAGCTGTAGTTGTAAGAGCAGGTGCTGAAAGCCCTGTTACTGTTGTTTCTGTACCTGTTACTGTTGTTGTAATGTCGCCTGAAACTGATGTAACAGCGGCATCTGATACAACTGCCTGGGTTTGTGTTGCTTCAGCCTGATATGACGGCTGTGTTGGAAGAGTAACATTGATAACACTGTTTGAAAGGTCTTCAATGTTTGACATTGTTACTGCCGGGCCGTTTAAAGTCTGGTTGTCTTCTGCAGCTGAAACGCTGAAAGCGCATGTGCTTACAATGCAAAGACTTGCTACACAAGCAATAAGAGATCTGATTTTTTTTCATTTTTACTTCTCCTTTTTCTCTCGTGCACACAACAGTTTTTACCCATCCCTGTTTTTCCCGTTCATCCCTGATAAAATCGAATAAAATCCGACGGAAACAGCAAATCTGCTGAATACACATCTTTTTTAATTAATTTAATTAAGTTTAATTATACTCTTTCAAAATCATTTTGTCAATAGATAGATTTTGCTGTTTAGTGCGCAGCAAATCATCCGGTTTTATATGCTATATGCACAAATTACAAAGCAGTGTTTACAGATTATTATTGAATGTTATTGTAAATCCTAATTTGTACTTTCCCGAAATTGCGAAATCAAATACAAGTACAATTACGGACGATTGGATACAAAAACTAAATTCTCAGACACAGGAAAAAGGCGCCCCGCCAAGCGGAACGCCCATGTATGTATATGTGTGCATAAGATAATGTCTGTTTATTACTCAGCGCTGAATGATGTTTTCAATCACGTCTACTATACTGAGCCTGTTTGGTTTGTCCTGAGTAAATAATTAAGGAGTTGAATTCGGTCCGAGTGAAGTGATCTTATCAGCTTCTCCTACACCAGCCATCCTGGCGAATTTAGCGGACGCAACTGGATCACGCGTGTTGTTCTTACTACTCTGATTTGTATCATTCTTTATCTCACCGTCTTTCGATACTGCAACATATGTAAACTTGATCGTACCGTCACGATAACATACATTTACCTGATAGCGATACCATGTTTTATTTGATTTACAAAGCATATTATTACATACTGGTCTTCTGTAGGCATACTCTGCCGCTACTTCAACACCATCTTCAGTTACCGCATTCTTTTTGGTAGTATAAGCAGATGCCGAGGTAATAAATCCATTTTCCTGCAATAACTCCGCTATTCTTATACTGCTTACACGAACTTCATTTTTATCGACATATATATATCCATGATCATCAGGATCCTGACCACCTACTGAATATTTCCACGGATTTTTTGTAAAAACTTCGAAGTTAGGTTCATACATTGCTTCTGCCTGTATCGCTTCACACATAATTCTAGCATTTTCAGCATCTGCAGTATTATTAGCTTTTTCCATCCATCCTACCATAGTAGGTACAATGATAGCGGCAAGAATGCCAATGATTGAAATTACAACTATAAGCTCAATAAGCGTAAAACCATGAAGTTTCTTTTCCGACCGTTCTTCGTACTGCTCTTCGTAATACTCTTCCTTCTTCATAACGACTCCTCCTGTCTGTCATATTTCACAGCCCGGATCTTCTCAGATCTCCTGCATATTTCCTGAACACTGCAAGCTCCCGGATATTATCCCCCTGCCGGAACTGATGCTTTTCATCCTTGTGCATCTTTATCTGCCAGTGTTTTTCTGAAAGTGCTGATATATTTATCAGCAGAGCATTCGGAGCTAAGCCCCTTTAACTCCCGTTCAGCAGATCCGGAAAATCCGTATCTGCTGTATATCTTTTTTTCATTAACAGTAGTGACACAAAAAGGCTGATACCGTACGGTATCAGCCTTTGAAAATCAATTTTAAATGATATCCCGCTTTATTAAGCCCTGATCAGTTAAGTTCTGCTTTCAGTTTTTAATAATTGATCACAGTTTACTTTTCTTTCTCATCTTTTTTAAGGAAACACTGATTAAATCGGAAATCCAGCTTCGCTGGATTTCCGGAGGTGGGATTTACGGGGCTTCGCCCCGAACCCCCACGCTGATTTATGAATAAATCAGCGTTTCCTTAAGATTTCATTTAATATCATGCAGCTGGCTGTCATACCGTTTTAAGGTTTAGACCCATTAGCTTTGCGTCCTTGCTTTTCAACAAGTTTGCCAAATTATTTTCAACTTAACTACTGTATTTAGTATAACACTCCGATTGTGAAATGTCAATGAATTTGCAAATATTAGTCTGTTTTCGTACAGTTGCACATTCATGCACTATCGTATCTATACAAAGCAACGTCTGATTATCTGACTTTTATCGAGGCATAATAAACACAAAACTGCCCACATCAGAATAATAATCTGACACGAGCAGTCTGTCTATTTTCAATGCGGGTGACAGGACTTGAACCTGCACACCTTGCGGCACCAGAACCTAAATCTGGCGTGTCTGCCAGTTTCACCACACCCGCATATGCCGGATACGACACAAACAATATTATACTCCTTAATCGTCATTTTGTCAAGTTCTGCAGTCGTCAAATTTTTATAGCCAAATACCCGGCCTCTGCTTTGTGAATAATAGATAAAAGTTAATACCAACCACTCATTATTCTTGACGAAACAACACTTTTTATACTATACTATATAGTATAACAGACTGTAACGCTGCGGCGTGATTATATATGATCGTTAATTATGATAAAACTGGGGTGACAACAATGGCCGGAAACATTTATGATAACAGGGAACTTTCGTGGCTGAAATTCAATCAGCGCGTACTGCAGGAATCGCTGGACACAACGGTTCCTCTGCTTGAAAGACTGACTTTTACAGCGATCTTTCAGTCAAATCTTGATGAATTTTTTATGGTAAGGGTGGGCACATTATTCGACCAGCTTCTGACGGATCCGGAGCTTCGGGAGAATAAAACCAACATGACGAGCCGCGAGCAGCTCGATTCTATATTTGCACGGGTAAGGAAGACGGAACCGCAGAAGGACAAGGCTTACCGCGACATAATGAAGCTGCTTGAAAAGCATGATATAAAGCAGGTCTCGATGGACAGGCTGACAGATGAGGAAGACGCTTTTCTGCGTGAATATTTCAGAGCGGAGATACAGCCCGTACTCTCGCCGCTGATAATCGACAAGCGCCATCCCCTTCCTTTTATAAAAAACAAGGAACTTTATATAGCAGTCCGCCTCGATTCGAAATCGGGCAACAAAATCGGGCTGCTTCCGGTCAGCGAACGCATAAAGCGCGTCATCCAGCTGAGCCGCAGGCCGTTCCGGTTTGTACTTGCCGAGGATGTGATACTCAAATACGCCTCCGAGGTATTTGAAAACTACAGCGTTCTTGAAAAGTCGATAATACGCGTCACGAGAAACGCTGACATAAGCGAGGATGACGACTCGCTTCTTGACAACGACTTTGATTTCCGCGACGTAATGGAAGAACTGATCAAGAAAAGAAAGAAGCTCGCACCGGTACGTCTGCAGATATGCGGCGCAACCGGAAGTGAAATGGTGAAGTATCTGTGCAAGCGCCTTGAAATCAGTGAAAACCAGGTATTTTCCGCATCGGCTCCGCTCGACCTTTCATTTACATTCATGATAAAGTCGATGTTTGAAACCTCAAAGCCGGAGCTGTGCTACATGCATTTCGCACCGCAGCACTCCCCTGCTATAAACGAAAACAGACCGATGGCAGAGCAGATACGTCAGAAAGATATAATCCTGCACTACCCTTACGAAAGCATCAAGCCTTTTATCCGCATGCTGAACGAAGCTGCAGCGGATCCTGATGTGGTATCGGTAAAAATAACGCTGTACCGCCTTGCACGCAACAGCAAGATAATTCAGGCTCTGGTGGACATGGCCGAACGCGGCAAGGACGTTCTCGTACTGGTAGAACTGCGCGCCAGATTCGATGAGGAGAACAACATCGGCTGGTCAAAACGTCTCCAGAATGCCGGATGTACTATTATATACGGACCGCCGGGTCTGAAAGTCCATTCAAAGCTTCTGCTTATAACCCGCAGAAGAGGCGGCAGACTCGAGTACATTACACAGGTGGGCACCGGAAACTACAACGAAAAGACTTCCGAACTGTACACCGACCTTTCACTTCTGACGGCAAATGAAAAAATAGCTGCCGGAGCACTTGAAGTCTTCAACGCACTTTCACTCGGCTCACTCGTGAAGAAGTCAGACAGCCTGCTGGTCGCTCCGTTATGCCTGCAGTCAAAGGTCATTGAAATGATCGACGAGGAAATAATGCAGGCCAGAAGCGGAAACAAGGCATACATCGGCATAAAGATAAATTCACTTTCCGACAAAGTCATAATCGACAAACTCGCCGAAGCTTCACAGGCAGGCGTACGAACAGAACTCGTCATACGAGGCCTGTGCTGCCTTATTTCAGGGGTAAAGGGAAAGACTGATAACATACGTGTGACAAGCATAGTAGGCCGTTTCCTTGAACACAGCCGCATCTATATTTTCGGAACGAAGCAGAGAAGAAAAGTATACATCAGTTCCGCTGACTTCATGACCCGTAACACTGTCAAGCGCGTCGAGGTAGCAGTACCGGTGTATGACCCGGACATAAAGGACCGCGTTGTGAACATTTTTGAAACTCTCATTTCAGATGACACCAAGGCAAGGATCCAGGGTTCAGACGGAATGTACCGCAGAAAGAGTGTCCGCAGAAAGAACATAAGCGCACAGGATACTTTCATGACCGAAGCTATAGAAAAAGCCGCATCAGCACCTGCGGAAAGAAAACCGGACGACAGCGGATTTTCTGATTTCTATAAATCATTTCTTATGCAGTAGCCTCGTTTAAAACCGCAGCGTATCCGCACTTTTATCTCTCCCGTAAAGGGAGTGCTAATGAGTAACCATCAAAACGATAATAAAATCATTACGGCGTCCCGCAAAAAAGGGACGCTTTTTTTGTGCACAAATAACATCAGATTCAAATTTCGGGCATCTACTTTGACAGTTTTAACAAAGATGAATAAACCTATTGACATTCGCCTTAAATAATGTTAAATTATATTTAGCACTCAGAGAGATAGAGTGCTAACACTTACGAACCAATATTGCTAATCAGGAGGCTTTCAGATGGATGAACGAAAGCTAAAAATACTGGCAGCTGTTGTAGATGAATATATTCTTACAGGCGAGCCTGTTGGTTCAAAGGCCATTTCCAAAGTACCGGGCATCAACGTTTCAGCAGCCACGATCCGAAACGACATGTCTGTTCTCGAACAGCTCGGATACCTTGAACAGCCGCACACATCGGCAGGACGAATTCCTACATTCAACGGATACCGCCTGTACATAGATCAGCTGATGACAGTCGAGGAACTCTCGGAAAGCGAACGTCAGAGACTTGATGCAATGCTCGGTGAAGAGGAAAACCTCACTGAAGAATCAATAATTCAAAGTGCCGGAAAAGCTCTTGCGGAACTCACAAAATGCGCTTCTGTAGTTGCAAATTCCGCACCTAAGTTTTCAGTCATCACCAAGGTTGATGTTGTTCCGACCGGCAAGCGTCTTTACCTTATACTGCTTATCACATCAAACGGCAGTATCAAGAACAAGGCATGCAGACTTGAATTTGATCTTGATGAAGAACAGCTCGCATTTTTTTCACATTACATTCAGGAAAATCTTCAGGGTGTTTCAATCGAGGAACTCTCGGAAGAACGAATGGAAAAACTTATTACAGCACTCGGTGCTTATATGATTACCCTTGCTCCGCTGGTAAAAGGTCTGTGTGAACTTTCACAGGATCTTCTCCACAATGAGCTTACGATAAGCGGCACAAAACAACCTGATCTCGTGCAGCGACTTTGACAAGAACGAGATAGTAAGATTCATTGAACACAAAAATGATTTTGCTGAGTTCCTTGACAGCAGTTTCAGCGGAATACAGGTAATGTTCAGTGAGGAAAATGACGACTTCATAATCGGCAACTCGAGCATGATAGTTTCAAAGTACCGCAAGGGTGACAAGGAAGCCGGTTCACTCGGAATAGTCGGACCGATGCGACTCAACTATGCAAAGATCATACCTTATATAGAGTATTTTACGCAGAAGATAACAGATGTTCTTACCGGAGAAATTCCGGAAACTGCGGGAAAGGAACCAGACAATAATGAGTAAGAAAAAGCACGCAGAAGAAACTTCAGAAAAGGAACTCGAAGTGAACGAAGCTTCTGAAAACGAAGCAGAAGAAGCTGCCGCAGAAAATGCAGAAACAGCGGAGGAAACTTCTGAAGCATCGCCGGAAGAAAGTGCTGATGCAAAAGTCACTGCACTTGAGGAAGAACTTAAAAAGGAAAAGGACAATTACATGAGACTTTTCGCTGAGTTCGACAACTTCAGAAAGAGAACTTCAAGAGAAAAAACTGAAGCATACGGAGATTCCGCAGCAAAAACAATAGGCGCTATCCTCCCCGCTCTGGACAACTTCGAAAGAGCACTCGATGCTCCGTGCGAGGATGAAAACTTCAAGAAGGGTGTTGAAATGATCTTCACTCAGCTCAACGGCATTCTCGAAAAGCTCGGAGTAACAGAAATAGAAGCACTCGGCGCACCATTTGATCCGAACTTCCACAACGCCATCAAGCAGGTGGAAAGCGAAGACGCCGAATCTGACACTGTATGCGAGGTATTCCAGAAGGGATACAAACTCGGCGACAGAGTAATAAGAACTGCAATGGTTGCAGTAACCGCCTGATCACAGATCATTCTGATGACAGGATATTAAAACGCAAACAAACAATAAACAAATATAAACATTCAGATTGAAAGGATGAATCAGTTATGGGAAAGATCATTGGTATTGACTTAGGTACAACAAACTCATGCGTAGCAGTTATGGAAGGCGGTAACTCAGTAGTTATCCCTAACTCAGAAGGTGCAAGAACAACTCCTTCAGTAGTTGCATTCACAAAGAACGGCGAAAGACTTGTTGGTCAGACAGCAAAGCATCAGGCTATCACAAACCCTGACAAGACTATCATCTCCATCAAGCGTCACATGGGTTCAGACTACAAGGTAGATATAGACGGCAAGAAGTACACACCACAGGAGATCTCAGCAATGATCCTTCAGAAGCTGAAGGCTGACGCTGAAGCATATCTCGGCGAAAAGGTTACAGAAGCAGTTATCACTGTTCCTGCTTACTTCACAGACTCACAGAGACAGGCTACAAAGGACGCTGGTCAGATCGCTGGTCTTACAGTTAAGCGTATCATCAACGAACCTACAGCAGCTGCTCTTTCGTACGGTATCGACAAGGAAGATGACCAGAAGATCATGGTTTACGACCTCGGCGGCGGTACATTCGACGTATCCATCATCGAA
This sequence comes from Ruminococcus sp. HUN007, assembly GCF_000712055.1. Taxonomy (NCBI): domain Bacteria; kingdom Bacillati; phylum Bacillota; class Clostridia; order Eubacteriales; family Oscillospiraceae; genus Ruminococcus; species Ruminococcus sp. HUN007. The sequence goes on along the minus strand of NZ_JOOA01000002.1, from coordinate 2,527,628 downwards.
ATGGGCGACGGCGTAACAGAAGTTCTTGCTACAGCAGGTAACAACCGTCTCGGCGGTGACGACTTCGACCAGAGAATCATCGACTGGATGGTTGCAGAGTTCAAGCAGGCAGAAGGTATTGACCTCTCAGGCGACAAGCTCGCTATGCAGAGACTCAAGGAGGCTGCTGAAAAGGCTAAGATCGAACTCTCATCAACAACAACTTCAAACATCAACCTCCCGTTCATCTCAGCTGATGCTTCAGGCCCTAAGCACCTCGACCTCACACTTACACAGGCTAAGTTCAACGAACTCACTGCAGACCTCGTTCAGGCTACAATGGGACCTGTTGACCAGGCTCTCAGCGACAGCGGTCTTTCAGCAAGCGACCTCAACAAGGTTCTCCTCGTTGGTGGTTCTTCAAGAATCCCTGCAGTTCAGGAAGCTGTCAAGAAGCGTATCGGCAAGGATCCATTCAAGGGTATCAACCCTGACGAATGCGTTGCTCTCGGTGCTGCTTACCAGGGCGGTGTACTCGGCGGCGACGTTAAGGAAGGTCTCCTCCTCCTCGACGTAACACCACTTTCACTCGGCCTTGAAACAATGGGCGGTGTATGCACAAAGATCATCGAAAGAAATACAACAATTCCTACAAAGAAGTCACAGATCTTCTCAACTGCAGCTGATAACCAGAGCGCCGTTGACATCAACATCCTCCAGGGTGAACGTGAATTCGCAAAGGATAACAAGCAGCTCGGTATGTTCCGTCTCGACGGTATCGCTCCTGCACCAAGAGGAATCCCACAGATCGAAGTTACATTCGATATCGACCAGAACGGTATCGTACACGTTTCTGCAAAGGACCTCGGCACAGGCAAGGAACAGAACATTTCTATCACAGCTTCAACAAACATGTCCAAGGAAGATATCGACAAGGCTGTCAAGGAAGCTGAACAGTTCGCTGAAGAAGACAAGAAGAGACGTGAAGACGTTGACGCAAAGAACAACGGTGAAAACCTCGTATTCCAGTGCGAAAAGGCTCTCGGCGAATTCGGCGACAAGGTAAGCGCTGAAGACAAGGCTCCTATCGAAAGCAAGCTCGAAGCTCTCAAGGCTGCTCTCAAGGCTGACAATGTTGACGACATCAAGGCTAAGACAGAAGAACTCCAGAAGGCATTCTACGATCTTTCATCAAAGGTTTACCAGGCTGCAGGCGCAGCTGCCGGTCAGGATCCTAATGCTGCTGCAGGCGGATTTGCAGGCGGTGCTGCTGATGCAGGCAACGCAAACGACAAGAAGGATGACAACGTAGTTGATGCTGACTACACAGAAGCCTGATCATAATACGAATTTTTAAAACAGGATTTCAGGGCGGATCACTCATCCGCTCTGTCCTTGTATTATAAGGAAGCACATCAGTCCAGGTGAACCGGACTGCTATCTTATCATTTAAATAAAGGAAGCGCGGATTTCCGTTCAAATCAGTGTTTCCATAACTTATGCAATAAAACGGAGGAACATATGGCTGACAAAAGAGACTACTATGAAGTGCTTGGCGTACAGAAAAACGCAAGTGCAGATGAGATAAAAAAAGCTTATCGTTCGCTCGCAAGAAAGTATCATCCGGATCTTCATCCTGACGACAAGGACTGTGCAGAAAAGTTCAAGGAAGTCAATGAAGCTTATGAGGTCCTCTCAGACCCGTCAAAGAAGGAACGCTATGACCAGTTCGGCCATGCCGGTGTTGATCCTAACTACGGCGGCGGCGGATTTAACGGCGGTGCCGGATTCAATCCTTTCGGCGACATGGGTGACATATTCGAAAACCTCTTCGGAGGCGGTTTTGGCGGCGGCTTCGGAGGCAGCACAAGATCACGTGCCGATGCACCGAGACGCGGACAGGACGTTGACACAACCGTTACAATTGAATTTATGGAAGCCTGCATGGGTGTTAAGCGCGAGATCAAGATCAACCGTCTCGACAAATGTCCTGACTGTAAAGGTACAGGCGCATCAGCCGGTTCAACTCCGCAGACCTGTCCTGAATGTAACGGACGAGGTCAGGTCAAGGTCGCTCAGAGAACTCCTTTCGGCGTGATCTCATCACAGAAAGTATGTTCAAAATGCGGCGGCAAAGGAAAGATCGTTTCAAATCCTTGTTCAAAGTGCGGCGGCAACGGTCGTGTACGTGTTTCAAAGTCACTTTCAGTTGACATTCCGGCAGGTATCGATGACGGACAGATGCTCCGCGTAAGCGGTCAGGGTGATGCCGGTGTAAACGGCGGACCAAGCGGAAACCTTAATGTTGGTGTACGTGTAAAGAATCATCCTCTCTTTGAACGTGAGGAATATGATATCCACTGCGAGATTCCGATCACATATGCACAGGCTGTAATGGGTGATGAACTTGTCGTTCCTACTATCGACGGCAATGTCAAGTACTCGATCGGCGAAGGCACACAGACCGGTACAGTCTTCAGACTCAAAGGCAAGGGTGTCAAGAAGCTCCAGCGTTCAGAACGCGGTGACCAGTACGTTAAAGTATATGTTGAAGTTCCTAAGAACCTTGACAAGAAACAGAAGGAACTCCTCAAGGAATTCGAAGCTTCACTTGAAGACAAGAATTACGAGAAGAAGAAGAATTTCTTTGACAAGCTCAAGGAATTCAAGGAACGTTTCAAAGATAAGAATTAAGTCTGCAATCCGGATTCGCCGGATTGCAGAGTGAAGGGGTTACGGGGCTTCGCCCCGTAACCCCTTCTTACAGTCCTCCCCCCATACGGAGAGGGCTGTTTTTGTTTATCACCGTGTTACAAAATCGTGTATCATTTCAATCAGTTCAGGTATCCTTAATTTACGCGGACAGTCTTTCATGCACTGTCTTTCCGTGCACTTCATGCAGCTTTCATATACTTCTTCGATGTTGAGTCTGAGTTTTTTCCTTGCCCAGTAGTGCTTTCCGAGATGATAATAATTATACTGTCTGAGCATGATATGGACTTCGTATCCTTTCGGGCACACGCAGCGCTGACATCTTGTGCAGCCGACAGGTGTAAAATGCTCTGACAGTCTTTTTATGACCTCCTCAAAGGAAAACTCCCGAGGGGAAAAATCCTCTTTCATTGCTGCTTCTGCCTGTCCGACAGTCCCTATTCCGATAAGTGCACAGGAAAAAGGCCAGTGAAGGATGCCTCCAATAAGCTCGGCCGGACTGAACACATTAAGAAGACATCCGGCTGCATACACTTTATTCAGAATGAGTCCCTTGCTTTTAAAAATATCTTTCTCCGCAATCCGGTCGATTATACCGCGCTCCATTATATTGCCGCTGGTCTGTATCACGTCCACCCTGTCATCACGTGCGGAACGTTCTGCAACACTGTAGTAATGTGTTGCAATGCCGGTATATTTTATTACGCCGGCTTTCTTAAGATCACACAGTGCATCGAGTGCTCCGTATCTGCTGAATGTTTCATCCTGGTTGTCCTCATCCACCTGATGGACAAAGTAAATGTCCGGATCGGTACCAAGATTTTCGGCTGATCTCATAACTTCGCGGAACATATCATTTCCGTCCATGAATCTTGCCTTGTCAGAAATGATGATATTCTCTCGTCCTGCCTTCTCTGCAAAAACACCGAGTTTGTACTCCGCATCGCCGTATTCTTCAGGAATAGCTGTGTCGTAGAAATTGCATCCCATTCTGTATGCGCACATCATTATCTCAACTGCTTCATCAAGATCAGGACTGTAGTAATCCGGAAGAACGGGAACATTTCCGCTCAGTACCGGTATCGTTCCAAAACCTGTTTCCGATACCATAAGTCCTGTATTTCCGAGTTCTCTGTATCTCATAGTTTATCACACCACGCAAATGCATCTTCAGCAATATCTACACTGTCACGGTCAGCGAATGCTACTTCCTCAAGTTTCTCACAGAAGGCAAATGCCTGAGGGCCGATTTTCTTTACTGACTCAGGGATCAATATCCTCTTCAGACTTTTACATCTGAAAAAAGCTCTTTCCGGTATCTCAGTAAGTTCTGAGGATAAATGTATCTCCTTAAGACTGCAGCAGTGCTCAAACGCTCTTTTTCCAATAGTGACAAGGTCATCGGAAACGTCGATACTTTCAAGGTTTTTGCAGCCGCTGAATGCCTGAGCACCAATCTCTGTGACTCTTCCCGCATTCTGTACAGTTTTCAGCCACCTGCTGCTTTTGAACGCCGACTTTCCTATTTTGACGGTCTCATCTGAAAGCACTATCGTTTCAAGAAGATTACATTCCTTGTAGACCTCATCGGCTATCTCACGTATTCCTCCAGGAAATACAAGATTCCGTATATTGCCTGTACTCTCTTCAAGAACAGCGTTCTTATTCAGCTTGAAACAGTTTATACACTCGGCAAATATACGTCTTACCAGATCAGGATAATCCTTTTCCGTGATATCGGATACTTTTTCAAGCGTATATGTTTTCCCGTCTGAAAACAGTATCTTTTTCAGATTGATACAGTTTCTGAATGCAAATACATCGACCGCAATACGATCCTTTTTAAGGATAAGCTCCTTCAGTTCCGTATTGCCGGCAAATGCCCAGCTGCATATCCTTTCAGCCTCATCAGGTATCTCAGCCGTTTCACCGCAGCCGACTGCATCTATGAGCAGACCGTTTACGATGTTGTAACGGACTTCGGCACGTCTTTTTTCAAGCCAGCCTGTTCCCGCAAACGTCAGCTTGCCGCTGTGCTTAAAGCCAGCCGGAAAGATTATATCCGTTACACGAAGATGGTCACGGAAAGCCTCGTCCCCGGCTGAAACTATATCGTCCGGGATACGCACCTTTAAAGCATCTCCTGTGTATTTTGCAATGCCGTACTTTGAATCGACCTCAAAGCAGGAATACACGCTGCCTATGATCTCCTGAACTCTTAACGGATACTGGTTTCCGGCACTGTTCATGCTCTGTGCAAAACGCGAGAAATGATATGCTGTTCCGTCAAGGATTACCGTATCTGCAGATGTACAGCCGCGAAAAGCACCGCTCTGAAAAGATGTACGGGAATCGGTGATTATTGTTTTTAGAGCCGAACAATCGGCAAATGCGTGATAGCCTGTATCCGCACAGGTAAGCCTGATCTCAGCCAGACTGTCACAGCGTTCAAATGCGCGCTCGCCTATTACGCGGATGTTCGTAAGATCAAAGCTTTCAAGGCACACGCACTCATCAAAGCAGCGTCTTCCTATCCCGGATACCTCTTCTGAGACCTTTACCTTTCTTAATGACGTGCAGCCTGCAAACACTTCGCTTTCAAGCATGGATACTCCGCTTATCTCTGCTTCTTCAAGAGCTCTGCAGTACGCAAATGCGCCTTTTTCGATTCTGCCTGCAAGCACGCTCACCTTTTTAAGAGACGGACATTTTTCAAAGGCGTATTTTTCAATAATGCACCCCGGTGCATTTATTACCACGGACTTAAGTTCCGGACATGCCGAAAATGCATATTTACCGATAACCACTGGTTTGTCGCATACAAACTCCGTGATTGTTTTATCATCGCAGAAACTGTACGGAGCTATGTCATCACTGCCGTATGCTCTCTCCGGTTCGCGTACTGTCGGTGATGTTCCTGTTTCAAATCCGGCAACTTCAAGGCTTACGCAGCCTCTGAATGCTGCATCACCAGTCTCACGAAGACTTTCAGGAACGTTGAAGCGTATCAGTTTTCTGCAGTTTTCAAAAGCACTGCGGCATATCTTCTGAAGGTTTTCCGACATCACTGCAGACTGCATGCATACACAGTTTCTGAATGCATTTTCATGAACCTCACGTACTGTATCGCTCATAATAACGCGGCCCAGCTTTTCGTTTCCTTCGAAACAGCTCTCGCCTATTATCTCTATACCGTCAGGTATCGTTACACGTTCCTCGCTGCCCGTGTATGACATGAGTATTTTTCCGCTTATATAAAAGTCACTCATGACCTGATTGCCGATGCGTTTTACGATATACGGAATATCGTCACCGCAGCTTATTCCGCCTATTGAGTATTTTTCTTTTCCGATGTCAATAGTCTTAAGATTACTGCAGCCTCTGAACGCACCGTCATCTATAACGACGCTGTCATTTTTCAGTGTTATCTGTTCAAGATTTATGCAGTTGCCGAAAGCATTGGCGTTTATGCGTTCAAGACTGTCAGGTAATGTCAAAGACACTATTCCCTTTTTATCAAAGAAGCAGCCTTTTCCTATCGTTTTTATCCCGTGAGGGAGTTCAAATGACCGGAGATTAACGTTCAGTTTATTCAGCACGCCGTCTTCGTATTCAAGTGACTGATAGATACTTCCGGCAATGGCACGCACAACAGGATGAACATCCGTTTCTGAGATAAGCGCCGACATAAGGTTGTCCGACTGATATGAAAATCCGCCGGAAAGATTTATTTTCTTTATTCCGAGGCAGCCGGTAAAGACGTCCTTCATAAAATTCGAGCAGTCGATACCACTGTTCAGTGATATTTCGCAGAGTCCCGTATTATTCGCAAAGGTCTGCATTTCGAGACGCTTTACACCGTAAGCCCTTATGGTCTGCAGGCTGTCACAGAAAAGAAAAGTGCCTTTTCCCAGAGCTTTTACCGAATCCGGAAGCAGCACTGAGACAAGTGAATGACATCTGTGAAAAGCCAGATCTCCTATCGTTTCAAGACTGTCCGGAAAATTTATACGTTCAAGCTTTCTGCAGCCTTTAAAGGCATTTTCCTGTATCTCTGTAAGTCCTTCCGGAAGTGTAATGTCTGTTATCCATGCCATGCCTTTAAAAGCACCGGCACCTATTGCAGTAATACCTTCCGGCACGGTGACACTGTGTTCCCCGCCTGTGTAACTTACAAGCACCCCGTTTTCAGTTATGAGATCTTCATGCATCCTGTTTCTCCGTTTCTCCGAATATCTTTTCTGTAACGTTCCTTAATTCCTGCATATTTCCGCACATGTACATTTCCTGCTTCAGAGCCTTGGTACCCGGTATTTTTTTCATAAAGTACGATGCCAGTTTTCTTATATAGTCCATGGCCGCCGTTTCATCAAAGCATGACTGTGCTATGTTTATCTGTTCCATCATGAGTGAATATTTTGTTTCTCCGGTCTCTTTTCCGGTAAGTTCAGAAAAAATCATGGGATTTTCCATTCCGTAACGTGCTATCATCACTCCGTCAGCGCCTGTTCTGTCCATCATTTTCACGGCATCTTCCTCCGAATAAATACCGCCGTTTGCTATCACCGGTATATTCACTGCATTTTTCGCTGCCTCTATGCATTCGTACAGTGGTTCTCCGTCGTACATCATATCTCTCGTGCGGCCGTGGACAGTTATCATATCAGCCCCTGAAGCCTCACACATCTTCGCGAATTCAGAAACAACTATGTTTTTCCGGTTCATGCCGGGTCTGAATTTGACAGTCACGACCTTGCCGCTTCTTTTGCAAGCTTCGATTATTTCTGAAGCCAGAGGAAGGTCACGGGTCAGGGCACAGCCTTCCCCACTCTTGATGATATTAGGCACAGGGCAGCCCATGTTGATATCAACTATATCGTAATCAGCTGTATACTCTCCTTTGCAGGCATATTCAAATGCAGATGGCACCGAACCGAGAAGCTGAACCGCTTTAAGTGTCTCGGCTTCGTCCGTATAGAGCAGTTTGGCAGTCGCCCTGTCATTGTATTTCAGCCCGTTCGCACTGACCATTTCGGTAAATGCAAGGCCTGCACCGAGTTTTCTGCACATTCTTCGGAAAGGATAGCTTGTATATCCGGCAAGCGGAGCCATAAGTACGTTGGAGTCTGCAGTTATATTTCCTATATGAAGCTTCTTAAGATACACTTCACTGAATTTTTTCATTTGCTTTCCTCATCTTTTCACCATACCGTGCGTATCAGCCGGTACACACGGATCATATTTCACGCGGAATCCGTGTTTTCTGTTTATACAGATCCGGCACGGAGTTCCGCGATTTTCTTCGCAAGTGCTGTATATGCTGTTTCCGGATCATCGATATCCGCCACAGTTTTCTCCATCGGACAGATATCTGTTCCTTTACGGTTAATTATTCTGTCAGTCAGAACGTCATAGCTACACGGGATACCGTGGGTTTCAAGAAAAGCTTTCCCGCTTTCAGACATTACTCTACCGTGAACACTGACAATACCGGCCTTTACAAACAGCATCGCTGCCGCCTTGCCGACGATCACATCTGCCGCGGAATATCCGCTTAAGTCTCTGACTTCTGAAATAAACCTCATCATCGGAGAGATACCTCTGCCGTCATCGGTAAAGAATTCACCGCCGCGACAAAGACATATTGAATGTCCTTCCAGTTCTCTTATCGCTGTTTCGATATCAGTCATTTTGATTCTCCTTTGCGAGCAGTTTCTTTAAACAGATCACAATGACCGGAACAAACAGTGCCTGTACTGCAAGGCCGGTAATTCCTGTCTTTATCTGTCCCCATATCATCGCCGGAGTAAAAGCTGCAAAGCTCTGACACACTGCGACTGCTCCAAGAAACACTGCACGTCCGCTGATCTGTGCAAGTATTACTGCCGGGAAGGCAAGCAGTCCGTTTTTCGGTAATATCTCCGAAAAAAGTCCGGACACTGCCGCAAATACGGCAAGTTCAAGCATCATAAACGGCAGTCTTGCAGCCGCCGGCATAGGATTACCCGCGGCATATGTCACAATGAAACTTATGACCGGTGAAAGCACACCGACAGCAAGTCCCCATTTTGTTCCGAGAACACATCCGCTGATAAGCACCGGCAGATACATAGGGAGCCATTTTACTCCTCCCGGCATACCGAGCAGCGCATGAACGACCTGCGGCAGAATGACCGCCAGTGCTATTAGACCAGCGGACACGGCTGTCTTAAGCTTTATTTTCGTGCCGGACGGCACATTTCTTACTGTAAGAGCGTTTTCAAGCATTATAATTTCCCCCGTTTTCACTTTGAAGTTTTACGAACATCACTTACATTATTCTATCATATTATCAGGTGATCATGCAACAGAAAATAAGAAATGAACTTTATATTCCAGGCTGTTGAAGCGGAAAGAAAAATCAGCCAGAACCAATAAAAACGGACACTCCGGATCATTTTCGGAGTGCCCGCTTTTTGATTATTAAGAATATATTATTTCTTTGTAAAGTTTGCTGTAATACCTGATGCCTGACCTGGTGTTACTGTTATTGAATCACCGCTGCCGGTTGCACCTGTCCAGCCTGAGAATGTGTATCCTTCAGCCGGTACAGCCTTTACAGTTACCTTGTAGTCAGTGAAGAATGTACCGCTCCACTTGCCGCTGTTTGGATTTACTGCAACGCCTTCAACGAGAAGCTTGCCGCCCTTTGCATCGTTTACTGCAAGATCAACTGAAGCTGTCTCGCCTGTGAGTTCGAGGTCGGTCTTAAGGAAATTATAAACATTCTTGTGTCTGTTCTGAATGAATGTCTTGATATTGTTTACTTCGCTTGTGAAGTTGTTTGAGCTGCTTACTCTCTTCTGCATTTCTGCCATTACAGGCTGATACATATTTGTGAAGTATTCAAGCTGTGAAAGCATATTATCAGCACTGAGATTGCTGTTCATGATAGTGCAGAATGTATTTACAAATCTCTGCTTGAAATCAGCGTTCTGGAGGAGCTTGTAGAAGAGAACTGTGTGATCCTTTGGTTCCTGAGCTGTCTGCTGACCCGGATTCTGCTGGCCCGGCCACTGCTGTCCCGGGTTCTGCTGACCAGGCCACTGTCCGCCTGGGTTCTGCTGACCCCATGGATTCTGCTGCTGTCCGCCCGGATTCTGCTGACCCAAAGGGTTCTGCTGGCCCGGATTCTGCTGTCCCGGATCCTGCTGCTGTTCATCGCCCGGAGCAAATGCCATCTGACCTGCGTTCCAGTTACCGCCGCCCCAGTCGCCGCCGAAGTTCCAGTTACCGAAGCCGCCCATCTGATTGCCGTACATAGCGACCTTAAGTGAATCTTCTGTGTATGTGCCGCCGCCCATGCTGTAGAGGCTTGTTGAGTATTCTGTATCATAGAGCATCCATCTCCACTTGCCGTCCTCGTAAGGCTGGTCAGATGTGGTTCTTGAACGCCATGTTCTGTAGTTGTTGTCGTTGTTCATCCAGTCCTGGTTTGCGATGAATATCTGTGTGCACCAGTATTCGATGAAGTTCTGCATGTCGATCATCTGATTGATCTTCTGGTAGTTCGAATCAACTGAAAGATCATTGTTCTTTGCAAAATTGATAAGTTCTTCATAGTATGCAAGATCTGATTCTTCGCCCTCGCCTACTTCCTTGCCACACTCAATGATCATGACATTCTTTTTGTCGATATTGTAGTTGTTTTCAAGATATGCATCGTCGTATTCTTCCTGAAGTGTGTAAACACCGAAGTATTCGCCGTTGATGAACATTATGCACGGACGTGAAGCCTGTGTGTCGAATGAAAGATCTGAAACAAGGCTCTGGATGTAGTTGTCACGGAACTGTGCGTGTCCGAGATCGTTACCGCCGTTTCTTATACGGAACTTGTTGTACTTGTCGATAGGTGTTGTACGGTCAAGCTGCATTGTGTTGCCCGGTATGAGATCGTACTTGACGTTCTTCTTGCCGTATTCATCGCGTGAGTAGAACTTAAGGCTCTTTACGATGGATGAACGTGTTGCATTACCTGAAATTCTTGCGCCGAGGTACTGGCTGTGAGCAAGTTTGCCGTCATTTTCGAAGAGTTCGAAGTAAACCTTTCTCTCCCATTCCTTGCCGCGCTGTGTGTAGTTAGCTTCGTCAAGCCATGACTGCATCGGATTCTGCTTACCTGACTTTACAAACTCATCATAGATCTTACCCTGTACGTAGATGCCCTTCTCGTAGTCGAAGAAGTCGTCAGGGCTGATTGTGATGTTCACTATCGGGAAGCCGCCGTACTGCTGGTTGATGTCGATACCTGTAAAGTATGACTGGCTTACGATATCACTTACATTGCCGTCCTTGTCAACCGCAATAGCCTTTACAACAGTACCCTTTGTAACTGCAGGCGGTGTGTATTTGTCGTTTGATACAGCGTATCCTGAAGCATAAAGATTAGGCTCATTCGACCTGTTCGTGATCTTTATAGGTGAGCTGTAAAGCTGTGATGAAGTTGTCGGATCTGTTCCGTCAGTTGTGTAGTAGATCTTTGAACCTACACCTGCTGATAATGTAAGATCGAAGCTGCTGTTATAGAAACCGCTTTCAGCAGAAAACTCAGGCACACCTGTTACGACCTCTGAGCCGAGTTCCTTCATTACGAGTTCCTTTTCAAGGATGTAGTCAACAAGATTTATCTTTCCGTCGCCGTTTACATCACAGGCAGCTGTTTCTTCGCCTTCCGGTTCCTTTGTGCCCATAAGTATCTTACCGACCCTGGTAATATCCTTGGACGAAATAGCGCCGTCTCCGTTGGCATCGCCCTTAGCAAGTGCCAGTACGGTCACTGACATTGAAGCTGCCATGAGAAGAGCTCCAAGTCCCGCAATTGTTCTTTTCAAAAAAATCACTCCCGTTACTAATAAATAATTATTCCGTTTCCGGATCTTCAGTCATTAACTTCATTATACACTAACTCACAGTTTTAAGTCAACATGTTTCACTTTTTTGTCATAAATTCACCACAAAAACGCTGATTTTATTTTTGAAAAAGCCGGCTGATAAAAGCCGGCTTTTATATAACATTAAGTAAAAATAGCTGATCATTCTGAAGATCCGGTAAAACCGGTTCATCAGGTCGTGAACTGTTCTGTTTATAACAGGCGCGGTGCTTTCTTAATGCGTCCGGCGCAGAGATCAGGCACCGAGTTTGCTTATCTTCTTTGAGATAAACTGTCTGAGAGTAGCAAGGTCAGTAAGATCAATGTTTCCGTCAGCGTTTACGTCTGCACACTTCTTCTCATCTTCGCTTAATTTTACATCTTTGAGGAGGTAGAGCGAGAGCTGAGTAAGATCAGTAACGTCAATAGTGCCGCTAAGATCAATGTCCCCGTAAGCCACTGTTTTTTCTGTGGGTGTAACTGCAGGTGTTGCTGACTCAGTTGGTTTTACTGTTGGTAAAGCTGTTTCAGTTGGCTTTACTGTAGGTGAAGCTGTTTCAGTCGGCTTAACAGTTGGTGAAGCTGATTCAGTCGGCTTTACAGTCGGTGACGGTGATTCTGAAGGAGCTGTCTGTGTCGGAACAGGAGCATTTGTCGGGATCTCGCCCGGTGTAAGTCCTTCGATAATTGAATAGTAAGCTGGTTTTGCCTTGAATTCAGAGTCGAAAATAAGCGGATTCTGAGAAGCTCTCCAGCTGTTGTCGTCTGTTACGCCCCAGAATATTACTGCTGAAATGTTGTCCTTGTACTTTTCAGCTACGTTCATAATAGCATCGTAGTACTTAGCCTGGTGCTCGAAATACTGGTCACCTGACTTTTCAGGAACTGTTACGTCAAGCTCTGTGATCTGAACGTCAAGACCTGTAGCAACATATTCCTTAACAGCCTGTTCGAACATCTGAGGTGAAGGGAATGCAGCATCCATGCTCTGTCTGCAGTCAAGGTGAGCCTGCATACCGATACCGTCGATAACGCCCTTTTCCTTGAGACGTGTAGCCATTTCAACGATCTGCTTCTTCTTGTCCATGTATTCGTTGTAGTCGTTGTAGTAGAGCTTGCATCCCTTAGGAGCATACTTTCTTGCATATTCGAATGCATAGTCGATGAATGAGTTGTCACCGAATACTGCTACCCAGTCAGAAGCGCCCCACTGGTTGCTTTCAGAAGGATGACCAGGCTTACGAGGTGTACCGTCTTCAAGCCATGCTTCGTTTACTACGTCACATGCATATATGTTAAGTGTAGGATATTCCTTTGCAAGTGCGGCGAAAACGTTCTTGATGTAGTTCTCCATACGCTTGAGCATCTTTTCCTTTGAAACGTACTCGCCCTTTGCATCGTAATTCTCCTTGAAGAACCATTCAGGAGTCTGGCTGTGCCATACGAGTGTGTGCGCTCTTAACGGAATGTTGTTCTTTACGCAGTAGTCAAGAACCGGCTTTGCTGATGCGAGGGAAACCTGCGGGTTTTCATCGTCGCCGTTCTCTTCCATATAAGCTAAAGTAGCCTTGTTGTTAAGCACATAGTCAGGCTTGAGTTCGTTGCCGACTGTGATGCTTCCGCTGAAGTGCTTGTCAACAAGCTTCATGAAAGGCTTTGAAGCGAGATCGCTTGGTGTGAGAGCTGTACCGATCTTGAAGTAGTCAGCGTAATAAGCTCTGAGTGAAGTGAGATCTTCAATTGCAACGTCAGGAACGTTTGAGATCTTGAAGTCATCAACGAAGATAGTGCAGTTTGCATCTGCTGCTTCAAAATAGAGGAACTTGTTTGTTGAACCTGCAGGGAAGCTTACCTTTGCTTCATACTTGAGCCAGTCTCCGTCCTTGCAGTCCTGAGGAAGAACGTTGTCATAGTGTGTAGTGCCTTCAGCATCATCGAACTGCATGCTGAGTGTAAGCTTGCTGTAGTAAGGTGTCTTTGCGTAAGCAGTTACGATGTACTGTGTACCAGCCTCGATAACGTCATCAAGTGCAACCTGAGGACCGTTCCAGGATTCTTTTCTTGTGCTTATGCTGAGGCAGTTGTCTCCGCCGTGAGCACCTTCGCTTACAACTTCAACTGTTTCGTCCTCGCCTCTTCTTGAAAATCCGTCTTCCTTGCCGTCTTCGAAGTCTGCTGAGAAAATTACGTCATCTTCAGCGCTTACCTTTTCAGGCTGTACAGGGAATGCAGCAACTACACCTGCGAGCATTGCAAGGCTTGCAATACCTGCTATGATTCTTTTTGAATTGTTCATTAAAAAAGCCTCCTGATTTATTTACTATATTAAATTTGAAAAATGTGAACTTAATTACCCTACTGATTATTATATCAAATTACTATAAAACATGCAATAATCAATTCGTTTTTCTACCAAACATCCAACAACTTATACTCATTCCGTGAGGATGATTTGATAAATATCACAATCATTATTGTTATTCACGCATAATCTATATTACCATAAAAACATAACAATCCAAAGTCAATTCTTGCGGTCCTTTCAGTCAATCTATGCTAAAGAAACACTGATCAAACCGGAAATCCGGAGGCGGGATTACCAGCTGTTTACGAGAATGAGCCGAGAAGTGCCTGCTGCGTATGATAAGTGATCTTTATACCTGCATTTTTATCAAGAACAAGTTTATCTTTCGGAATGGCAGCTGCCAGATGCCACTCACGGTTACTGTCTTCAGCTTTTTCTTCTGCATTGACAAATCTTCCTATAAGCACTTCAAGTGTACCGTCATTATTAACTGAAAGGTTCAGAATGCTGTACTTTATGTTTGTTTTTTCAGCCGGCTGATTTATTACAAGCAGTGCATTGTCATCAAAGAAATCTTCTGTTATGAATTCATCTTTCAGATGACTGTATCTGCCTTTCAGTGATTCATTGATCATTTCAAACCAGCTGTCAGTAAAGATAAGATCTTTAAAGTTATCTTCAAAAACAAATTCCGTTTCTGAATTCGAAACAAGTGCTGTCGTGTTCAGATCACTGTAAAGTGAATATACTCTGTCGCTGTTTCTGATCTCAGCACTGAACGATTCAACCGCTGCCGGATCAAGTACTGTTTTCGGAACTGCCGCTGCGAGGAACCAGTTTTCTTCCTGTGAAGGTGAGGCCATATCAAATCCTGTTACCTCATAACGTTCAACTGTGAGTTTAAGATTCTTCTTATAATCGATGTCCAGATTCGAAATACGGTATGCCGGTCCGAGACAGCCCTCAAATGCTGTAAAGTAAACCAGTGAATTGTCTTTAAAGAAATCTTCTGAAATACCGAATCTCTCGATGGCGCCGGTCGGCTTTATACCTTTTGAGGTTATCTTCTCATTAAACTCATCCATGGAAGATACTATTCCTGAAAGCTGTTCAGTCACAATATCTGAAGTATGCTCTACTGAAGTTGTACTAATAAGTCTGCAGCTTCCTGTCAGATTTGTATGCTCATGTATATCATTGTAATGCACATACGTTCTGCTTCCGTTCTGCGGATTATCCGGAACAACGGTAATGTAATGTATGGTACCGGCTATCTCTGTCTGCATCGACGGGAAAAATCTGTCGTAATAAAGATGAACGTCCCCGTTTTCACTTTCCTTCACGGAAGTAAGAGTATATTTCACGCCGTTGCATCCGAGTGATTTGTCGATCATGACAGCAAGTCTGTGATCCTTGAAGAATTCCTCACTGACTTCCAGCCCCTTTTCTTTCATCTGATCAGGCTGATGCTCATCTGAAGCCATATATTCCTGATAGTCCTTCATTGAAGATACCATGAAACCGTCACCAGTATAGTGGCTGCCATTCGTGTGCACTGTCGTACACTTATCTGTAATATCGGTCACACCGACTGTTCTGCCGATGAAACTTACCTTCTTTGAAAGGTACTGTCTGAAAAGTGCCAGATCGCTTAAATTCACTGTGCCGTCATTCTGAACATCTGCGGCTTCAAGAATATTTACATCTGTAATGTCACTGTCACCGATAAGATACAGTGAAAGATACGACAGGTCCGTAACGTCAGCTATGTCGTCGCCGTTCAGATCACCGTAAACGATACTGTCATAGTCCGGCTCTGCTGCCTGTGCATAGCTGGTCGGTGAAGCCAGCGGAGCTGCCGGATGTACAGACGGATGTTTCGGAACCCATGAATTATCGTCCTGCGCTATCGGACTCGGGATCTCAGGCGGTGATGTGGTGTAATACTCCGGAATGAAATTTTCCGTCCTGTAATCGTAAAGAGGAGCATTTCTTTCAAGGCCGAGTGAAAACTCATATCCGAACTCATCAAAAATAAGCTTTCCTATGCGGCATCTTTCCTCCGGCGTATCCTTTTCCGTTTCAACAACGTACATTTTATTATCGTCGTCTCTTTCACTGACTATGATACGGCAGTTCTCGCCCTTTCCCTTAAGAAATTCCGCAACTGACGCAAAATCATAGTCTTCCTTTTCTCTAAAAGAATTATAGTTGTAACAGAGCCTGTCAAAATAAAAGGTGTAATCCTTATACTTTACTTTTTCGCCGTTAAAGCCGATATCCGTTATCTTACCCTCATCAACATACGGCTTGAGTACTTCCTTTACCTTGTCAAACATCTCAGATGTGATATCATCCGCAAGCACGATCCCGGTTGAATACACGTAATACGTATCAAATGTACCGCCTGTGATAGCAGTGACAGCCCTGAGGATCTCCGTTCTTGCATCGTCGTTGCAGCTTTTGAAGGTAACAGTCAGTTCATCTTTTGCTTCCGGAAAAGTCAGAAGAAGATAGTTTCTGCTGTTCCATTTGCCGATATACGGAACACATTTTCCTCTGAAATTTTCATCGCTGTAACCGGAACCACCCGTACCGATGATCTCACGATAGTCACTGAACGCCGCCTCAAAATATCCGCTGTCATCAAATCTTTTAAGTTCACCGAAAAATTCCTCACGTTCCCGTGCAAGTGACTCCACTGCATCTTCAGTAACCTGGGCATTAACTGCACGTATATCATCCAAAGCCGGAAGCACACATGAAGATGCCAGCAGAGCAGCGGTCATAACCGGCATTATTTTCGTTTTTTTCATTATATATTCATCCTTTCTGCAGTTTGATTTTCATATGATTTCGTTTGCTATATATTATACACACGAACCCGCCGGTTATCTTCATGTTTTTCTTAAAAACTTTTATCCGGATGAAAGTTTGTAAGTTGATAACAAATCCAGAGCAGCGATTTCATGCAATAATTATAAGGCTGGCAGCATTTAATTAACATTCTTGAAATTTTCACTTGACATAATTATAATTTGCGGTTATAATGAAATCATCAGAGCAGTGTCAAAAATCGCTGGACAGATCAGCGTTTCCTTAAAGCTGCATAAGCATAGTATTCCGTTATTATTTTCGAGGTGGCATTTATGAGAATTTCTTTTGACCTTGACGATACCCTGTTTGTTTCAGAACAGAAATTCAAAACCGAACCTGCGCCGAAGTTTCCGTTCAACTTCATCTACAAAGACAGACTGCGTGCAGGTACTGTGGAGCTTTTAAACTACATACGTGACCAGAAGATCGAACTGTGGATCTATACCACATCATTCCGTTCCGAGAAATACATAACCGGTCTGTTTAAATACTACGGAATAAAACTTGACAGTATTGTAAACGGAGCCAGACATGAACGTGAAGTTCAGGCCGGACACTCCGAAGGAATGCCGTCAAAATATCCGAGCAAATACCGCATCGACCTTCATGTAGACGACGATATTTCCGTAGTGGAAAACGGAAAGACCTACGGTTTCAATGTTTTTCACATAGGCGGGCCGGATGATGAATGGGTGGATAAAATAAAAGCCGATATTGAAAAAGTAAAAAAACGTATAGCCGCCTCCGGAGGTGCATAACATTTAAACGTATAAGAACGATCTTATGAAAAGCTGATCTGCAGTCACGGGAATCTGTTTATGTCAGATCATATGTTGTGTATCCCATATGATTTATTTCAAACTGAAATCTTACAAAATTTTCATCTATCCTTTTCTTTTTAAAAAACACAGTATCAGTACTGCAGAACACAAGCCGTGTTATAGTTCCTGTTGTCAGAAAATCAAAATACGGAGGATTAAAACATATATTTCTGGCAGCTACACATTTTGAGTTTTCATATTTGCTATTCCGTGCACATTCTTCAAAATCTATCCTGCTGCCGTCAGTAAATGTTATGCCTGTTTTATCAACGCCTGTAATATCGGCATAAAATTTTATTACCGGAGTTTCTTCCGGATCGATTGCTTCGTCACGAAACATATATCTTATATCTATCGGCTCGATTCTGCTTCCTGCTGCCATAAGATCATACTCGTAAAACTGATCAGTGAAAACTATGCGGAGAAGATCCTCAGTTTTATAAAGCTGCTCATTGTTCATCAATGCAAGAAATCCCTGCAGATACTCAAGTTCCGTTTTCGGAAGCGGTGCCGATTTGTTTTCTCCGAGAAGATAATCGGCAGTAACCCCTAATGCACCCGCAAGCCTTCTGAGAACATCTGCCCGCGGAGTACGCTCACCTTTAACATAGTAACTCATTGCTGATTCCGTAACATGAGCAAGTTCAGCCAGCTGTTTCTGAGTAAGATTTTTTCTCGTCATTATATCGGTAATTCGTTTGCTGAAATCAGACATTACGATACCCCTTTCATTTGCTGAAATTCAGTTTTTATCTGTTATATCAAATGTTTTCTATAATTATACGATATTGTTGCAACATTGTCAAACCGGAATTTCAACAATGTGAAGTGCACATCTGAAAACAGAAAATGTTAAGAAGCTCTCATTAAAAGCAAATCAGCACATCTAAACCCACGTATTTACGTAAGTAAGATATGCTGATTTCGTTGTATTAAGGACTTTTTTTAACAGTCCATGCCTTTTCGTACAGCCTTTCAGATAGTCAAACTACATTTGCTCTCTGAATATCACACTATTCCCTGCTAAGATTCAGTATATTACAGAACATACTCTGAAATAATACGTCCGATCTTTCCGATATCCACCTGACCTTTGAATTCAAACTTTGCAGTAAATCCGCTTGAAAAGACAAGATACAGTTCTGAATCCGGAAACAGTTCAATAAACCCTGGTGTTTGTATCGAGAAAAACTGAATTTTCGAATAAGGCATTGTTGCAAAAGACTTTCTTTTTCCGGTTATGCCCTGAACATCGATCGAAATAATTCGCTTGTTGGTAAAGACAAGCTGATCTCTGATAGTCTGAAATGCACAAAGTATTTCTTCCCCATTAATCAACAGACCATTTACTTCATTTCGTACACTTGCTGTATCAATCGGTTTCAGATTGAAAACGCTGTTCTGATTAAAATTGACTGCCATATTTTCATACTCCTTATCTGTTCAGATCAAAAATTTGTTAAGATGATCTGATACATTACTATTTTACGCTATTTATTTTATTCGGTCAAGGCTGTTGCCGATTTATTCAGTACACGCGTCGTTACCACAAGATAATACGCCTGATCAGCAACAGACAGCGTTTCATCGTCTTTCATGGCATCAATTTTTTCACCCCACTCGCCTAACCGCTCCATCATCGTCATATAGTCGTTAAGCATTGAAAGATAATCACCATCTCCGGACGTGTATTTCTTCATGAATCCGATATATTCATCGTAGAACGCTTCATATTCATCCATAGTAGCTTTGAACGATGGTGTGACAAGACTGTAATCTCCGTTTTCAATTGCTTCTTTGATATCGCTTAACTGCGAGAGATCCAGAACAGTTTCCGCCTCGGTAGTTTCAGTTTCTTCGATGTGCTCTTCTTCCGGTTCTGTTTCTGCTTCCGTAAGTGCTTCTGTAAGAGCTTCTGTAATTGTCGTAGTTTCCTGCTCTTCCTTTTCCGGAGCTTTTGTTGTTACATGTTCTTCATCATCAACAGAATTCACCGGCACAGATTCTTTCGTTGTTTTTTCTGAATCATTTTTGACTGTTTCAGAAGGTGTCGGTCCGCACGCTGAAAGTGCCATAACAATCATTAATGATGTCACAAATGCAATTGCTTTTTTCATTATACATTCCCCCTGTATTAATTTGTTTTTCCTTTTACCATAAACTTTTTCTTACTATAATCTTTTCTTAAGCAATGTCAGACACTACTTTCAGAAATATTTAACGCTTTCTTGTTCTTTATTTTCATAACCAGCAACCAAATTGATGCAGCAATGATAACCATCAATGATATTTCAAGCAAATAATATCCTATACTAAAACTATATGAACTACCTGCCACACGTCTTTCTTTAAAATCCCATGAAAGTACACTGTTAGCAGCAAATTCGAGAACAGTAAATACAATTGTTGCAATAGGTGCCCGAAGTAATGTACATAACAATACAAAAAACGCAAAGAACGCAATTGCTCCTATAATAACTGTACATATAATACAAATCAATCTAACATCCCGCTCGTTTGCTTTATTACCTGCTTCAACCCGATAAGTATTAAAAAACTCAAACAATGATAGTTTAGCCGTTGTATAGGGTAAAAAGAATGACCCTATCATTAATAATGTTCCTATCACCATTATAATGAATGGCAATGTTGTTTTCTTAGCGTTCATATTCAAATCCCCCTGGCTTTAATGAGACGGCTTAATGGTAACAGTAGCGTTAGTTTTATCTCTCCAGTTATCTTTATCCTGCAGTTCTATGTCAAATTCAATCTCATTTATATCTGATAAAGATTTAACATCATTCTTTTCAAGATCATTATTCGATATCTCAATCAGCCACGCATAATATTTACCATCATCTATATATTCATACATTGAACTTGATCCAATCATATAGCCATTCACTGACAGAGAACTGTTTTCTTCATCGACCCGAATGCTTTTACCGCTCTTATTTTCAACAAGAAGCATCAGATATTTGTACATAGAATATTCGCCATCACCGAATCCTTTATATATGATACGTACACCACCCTCATCGTAAACAACATCACCTGAGGTATCTGGCTCACTACCTTCCGATTTTACAGGAACTGTAATCTCAACAGGTTCCGTTTCATTATCACCTTCCATATTATCCTGATAAAATGAAAATCCTATACTGCTCACTTCATTAATTCCATAATTAGTCCAGTATTCTTTATCAAAAACAGAATCAGGTTTAATATCAAGCAATGCCGTTTTGTGAGGATTTATGGATGTTCCTGACCATGTTGAATCAGATACCTGTAATCCGTTTATATAGATATCTCTGATATATGCAATTTCCTGCTTATCAGAATCATTTTTCACTTCAATCAAAAGATATGGAAGATCATCGTCTTTTTTAACCAGCAGCTCCGAAACAATTTTCAAGTCATTTTCATTGTAAAGTTCACTGTCTGAAGAATATAGAACGTCCACTACGCCACTATTCTTAATTCCTTCCACAGGATTGACTTTTCCATAATCATAATTATCAGCTGCAGTTGTTTTTATCTTCGAAATCGGATAATATACGTCATTATAATCATCATCTGAAGAATATATTCCAAGTTCTATGTCTGCAATCTCGTCTATACCCATAACATTAAGCACATCAAAATCAAATGACACTTCTTCTTTTGCTTTTTTATTGGCATTCAGAGTACAGTTAAAAAACCCGTCTTCAATCATTACTCCATTCACTGAATTACTGCAGTAACCTAAAGAACCACAGATAATGTCTAAATCCTTATCACTGTTATTCTCAAGATCCAGAGAGAGCACAGCACTATATGAAGAGTATGTGAGATCCGTTGCTGTTATCTTTATTCCGTCCTGATCAACTAAAACAGTTTCTTCAATAGTAGTTTCTTTTAGTCCATTTTTTTCTTTGGCCCCTGTTTTTTTTCGAATTGGACGACGTTTCATCATCATCTTCTTCCTTCACGTCTGCAGTATCTTCTTCAGACTCTTCAGCATCAACAGAATTCATAGGTACAGATTCATCTGATGTTTTTTCTGAATCATTATTTACAGTTTCAGAAGTTGTCGGTCCGCACGATGAAAGTGCCATAATAATCATTAATGATGTCACAAGAGCAATTGCTTTTTTCATTTTTCATTCCCCCAATATTAAGAATGTTTCCCCTTTTATCATAAACTTCATCCGTCCATATGTCTCAATAGATATAACAGCTAAAAAGACATAACATTTAAAGTTCTTTATATGTATTATACACTAAAAGTTGTATTTTGTCAACACTGTCAGTTCATTTATTGTTAAGTTGAAATTCATTAAAATAAAGGTATCAACTTCATTAAGGAGAACTTTTAGTGATGAAAGAACTAAACTACAAGGAGATAGGAAGTCGTATCAGGACTCAGAGAGAACTATATGGATTAACAAGAGAAAAATTAGCTGAAAAACTGGATGTTTCTCCGAAATTCTGCTCGGATATTGAACTGGGAATCAAAGGTGTATCTCTGAAAACACTGGCAAACCTTTCAGATATACTGGACATGAATGTCGATTACTTATTATTCGGCGAGGAACACGGCTCTAATAACGAATTAAGTACTCTTGCTGCTCTGTATCAGAAATGTCCTGACAAACATCGTTCCAACCTTATTTCTGTAGTAAAAATGTTTGTTGATGCAGCCATAGAGTGACGAAATGAATCGGTGCACCAAAGGTGCACTATCGATAATACCGGCGTGTCAGCGACACGCCGGTACCTTTTCAATCTCCTCATTACATTGACAATTAAGTTATTTCTGCTATAATAAGAGAAAGAAAAACTGCATATGAGGGAATAAACTATGGAAAAAGAACGATTCGGATTTACAATAATGAACTTTGAAGAACCGCAGCTGAAAATAACCTGGGTTCCTTATGATGCACAGAATACAGTTGAATATGAAAGATATGCAACCGAACGTCATCCTCTTATACCGTATGAGATCTGGAACATGACCGGTAATTTTCATGATGTTATGAACTATCTTGAAAAGCGGTGCTTTCCGAGAACAAGAATAGGCGTTGAGGAGCTTCTTAAGGATTACGGACTGAAATTCTACGATCCGCTTCAGATCTGCCGGAAGTCTCACGGCCGGAGCATGACAAACTATATGTGGTTAAAATTCACCGACGAGCCGGATCTGACATTTGAACAGATAAGACTCAGATAACGTCTGACAGGTGGTGAAAAACATTATGATGCCATTAGCCAGTGCAGATATGTTTGGTTCAGAAGGCTTGATGAGCTACTGAATAAATAATGTGCACCGAAGGTGCTCTATCGATAATACCGGCGTGTCTGCGACACGCCGGTACCTTTTTTTATGCGAAAAAGCACACCTCTGATTCCGTTGACAATTAACTTATTTCTGATATAATATAAGTAGGAAGTGATAAAGTGATATTAGAGAATCAACGATATGGTCGCAACAAAGATACGCTTGTAAATAAATCTTATATTGAAAGCGGAGAATACAAACGGAAATTTGATAACGCAACAGATAATCCAAATGTTAATAAATCACTTTACATCTGTGCAAAAAATGCTTTGAAACATAGAAGCGGTACAGAATTAGAAGATATGTACTGGCTAGACAATGAAAGCGGAGATGTTATAAATGGCTGAGAAAGAATACTTTATTGATGACAGAATCATCATCCCTGATGAAATTAAAAGAATGTCAAAAGAAGAATGCCGTGCTGAAATAACCAGATTAGAAGCTGAAGCTGCTGAAAAAAAGCGAAACATCGAAAAGAAAAAAACGATAACCACATAACCGACTGGTAATAAAAAATATGCACCAAAGGTGCATTACTGATAATACCGGCGTGTCGCGGACACGCCGGTACATTTTTTATGAACATTCCCCCTTGTTCCTCACGTTTATCTGTGCTACAATATAAGCACAAAGGGAAAAGGGGGATTTCTCATATGAATAAGGGGATTTTTTTATCTGAAACAGTAAGAAAAAAAACAGCTTTTACTGCTGCGACAGCTGCGGCATTTACTATGACGGCAGTTCCGTCCGGAAATGCTGTCGCGGAAGATGTGTTTTTCGATGATTTTGACGGAAACGCTCTGAACACTGACAACTGGCTCATTGCCGAAAAGAACTGGGGCGGAACTATCGAAAAGGACGGAAAAACTGTCGATTACAACGGCGGTGTCATTCCGGAAAATGTTTCTCTGCAGGACGGCTGTCTCGTGCTTACCGGCCTCGGTGATCAGTACGAAGGTGCTGTCCGCGGAATCAGCCGTGATCTTGAAAGACGTGAGGACGGAAAACGATGCGGCGGTGCAATAGCCACCAGAGAATATTTCGGTTCCGGCAGTTATGAGATACGCGCGAAGATCGCACCAGTTACCGGCTGCTGTTCGGCAATGTGGACGTTTGAATACGAAGAAGACCATACAGGCGACGACCTTAGGATCATCAATCATGAGATCGATATTGAATTTCCGGGACGGAATGAAAAAGATGAGATCACACTTGATCATGTACTGTGTACAACGTGGACGACCGAAGATGACTACAAAACAAAATCGGTAAACTGCGGACCTCAGACAGACGGTGAATATCACACCTACCGCTTTGACTGGCATACCGGAAGCGATTCCAAAACACCGAGAGTCGAATACTACTTTGACGGCGAACTGAAATACACATCCTTTGAATTCATCCCGACAAATGAAAGCCGCTTCTGGCTGGGACTCTGGTTCCCTAAAAACTGGGCCGGAACTCCTGATTTTGATACCACTGAGTTTGTTATCGACTATGTAAAAATAACACCGTTCCACGAAAGCGGAGACACACCGCAGCATGAATCATATTCAGATCACGGATGGGCAAAGGAATATGCAGTTCTTCCGAAAGGCTGGCTTCTCTGGCACAGCTACGGCAGATACGCCGATCTCGACAGTACTTTGTATCTGAAAGATCCGGACGGAAATGTCAAAGAGATAACCGGTGATTTTCATCATGCAATGAACGGCAGTTTCGGTACCGCTCCGGATACATTCACTTTCATGGCCATCGACAGCAAAGCCGACGAATGGGATATTTATTTATCACGCTCTGGAAAGATCACCAATCTTACAAAAAACAGCGGATTCAGGAACGAAGATCCGAAATGGTCGCCTGACGGAAAGTCGATAATTTTCAAACGCGGCCACTGGGATGACAGCATCGGCGATTTCAGATACGATCTTGCAGTCATCGATACAGAAACCGGAACGGTATCCATACTGACTGATGATGCTACCGAAGAAGCAATGCCGTATTATTCATCTGACGGTAAAGCTGTTTATTTCGCCGCATATGAAAACGGCATCGGATGCATCCGGCGTCTTGATACTGAAACCGGAGCGACAGAAACGATTTTTGACGAAACCGGTGTAAATGCTTATTATCCAATAGTAAGCGGAAATGACCTTTATTTCACCAGATGGGCAAGTGCAAATAACCGCTGCGACCAGCTTGTAAAATACGATGGCAGCGATTTCGTTTTCCTGCCTTGTAATTCAGATAAATACGACTGTTCCGATATCTGTCCGGTCACTGAAAACAGTTTTATCTACAGTACGACCTGTGACGGTGAATATGATCTCTATTACTACAATGGGAAAGCATCCCGGAAGATAGCCCTAAGCACAGACAAAAATGACCTCGGTGCAGATTTCTTTCTTTTTTCCGATTATGAAAAGCTTCAGAACAGTGAGAAAATAAGATTCGATATCAACAATGACGGCCGATTTGATTCCGTCGATGTACTTTTACTGCAGAAATATCTTCTCGGTATGGAAACTGCCGAACCCTTCTCTGAAGATGCTGCGGATATGAATGAGAACGGCAGAGTTGATGTATCTGATCTTTGCATTATGAAGTATGAACTTATGAAATAACCCAGTGCACCGAAGGTGCTCTATCGATAATACCGGCGTGTCCGCGGACATGCCGGTACCTTTTTTATGTAAATCGAACTATCGGATAATAAAAACCGAACGATTTATTGATAATAATATTCATTCATGATATACTAAAAATAGAAAAACAATTCGAGGAGATATGAAATGAACGAATTAATTGAATATAAAAACACAGATAATATAGTCAAAGACGCCTGTAAAATAATTGACAGCGCACAAAAAGTTGCTTACAAAGCTGTAAATTCAACACTGGTAATTCGAAACTGGCTGCTTGGAAAACGTATTTGTGAAGAAGAATTAAAAGGTGAAAAAAGAGCTGAATACGGAAATAAGCTCATCTCCTTGTTAGCAGATGAGCTTACAAAAAAATACGGAAAAGGTTTCTCGCAGAGATCATTGTACAATTGTATCTGCTTTTACAAATCATTTCCTCGAATTTTGCAGACACTGTCTGCAAAATTTACTGATTCCATCGATGTGTCGACTATTCAACGGTATTCCAATGATTCAGAGGATATCAAACCAGTTGATCAATCTCTTTTATCCTGGTCACATTATGAAAAATTAATGCAGGTAGAAGATGAAAGCGCTCGTTCTTGGTACGAAAAAGAGGCTTATGAACAGACATGGAGCGTACGTACCCTACAGCGCAATATCTCATCACAGTACTACTACCGAATGCTTAAAACTCAGGACAAAACCGGGGTCGAGAATGAAATGAAAGAACTGACATCACCATATCAGGACAAGCTGGAATTCATAAAGAATCCGGTAATTGCTGAGTTCCTTGGGATGCAGGAAAACTCTTCATACTATGAATCAGATCTTGAACAGAGCATAATAAGCAATCTTCAGAAATTTCTCATGGAATTAGGCAAAGGATATGCATTTGTTGCAAGGCAGCAGCATATTCATACCGAAAAAGAAGATTATTATATCGATCTGGTTTTCTATAACTATATTTTGAAATGCTTTGTTCTTATCGATTTGAAAACAACAAAAATAACTCATCAGGACGTTGGCCAGATGGATATGTATATCAGAATGTACGATGAACTGAAAAAAAGAGAAGACGATAACCCGACTCTCGGAATAGTTCTCTGCGCTGATACCGATGAAGATATCGCTAAGTACTCCATTTTACACGGAAACGAGCAGCTTTTCGCTTCCAAATACAAGTTGTATCTGCCGACTGAAGAAGAACTTCGTGCAGAGATAAAAACTCAAAAGGAATTTTATCTGCTTCAGAAGGAAAATAACGAGCAAACAGAGATAATATAAAATGTGCACCGAAGGTGCTCTATCGATAATACCGGCGTGTCGCTGACACGCCGGTATCTTTTTAATGTAAATCGAACTATCTGGAAGTAAAAACCGAACAATTTATTGATAAAATCGTTCTGTTATGGTATAATATAATCAGAGAAAATTATTAAAGGAGGGGCGATCATGTCAGTTACAGCTACCGAATTAAAAATGAACCTTGGAAAATATCTGCTTCTTGCTGAAACAGAAGACATTTATATAACTAAAAACGGAAAAATAATCGCAAAGCTTACTAATCCTAATCAGGACAGAGTGGATATCGCGGAATCTCTTTTCGGCATACTTCCTGATGATATAATCCCGGAAGAAGCACTGAAAGAAAGGCTCGGCAATATATGAAAGCGCTTATCGATACATGCATTATAATAGATGCTCTTCAAAGCAGACCGGGCTTTGCCGAAAATGCTCAGAAAATATTTCTCATGGCCGCAAACAGAAAATTCGGCGGCTATATTTCGGCAAAATCGGTTACGGATATTTACTACATAATGCACCGTCATTTTCATGACGACAAGCAAACCAGAAGCATACTTAACAAACTGCTCATTATTTTCGGAATAATGGACACAACAGGTGAAGACTGCCGTAATGCTCTTATTTCCGATATTTCAGATTTTGAAGATGCAGTCATGGTCAGAACAGCCCGACGATCTGATGCTGAATGCATTATTACAAGGAACGTTAAAGACTACAGCAAATCTGATGTAAAGATTTGTACTCCGGAAGAATTTATTGATCTGATCGGCAAAGAAAAAGACTGACCTCTTTGAGAAAACATGGGAATCTGTTAATATCACAGAATCAACCAGTTCATCGCTGATATTTGATATTTATGCATACGACGATGGAAAAGACGGTTACTTTAACAGACATCAAGTCGACGAAACACTCCGTTCCGAACTTGAAAACGGTCGTATAACTGAAGATGATATCAAAAACAGAAAAACAGAAGATATCATAATAAACAGCTTATGGCACAGCAATGAAAAAGATGTGATCGACAGCTGTGAGATACATGAGGGTGGAACATATACAATACATTACAGATTCCACGAAGAAATGGTAAAGGAATCTGACAGACCGGCGTACGAAGTGGTAAGAGGATCTGTCGGCTGGAAGTTCTCTGTATTCGAGAATCCTTACTGGTTTGTTTCAGCCGGAAAGAGCTGAGGTTTAACTGACAAGCAATTTTTCGTCATCTATTAATACAAATCAAAGGCAGCGTTCCTAATACAGAACACTGCCTTTAATTTAACTTTATTACGATGAACTACACTGCCAATTACGCTTACATCTATGCTCGGCATACCATCACTTCCTTTCAACGACTCGGTTTCTTATTTACATCAAGTATTTGTTTTGAGGCTCTGATATATAAGTATTAAATTTCCCGACCAGTTAAGTGACTTCTGAAAAATTTATTTACACACCCCCGAAAATGTGGTATAATTTAAGTATCGCCAGAGGGAGTTTGTCATTATTCTAGGGGTATTTAACAAACAAATCAGAAGAAATCACTTGAAAGCACGTAATTACGAGGGGTTTGGTATACCCCTTTCACCATTGGGTGTTTGAAACGAGTATGGCGAATACTATGTATACTGCATACCATATTGTTTGGTATACCCCTTTCACCATTGGGTGTTTGAAACGGAACACGCAGACAAGGGCGAACCTATCTCATTCGTTTGGTATACCCCTTTCACCATTGGGTGTTTGAAACCCCATAGGAGGAGTAAAATGTACTTACTTTTAATGTTTGGTATACCCCTTTCACCATTGGGTGTTTGAAACTAGATTCTCTGACACTTCTCTGCTACTGTCTTCTTACCGTTTGGTATACCCCTTTCACCATTGGGTGTTTGAAACTTCATCAGCAGCATCCACCATAGAATTCTTAATTGCAGTTTGGTATACCCCTTTCACCATTGGGTGTTTGAAACCATCTCAGATCCAGCATCGATTTCAGTTTCTTCACTGCGTTTGGTATATCCCTTTCACCATTGGGTGTTTGAAACTTTGCAGAGATTGTCATTAATCTACCCGGAGCAGAGTGTTTGGTATACCCCTTTCACCATTGGGTGTTTGAAACGGATTAAAAACATTATCAAAGTTTAAGATATTAAAGTTTGGTATACCCCTTTCACCGTTGGGTGTTTGAAAAAGGAAAAGCTTCGGATAGATATTTTACATAGGTGTTTATGTAATTATCCTTCCGAAGCTTTCGTTATCTATAAACGCAACAAAGGCAGCAATCCTTGCACGGACTACTGCCTTTTGTTTATGCTTTATTCTGATCACTTCATGAATACGATGTTAAAGAGCGCTTCCTTGACGTCACCGAATAGTTCTGAAAATGTTTCGTAGCTGAAGCTGTAGCTTTCCTTGTGTTCGTATTCCTGCTTTTCCTCTTTTCTTGTTTCCTGTTCGTTGCTCATTATCTCACCTCCGATCTGAATCTGTTTTCCTGCTCTGTTACCAGCTGACGCTGAAATCTATACTTGGCATACCGTTCACCTCTCTTTCGTTTCGGCCTTTGTCTTTCACTACCAACTTACGCTTACATCGATACTCGGCATACTGTTCACCTCTCTTTCATTTCGACTTTTGTCTTTCACTACCAGCTTACGCTTACATCGATACTCGGCATACTGTTCACCTCTCTTTTAGTTCGGTTTTATCGTTCGCCTACCAGCTTATATCTATACTTGGCATATCATCACTTTCTTTCCGCTAAACAAGGAGCTTACTTCTGATTACTTGCCTGCGATCACTCTTATTATTGTCTTTATTGCGTTTTCCATTGTAGGGTATTTCATCGATTCCACCTGTCTTTCACTACAGATTTTTGTTTCGTCACCACTCAACTTCGACACCGATTCTTGGCATACTGTTCCCCTCTCTTCTGTTCAAGATCTTATCATTCTACTACCAGCTTACGCTTACATCTATGCTTGGCATACCATCACTTCCTTTCCTGTGTTGTGTTTATACATAGTTTTAGATTTGTAACTTCTTAAGTTTGCTTTTACAGATATTCAGGATTAAGTACCATCATTTCAATCAGCTCCCTTCTGTTTATATAATATGAATTTTCCGGTGATGTTAAGTGATATCTGAAAAAATTTTCGTTTCCGTTTTTCAGTTCATGTCGGTAAGCTGCTTACGAAAGTGGCTTGATATCCTTACTGTTTAACTTGTTGTATATCTTCTTCATAATCATGGGATTCGCTACTGAGCTTGTGATATAAGTACTATCGTTCATAAAAAATCATCCTTTCTGAAATCATTACTGTTTTTTGTCCTCTGTATTGTTAATATAAAATTTCTGTTCTGATTAAGCGATAAATAAAAAATAAATTTTTATCGGCTTATTGTCTGCACCATAACATCTGCCAGAATAATCTTAGCATTGCTTCTTCTGTTCCCCAACTTCTTATTATTCCGTACCTGTCTATTATTCTGCAGCATTTTGTTATTGAATTCTTTTCTACCCTATATCCGCCTCCTGCTGCTATAGTATGCCAGAACAGTCCGGAACCAAGTGCCGGAAGCGGTAAATTCGGCATCTTCATCTTTGTAGGGTCTAGTCCGATAATTCCATGTACTGCTCTTGTTGTCTTTTCGTTGATCATATTATTTTTCCTCCTGTTATTCATGAAATTTTCAATTTATGACATATTGTTTCCGAGGTTAAAAGTGTCCCGGATCAAGTTCCGTCATTCCGATTAACCTCTCTGTTTATATAATATAAAGTTTCATCTGATATTAAGTGATATCTGAAAAATTTATTTACACAGCCATAAATATGTGGTATAATTTAAGTATCGTCAGAGGGCGTTTGTCATTATTTCAGGGGGATTTACAAACAAATCAGATGAAGCCACTTGAAAGTGCGTAATTACGAGGGGTTTGGTATACCCCCTTCACCGATGGGTGTTTGAAACTATTGAAATTATTCCTCCTCTTTGTCTCGCCATGTAAAGTTTGGTATACCCCCTTCACCGATGGGTGTTTGAAACATATATGCTATTCTATCAGCACCCCATATAGCACACAGTTTGGTATACCCCCTTCACCGATGGGTGTTTGAAACTCGTATACATATTTTGTATACATAAATATGGGTGGGTTGTTTGGTATACCCCCTTCACCGATGGGTGTTTGAAACGAATAGAAATCCACATCATCAAATCCGTCTGGAAAGTTTGGTATACCCCCTTCACCGATGGGTGTTTGAAACGTTTAATTTAGCCGGTGCTACAATTACAGATAAGAAGTTTGGTATACCCCCTTCACCGATGGGTGTTTGAAACTCAAGACGTTGTGTTTTTCACTGACGCATATATTATGCGCGTTTGGTATACCCCCTTCACCGATGGGTGTTTGAAACCAGCATTTACTGCTCCTTCTAATTCAGAACCTTTGCCGTTTGGTATACCCCCTTCACCGATGGGTGTTTGAAACGTGATCATCTCTTAACACCTCTCACTAAAAATAAACAGTTTGGTATACCCCCTTCACCGATGGGTGTTTGAAACGATTCTTTCAAATTCTTCAATATTCATTTTAGAATATCGTTTGGTATACCCCCTTCACCGATGGGTGTTTGAAACGGAGGAGTTGTTGTTGCTCCAGGCATCTGAGCTGCGTTTGGTATACCCCCTTCACCGATGGGTGTTTGAAACAATGGTTTTACCATCGACATTTATTTTATCCGGTTTAAAGTTTGGTATACCCCCTTCACCGATGGGTGTTTGAAACCTTCCTCATCTGACCATCTTTCTGTACCATTTGCGTGTAGTTTGGTATACCCCCTTCACCGATGGGTGTTTGAAACCATTGGTATCCATTTGATGATTACGAAACCGTGAGACCGTTTGGTATACCCCCTTCACCGATGGGTGTTTGAAACATTAATCACACGATTAAGTGTTTCCGGCTTAAGAGTTTGGTATACCCCCTTCACCGATGGGTGTTTGAAACTTAAGTGCAGATATAGCTCTCTGAATTGCGTGCTGAGTTTGGTATACCCCCCTTCACCGATGGGTGTTTGAAACTTCTGATTGTAGTCGATATCGAAGTCCTCAAACATATTTGATATGACTATCTGACAATGAAATTTATATTTTTTACTGTTAAAAAACAGCGTTCCATACACGGGACGCTGTTTTTATTTATTATCGCTTAACTCTGCATACTTTTTTATATTATATAATTAGGTACTATTATTAAGTACCAATATTATTTATATAAAGGAGCGTGCTTTTTTATGAACTTGTACGTAGACAATTACGAAAGCAAGTTAAGTATTAAGGGAAACCGGCTCGTCGTTACTGAAGCCGGAGCCAGCAAAGAATTTCCGTTAGACAGCATCGATAATCTGGCATTAAACAAGAATGTCCAGATTACATCTCAAGCCATATGTAAACTATGTGAAGCCGGTATAAGCATCTCATGGTTTTCTGCTTCACAGTTCATATGTCAGGCAAATGGTTACGGAACTGAATCCGTGATGAAAGTAAAAAATCAGTTTGCCCTTCTTGATAAGGCAGCATTACGGCTGAAACTATCGAAACAAAACATTAAAGCCAAAATAGTTAATCAGCTGGAATACGTAAATAAAATGAAGGCATTTAAAGAATCCGACATTGAAAAAGCAAAAACAGAAGAAGAACTCATGGGTGTTGAAGGAGCTTATGCCTCTTTATACTTTTCAGAATTAAAAAACAAATTCAATGAGAAATATGGATTTGTTAAAAGAATCAAACATCCCTGCACCGATCCGGTAAACTCTGTTTTAAGCTTTGTTTACAGCATGTTATACCGTGAATTTTCATCACTGATAAGTTTGCACGGCATGAATCCTTCTGTGGGTTTCTTTCATAAACTTAGAAACGGTCACTGTGCCTTAAGTTCAGATCTTATGGAAAGTCTCCGCTGTGAACTATGTGATAAAACTGCCGTTAAAGTCCTTGATTCAGATATTAACGATGATGATTTTGAATTCAATACAGACGGAAGCGTATATATATCCAAGCGCTTACGAAGCATGATAATATCTGAATTTCATAAAAAGCTATCTGAACGGATATTCACTTTAAACGGTTTTTCAAACGACTTTAAAGGCTTGCTTAACCAGATGATCTACTCTTATGAAAATGCTTTGCAGAACGAAAAACCTGAATGTTTTACTCCTTTTATACGGGGTGACTATTATGCTTAACAGGAATTTTCTTGTGATCTATGATGTTTGTGATGACAAACGACGTAGAAAAGTAGTTAAGATCCTTGAAAAATACGGATACAGGATCCAGTATTCCGCTTTTGAATGCCTGTTTAGTGACAAATCAAAAAAGACTGCGATCAAAGCACTTGAACGCACAACAAAAGAAGAAGATTCAATACGAATATATAAAATGCCGGAAAGCGTACACATTATAAATCAAGGAGATATTTCATTTGATAAACCACCTGAAGTTCTGATTCTGTAATCATTTTTAGTACAAACATCTTGACACATCACATTTTTCTTGATACAATATAGTTATTATATACATATTTTACGCACAAGGAGTGAATAAAAATGAGCAAACTAATAACTGCGTTGTATGACTGCAGAAGCAAACAGGAATATATATACCGTACAAACAAGATCAAAGAAATATCAGGTGGTTCGGCACTGCTTTCTCATGTTTATGAGATGTTTATAAATAAATGTCTGGATTACGATATAACCATCAACAGCGAGTGGAAAGGCAAAGCCTTCTCAGTAAAAGAATTTGAAACTTCATCAGATGACGGTACTGTAATCTATGAAGGCGGCGGTAATCTTTACGTACTGTATAAAAGCAAAGAGATCTACCTTAAAGCAAATAAAATCTTTTCAAAAATGCTTCTTGATGAAACATATACAATAAGTGTTATTGCCTCGTGCGTTGAATACACAGGCGATTTCAATAAAGACAGAGGCGCACTATATGAGGAAAATCAAAAGCAGAAAAACACAGGCTCTTTTTCACTTCCATGCAACTCCCTCCCGTTTACACAGCTTGACAGAAACACCTGGATGCCTGTCGTAAAAAAAGAAAAAAAGGATAACCAGTTTCAGTCTTATTCATGTGAATCACTTCATAAAATAGACGCTTACAACAAATATTGTACGCTAGATCCTGATTCACAGACTGCCCTTCTTGATTCTCTTGTACTGGAGAAAAATACTGAAAGTCTTCTTGCTGTCATCTACATAGACGGAAATGCCATGGGTAATAAAATAAAATCACTAACACACGGAATTAACGACTATGATACATGCGTAAATAAACTCAGAGCATTCTCTCAGAATACAAATAAAGCTTTTGTAGATGATCCGATAAAGTCAATTGAAAGACTTCTTGAAGAAACGAGAAATAAAATAGACCAGAAAAAAGATTTAACGCAAGAAAAGAAAGACAAACTTAAAGACCGGTACAAATACAGGAAAATCATCGGTGGCGGCGATGAAATCACAATTATCTGTAACGCAAGAGCTGCCAAAGATATAGTTCTTAAATATTTTGAATCTCTTAACAATTCAGAACCTCTTGTGTCCGGAGTTCCAAATGCTTCATGTGCAGGCATCGCCATATTCCACAGCCATGATCCTTTTTCAGAAATTTATAAAATTGCTGAAGCATGCTGCGAAACCGGCAAAGAAAAAACCAGAAAAAATGAAAGTAAAGATAATTATATTGATTTTCATTACTGTCACAGTGGAATCGTTAATGATCTTGAAACAATAAGAGCTGAACAGGAAGCAGACTATACCAACAGACCATACGAACTGAAACGGTTTAAAGAATTCTGTGACGATGCAAAAGATCTATCCGCTATAGGCAGACAGAATATCAAAGCTTTGCGTGACAGTTCTTTCAAAGGTGCATCATACTTTGCGTTTGAAGCAGAACGAATTCTTTCAAGATACCACGATTCCTTTGAATCTCTTAAAAAGAAATATGATGATCTCGACTCCAGCGACGATAAAATAACAAATCATTTCGAAAGATTTGTTTATGATGTTTCTCTTGTTTATGATATATGGTTTACAGAGGAGGATGAACAACCATGAAAAGAATAAAGATAGAACTTTGTTCTGATCTGTGTGCTGCTGACGGGGACGGATTTGGCAGTGTTATAGATACAGATATCTGCACTGACAAATTTGGAATTCCTTATATTCCAGCTAAAAGACTCAAAGGTGTTTTACGCGATGCGGCTGTTTATATTGAAGCAAATCATATAGATGAAATATTCGGAATAACAGGTGACAGTAAAAGTGGTTTATTAAAAATATCTGATGCTGTCTTAGAAAATATCGAGTCTATTGAAAGTGAAATATCAAAAAAACATCTTAATCCTAAGACTGTTACAGAACTTTTTACATCTGTAAAAGCTTCAACTGCAATAAACGAAAACGGAAGTGCCCAGGCCAATTCATTAAGATTCACCAGAGTTCTTGAAAACAGCCTGCCGTGGGATAGAAAAAGCAAAATTGTTTTCTTTTCTGATGTTGAAATTCCCGAATATGAAGATGATTTTTATGATATCTGCAAGGCAATGCGTCATATAGGGTATAAAAGAAACAGAGGCTTCGGAGTTGTTAAGTGTTCGCTTGTAGATAGTAAAAAATCAAAAAACAATTTCAGTTTCAGCAAATGCAGTCAGGAAAAAACTTATGTTCTTAATTATGCTGTGAAAAATACAGACACATTGATGATTCCTGGTAAGGGTGTAAATTTAACTCAGGATTATATAAGCGGCACATCTGTTATGGGACTGCTAGGACAGGCTTACCTGAAAAACAATAACGGAAATATTGATGATCAGTTCAGAAAAATATTCATGAATAATGATGTAAAGTTTTCGAATCTTTATGTAACTGATGAAGAATTAAATGAGTACATACCTGTTCCGGGTGTATTCGCAAAAGATAAAACAGATGAAACCAAACGAATACACAATCTCGTAACTGAGAAAACAGAGGGAAAAATTTTAAAGCCTTTAAAAGACGGTTATATCAATTCACAGCTGAAAGTAAAAAAAGCCGAAACTGAAATAGTTTATCATAATAATCTGAGTTCAAAAGGACAGGGTCTATACACTCAGACCTGCTTATCCAAAGGTCAGTATTTCAGAGGTTCGATCACTGCTGACGGAGAAACTATAAATATTCTTGCCGATCTTCTGATAAAAACAGATATAAGATTTGGCCGAAGCAAGACAGCTCAGTATTCAAAATGCGAACTTGAAGCTTTTGAAATAACCGAACTGAAGAACGATAAAATTAAAGTCAGCAGCAATGTAATGTTCATACTCGAATCAGATGTTATTTTACGTGATGAGACCGGAACTGTATCATCAAATCCAGCTGTTCTTATAAATGCACTCGGTATTGACATTAACCAAACTGAAATTCACAGATCAAGCAATATAAAGTATCATACTGTATCAGGATTCAATACTTCTATGCGTATGCAGCGACCACATGAAAGAGTATTTGCAGCCGGAACTGTTATAGTATGCTCTGCTTCCGGAAAAGAGTTTGATTCTGTAATATACATTGGTGAAAAACTAAATGAAGGATTCGGAAAAGTAAGAATATTCGATGCTCAAAACTTCTTGAACAACAGTCGTTCACTCAACAAAAAACGTGAAGCGTTCTCAGATACAGCAGCAAATATCAACAAACTTGCTAATGTTATTAAGCAACAAGAAGATATGAGAAGCGAAGCGATAAAATACGCAAAAGATAATTACCGGACAATACGCAGCCTTACTCCTTCAGCAATTGGAAGAATAACTCTTATGACTGAAGAAGCTTCTAATCTAAATAATCTTAAGAACAGACTCAATAGCATCAGAATTGAGAACACCCGAAAAAACGCAATAAGGTTAATTAATAACGCCCATGCTGAACACTATGTAAAAGAACAGGGGTGGGAAAAAGCTAGAGAGTATCTGATAATTATTCTTGCAATCGCTAAATACATGAAGAAACAGGGGGAATGGAAATAATGAAACATACTTATTATCGACTGCAGTTAAAACTGACTTCTCCTCTTTCTGTAGGATCAGGTGAAAACCGTAAGTCTGACAGCGATGTTATCACCAGACTTGATGGATCACCATATATACCGGCTACTACTATCGCTGGTGTATTGGGACACTGGTTTGATATAGAAAAGCGCAGAAACATTTTCGGTTTTATTAACGGAAATTCTTCTGAATCAAGCCATGTTATTTTTTACGATGCTGATCTCGATAAGAAATCTTTTGTTAAAGTTAGAGACAGTGTTGCGCTAAAAAATAAAGTAGCTATAAAAAATGCCAAGTTTGATTTTCAGGTAATAGAACCAGGTGCTGAGTTTGTTACCATCATCGAACTAACTAAAGAAAATGAAATTCTTCAGTCTGATATAGAAAAACTTGCCGAAGCAGTATCATCTTCCGCTTTACGTTTCGGCAGGAAAACAAACAGAGGATATGGCATAGTGGAAATAAGCCGTATGCAGAAAGCTGAATTTGATTTTTCAGATCCTAAAGGAAAAAAAGCATGGCTGGAATTTGATCCTCTTGATAATGCTGCATGGAATGAAATGCCTATAGTTACAATCAGCAATACAAACGAAAAATCAGATGTTATAAAAATCTGTCTCGAACAGAACGGACCACTCTCAATAAGAGAATATACTACGGAAATTGGTGAAGTAGAAAGAATAAAAGATAACGGAGAAAAAGTGTATAAAGCTGTTCCGGATTACAGAATGATGAAACTTAGAAATGGGGAAGCTGTTATCCCAGGCACGACCTGGGCTGGAGCCTTCAGAAGTCGTTTTGAAGAATTATCAGATATCGAAACGACCAAAGCATTATTCGGCTATGTTATAACAAAATCTCAAAAAACTATGCCCTCAAAAATAATTTTTTCTGAATCAACAATAAAAAACAATACGAAAAAGATAATAACAAGAACAGCTATTGACCGCTTCACCTCCGGAGCACAATCGCGTGCGTTATACACAGAAGAAACATGCTGTAACGGAACTACCTCCCTATTAATAACTATACCTAAAAACACAGATGAGAAAAAACAGACGCTTACTCTCTGCAGTTATTCTCGATCTTAATTACGGTTACCTGTCAATCGGTGGTCTTACCTCAATAGGAAGAGGTATGTTTAAAGTTACAAATATATTTATCAATGGTGAGAACCGTACTGAGTATCTCAATGCTGAGAATATAGATAAACTATTAAAAAGCGAGGCATGAACATGAAATTATATGTCAAAGAGATCAGAAAAGTTAAAGCAGACGATATAATAAACGAAGTTAAAAATCAATGTGAAGGTAGTTACATATACGCCATGTACACTGACAGCATTAAATGTGTTACATGTGATGATATAATCACCGATCCTTCAAAGCTTCTTGAAATGCGTATATTCAACGCAGACTGTGAAATTAAGTATTCACGTCCTGATATAAATCAGGAGTTTATATGTCGTATAATCGATGATCACTGCTTTAAAAGCAAACTCGAATCATTGACAGATGAATTTGAAAAGGACTTCAAAAACAGAATACTGGATGATACCCAGTTTCTTGATATCGATACAACCAAATCATCCGGCAAAACTTACATAACTACAGGCGGTGGAGAATATTCACTGCCTATTGAGGATGCAAAAAAACTGAAGATAAGAAATTATATCGATTATTCTGAAAACGGAATCGCAGAAATAACAGATTTCAGAATTGTAAGTATCTTTTAAAAGGAGCTGATGTTTCAATGGAAGAAAAGAAAAAGCCAAGCCGTTTTATTAATCCTTACAACTTTGTTAGCTTAGGTGATGAAGTTGTAAGGCATCCGTACAATGAATATGAAAAAGGTACTCTAACCGGAAAGATAAACTGTAAAATTGAAGTGAAAACTCCTTTGGCTATTCCAGATACAGAACAGAAAGAAGCGGAAGAAATACCTATAGAGAAAAAAGGCAAAAAAATAATAATCACTCATTATCATTATCCGTTCTATCGTATTAACAGAAACCCTGTTATTCCTGGAAGTCAGATTCGCGGAGCGATCAGATCAGCATACGAAGTTTTAAGCAATGGTTGTTTTTCAGTATATAATGAGGATTTCGAAACATTGTCATCAAGAAGCTCTGCGATAAGAAAACCCGGAATTATCAAGTATGAAAAAGGGCGATATGTACTTTATAGTGCTCAAATGAAAAAATACAAAAATATTAAAGAATTTAATGAATACAAGCCTCAGGAACTTGAATTAAAACGCACTTGGTATGGAACAGAATCCGAAGTTGAATTTGAAAGTCGAATCAATAAAGAAAAGAAAAAGGGATTAAAACCAAACACAAATCCTAAAATAATCAAGAAATATTATGTCATTAAAGCCGGAAAACAAGTATCCTGCTGCAACCTTGAAAAAGCAATAAAAGACTATAATATCAATTTAGAAATATACAGAAAAAATTCAACTGATAAAACAGCAAAAGATGTTTTAAATTCAGATCCATACAAACCGAATTTCCAAAAAGAGGTTATCCCTTTAAAAAAAGCAAGCAGTTCGATACTTTATCCAGTTTTTTATTACGAAGCCACTGATAAAGACGGCAAAACATATGTTTATTTGTTACCTTCACAATCTGGACGCACTGTTTATAAAAATCGTGTATCAGATCTCCTAGGTACTCATAAAAGCTGTCGTCACGGAATAAATGGAATGATATGCGAAGCTTGTTTTCTGTTCGGAACGTTAGCCTACAAAAAGGCTTATGCTTCTAAAATTCGATTTTCCGATGCTTACCTTTCTTCCGAAAAGTTTTATTCAGAAAAAGATGTTTTATTGTATGAACTTTCTTCGCCTAAAATTACTTCTTCTGAATTTTACAGTCGAAAGCCAGGTGATTGCAGATACTGGACTTACGATTACAAAATCACCAATTATATTGGTGATGAAAATAATCTGACTGAAGAAATACAGTCATGTGACATTGAACTAAATGGGCGTAAATTTTATTTACATCATCCTAATATTACAAAGAATGATTATAATGATAGTTCTAAAACTAATAGAAACTGTTCCATGGAACTTGCTAAACCAGGAAATGTGTTTGTATTTGATGTTTATTTTGAAAATATAACAAGCGAACAGCTCGAAAAACTTGTATGGACTTTAACTCTTGGTGAAAACCAAAGCAACAGTAAACAACAGTTTATGATGGGGCATGGCAAACCATTAGGGCTTGGAAGTGTAAAAATTACTGTAAATGATGTTGAAGTCCGAAACTTCGAACGAGATACTCTCAGCTACTCCATCAATAAGCTAAATCCGGATGAACTGATCAAGCAAAATCACTTTGATACATCACAAAAATACTTTAAAGATTTTATGCTTATTACAAATACAGATACCGCAAAAGGTTATACTATCAGTTACCCTGTTGTTGATAACGTTTTTGCCCCCCCAACGAATAAAAACGCTAACGCTATTCACCAATGGTTTACTGACAACCGACGCGGAGATACCGGTACCGGCACAGCATGGAATATCAGAAACGTGCTTCCGCCTATTGATGCCGATGATCTCTCACTTCCTACATACTACCCACCGAAAGAAAATAAGACATAAAAAAATCGGTCATTCCGGACGTCACAATCCGGAAGGACCATTTTTCTATTATAACTATTAGTGAATCACATTGCGTCGAAAAAGAAACCGCCCATACCTATTCCGGTTCTTGCACCAGTACCGGAAAAAGAAGCGTACACAAATATCTTCTTCAAAAGCGCAGCGACCTCCGTATCAGACGGCAAACCAATTACAGTGTATCCCGTCATTCCTGAAATCAAACGACCGCTGATGTTATATTTACAGTTTGTAAAATTCCAATCAAATATCCTGCATTTATAAAACGCTCTTCTGAAATCTTCAAAAGAAATATTCAGACCTTCAAATTCGTTGATTCTCCTTATTACTGAAAGAAAATGCATTGATATATCCGGAAAACCTGTCTCTGTTCCTCCGGTTTTAAACGTTGAAGGCGTCATAAAATTCAGTCTGAATTTACTGCCTGACAAACTGTCAGCGATCTCAGAATAATCTGCTTCATGGATTTCTCCGCGTTTAATAATTTCTGCCGGTTTCAGTCCTGATATTTTCACCTTGTCAAGGTTATAGGCAGCATACAAAACGCTGTCTGCTTCTGAAGAAAGTGAAGATATACGAGTTATAACGTTTTCCGGATCAGATGAAGGAACACAGTAAATTGAAAAACGGATGATACTTGTTTTCGTGTAGCTTCTGAGCGACCGTCTGGGGAATATTATGCATCAGAATTCCATGTATTTTTACTGCCGGTTCTGATTGGATGTTATCAACTTCAGATGTTCTGAATACAAAATCATATTGTTTTAACATGCTAACTCATTTTCCTTAAATATATCTTCTATTTCCTGCTTGTAGTTCTTCTTCATTAAAGAAACATTGGCGGCTGTTACTTGTTTTTCATCAAGGTTTGCTGCTGTTCTGTATGCAATTATAACCCTTGGTTCTTTGTCAAGTATAATTATTTTGTCTTCTGCACCATTGATAATATCGCTGTATTTTTTTATTGCCATGCTTATTATATCTTCGAGTTTTTCCATATCAGTGAACGCAATGAATTTTATATAATCACAATCAAGGGTCTGCATGATCTCATTTTTGTTCATAAAATCATAGATTCCGGTATTACTGTTTTCACGAATATCCTTAACAACCGTTTCAGTAGTAAAGATCCTGTAATAACTATACTTAACCTGACTAGCTGATTTGCCTTTATTTCTTTTATAAAACAGTGTGATAACCGAAATAAGTTTTATTCTCATTGTTTCCAGCGAGTTGTCAAGGTCTAAGTTTTCAATGTTTTCACTTTCATCTGCTACTTTTTCAAAAAGAGAATGTTCTCCGGATTCATCGCAAACGATATCAGAAATCTTTTCTGCCCTTGGTATCCGCTTCTTGGCTTCTTTATCGTCAGTTTTTTCTGAATTATTTCTTTCCTTATCTTTAGATAGCTTATTATTCATATCCCACTTTATTGCAGTAATAAATGCAGCAGCAAAATTTGGATTTTTATCATAGTCATATTTTTCAATGAACTTAATAAATAACTCAGTAAGATCACTGACTGCATCATTCCTATCGTAACCACAAAATGAAAACCTTGAAAAACTAACAGAACTTTCGTTGTAATTTTCTCTTATTTTTACGATCTTATTGCTAAAAGCATTTGGCTCATATATCTTTAAAATAATAGCATTTCTGCACTTATCCATAACTGCTTTATTACCGGACTTGCGGGCATAATAATAGTCTTTAGCAAACTCGTTTACTGTTTTTTCAACATCATTGTTATTATTCATATCAATCACCACCATTACTTAAGCATTCTCTTGATATGTTCAGTCGGATTCTTGATCTTTGTTTCTGCCATCAGTCTTACGATCTCATCCATATAGTTCATTGAAGTTTCATCATAAATCTTCCCTTTCTTTTCTCCAGGATTATGAACAACTTCACCGTATACTATACAGCCAAGTGTAACATTACTATGAAGCCTATATGCATAATTGATGCTCATTGTCAGCACCTGAGACATTACTTTTGTTCCATAGGTGATATCTGCAT
Source organism: Ruminococcus sp. HUN007 (assembly GCF_000712055.1). Taxonomy (NCBI): domain Bacteria; kingdom Bacillati; phylum Bacillota; class Clostridia; order Eubacteriales; family Oscillospiraceae; genus Ruminococcus; species Ruminococcus sp. HUN007. The sequence goes on along the minus strand of NZ_JOOA01000002.1, from coordinate 2,485,001 downwards.
ATATCTCATCTTCATCAGCAGCAGTATCTATCAGCTTCGAAAACATTTCAATCTGTGTATCAATATCACTGCTAAAAGGTATTGTAATAGGTGTCTCATGATAAGTAAAACCTTTTTGCTTTTTTAAATCTTCCAGTGACTGAATGAATATTTCCTTGTTTTTCTCTGCATTATCAAAACCAGCTGTAGATTCAGACGTAATAGTTATTATCTCAATCTGTTCACCTTTTTGAGCATAGGCATTAATAACAGGGATAATAGGAAATGAGGTTGCGCCAAATTCCAGATCCGGATTGTTTTCAGGGGTATATACAACCCCTTCTTTCATTGTTTCCGGATTCTGAAACGGACTGATTGTATAAAACTTTTTCATGATTAATTACTCCTTTTCTGTTATGAAATTTTTTCAATTTTATTAAGTGCTTCATTAAGAATTTTAATTATATACTCCACTGAAAAATCAGTGTTAATAATATACCGTGAATCGGATGAGAAAAACTTTATCTTCTCGTCATCAACTTCATCTTCGCTGGCATGATTAAGGTTGTTTCTGATAAAAGTCTTGATATAATATATATCCATAAATATTGACTTCCATTCATCAACGGTCGCCTTTGTATTCAGTGAATACATACATCTGTCACTTTTTTTGTCTATCCATGAAATAAAATTCAAATGATTATCGCTGTATTCGGTTTTAAAGTTTAATAACTCTTCGCAAATCTTTCCGTCATTAACTACCGATGAAATGAATCCTTTTACAGTATTAGGATTTTTAATTTTCAAGAACCATTCACTTATTTCAGGATAATCCTTTAATTCTTCTTCAAAATTGATTTTTCGGATATTCCCTCTAGAATCATACAATAACGTTTTAACTTTGAAGTATTTATCCAGATTATCTCTAAGCGTATCAATATCATATTTATGCCCGAATTTTTTACTGCTTATACGAGTTCGGAATGTAGTTATATTTTCGCATTCACACAGAGCCTCATATATAATTCTCTCGTCACTCTTTTTTAAAACTACTGATTTCTTTTCAAAGTCAGCGGCTTTAACAATTTTCTGAAAATCATCTGCATAATCTGGAACAGGAACTGATGTCATCAATCCACTGTAAAACAATTCGTATTCCAGTCCGAAGCTGCTTTTTTTATTTTTTTCTCTGATTACTTCAAGTTCGTTTTCATCAACAGTAAAAAGATTATGATCAAAAAAATACTTTGGCATCTTTTCTGTAAAAACCGTTACTGCCTGCTGAACAAGCTTATTATCCAGACACCATCTGACAACATCAGTATATTCAATTTTCCGGTTATCTTTATCCATATAGAATTTTTTTCTGATAACCTTGGAAAGTGATTTGAATAATATTGCTTCCTTACTGGTAACTTTAGTAGTTGACAGTCTGATCAAACACTCATTAAGCCTTTCAAGAGTAGAATCCAGACGTGATGTGCGGCACAACGTAATGTCATCTGAAAAATCCTTCATAGCAGCTATGGTTTCGCTTATTATTTCATGATCATTATTTTTAAATAGACTTTCCAGTTCAGATGCACTTCCGTAAGAAGTAAAACTATTAACTGAATTTATGAGGTTGAACATTCGGTATGTAGATGTAATATCTTCTATGCGTTTTTCTCCAACATTTGAGTATACCGCTTTCTCAAATGTAACACCAGAATATTCAAGAATTCTTACAATAGTCATAAGAGTATATGTAGTGTTCCTGAGCCCTCCGGTAGATTCAATATAAATTTTATCATTCGGCTCAACTTTATCAATTATCTCCTGTACAGTTTTCAGTTGATCCTCACCTGGTATTTCTATTGGTTCAGGTACAGTTGGATCATAAACTTTTAACATTTCCCTTAACGCAACAAAAGCAGTTTTAGCTTCATCTGTTACAACAGTAAGTATTTTATCTACAGATTCATTTTTACTTTTTATGTACTCTATAAGATACTTTAACGGAGCGTCAGCGGTATATAACCCCTTGATCACGCCAAATTTCCCACCGTCATAATCAACTTCATTTGGAGTCTTGGAGTCATCCTTATTATCAGTCGAATTCTTCGGCAAAGCTGGCGGTAACTTGCTTAGATTCATAATAATTATATTTGCCATGTCATTTACTCCTTATCACAAAATTTCAGTATCGATTTCTATTCTGTTTATACGCTGCCAGCCTTCATGCCTGAAGATATACTCTGATTCCATAAGACCATTTGCCGGATTGATTTTTGTTACATCTGATTTCACTCTGCTTGATACGGGTCTTATTACATCTTTTTCTGTCTGTTTTTTTAATTCAGCAATAATATCAATCGGAAGAACAACTGCATAAACATCTGCATCTATTGCTAATATATCCTCTGCTCTGTTTATCGTCTGATCGACCTGAATTATTTCTGCCTCACCATAGATCCTTGTTAAATCATCAATCTGTTCTTTAGTCATTTTATGACGTGATACCCACAATATTTTCAAACAGCATCATCCTTTCTGTATATTATATATTATTTTATCGGATTTTTCAATAGTTTTTGTGCAAATTCCTTTATTCGTTCTACAATTCTGTCTACAGTCTTCGCGGTATATTCGCCTACAATCATCATTGTTTCCACATTATTATGTATGCAATGTTCGCACTGGCTTCCTTTTAACATTGACTGAACAGCAAAAGGACAAGTTATGCACGCACTTTTATTTTTCATCATTTTAAGTTCCTCCTGTTAATATGTAGTTCAGATTTGTCACTTCCTAATTTAGCTGACAGTGATATTTCGGATCCGTTCCATCTTATCGGCTTCTGTTTATATAATATAAAATTTCTGCTTATGTTAAGTGATAAATACAAAAATCTTTTTTAGTTTTCTCATTTTTCACAACGCAGTCACTTTAACTTAACGCCTATTTACCCAATCATTTGTCATTTTCAAAAACACGCTTTCACCTCCAATGCAACAGTTTGCATATTTTATTTCGATTTTATTGAAATTTTATAATCGATATGCTATAATTATTCTATTAAGAAAAGCACGTTCGCTTTATGATATAAACAGGAGGGATAAATAAATGTCAGACACAGCTAAAATACGTAACACTCTTGATTCTATCGCTAAATGTCTTGATTCACTAAAACGCAGCATTGATTTCATAAGTGAAAACATAAAGACTGAAAGCATTGTTAATCCGGATGTTATTTCGAGTACGATGAAAACACTTCTCGAACTCAAAAATTCTCAGGATACACTCAAGAAAGATTATCCTGAGATATTTCCAGGCGAAAAATGTTCTGATTCACTTAATGAAGTTATATCAAATGTTGAAAGTTACGAAGCACAGCTCGAAGAAAAAAAGCTTCTTAGCAAAGCGAAATATATTATCATAAAATTCAAAAGCATCCGTTCCAAAGTTGAAGAATGCCAGAAGTATCTTGATGAGTATTCAGAACAGCTTAAAGAACTGAATGACAAAGATTTGACACTTGACGAATACACCAAGGCTGTTGAACCGTATGAAGAGTTTTACCGGATAGTCGATGACAGTTCACGCGATGATAAACTCGAATATTCCAGAAAAGAAAGTATTTTCTCTGACAGTAAAAAACTATTACTCTTATTGCTTCAGGATAATCTTTATATTGATAAATCACTGATGACAGATCTTGATGAATTTATCGCAGCAAACTCAGGTGAACCGCTTCAGCTTTCGTTCGAATCAATGTCAGATACTGATGATTCAAATGAAGAGAAAGTGCCGGTATCTGAACAATTGGATTCAGCTGACAATATAACTGAACAGTCTTCAGATGAAACAAGTGCTGCCCATTGTTCAGATTCTGCCATGAATACAGAAACCGACATCGATGATAATGCCACTCAACCGATGGAAGCAACTGTTGAAGATCAATCTGCGTCATCTGCCGGCGATGCTTCGGATGACGAATCAGAAAGACTTAAAATTGAAAAATTCAATTCTTTTAACATCACAGTTAAACCAAGAGAAGGTTATTCCACGAACGTAGAAGATAAAGATGACGGAAAGAAAACGCCGCAGAAAACCTTTAAGAAAGATATTGAAAAATACGGGAAAGGTAATGGTTTTATCCTTTATGCTTTCACAAAATTCCATTATGTAACTGAATCCATTCTGAAAAAGGGGCATAAATACGCAAACGTCGATCTTGATTATAAACTGATGCTGGATTCATTATTTAAACTGGGATATATTCGCAAAGACACAATTGAAGGATTTGAACCTGTATATTGCCTTACATCCAAGGCTATCAACTGTCTTAAAGAAAAAACAAATGCTGACTGGTTTAAACGATTTACAACAGCAGCTAAAAACCCATGGGATCTTGAACATGCAAATGTTATTCCACTAGATGAAGAAAACAGTTCCAACATCATACTCACAAGAATTGGATACTTGGTGATTAGGAATTTTTATTTAGATTTTTTCTCTAAAGGCATTGTTATCGGCACGGATTATTTGACTGATGATTATTTTTCTGCTTTCTATATATACGGAAAACACAAAACTTCATTCTATTATCTCTCATGTTTCCTTTCAGAAGAAGAAAATATCACTTCATTGATGAATACTCTTGATTTTCAGATTAAGAGATATGACGAAAATGAAGTTGAATTTTCTCTTCTTGTATCAGACAATCTTGATGAATGCACGTCACTTATGAACTTTTTGAAATCATTAAATGGTATATTTGCATCCACAAGATTCTATGGATACAGCGTTAATGAAAAAAAAATATTATAATCTTTCATCCGTGGAAGAAACAACAGTTGAAAATATAGTAGAAACGGCTACAGAATTTCATAAGGCCAAGTATAAATCTTCAGGAAAATCTGATAAAACAGAACTTAAAAATCCGGTATTGTCAAATGACTGTTCTGAAGAGCTGACCGATGAAAATAATCATACATCAGAACCAGTTTCTGATTCGGAAGAAACTATAATAACTCCTGAAGCGGATATCACTGCTGTATCTGCAATAGATGAAAAGGCTGTAGCTGAATCAATAGATTCAATCGCCGATATAATAGAAGAAATCAATTCAGACACCAGCATTACTTCTGACACCAAAACTGCTGACTACAGCATGGTATACGATACTCAGAACCTGACAGAAGAAACTGTAATGAATAATGTCTATTCATTGATCAACATTGGAAAAGCGTACTGTGCATCCGCATATCTTGGAGTTGTATCTCCGGAAGCTAAATACAGCAACCTAAAAAATGAATTATCATTTGCATTAAATACCCCTGATAAAAAAGGTATATATCTTTCAGATGTAGTGATGAATATCTTCGATGATATCGAAAGCATACCAGGCACATTCTCTGATTGTCTGAAGGTTTGTGCTGAATTGCGTGTTCTTTTTTATAACACCGCTCATCATGACTACAGCTGTAAACAGATGTACTCTGCAATGAAGAGTCTGGAACCAATTGAAAACAATGCTGACCTTGCAGACTTAGCATACAAGCTTGAAAGTTTCAAATCTTTAAATGGCATGGGAATTGATGCAGTTGCTGATTACAGACTCAAGGAGAATATAATTCGAGACAAAACTCTTGGTGATATCTCCAAAGAAGCTTCCAACCTGTATTACACATACATCACAACCCCTGTAAAAGAAAAATCACCTCTTCCTCGTTATCTTGACATGAAGAAAATGATTTTCAAAGAAAAAAATGCTCTGGCAGAGTGTCTGAAAATCGTTGCCGATAACAGCTCTGAAGAAATTTATGTAGAATACGTTCATGATTTCATAAATTCACACTTCATTGACGAAAACATAGAGATTAAAGCAGAGAATTTCAAAAAAACAGGCTATCAGCGATTATATAGATTATTTCTGGACTGAAGCAGGCAAAACTCAGCGCGACAAACAGCAGTCCTCAAAGCTGACAAGTGAACTCAGAAACAACATTCTTAAGAGCATAACAAAAATAGTATCTGTTATATGCAACTGGTATTACTATATTCACATCTCTGTTAATACTCCTGCTGCAAAAGGATTTGACAAGGATAAGAACGTAATAAAGACTGCCATTGCAGATTCTATTGTATGTATTGACAATAAAATTTCAGAGTACAGTAACAATGCTGAATTACAGGCCGGATACAGATGTATCAGGTCTACGCTCGAAGAATTCAATGCAAGAATGAATGGCAGTTACAATGAAATCGACGCAAAATATTATTACATCGATTTTCTTAAGTACGGTGATGTAATTCTGGATGATAATTTTTTACCTGATTTTAAAGGTCACACTATTATCGTCAATGATTTTATGCCAACTGACTGCATTATACGCCACTCAAAGCGTCCTGACCGAACATTTGAAGAAAGAATAGATGAAATATTCTACAGGTCAGATTCCTCAACAGACGATAATATGGCAGACGATTACGGCTGCGCACAGCTCATAAAAATCTACTTTGCTGATCATGAAAAAGAGTGGGATGAGGAAAACAATAATATCGAAGCTAATACCGCTGAAGCAATAAAGCAGTTCAGATCAGATTTCGAAAACTTCAAGGGATCGCTGGAACTTTCACAGAGTTACGGACAGATAGACACCGACCGTAAAGAACAGATTCTTGCTATGGTCACTATTCAGTATGTGAAAAATGAGAACACACATAACTTTGGTTATTTTGCTCGTCTTATTTCACATATTGAATCAGCTATAAAACTTGAAGCGAAGATACGTGAAAAATCTCTTAGAATTAATCTTGATACTGTTGCAGCAAACATCGACAAGACTGATAAGGCTGAGGAATTCATAAATGAAGCACGAAAAATGCTTGAAAAGCAGAATTACACAGTAGCAGAAGACCTGTTTCAGCGTATTCAGAATAATGATTTTGATAATAAGGACGACTTACTCGATGAAGACAACCTGCAAAGTTTCATTGATGAATACTCTGAAAACTATAAACTTGTTAATGACAAGTCAAGAAACCTTAAAAAGATTATTCAGAATTCCAGAAGTCCTATGAAAGATATTAAAAGAGGCATCGAACTTATTGATAACTTCCCGACAGGAAATCATCGGAATCCTGACAGAATGAAAAATCTTATATCTACACTTGGTTTCCCTGTTAACAGTGTCAGTGTTGATGAAACAAATCAGACTACTTACAACAGTTACAGCATAGAACTGATCAGAAGCACAAACGGAAAGAAGGAAAATTACACTCATCCTATATCACCGTTTGGTTCGCTGGCTGAAGAAAACGGATTCAGAGTTGTCTGCCTTTTCGGTATGTATGACGCAAGAAGACTTATTGACAAATTCAAAGAAATAGGTACTACTCGCCACACACTTGTAATTCTTGATTTTGCTTTACACGACTCAGAAAGAAGAACTTTAGCCCGTAAAATCAAGGAAGAATTCTTTGATAAAATTTTCATCGTCATAGACCGTGTAGTAATATTCTATCTTGCTAAACATTACACTGAAAATACAATCAACAGAGTTCTTATGGAGATCACAATGCCTTATTCTTCATTCCAGCCGTACTCTGTAGATTCAGCCCGTCCTATTCCTGTTGAAATGTTTATGGGCAGAAAGGCTCAGCTGGAAGACATTGAATCTCCTGTGGGAGCAAATATAATCAGCGGCGGAAGACAGCTTGGAAAATCTGCTCTTCTCAGAATGGCAAAGTCAGATATAAATAATAACGAAAACGGGGACAGAGCTGTTTATGTTGAAATAAAAGACTGCAGCTGTGCCAAAGCAGCTGCGAAGATCTCAGCTGCTCTTGTTGACGAAGGTATATTACCTGAAGGCAGCGAAACCAGCGACTGGTCTTTACTTTCAAGATCAATAAAGAAACGCCTTAATTCTCAAACAGAGGTCAAGATTCCTTATCTGCTGCTTCTTATTGATGAAACAGATACCTTTATTGAAGACTGCAAGAATTATAATTACTCTCCGCTTGATGATCTTGAAGATATTCAGAGTATTGGCGTAAACAGATTTAAATTTGTTATCGCTGGTCTTCGTAATCTTGTGAAATTTGAAAAAGAGAAATCAATGGCTAACAACAGTGTTATAGCTCATTTGAGACAGTATACAATCAAGCCTTTTACATACACTGAGGCTTGTGAACTTCTTGAAAAGCCGCTGCATTATCTCGGAATAAGATTTCCTAAGGATCAGTCCTATCTTGTATCGCTTATTCTGGCAAACACCAACTACTTCCCGGGCTTAATTCATTTCTATTGTGCCAAGCTTATTGAAGCAGTCAAAAAATACGATACAGTTTTTGATGAAACGACTTCACCACCATATGAGGTTACCGAAGATCACATCAAAAAAGTACTTGCTGATTCAGAATTCCGTAAACAGATAAAAGATAAGTTTGAGATAACACTTAAACTTGATACGGACAACTTCTATCACATAATTGTTGTTCTGATGGCATACTGTAACTATACCAGTGACAGTACAGACGGTTGTTATGCTGAAGATATCTATAAAACGGCTGAAGATTATGATGTTCATAAAATTAAGAACATCGATATCGATAAGCTTATGGCGCTTATGGATGAACTGTGCGAGCTTAACATATTAAGAAAAAATCCGAACGGAAAATATCTGTTTGCAAGATACAATTTCCTTCAGCTTCTCGGAACATTAAAAGAAATAGAGAATATGATCATGGATTATTCATGCGAGGAGGCCTGATATTATGGATATGCTTTGGTGGAATTCAGTGCCCAACGCCAGAAGATTTATAGAAGACATCACTGACAGAATAGCCAGTGAAGAAAGCCTGGTATACAGCATCGATGGTAATTTTCCATGGACTGAAACATTCGAATCGATCCTGTCAGAAAAGTGTACAACATCAGAAAGAATATTTAAAGTAATATATGCTGATGAAATCGGAGACAAACCTCCGGGTGAATATATCAAAGATAAATATTTCAAACCTGAGTTAAAGCAAAAATACCGATCAGCAATCGGATTTGAACGATTTGTGGCTGAAAACGATCATTCATCCGTATTAAAAAACAGTATTCTCCTTATTAAATGTACGGATAAACAAACAACTAATGCATGGATCGATTTTGTTTCAGGATATGTTAAGTATCATAAGCCAAACACTAATATGTGCAGCTTTATTATTGAAAATTGTTTTGAAAACAATATCAAATCCAGCATTACAAATCTGTCAGCCAGAGATTACTTTCAGAAATATGATATTGATATATTCTCTTTCATGATCACTTCATCCCTGAAAAATGAAAGAAATGAAAACAGCGTAATAAAAAGATATTCAGCTGAACTTGCTTCATTACTTGCCGGAGATGATATTGAATTAGCTGCGAACCTTGCCCGCAACGGAAAAAAACTTGCATTTCACACAGACTATGTAGTCAAGGAAACTCTTAATAAAGAACTAAGAAGTAATTCCAGCAATTTTAGTATCTCAGGAGAATTGAATCAAATAACCCGTGAAGCACAGATAAAAATATTTTATTCTGAAATTGAATATTTCAGGAACTGGTTCATAAACAAGTATGCTGATGATTTTCCGGGTGCAGAAGCTCTGGCTATATACTTTGGAAATTCTGTCGATGATATTTCCTGTCTTGAGCTGGGAAACTTGAAATTCTTATGTGATTCAGGCAAAATTGAAGTAAGTCATTCAGACTTAAGCAATCTGATTTTTTACAGAGAATGCCGCAACAAACTTGCGCATACTACTTTATTAACATCAGATGAAATTGAAAGACTAAGCAAACAACAGTATTAAATAATGAGACAGCCCGTAACTATAAGGGCTGTCCCATATGAATTTGAGGTGATTATAATGACCGAACAGATACTTCAACTGCAGAATTCACTTGAAGCTATTCGAAACAGATATAAAAATTTAAACAAGAAAATCGATATCATTCGCTCTCATGTTGAAAGTAATACAATGTTCAAATCCAAGAGTATAACTGATATTCTCAAGGAACTAACTGAATTCAGCAAACTCCAGAATATCTGCGCTGAAAACTACAAGGCACTGTTTAATGAAGAGCTTCCTGAAGATGCAACTCTCGATAATATCGAATCAAAAATACAGGAATACAACAGCGAAGTTTTAAAGAAAGAAACCGGTGCAATAATCGATAAGTTCAAAAACCTACATTCTGATGTTTCTGACTGTCAGTCCTCTATTGATAAATTTGCTGCACAACTCGAAGGAATAGAAAGCAGCAAGATGGCACTCGAAGAATATAAGGAAGCCGTTGCTGACTACATTAAATTTTATTCCTGCGTCGAATCAAACGATACTGACGAGAGAATTAATTTCTCCCTTGAAGAAACCGTATTTTCGGAAGATTCAGGTCTGCTTCTGAATCTTATTCAGGGCATGATATCAATTTCTTAACCCCGTGATATACTTACTATCGTAGCCGTAATCAATACCGAATATACAAAAACAGCATATCCTGCTTTACGTAAACAAAGTAGGATATGCTGTTTCTGTTATCTGTATCTGCTTTTCAATAGTCTTTGTATCAGATTCTTTGTTCTCTCCTTCAGTTGCTCTATATCCTTGCGCAAGTATTCATTTCTCATCGCATCTATGTCCATATTAGCCGTATTATAAATACAATTATCACTGGAACATCCTCTCCACATCGTCTTAAAAGAACACATACAAGTCATATATTCTATTCTGTTATAAATCATCTCTTCACCTCACTTTCAATTCTGATTTTACCTGTTCCATTACAGTTCACACAAGCCCCTCCGGTATAGGAATTCCCAGTACCATTACAGTACGGACAATCATCCGGAGCATACAACTCGCTGTAATCACCAGATTCCTCATAATCCTCTAAAAAACGTAGGCAGCTGCCGCTTTCAGAAGCATCATCGTAACGTTCTTTTCTGCAGAAATACGGTATCTTAAACAGATTCATAATTCTTTACTCCTTTCTGTTATTCAGTATCCAGACTTCTTTCACATCCTGCCATTTGCATCATCAGTCTTTCCATCGCCGCTTCAGATCCCCATGCACGTCTTATTCCGTTTCTGTCAAGTATTCTGCAATGCTGTGTTATCATATTCTGCTCGAGCTTGTAGCCTCCGCCTTCTCCTATCGTATTCCAGAACACTCCTGCATCCATCACCGGCAACGGTATATTCGGCATCTTCAGATTTTCTGGGTTCTTTGCAAGGCTTTCAAGTGCTGCACTTATTAACTTTTCATTTAACATAATCTTTTTCCTCCTGATATTTACGTAGTTTTTCGAATTGTAACTTCTTAAGATCGCTATAAAAGCATTCAGATCAACACAATCATTCAGATCCGTACCTCTCTGTTTATATAATATAAAATTTCCGCCGATGTTAAGTGATATCTGAAAAATTTGTTTACACAGTCCTGAAAATGTGGTATAATTTAAGTATCGCCAGAGGGCGTTTGTCATTATTTCAGGGGTATTTAACAAACAAATCAGAAGGATCCGCTTGAAAGCACGTAATTACGAGGTTTGGTATACCCCCTTCACCATTGGGTGTTTGAAACTATATCTCGTAGTCGTTTCCTGTGTTGATTACATGTTTGGTATACCCCCTTCACCATTGGGTGTTTGAAACAGTAGCGATAGCGACAGTCACAGACGCTGCGAATGTTTGGTATACCCCCTTCACCATTGGGTGTTTGAACCAAAGAAAAAGCTTCGGATAGATAATCCACATAGATGTTTAAGTGATTATCTTTCCAAAGCTTTCGTTATCTATAAACGCAACAAAGGCAGCAATCCTTGCACGGACTACTGCCTTTTATTTACGCTTTATACTGATCACTTCATGAATACGATGTTAAAGAGCGCTTCCTTGACGTCACCGAATAATTCTGAAAATGTTTCGTAGCTGAAGCTGTAGCTTTCCTTGTGTTCGTATTCCTGTTTTGTCTCTTTTCTTGTTTCCTGTTCGTTACTCATTGTCTCACCTCCGATCTGAATCTGTTTTTTTCTGCTCTGTTACCAGCTGACGCTGAAATCTATACTTGGCATACCATTCACCTCTCTTTCATTTTAGATTTTTCCCTTTCACTACCAGCTTACGCTTACATCGATGGTTGGCATATCATCACTTCCTTTCCGCTAAACAATGAACTTACTTCTGATTACTTGCCTGCTACTACTCTTATTATTGTCTTTATTGCGTTTTCCATTGTAGGGTATTTCATCGATTTCACCTGCCTTTCAATATAGATTTTTGTTCCGTCACCAGCTTACGCTGACACTAATGCTTGGCATAGCGTTCACCTCTCTTTCATTTCGACTTATGTCTTCCACTACCAGCTTACGCTTACATCAATTGTTGGCATACAATCACTTCCTTTCACTGTTGCGTCTTAACCTTTAATTACGTCCTGCCATCTGATTCATCAGTCTTTCCATCGCTGCTTCCGATCCCCAGCCTCGTCTTATTCCGCTTCTGTCAAGTATTCTGCAGTGCTGAGTTATCATATTCTGTTCGAGCTTGTAGCCTCCGCCTTCTCCTATCGTGTTCCAGAACACTCCTGCATCCACTACCGGCCATGGGATATTCGGCATCTTCAGCATTCCTGGGTTCTTTGCGATGTTTTCAAGGGCTGTTTTTACTATCATTTCATTTAACATATTCTTGTCCTCCTAGTATTTACGTAGTTTTTTTGATTTGTGTCTTCTTAAGGTTGCTGTTAAAGATATTCAGGATCAAGTACCATCATTCTGATCAACTCCCTTCTGTTTATATAATATGAATTTTCCGGTGCTGTTAAGTGATATATGAAAAAAATATTTTTGCAACTCAGAACGGGCATTACATAAACGGCTTGATGTCACAATTGTTAAGTGAATACCATATCATTTTCATTGCCATAAATGCTGCGCTGTAGTTTCTGCTGTAATAGTTGTTTGCCATATAAGATCATCCTTTCTGAAATCATGACTGTTTTTCGCCTGTTCCATAACATTCTTCGCACTGTCCTCCATCGAACGAATACCCGGTACCATTACAGTACGGACAGTCATTCGGCGAATGCAGATCCCAGTAATCACAGTAATCATCAAAAAAGTACATACAGCTTCTGCATTCGGAATTGTTTTCATCGCATTCTCTTCTGCCGCAATACGGTATTTTAGGTAGTTTCATAATCTGTACTCCTTTCGTTATTCAGTGTCCGTACTTCTTTCGTATCCTGCCATTTGCATTATCAGTCTTTCCATCGCTGTCTCCGATCCCCATGCTCTTCTTACTCCATAGTTATCAAGTATTCTGCAGTGCTGGGTTATCAGATTCTGTTCAAACTTACAGCCCGCGTATTCCCCTAGCGTATTCCAGAACGCTCCTGCATTCATTACCGGCCATGGGATATTAGGCATCTTCATTATTGGATTCTTTGCAAGCTTTTCAAATGCGGCTCTTATAATATTTTCGTTTAACATAATCTCGTTCCTCCTGTTATTTTCGTAGTGTTCGATTTGTGACTTCTTAAGGTTGCTGTTAAAGATATTCAGGATCAAGTACCATAATTCTGATCAGCTACCTTCTGTTTATATAGTATGAATTTTCCGGTGCTGTTAAGTGATATCTGAAAAATATTTCGAGCTGTGCGGTTGAATTTTTTTTGATTCATCAGTAGCATCTACCAAGTGTCACGGAAATATGGTATGATATAAATATCATAATTTCAAAAGATAAGGTAGGAATCAACCATGAGTGAATCATCTTCAAATAAAAGTAAAGTAGAATTTATCGCACGTATAGTTAATCCTGACGGTCAGGTTATCGAAAAAACATTTTGTCTTTCACTACCAGCTTACGCTTACATCTATAGTTGGCATAACATCACTTCCTTTCACTGGTGCTTCTTAACCTTTAGTTGCATCCTGCCATCTGCCTCATTAGTCTTTCCATAGCAGCTTCCGATCCCCAGCCTCGTCTTATTCCGCTTCTGTCAAGTATTCTGCAGTGCTGAGTTATCATATTCTGTTCAAGCTTGTAGCCTCCGCCTTCTCCTATCGTGTTCCAGAACACTCCTGCATCCACTACCGGCCATGGGATATTCGGCATCTTCAGCATTCCTGGGTTCTTTGCGATGTTTTCAAGGGCTGTTTTTACTATCATTTCATTTAACATATTCTTGTCCTCCTAGTATTTACGTAGTTTTTTTGATTTGTGTCTTCTTAAGGTTGCTGTTAAAGATATTCCGGATTAAGTACCATCATTTCGATCAGCTCCCTTCTGTTTATATAATATGATTTTTCCGGTGCTGTTAAGTGATATATGAAAAAAATATTTTTGCAGCTCAGAACGGGCATTACATAAACGGCTTGATGTCACAATTGTTAAGTGAATACCATATCATTTTCATTGCCATAAATGCTGCGCTGTAGTTTCTGCTGTAATAGTTGTTTGCCATATACGATCATCCTTTCTGAATTCGTGACTGTTTTTGTCTTCTGTATTAATAATATAAAATTTCTGATCTGATTAAGTGATAACTGAAATATTTATTTACACTACCCTGAAAATGTGGTATAATTTAAATATAGCCAGCGGGCGTTTGTCATTATTTCAGGGGTATTTAACAAACAGATCAGAAAGATTCGCTTGAAAGCACGTAATTACGAGGGGGTTTGGTATACCCCTTTCACCGTTGGGTGTTTGAAACTTCATAATAAAATATACTTTTAAGTTGTGTGACAATAGTTTGGTATACCCCTTTCACCGTTGGGTGTTTGAAACTATATGTTCCGGATATTCTTCTTTAAATTGCATCCATGTTTGGTATACCCCCTTCACCATTGGGTGTTTGAAACAGTAACTGATGAGAAATGGTTAAACCGAATTGAAAGACGTTTGGTATACCCCCTTCACCATTGGGTGTTTGAAACAGTATTCTATCTGCCACATATACGCATCATTATCAGGTTTGGTATACCCCCTTCACCATTGGGTGTTTGAAACGCCATAGAGTTTTTGAAAGCAAAGATGCGGTAATTGCCTGTTTGGTATACCCCCTTCACCATTGGGTGTTTGAACCAAAGAAAAAGCTTCGGATAGATAATCCACATAGATGTTTATGTGATTATCTTTCCAAAGCTTTCGTTATCTATAAACGCAACAAAGGCAGCAATCCTTGCACGGACTACTGCCTTTTATTTACGCTTTATACTGATCACTTCATGAATACGATGTTAAAGAGCGCTTCCTTGACGTCACCGAATAATTCTGAAAATGTTTCGTAGCTGAAGCTGTAGCTTTCCTTGTGTTCGTATTCCTGTTTTGTCTCTTTTCTTGTTTCCTGTTCGTTACTCATTGGTAAGCGTCAAATAGGCCGTGTCTTTAACAGCTGAATTTGATATGGTAAAATAAACAGAGGCTGTTTTTGCAGTCTCTGTTTTTTTAGATTAGCGCCGCAGGCGCCACTTTTTCCGAGAATGGAACGCCTACGGCGTGCTATTAGAAAACGGACATCAAAGATGTCCGTTGATAAAATGAGGTATGCATTTTTCGAATTCACTAGCAGGTTAACGTCAGCCTAATCAGGCAACAGTTACCCTGTCTTTTTTTCTTGGCGTTTTAGGCTTTACAGACATATCTGCATATTCAAGATACGATTCCGCTTTATGTTTGTGCGTTTCCTCATAAGCCTTGTATTCCTCTGACCAAGGCATCATTTCTTTGAGGAAGCTTCTGTCCGTTTTATTGAGCTTTTCCGGAAGCGTTTCAAACAGGTAGCGGAGATACCAGTATGTATTCGCTTTATTAGCTCTGGCTGTTTCGACGATGCTGTGAACGATCATGCTGTCCTCAGCCCCCTGAACCGAGTAACAGAACAATGATGCTTTTCTGAGCAGTGCCACGGACTTGATACAGCGTTCGGCATATCCGTTGTCCAGCGGAATATGTCCGTCATCAAGGAATCTAAAGATAAACTCCTTCTGACGCAGAGCATATCCTACTGCATCTTTACAGCGGTTGGTCATAAGCGGATCACTGACGTCTAACTCTTCTATGTAGTCATAGAATTTTTCCATCAGCGGACGTACTTCCTTATTTCTGCGCTCTTTTCTTTCTTCAGCTGACAGATTCTTGAGAGCTTCGTCAGCATCATATATTTCGCCTATCATCTTCAGAACAATCACTTCAGTTAATTCGTTTACCTGTTCTTCAGACATACTTCCAGTGTTTATCAATATCAGAGACTCAACAAATCTGCGGCGTAGATGAGCGTTATTCGAGATCTTGAATAATATGCATTATCCAAGAAGTATCGTTATCAGGGGAAAATCAAGATTCACACACTATTACGAGGTTTCATAGCCGGTTGCCCGAATAACGATACCTGTTGTATACTGAATACAAGGTCATTTTGACCTGTATTTTAATACAACAGGAGGCTTATCATGAGCGAAAAACAAACGTACTTTAGGACACTGTATGAGGCGGTCATCGGCGAACTTGAGAGCTTGGGATATATGGATTCTACGCTTATCAATTATCGCAGATTTTACGCTCGCCTATATTCTTTCATGGAAAATTATTCTATTAACGAGTATTCTCCAGCTGTCGGAGAAGCTTTTGTTTCAGAATATTATCCTTGCGATACTCACAGGCGCAGAATTGTTCTTTTGATGATCAGACGGCTTGACGATCATCTGAATGGTATCCCTTACAGCTGTCACCGTACTATGAAAACACCCAATATTCCGCCTGCATTTGAAGGGGTAATTAATGATTATTTGGAATACTGCACAGAAATCGGCAACAAGCCCGGAACTATCAATGAAAAAAAACGCTTTTGTCTGATATTCCTGCAATTTCTCTCGGATATCGGCTGCGATAATATTTCTGAGCTCACTGTCGAGATCGTTGCAAAAAGCTGTCTGATCTACATCAACAAAGACGGATATGCAGCACTACGTCAGTTTCTTAGATATCTGTTTGAAAAAGGGCTGATCATAAAAGACTTATCCACTATTGTTCCTCACTACAAACGCAGGCAAATAATTCCGAGCGTATTCACTCCGGAAGAGATAAAAAAGATGGAAAGCACAATAAACCTTGATACATCCACGGGTAAAAGAAATCTTGCTATTTTTCTTTTGGTAACACGAACTGGCCTGCGTTCCGGAGATATTGCCGAATTAAAGCTATCTTCAATAGATCTCATATCAAATCACATTGACATCATACAGCAAAAGACCGGCGCCCCCTTGTCTGTATTTATGCCGGACGATGTTTCTTTCGCATTAAAATCACATATTGAAAACGCAGGCTCTCGTTTATCTGATGGTTACGTTTTCCATAGTGTGAAAGCGCCTTACATAAGGCTCACCACAGGTATTATCCGTCATATCGTCAAGGAGTGTATCGTATCCGCAGGCATAGACGTAAAAGGCAGAAAGCATGGTCCTCATGCATTGAGGTCTTCTCTTGCAAGCAACCTTGTCAGCAACGGTACATCATACGATACTGTAAGAAAGATACTCGGGCATACCGATCCCGATGTAGTAAAACATTATGTGAAAACGGACATCGAGCGTCTGAGAAAATATGCTCTCGACCCACCTGAACCTACGGACATTTTTCTTGATCTGCTTTGCGGAAGGAGGCGGGTCTGAGATGTTTGTGAGCAAATATGAAAAAGAGCTTTCGCAGTATTATGAACTTCGCTCGGCGGTATTGAGTGACAGTGCCCGAAAGCATGAGCTTTGCTACCTTAAACGCTTTGATAGATATATTGCGGACAAGATCCAAACCGATGAAAATGTCCTGTCGGAATCGTTCATGTGTAAATGGATATCGACTTTGCAGGGTGCATCCATTTCAATAGCGAGTGAAGTCATTGTGATAAGGCAGTTCCTAAAATATCTGAATCTGAATGGATACAGTGCATTCATACCCGAGATTCCGAAAGTACACGATGATTATTCTCCGTATATTTTCAGCGATAAAGAGCTTGAACAGTTATTTGCCTCTGCTGACAACACGACCGTCAAGTCAAAAAAAGCCTGCATATATCTTCCGATAGAATTTCCTGTGATATTAAGACTTCTGTTTTGCTGCGGACTTCGTATCGGCGAGACTGTCAGGATAAAGATGAAGGACGTCGATCTTGAAAACGGTGTGATAAAGCTTGTAAACACGAAAGGTGATAAGCACAGGCTTGTTCCCATGTCAGAAAAAATGACGAATATTCTCATCAAATACTGTCTTGCGATGGGTCTTGTCAGAAACGAAGAAGCATGGCTGTTTCCGGGAAATGACAGAACAGATCATGTTTCGGACAGATCTGTCAAACGAAGATTCGAGCGTATCCTGAAAGATAACAGCATAGAACTCAAAAACAGAAAAAAGCATGAAAGAGGTCCCTGCCTTCACTGTATGCGGCACGTTTTCGCTTTTAAGTCTTTTAAGCAGACAGAACGGTACGGAATGTCAATGACCGATTCTGTACCGTTCCTTTCGATATACCTTGGTCATGACAGCCTGAATGAAACAGAGAAATATTTGAAATTCAGCAGCGAGATGTATCCCGAAACGACCGAGCTTTTTGGTGAATTTATGAAAGACCTTCTTCCAGAGGTGGATCATGAAACGTAAAAAATCATGCTCATTTCTTAATCTGCTTGAAAGCTGGTTCGGCACATATCTTCCGACAGCAAAGGGACTTTCTCCCGCAACGATAAAATCATACAAGACAGCGTTCCGTGTTCTTCTTGAATTCATGTACTCCGAAAAAGACATAAATGCCGGAGAGGTCGGATTTGAAGATCTGACTTCAGATATTATTACCGATTTCCTTGACTGGCTTGAAACGGAAAGGAAGTGCAGTATATCTACCCGAAATCACAGGCTGTCAGTATTGAATGCCTTTTCAGAATATGCTCAGAACAGAGATTTTGAAGCGGCTTCGATATTTCGTGCAAGTCTGTTAAAGATACCGCAGAAAAAAGGAATAGCCGCCAAAAGAAGCTATTTCACAAGAGATGAGATAAAGCTGCTACTATCTTTTCCTAACTCAAAAACTGCAATAGGCAAAAGAGATCGCGCACTGCTTTGTTTTATGTATGCAAGTGGTGCAAGGGCACAGGAGGTTTGCGAGCTTACAGTCGGAGATTTGAGTTTTTTTCACCGATAAAGCTACTGTAAAGCTGCTAGGTAAAGGCAGTAAAGTACGAAAGATAAGTATCCCGGCAGATGCGGCTGCTATCCTGAAAGGCTATCTTGAATACAGAAAAATACAGGATAAATATGATAGGCACATCTTTTCAAGTCAGACGCATGAAAAGATGACAGTATCCTGCATTGAAGAAATATTCTTTAAGTATGTGGAAAAAGGAAAAGCAGAATATCCCGAACATTTCAGAGAAAAAAGCTACACTCCGCACTCTATGCGTCACACGACAGCAACACATATGTTGGAAGCTGGAGTGCCGCTTATTGTTGTGAAGAATTTCCTTGGCCACTCATCTATCCAGACCACACAGATATATGCAGAGATTTCTCAGAGAACTGCGGACAGAGAGCTTAAAGCATGGAATGACAGGTGGTTTCTGAAGAAAGAGGAGTCGTCCATTGCGGATTCCAAAAACAATCTGATTCCTGATTTTCTGACTTAAAAAGCTGCATCGTTATCGGGGGAGATTTTTATGGAACTGCTTAATAGCGTGAGATTATTGATTTTCCCCTGATAACGATACTTCTTGGATAATGCATAAGGCATCCGCATACGATGATAATCTCTTCATATTCCTTATGAATGACCTTGTATGAGCAGTAAGCATCACTGGTAATGAAACCTTTAAAATCTCTGTAGAAATCCCTTAAGTGATCTGTACCTCTTGTTTTTTCGTAGCAGTAAATGATTATCGGGTTACAACCGCACAGTTCGCTCGTTGTATGAAGCCATACATAGCTTATCGAACCTGCCGGACGTCCGTCGTTTATTACCTTCAGCGGTGTCTCATCGCACTGATGATATTCTATCTTCATAAGCTGTTCGATCATATATTCATATATCATCCATAGATACGTATTCACTGTTTCTCTTATCCAGTTGCTCATAGTCTGCCTTGAGATATGTTCAAGTCCTTCGTTTCTGAACGCCTGCTCTATTCTGTACAGTGGCAGAAACAGCGCGTATTTGCGGTACAGTATTTCCGCCATTACCGACGGAGACAGCATACTTCCCGGATAGAATTCATTACAGTTTGAAACACGTGCCATGATGTGTTCAAGTCCATATGAAATTACGGGTTTGTATGTTTTAAGCACAAATGCACTGTTATGCGGATATTCGATTCTTTTGCTTTCGCTCCAGTATGCTATTCTCCAGTTGCCTTCTCCGTATTCTGCATTAAGATGATCAACATCTATCAGATAACGCACACTCACCGGCAGATGTGATAAATCTACAGGTTTTTTAGGCGCTCTCTTGCGACCACTGTCAGTTTTGCGTACATGCTTTATGTTTTCACGGTTTCTGACCGCAGTATTACTGCTGGTATCTTCAGTTTCTGCTTCATCGATCAGTTCTTCTGGTACCGTACTGTTGATCAGACTGTCTATGTTTTCTGTGTGTCTTCCAAATAACTCGTTAGTTTTCAGCTGTTCTTTCTCTATTGTCAGCTGAAGTGCTTTTTTCAGCGATGAATTTTCAGTCTTAAGTCTGTCACATTCTTTTTTCATCTTCTGATATTCTTCTGCCATCTGAGTCATTGCTCTTTCATTCTCTGTTTTGTATATTTCCAGTCCTGCTATTGTTTTAGCCTTTTCATCATTAGATTTACGAAGATTTTCAATAATTGCATATGCTGCATCAAGAGCGCTTTGCATTTCTTCTATTTTGTTTTCTTTCATGTCAAGCGCTCCTTTTCGTATCAGTCTTCGAATTTATTCAGTGCATCTCTGAATGCTTTCAGTATCTTTTCATTTTTCTTCTTCAGTGCATCGTTTTCTGCACTCAGCTTTTCTATCTGAACCTTTTGCTCATATACTTGTTCCTTAAGGTCCTGGATGGTATCGTCAAGTACCTGCTCTATTGGCTTCGCAACACCGTTCGGATCACGACGCCCGCTTTTGCCAGTTGGTATGATATCTCCTGTTTCTTCATCGATCTTTCCAATCAGTCTTCTGTGTGCTCTTGGCTGCTGCTTTTCCTTGTCCCAGTATGACGTGGATTCATATACGTAAGTTACACCTGTTTTCTTGTTTTTGCTTTTTACTATCGACATGAGTTCGAACCTCCTGAATGTATTTCTGTTACTTATTATTATACCATAAATCGTGATGCTCGTCAATAGCAAATAGGCACAGATATACCTATTTGACTAAAAAATATTCCGGATGATTTTTTCATCCGGAACACCGCTTTTTTATGATTTGATTGTACTTTCAATTGTAAATCCGGTTATTAGTCTGTCATACTGTTCAAAGGTCAGATCCAGTACTTCGTTAGGCGTGTTCGGCCAACTGAAAGATCCGTCTGTTACACGTTTAACTGATAAACTGAATCCGTCACCTTCAAACGCCAGACATTTAATCTTGTTTTTTCTTCTTCCGCAAAACAGAAATATCGTACCTGTTTCCAGTGGATTCATTCCGTAATTCAGACGCACAAGCGATACCAGACCGTCAATTCCTTTTCTCATATCTGTTCTGCCTGTTGCAACTATGATCTTTTTGATCGCAATATCACGCCTGAACATTTCTGACACCTTCAATCAGCGCTCTGATCATATCTGCAGAAGCGTTCTGATATATCTCAACACTGAAACCTTCCTGACGTATAACCGCTGCCGGAAGTTGAAAAGTCTGTTCAGTGCTGTAATTTGACGCTATGTCTGCTGCAGATCTTTTTAATTCCACAAAAGCTGATGTCTTACTGATCTGCGCGGGAAGATTCTGTATCGCCGCATCTACATTTTCTTTTCTGAACTTGTTCATCCAGTAGTAGTAAGCGTCTTTCGTAACGCCTCGGCTTGCACACCACTCGATCGTACTCATACCACTTTGCATACGGTCAGAAATGAGAAGCTTCCAGCGTTCGTAATGGTACCTCTGTTTGTCTGTCATCCATATCACGTCTTTTCATAGTTTTTCCGATCTGTTGCATAACTTGTGCGATTTTCACTACTGCGTAGTTCATACTTGAGGTTATACAATTCTCTCGGTATTTCTATGATACAGCTTTTTGTTTTTCAAAAAAAGACACGGTCTATTAGACGCTTACACTCATTGTCTCACCTCCGATCTGAATCTGTTTTTTCTGCTCTGTTACCAGCTGACGCTGAAATCTATACTTGGCATACCATTCACCCCTCTTTCATTTTGGATTTTTCCCTTTCACTACCAGCTTACGCTTACATCGATGGTTGGCATATCATCACTTCCTTTCCGCTAAACAATGAACTTACTTCTGATTACTTGCCTGCTACTACTCTTATTATTGTCTTTATTGCGTTTTCCATTGTAGGGTATTTCATCGATTTCACCTGCCTTTCAATATAGATTTTTGTTTCGTCACCAGCTTACGCTGACACTAATGCTTGGCATAGCGTTCACCTCTCTTTCATTTCGACTTATGTCTTCCACTACCAGCTTACGCTTACATCAATGGTTGGCATACAATCACTTCCTTTCACTGTTGCACCCTAACCTTTAATTACACCCTGCCATCTGATTCATCAGTCTTTCCATCGCAGCTTCCGATCCCCAGCCTCGTCTTATTCCGCTTCTGTCAAGGATTCTGCAGTGCTGGGTTATCATATTCTGTTCAAGCTTGTAGCCTCCGCCTTCTCCTATCGTGTTCCAGAACACTCCTGCATCCACTACCGGCCATGGGATATTCGGCATCTTCAGCATTCCTGGGTTTTTGGCGATGTTTTCAAGGGCTGTTTTTACTATCATTTCATTTAACATATTCGTTTCCTCCTAGTATTTACGTAGTTTTTGATTTGTGTCTTCTTAAGTTTGCTTTTACAGATATTCAGGATCAAGTACCATCATTCTGATCAGCTCCCTTCTGTTTATATAATATGATTTTTCCGGTACTGTTAAGTGATATATGAAAAAAAATATTTTTGCAGCTCAGAACGGGCATTACATAAACGGCTTGATGTCACCATTGTTAAGTGAATACCATATCATTTTCATTGCCATAAATGCTACGCTGCAGTTTCTGCTGTAATAGTTGTTTGCCATATAAAATCATCCTTTCTGAAATCGTGACTGTTTTTGTCTTCTGTATTAATAATATAAAATTTTAGATCTGATTAAGTGATAACTGAAAAATTTATTTACACTGCCCTGAAAATATGGTATAATTTAAGTGTAGCCAGTGGGCGTTTGACATCATTTTAGGGGTATTTAACAAACAAATCAGAAGGAATCGCTTGAAAGCGCGTAATTACGAGGGGGGGGTTGATATACCCCTTTCACCATTGGGTGTTTGAAACTATGCTTGGAGATTCATGTTGGTTGTCTTATGGGCGGTTGATATACCCCTTTCACCATTGGGTGTTTGAAACTTTAAACGGATCGTCTCCGTAGACATAGCACACTGCCCCACGGTTGATATACCCCTTTCACCATTGGGTGTTTGAAACCTTCGTTGAGTCTGACTTTGAATCTTTCCGGGACCGGGTTGATATACCCCTTTCACCGTTGGGTGTTTGAAACAATCATCTCCATTTCAAACTTATGCTTCTTTTCGTTTGGTATACCCCCTTCACCGATGGGGGTTTGTAAAAGAAAAAGCTTCGGAAAGTTAAATCACATCATTCCTGTGATCTTCTTTCCGAAGGTTTTATGTTAATATTCTAAAGCATAAAGAAAAACCGTATATTTCTGAAAACAACATCGTTCAGAAATATACGGTTTTATCAGTTTATAAACAACAAATCAAAGTCTATCATCCAAGAAGTATCTCTCTGGCTATATCCCAGTCGCTCATTTCCGGATGGTTATCAATCATACGATAAATAGAATCAAGCTCCTCACGGGTTATAGAAAGCATATTCATCATAACCTCATCGCTTACCAGTTCTCTGCCTTTTCTAACTGCTGAAACTGACTTTTTAAATTCAGCTATATCTCTTTCTTCGTCTATTTTCATTGCCATTGTCATATAATCCCGCCTCCATTTCTCATTTATCTTAACCTTTTTAACGGCTTTGTCAAGATTATCAGCATAACTTCCCTTTGGCGGTATCTTACCCGCCATATACTGTAAAGTCGCTTTCAGTTCATCGTTTATATTCCCGACTGAACCATTGATATACAGTACAACGGAAAGCGTATCATCATCAAGATAAACACTGCTATCTTCCTGACACTGACCTTTGAACGTATACATATACCGATTTTTCCCGTAATAATCAAAATCACAGATAAAAATCACAATACTCTTTTTCAGTTCACTAACTTTTCTGCCCTGTTCAAGGATGTTAATGTCTATCATGTCATGATAGTAACGAATGCGCTTAGCCAGGTCCTTCCTGTTTGCAACCTGAATCTCAATATTATAAACCGTATTGTTATCATCCTCACAGTATACATCAAGGCGGACACTTTTGTAACCATAGTTGGCGCTGATAGTTTTCTGCCTTTCCGGATATGTGATGTGATCGATTTTGATGTCCAGTATGTATTCAAGCAGCGGTTTAAGATTCTTTTCCTCACTCATAACCGCTCCGAACATAAAATCGTCCTTGATAGTGAGCTCTTCGAATGGCTTGATGTTGTTACCTGCCTTTTCTGACATAGTGTTTTTCCTCATTTCTTATAATTATTTTAGCACATCATGTTTGGTATTGCAATAAGCGTTTTCAAAACATATATGTAATATAATGTTATTATAGCACATATAATCCATCTCGTCAACCATCGTTTTCCTTTTTAACGCATACGAGATTTATACTGAGGTTTCTATTTTATATAACGTTGTTTTTTCACTAATTCGCTTCAACCCTGTTGACATTTCACTCAGACTGTGTTAAACTAAGTGTACTAACAGAAGTAGTACACTTAGTACAAAGCTGAATCAAAGAAAAAATCCACGCTGACCGCAGGGAACAGGAGGTATTGTATGAAAGGAAACAAAACGCAGGCTGTAAAAAGTCCGTTTGCGGGACGATTTTATATGCAAATAAAAAAGAACAGAAAACTGTTTATCATGGGATTCATACTGCAGCTTCTCGGACTGCCACTGTACTTATTCTCAGTATTCATGGAAGATGAGACTGATAATTGGTATATGAAGAATATGACTACAGATTTTATAGACAAAATGAACCTGTCATATC
Source organism: Ruminococcus sp. HUN007 (assembly GCF_000712055.1). Taxonomy (NCBI): domain Bacteria; kingdom Bacillati; phylum Bacillota; class Clostridia; order Eubacteriales; family Oscillospiraceae; genus Ruminococcus; species Ruminococcus sp. HUN007. The sequence goes on along the minus strand of NZ_JOOA01000002.1, from coordinate 2,459,631 downwards.
AGAATCAGAAATACATTTATGAAAACGGCAGCAGAATCTCTCTGATCATGCTTATCCCGGCCATATTATTCGGTGCAGTGATAGCATTAAAATCATTCAGTTATCTTTACAGAAAATCAAAAACGGATATCGACATGTCCCTGCCTCTCAATAAAAATCAGCTCTTCTTTGCAGATTTTCTTTCAGGTCTTTTTTCATACACTGTTCCGCTGGTCATAATATCACTGCTGTCATGTCTGATGGTTTTTTTCTTAGGAATGGGAAATGAAACGATCATCGTCATATCACTAAACTGTGCGGAAATTCTTATCGCGATGATCTATCTCTATACTTTTTCCGTACTTATTTCCGTCTGCTGCGGAAAACTGACCGATGCAGTCGTATATCTGATCCTTTCAAATATTGCTGTGTACATACTATGCGTATCAGTCTATTCTTTCAGAAACAGTTTTATCCCGAATTTATGGAACGATGGTAAACTCCCATATGAATTTACATGGCTCTGCCCTGCAGGTGCGATCTCTCATATTCATCTTTTATCCGACATAGGTGATCTGGCGTATCTGTACGACCAGGCAACTGTAAGCAAAGAAGTGGAAATAAGCTGGATCATCTGGTGTCTCATCATAAGTTCGTTATGTTTTCTTGTCTCTTTCATCGCTTTTGGAAAAAGAAAAGCAGAAGACACCGGAAAAACCATCACTGCTCCGGCACTGTTCCACGCCGTTGTAATGTGCTTCACTGCCGGTATAATTTATACCGTATGCAGCCACTACAAATTTCACCTTTCCAACTTCACAACTCCTGATATAATAAAGATTATTCTGGCTGTCACATTTTCACTGATTTTATTCTTTATTCTGTTTTTCTTCAGAAAAAGACGTATCACCCTTGAAGGTACTTTAAAAAATATGATATTTCCTGTTTCTGCGGCATGTATATCACTTATCATATACGTAGTGTGCATAAACGCAGAAGGATTTGGTTTAATGTACCGTATTCCTGACGTTTCAGACATCGTCGAAGCAGGCATACACTCACCTTTATGGCCTGCTGATTACGGACCAGACAAAAAAAACACTTACACTGATAAAGATGACATAAAGAAAATAACAGACTTAAACCGTGAACTCAATAACGATCTGCGGGCATCGCTCACAGATCCTGATGCACTGAATAATTATGCAGCAAGATATCCGGATGTATTATTATTCCGGACAGACTATGACAATGAAAAGTTAAATAGGTACGGAAACGATAACAGTATCAAGATCTCTTACCGTCTGAAAAACGGAAAAGAATACGAGCGTTCTTATATACCATGTGTTACTGACCTTTCAGAATTTGATTTTTTTATATCTGATGGCAGTGCTATAATGCGTTCGCTTAGGGACAGTAGTCAGGATTTCATGAATTTCATGAAAAACAGAGGTTATATACTTTTCTGCGGAAACACAGATTTTACAGAAAAACTATACGGGCGCAGATTTGAAAACTACATTACATCAAACACTCTTTACCCTAAAGAATATGTCATAAAAGAATATGATGAAGAATTGTTCAGCGAAATAGTTTCCAAAGCATACTATCCTTATTACTTTGACACGAAAGATTGTTATGTTTTCGGTATGAAAACACCTAATCCTGCGATTGGAGACTTAACATGGCAGCTCTTCCTCCCTGCCGAATACTCTGATCTTTACGAAAAATTCATGAAGTCTGCAAAAACGGAAAAAGTAAAATGGTATAAGATTGATACGGACGGAAACAAAAACGAAATGGTCATCGAATAACGTATATACTCTGGTGAAACCGCTGACTGAAAAACAAACCGTTTCCCGAAGGAGGCATTTTATGAAAAAGAAAACAGAACGGCAAAGCACAAAAACACATTCATCGTTTTCAAAACGATTCTGTATGCAGTTAAAAGACAACAGGAAAATTTTCATTGTATCTTTTATTATGCAGATGCTCGGCATTCCGTTATTCCTGTTATTCCGTGATCTTGCCAACCGACTGATACTCAACATGGACAGTAACGCAGCTTCATCCGCTGACCTGTACAACGATGAAACGCTGACACTGTATTCACATCTTAGCCTTCTTTCAGTAATAATTGCTGCTGCTGCATTCTTTTCTGGAGTTTTTACAGCTATATGGAACTTCCGTTATCTTAACAGAAGATCAGAATCAGACCTTGTCATGTCTCTTCCTGTAAACAGAAAACAGCTTTTCTCAGCTGATTTTCTTTCAGGACTCATCACATATACCCTTCCGTATGTTATCTCCCTGATATTCACTCTGCCTATGCTGATCTCATGGTATAACACTGAACTGCGTTCTGACCCTGAGACTGATTATCTCGAAGATATTTTTAATATATATGTATATTATGTTCCCTCACCGGAAGTTATAGTAAAATTCGAGTTTCTGTTTCTTATCGCAATGCTGTTTCTCTATTCTTTTGCAGTACTTGTCACAGTCTGCTGCGGAACTGTATCTGAAAATATAACGAGCCTTGTAATATCAAACTATTCACTTTATCTGCTGTGTTCAGACATCGACAGTATAATATCAGGAGAAACAATTGCATATTCAAACTATGACTACATATTTTCACGTATCTGTCCTCCAGGCGCGCTGTTATATGCAGTAAGATACCTGTACTGGTACGACGAAGCACCATATCTGTACGGAACAGTAAACTGGATGATCTGGATACTTTCATTAAGCGTACTCTGTTTTAGCGCAGCCGGTATACTTTTCAAAAGAAGAAAAGCGGAAGATACAGGAAAACCTTTTGCATTTCATCCTATGTTCTGTGCTGTCTACGCATGCCTTACCACTGCTGTAATATCCTATATCGCAGACGATAGAATATATTTATTTTCATCCCCGAAACTTCTGCGTTTTCTGATATTATCACTGCTTGCCTCATTCTTTATCTATTTCATCCTTTTGTCAGTAAAAGAACGAAAAGTCCGCTTTATACAGTCTCCGAAAAAGCTTATTCTGCCAGCAGCCGTTTTTTTTATCGCGGCCGGATTTTTCGCAGTCTTTTCAGAAACAGGAGCATTCGGAGCAAAGTACTATGTTCCTTATGCAGGAGCTGTGGCCGAAGCGACAATAGATTTTAAACCGTTCTCCGGTACATACACCGATACTGAAACAATAAAACTTATAACCGGACTTCACAAAGAACTGAATAACGATCTAAGAAAATCATCAGAAGATGCAGAAACAGAAAATTATTACAGCACACGTTCCGAAAGTAAGACTTTCTGTTCCGATTATAATATATTTTCAGCGGATCATGCCGACAAAGTATACTATGATACCTCAGAAAATATAACTATAAAATACACCATGAAAAATGGAAAAGGATACAGAACAGATTTTACTCCATGTATAACAGATTATATGAGTTCTGCAATATACAAAATTGCCGAAGAAAATTACAAAAACAGTATGAACGATCCTGAACTTGAATTGCCTGAAATACTATCTGTTAATATTTTCGGAAACGAACATGTAAAATATTCTGATATACCTTCAGAAATAAAAAAATATATTTCAGACAAAAAATACATGGTCTTCTGCGGAAGAACAGAATATGAAAAAGAACTGTTCGGCTGCAGTTCTGTTCCGTATGTTTCATCAACAAGACGCTATCCTTATGAATATGTCCTTACCGATTTTGATAAAAACACTCTTGACAAAATAATTTCAAAGTCGTACTACTGGCGTTACTACGATACCAGAGACTGTTTTGTTGTTACTGTTGTTTTTGATGAAGAAAGCACTGATAAAGAAACCGACCATTCCTCCACATACGGAGGCAATATGGTATGGCTCAAAAAACCTGTAAAATTCAGACTCATGCTTCCGCCTGAATATGCTGATCTTTACAATAAACTGATTGAGAACAGCAACGCCGAAAAGGTTGAATGGATTGAAAAAACAGATGATGATTATTATTAAGAAAAAAGTACCGAACATTATACAACGAAGGAGGCTGATGCAGTGATAAGTATTGACTTAAAAAGCAGCGTACCTATTTATGAACAGCTGTATAAAAAAATAAGCGAACTCATAATAAAAGGCATGCTGTCTGAAAACGACCAGCTTCCCGGAGTGCGTACGCTTGCCAAAGATCTCGGGGTAAATCCGAACACAGTTTCAAAGGCCTATCAGGAACTTGAAAGAAACGGGATCATTTATTCCGTATCCGGGCGGGGATGCTTTGTTGCAGCGGTCGATCACTCGGCGGTACGCGAAGGCATTCTTGAAGATTTCGACAAGGCAGTACATGAGGCTTTGCGTTCAGGAATTACCGTCGAAGAACTGAAAAAAAGGATAGATAAGATCACCTGATCATATGTACGGATCCGCAGCAAGGGGCACAATCATTCCCGAGGATCCTGATCGTCTTCAGTGAAAAAAAACGTTTTACCGGCAAGGAGGTAACCCATGATAAAGATAAGCAATATATCAAAATCGATAGACAAAACGAGTATACTTGAAAATATAGACATTGAGATCAGAAAAGGTTCCGTATTCGGACTTATCGGCGTAAACGGTGCCGGAAAATCAACGCTTCTGCGTCTTATGAGCGGAGTGTACAAACCGGACAAAGGTACGATAACCTACGGCGGTGAACCCGTATACGACAACGCTGCAGTAAAGCAGAAGATTTTTTTCATCAGCGACAGCGTGGACGGGTATTCCGACATGACACCGAAACAGCTGAAGGCCTTCGTAAAGAACTACTACCCGAACTTTTCAGACGAACTCTTTGACACACTGTGTGAAAAGCTGAAACTCGACACGGACAAAAGAATGGCAGTTTTCTCAAAGGGTATGAAACGTCAGGTCCTGATTATCGCCGGACTCGCCGCACGCACTGAATATCTGCTGATGGACGAGGCCTTTGACGGATTAGACATACTAATGAAGAAAACAGTAACGGGAATAATTTTTGATGAAGTAATGGACCACGGTCTGACTGTTGTGATATCTTCCCATAACATAAGCGAAGTAAGCGCACTATGCGATTCAGCAGCAATGATAAGCGGTAAAACTGTAAAATTTATAAGGAACGAAGGCTCAGAAAATACGCTTTTCAAAGTAAACACAGCTTTTAAAACCGATTTCTCTCCGGAATCACTTTCCGGTCTTAACCTTATAAAATCCGAAAAAACCGGCAGTGTTTACAGTCTGATAATAAAGGAAAGCAAAGAGAACATCGAAAAAGCTTTTGCTTCATGCGAAACTCTCTTCCTCGATATTTTCCCTCTCACTCTGGAAGAAGCTTTTCTTTATGAAGCGGAAAACAGTGAAAGCTAATAAAGATGTGCAGAAAAACGACCCGCAGGCGAAACTAAAATCGTCTGCGGGTCGTTTTTTTATAATTTAAATGGAATAATAATTGATATGAAAGCTTTTTTCCGGAATCTCCGTGTTCCGTAGAATCAGTTCTTTATCACTGATTTTCGTGGAAGAAGTATGGAAGTGCGTCATAGATGTAGTGACGAACCTGCGGCCACCAGTGTACGTTGCCCTTCGCTTCGAGGAAGAAGAGATTGCCCTTTGAGAAGTCAGCTGTGTATGTGAATACGTCTGTATTCTTCTTGAGCTCGTTGATCATCGGAACCATGTTGCCGTATGCGATATCCTCAGTACCTGTTGCGGCGAGTACAAAGTATTCGTTCTTCTTGAATCCTGAGTTCTTTGCTGCATTTATTACCTTGCCGGCACCGTCCCAGCAGTGACCTGACAGAGGCATGAAGTATGCGATGATATCGAGGTTGTTGTTGAAGTTAGCCCATGTTGAACCGCCGCCCATTGAGAATCCGCCGTATGCACGGTGATATCTTGAAGCCTTGAGCCCGTCAATGTTTGTATTCTCAGCATATGTTGAATACTTGCCTTCAACGTAAGGGATAATTGACTTGCGCATTTCCTCCCACACGCCGTCAGCGCTCGGAGCCTTGTTGAATGTAGGAGTTACAACGATCATCGGTTCGATATCACCGTTTGCGATCATGTTGTCAAGCATAATGTCAATGTTGATGTTGTTGTCATTGAAACATGTTTCTTCGCTTTCCCCGCCGCCGTGCATCAGATAGAAGACATTGTACTTCTTTGACTTGTCATAGCCGTAAGGGAGATAAACGTACATGTTCTTGTTGCCGTTTATGCCTGTATAGTTTTCCTTGACTACTGTACCGTGGTTTGCAGGCTGCTTAAAGTAGCTGTCCGGTGCAGCTTTGTACTGAAGGTTTGCGTTGTATGCGTATGCTGACTTTGCCGGAGCATTCTGAACCGGTTCGGACTGTGCAGGTGCAGCTGGTGTATTGTCAGGGAATGAAGTGATAACACCGAGGAGATATTTCTGAAGATTAAGAGCATCAGAAGCATCTGTCTTTGAGCTGTTGTCAACGTCACCGTTCTTCTGGGCACTCTTGTTTGTAAATCCGTTAAGAACGCCGCTCTTGAGTGCTGCAAGGTCGGCTATAGTAACTTTGCCGTCCATGTCGAGGTCGCCTTTTACAGTTGTAGCAGGCTTGACATCTGACTTAGGTCCTGTAATGGCTGTTCCTGCGACAGCACCAACAGCTTCATCGATGAAGAAGTCCATTGTACCATCAATTGTTTCAGCGATAAGGTAAGCGTTTGAAGCACCATCAGGTATCTTGTAGCTCGGATTATAGAGCTGAACGTATTCTCCAGGGTTGCCGAATTCCTGAGCCACCTTGTCGTACTTTGTTTCGCCGCTTGCGTCAGTGTACTGGAGTGTGAGCTTGTATTCAACCGGTTCATCAGCTTCCGGAGCGTTGAAGCATGCGCTGAATGCATACTCTTCGCCGGCCTTGAATACTGATCTGTTCAGAACCTTCTGGGCACCGTTCCATGAACTTTCACGTCCTGAAATGCTGAGTGCCTTGCTGCCGGCCTGATGTGAGGAAGCACTTGATGAAACCTGTGCTGCGCCTCTGCCCGACCAGCTGTTTGTTCCGTCTTCGAATGTATCGTGGAACCAGTAGCCGTTCTCGTCAGGCTCAAGAACCACAGGAGAACCGCTGAGTGCCTTGCTGCCGTCACAGCCGTTCCACATCTGGCGTTCGTACTCGAAGAAATCGATATCAGCATAGCCTCCTGTAGACTTGGTAGGATAGCTGTAAATACCGCTGCGGTAGCCTGTGAAAAGCTTGAGGTCGTAGCTCATCGAGAGTTCCTGACCGAGCTTGTTCCAGTTCTGGCCGTCAAACGAATAGTAGAAGTTAGCCTTGTCTATGTTGTTGGAAGAGCTTCCGTCGGAGTTCACGTTTGCGAACTTGAAGTCTACCTTGAGGTAAACCTCATTGCCGCTCATGTTCTGCTCGGCAACTATCTTGTTGGATGTGCCAGCGACATCGCTGCCGCCGTTGACGGACATATATACCTTCTTGTTACCGCTGTCGTCCACGCGTACACCGATACAGCCGTACTTGAGCTGGAATGCCGAAAGACCTGCGTAGTCGCCCGGCTTCATATTAGTGGCGTCAAGCTTGATGTAGCTGCTGCATGCAGGGCCCTCAGTACGCATTGTGAGGGTATTTCTTGCATTAAGCAGATGTGAAGCCATATTCTTGTTCTTCAGACGGAGCCAGCCGGGACGCTCTGTTACAGACCAGGCTGTGTTATCAGGGTTATGGTTCCATGACCATTCAAGCGCAAGGTCGTTGGAGCTGTAGTCGAAGCTGTCATCACCTGCAACGTCGGTACCCTTTGAAGCACTGAGGTCGAGAGTAAGAGGAGCCTTGCCGTTAACACCCATCATCGGCCAGTCGTTCTGCCATGTTACAGGAACGAGAACAGGAATACGTCCTACCGAGCCGTGATCCTGGAACAGAAGAGCGTACCACTTGCCGTCAGGAGTATCAACGATACCGCCCTGTGCGCATCCGCTGCCGTATGAACCGAGACCTGAATCGAGGAGGGTCTTGTTCTCCCAGTTGCCTGTGAGGCTCTTGGAACGATAACAGAACTCAAGTCTGCCGTGACCTGAAGGCCACGCGATACCGAGAATATAATAATAGCCTTTTATCTTGTGGATATGCCATCCCTCACCTGCGAGGTTATTGAAGTTGGTCTTGAAGAGACGCCTTTCCTGTGCGCCCTGAGCCCAGCCTGTCATATCCGAATTGAATTCCTTGATGTTGCAGGTGCCGCCTGCGCCGTAAACGAGGTAATTTCTTCCGTCGTCATCGAAGAGCATGGAAGCGTCGTGATACATACCGTTGAGCTCAACGCGTGACCACTCACCGTTCTCGATGTCGTCTGTCGAGCAGATGTACGACTTGCCTGAACCGTAGCTTCCGAAGAAAGCGTAGTACTTTTTCTTCTTCTCGTTGTAACGAAGACTGGTAGCCCACTGTCCGTGAGAGTAGTCGTGCTTGCCGTTTTTGAGATTCTGAACATCACCGTTAGCGTACGTATCGAATACGTAATTACAGATCTCCCAGTTGGCAAGGTCCTTGGACTTCATTATCGGAGCACCAGGACTGAAGTACATCGTAGTGCTTACCATATAATAGGTATCGCCCACACGGATAATGTCATCATCCGGAACGTCTGCCCAGATGACAGGGTTAGCGATCTGGCCGGCTGCAAGTACAGAAGCTGTCATATCTGGTCTGTTGCTGCCAGGCAGAGCGACCGCAGACGTAAGTACAGCAGCTGCTGATAACAGCGCAGCTGTTGTTTTTACTGATTTTTTAACTTTACACATTTAAGATTCCTCCGTTCAGATTCGGTTTGAATTCAGAGGAGCACTGATATATCAGTCATTTCATATTTTTCAGACATTCAGCGACTCTGAATAATCTTACACAATAATCTCAAACAATTTATTTACACAATCCACGCATTTTATATTAAAATCATACCATATTTGTACAGTTGTCTCAACCCACATTCTGAAGATAAAAGTGGAGAAAACACACACAGGCAGGTACGCGCCTCACGTAAATACTGAATTCCAAACGAATCCCCCCCAGATGTTACACCATGAGGGGGGAGAATCATTCGGGATTTATTTAAATAAAGGCTAAACAAAAAATAATACAAATCATGATCAGTTTCCTTCGTGGAAGAACGAAGGAAGAATATCATAGACGTAATGTCTTACATATCCCCACCAGTGGGTCTTGCCCTGGGCTACAAGATAGTAGAAATTACCCTTTGAAAGATCAGAAGTATAAACAAATTCGCTCATCTTCTTCATTTCATCAATCTGCGGTGTTACGTTCTTATAAGCTATATCATCTGAACCTGTTGCACACATGATGAAGTATTCGTTCTGCTTAAGTCCTGCAGCATGGATAGCATCTGCCACTGACTTTGCCTTGCCGTAACCGCCCTGGCCTTCCCAGTGATCGCCGCTGAGCGGTAACCAGTAAGCGCATACATCAAGACCTCCGTGTACCATGCCTGCCCATGTTGAAACCGATCCCATCGAGAAACCGCCGTATGCACGGTGATATCTTGAAGCTTTAAGGTCAGCCTGTGATGTTGATTTTGCATATGTCGAATACTTGCCTTCAATGAACGGGATGAGACTCTGGAGCCATTCCTTATAGAATGTCTGGGCTTCACACTTGTTGAATGTCGGGCACACTACGATAAGAGGTTCAAGTTCGCCGTTCATGATCATGTGGTCGAACATGTTTGCCATCTTTGCATCGTCGTTATAGAAAATGGTGTTTTCATTTTCTCCGCCGCCGTGCATGAGATAAAGGATATTGTACTGCTTTGACGGATCATAGCCGTACGGGGTATAAACGTTGCAGGTATTGCCTCCGTTGACGCCGGTGTAAGTTTCCTTAGTTATCTTTCCGGCCTGCTGGCACGGGTTGAAGTAATTGCCCGGTGCTTCTTTGAATGAAAGTGCTGCATTGTAGTTATATGCAGGCTTTGGAGGTTCCGCAGTCGGTTCTGCTGTTGGTTCCGCCGTCGGTTCAGCAGTCGGTTCCGGCTGTTGAGGAACTTCCGGAGCATTGTCCGGGAATTCTGTGATCGTACCAAGCAGATATTTCTGAAGATTGAGTGCATCTTCTGCATTTACTTCAGTGCTTCTGTCCACATCGGCATTATTCTTTGCTGCGGCTGCAGCCCAACCGTTAAGCATTCCGCTTTTTAAAAGGACAAAGTCAGCAACGGAGATCTTTCCGTCGCCGTCAAGGTCGCCGGCAGCTGCATTGTTTTCCGCCGCCGGTCCTTCAGGCTTTGTACCAGCCTTTGCAATGATAACTTCATCGATGCTGAAGTCACACGGTGAATCCGTCGTTTCAAACACGAGCACCAGATCCGATGCGCCGTCAGGGATCCTGTAGGAAGGATTTGAAAGCACAACATAACTGCCGGCTGAAGCCGCACTGCTCGCTATTTCATCGTAGTTCTCTCCGCCTGCAAGGCTGTACTGAAGAGTCATTTTGAATGTTGCATTCTCACTGCCCATGTAAGCCGCCGAGAAAGAATATTCATTTCCTGCTGTGAACGATGCAGAGTCAAGCGGGATCATAATACCGTTCCATTCCTCTTTACGTCCTGAAACTCCAAGGCCTCTGCTTCCCTTATAGGCATCACCTGCTCCGAGCGTACAGCCGCCGCGCGCTGAAAAAGCTGCTGTATCACCTTCCATATCGTAGTACATGTAATAACCGTTAGCATCTGCATTTCGGTAAAGTCCGAATATTCCGCTTTCCTCAAATACATTTGCTTCGGATTCCTTTGCGGCATAAACCGTATCTGCTGACAGCTGCTGGACAGACGTTGTCTGAAATACCGCAAATGTGCCTGTAGTGAGCGCAATTGCGGAAAGAGCAGCGCAGAACCTTTTAAAATTAACCATTTTAAAACATCCTTTCCAATACATATGTCTGGATTTCTTCCTTAGCAAATTGCGCTATAATGAAAATATGAATACTTATGTTTTTTTCTTTCTTTTTCTTAATAAACTTTTTTCGATCTATATACAAAAATCCTAACCCGGCCCAATCGCGACAAATTTCGTTCATGCCGGCAAATTGGTTTTTAAAAAAGTTACTGCAGACTGTACACCCGCTGTATTTATCTGTAATGCGATGCGTACATATCACAGTCAGAGAATAATGCACCAGCCATACACTTCTCTTTTTTATTTAACTAATCTGCGATTTGCACAATAACTTTCTTTAATAACGCAATTTTGTAATTTAATAATACCATGTACTGTAACAGCAGACAACCCATAAATTATATATTTAGTGGATAAAACACACTTTCGTCACAAATTTGTACGCAAACAGGCACAAACAAATTTCTCATAAACATTCAAACTGACTGCCTGGCAAACAAAAATCCTCAGAAAGTTTTTGCTTTCTGAGGATTTTTGTTGGTTCTTATATAAAAATTTAAGAGGCTTAAAGATAATTTCGTTATATTGTACATCTGAGATCCAGAAGAAATAAAATACACAATGTAATGATATCACTAATATGACTGAAATCTGTTTGTGTACATTTCCCTTTGATGTATTTATAATATCATATATTTGAAATAGTTACAACCCACATTTCACATAATTGGTAGATAAAATACACATTCATGCAGTTTTTGCTCAAAAAAATACCGGTCCCGCTGAACGCGGAACCGGTACGGTTATAATTTGTATTCAAATATAGCGCTCAAACCATACAAATCATGCGATTTTATCATGAAAGAGCATTCTTGAGCATAATAAGATCGATAACTGAAAGCTTGTTGTCGCTGTTCATATCAGCGTTCTTAAATCCATCACTGCTGAGATCTGACTTGCCTACAAGGTGCTGGATGAGTGCAACGATATCAGTTGTATTTACTGAACCGTTGTTATCAGCATCGCCCTTTGTGTTCTGCGGTGCAGGTTCTGTAACTGTAGTTGTAACTGCTGTTGTTGCTGCAGGTGTTGTAACTGTTGTTACAGTTGTAGTTGCTTCTGTTGTGGCAGCTGTTGTTGCTTCAGTAGTAGCTGCTGTTGTAACTACCGGCTTTTCTGCAGGTCCGTTGATAGCTGTGCCTGCTTTTGCAACAATAGCTTCATCAACGTAGAAGTTCATTGTTCCGTTAACTGATTCAACTACAAGCTGAATATCTGATGCTGCATCAGACGGAATTGTGTATTCCGGATTGTAAAGCTGTACATAGTTTTCCTTTGTACATGTCTTTGTATCAATGTTAGCGTACTTTGCAGTACCTTCCTTGTCCTTGTACTGGAGTGTGAGTGAGAATTCTTCAGTGTCAACGTCTGCATCGAGGAAGTTTACACATGCACTGAAAGCAAACTTTCCGCCTGCCTTGAATGTTGATGCGTCAAGATTTCTCTGGATACCGTTCCATGATGCTGTACGTTCTGAAACAACTACTGCTTCTGTACCTGCATAAGGCGCTCTGCCGCTTGATTCAGTCTTTACTGAACCTCTTGCTTCCCAGTCACCGAGACCGTTTTCAAATGTGTCGTGGTAGTAGTAACCGTTTGAATCAGGCTTGAGAGGTTCTGCTACATATGGAGTTGTACTGCCGTTGCTCTTTGTGCCGTGATCGCCGTTTATTGTACATACGAATGTAGAAACTGAGTTTCCAGGGAGCTGTGCATTGAATCCGCCGCCGCTGCAGTTCATTCCGAGTGTAGCTGCGAGGTTTTCTGAACCTGTAGTTCTGTATCTGTCAACGCTCTTGAGTGTCTGACCGCTGATTGAGAATGCCTGATTTACTTCTGTTGAACCCTTGTTTACAGCTACGATAACAACCTTGTTGCTGTCGCCCTTATATGCTGAAACGAGGATGTTGTTCTGAGGCTGTTCTGTTACTTCAGTTCTTCTGTAGCCAGGTCTTACCCACTTTGAGTACTGAGCCATCATGTAGCCACGCTTTGAAGGCTTGCCGTCTTCAGTAAGAAGGCTGTAGCTTCGGCGGATGTACCACCATACATAAGCACTCATGTTACCTACAACGAGACCGTTATGAATATTTTCTGCTACCTGAACTGCTTCAGGCCAGTTGTTTGCTGAGTTTGCTTTTGAGTTTGGAACGTAAACCTCAGTCATCCAGATTTCCTTGCCGCTGTTTTCAACTGTAGGATAATCCATACCGCTGCGCTGTGTTCCGTAGAAGTGTGTACCGAAAAGATCGCAGTTTGCCATAGCCTTTGAGTTCTGAATGATCTTCTTGTAGTACATTTTACCGTGTCCTGATCCTTCGTAGCCGTACTGGAAGCTTTCAGGAGACATGAGCTTTGCCTTTGTGCCTGACTTTACTGCTGCACCGTAGTTGGCAATGAAGTTTGTTGTACGGTCAGGTGACCAGTATGTCCATTCCTGTGAGTAGTCAGGTTCGTTCTGAACTGAAACCGAGTAAAGGTTGATGCCCTGGCTTTCAACGTACTTTACAAAGCTGTTAAGATGCTGTGCGTATGAACCTTCAGCACCGTCATTGAGAACGTACAGACCACTTGTAGGCTGCTTGCCGCCGCCGTGACGCATGCTTGCCGGAGGGTTCCACGGTGTTGCAAATACTGTAGCACCGAGCTTCTGAGCCTTCTGAGCTGTAGGAACTGCGTTCTTCCATGCATTCTTGTCATCACTTACGAAAATACGGAGAATTGTAAGTCCGAGCTGGTTAGCTCCGTTTCCGAAAGCTGTCTGGATCTCATTATCCTTCATGTCGCCGCCGCCGTTGTAGCTCTGCCATTCAGGATGGTTCATACCGCCGAATCCGCGGATGTACTGATATGTCTTTGAAAGATCTACTGTTGCAGTTGAAGCTGCCTTTACTGAAGCTATTTCAGCATTATCACTGCCCGGTAACATAGCAGCCATTCCAGCGACCATAGTCGCTGCTGTCAGGCCTGCAACGCCTGACTTCAACATTTTTTTTAAAATTAACCATACTTACACAAATCCTTTCCACTTTTACTGTAAATATTTCGTCTCACATCCTGCGCTCCTGCTTTTCGCGCCGGAGCAGTATATTCAGAAACTGCAGCGACTGAAATACTGGGGGAATTCACTGCAGGATCTGTTTGGCTTTCTGAAGAACCTTACATATTTTTTCGAATTTCACAAAATTTGTTTGATGGTTGTTCGGAAAACGATAACATAAAACAGGACCCACTTTAATCTGATTTTATCATTTAACATAAATTTAAGCAACCCACATTCCGCACATTTTGGTAGATAAAACGCACATTTCAGTATTGACCTCATTTGCTTTATATGTTATAATTTCATTGACATAATTGTACGTAAATCAGGATTGTAATGGCGTAAAAAACGACGTTCAGTGTTCATAATCAGCAACCGGCATACTGGTGTAAACAGACGGTTTTTCATTTATGAACATTTAAGAGGTGATTGTTATGCAGAAAAAGCGACTTACTTTCGGAGTTGTAGCTGCACAGGCATCAGACATAGAGCAGCGTCGCATTATGGAAGGGATTATTGAACAGGCTAAGGGACTGAACATTGATACAGTTGTTATTTCGAACATATACAACCCTGATAAATCACTATTTACTATCGACTGCCGGAAGGAAAACAATATCTATGAGCTTCTGAACACATCAGGCTTTGACGGATTCATACTCATAGCAGAAGCCATAATCAACTCCGACCTGCAGAAGAAAATAGCAGGTACACTGGAAAAGCGCCCGGAAATACCGGTCGTTGTTGTCGGGGCACCGGGTGAAGACCTTATGCGCGATCATTTCGAAGTCATCAACACTGACGATATTGCTGACACTGAAGAGATCACCGACCACATGATCGACTGCCACGGATGCAGAGATATTGACATTCTTACCGGACGGCCTGATATGGAAGTATCATCCCTGCGTGTCGAAGGATACAAACGTTCGCTCGAAAAGCACGGAATACCGTTTGACAGCAGCAAAGTGATCTACGGCGATTTCTGGATGACTTCCGGAAAGGCACTTGCGAACCAGTACATAAACGGTGAACGCAGGAAACCTGAAGCAGTTGTCTGTGCCAATGACTACATGGCCTACGGTCTGCTCGATGAATTCTCTGAACATGACATAATTGTTCCTGACGAGATCCGCGTAGCCGGCTACGAATATATTCTGAAAAGGATATACCACTACCCTGTTCTGTCAACATACCGCAGAAACAGATTTGCCCTCGGAGCAGAAGCGGTAAACATCCTTTATTCAAAGATAAACCACACAGCAAACACCTCCAGGATCTCTTTCAGGGGAAATTTCATAACAGGAGACACATGCGGTTGCGGCATCTGCCGCCAGGAATACAGAAACGAACTGAACGAAGAAAAGGATAAGAAAAAATACCGTTTTTTCAACCTTTTCAGCGATTTTGCAGAAAGGCTGACCGTATGTACTTCAATGAGTGACTATGTGACTACTCTCTCAAATTTTACATACATGGTCAGGGATCTTGATGCGATGTACCTCTGTCTCCTTGAGGACTGGTATAACAGTGAACCCGATGAGAGCGCGCCCGGAGCCGTTATGAACTGCTATACTATTAAAAATGATTTTACCAACGAATATAAAACCTCATTTGTTACGGAAAATGATATTTCCGCAATACTCTCCTACTGCAGCGAGCCTTGTGCATACTATTTCAACCCGCTGTTTTTCAGGGACAGATACTTCGGATATATCGTAACAGTTTACCGGAATCCGAACACATATGACTCGATTTTCCGCTACTGGCTCAGAACCGTTTCAAATGCACTTGAAATGCTGAGGCTTAAGAATGACCTGAACTATCTCACACAGTGCCGCGGACTTTCACCGCAGCATGACACGAGCACGGGAATGCTCAACCGTTCCGGATTTGAAAGTGCAGTAAAACGCGCCGCTTCCTCAGCAGCACAGGACAACAGCATCTGCTTTATTATGCTTAAAACAGAGCTCTTTTCCGAGAACATCCAGTTTGAAAATCACGAATCGAGACTGGTGACTCTGAGTGAGATCTCAAACATTATGAAATCACTCACACTGAACCGCAACGAACTCTGCGGACGCATATCGGAAAACACTTACGCCTTCGCTGCTTTCGGCAATCTGCCGGATAATTACGCGGAAAAACTGACTGACAAACTCAGCTGCATGCTTCTTCATGCAACAACTTATATTTCAGAATACGGAACAAACTCTTTTGTATGTATTTCAGACACTTTCAGTTCAGCCGGATTCGATTACGATACAGTCGTGAACAGGATGAACGACAGGATAAAAGCCGAAGCGGCCGAAAGGACCGCCCAGCAGAGACTTCCTCATTTTTCAGAATTTCAGAATCTGCGTGACAGTATCTACCTCGAGCCTTCCGAAGCTCATTATTCCGATGAACTTTGCCAGAAGCTTTGTCTCAGCACAGGCTACTTCCGCAACATATACAAGAAATATTTCGGAATAAGCTATCACCAGGACTGCATAAAGAGCAAAATAACTCTTGCCAAATATCTTTTATGCACTTCCTCGATGAGTATAACTGCGATCGCATCAAAGTGCGGTTACGAGGACGAAAAATACTTCATGAGGCTGTTTCAGCAGAATACCGCATACACACCGAACAGATACAGAATGATGTTCCAGTAAACACACACACCGTCACACCTGCGTGGCGGTGTTTTTTGTATCTTTTCCAGGCCTTACCGCCTCTCCGGAAATCTGAAGAACCGGATCCGAATCCTGATATGTATCCTCCTTAATGTTTCTGTTTCTTTTGTTACTGGAATTTATCACCTTTGTAACTGAATCTTAATTGATTTTACAGTCTCCTTATGTTATCATCAAAGTGTAGAATAAACGGAACTGTATCTGCAGAAGATACAGGCAAACGAATATGATAACAGAAAGGACAATGACAGGATGAAAAACTTTTTCAGGAAATTTTCTGACTCACTTGACGCGTACATAGAAACAAAGCAGTTCAGATGGTTCAGAAGACTGATCATTGCTCTCGGGTTCACCGTTACCGGATGCGTATGCTTCCTTGCCGGATTTTTTCTGAACCGAAGCGACAACATGATCTACCAGAGCAATATAAACGCAATGACACGAACGATCGAAGCAGATCCTGCTGCAGCTGCAGCAGAACAGTCCGCTGAAAACGCAGCACCTGAGACCACGGAGGAAACAGCCGTAACAACCGCGGTGACTACCACACAGGCGCCTAAGGAAACACTCAGCCGTGAGCTTCTTGATTCATACATCTATGAAGATCTTAAGTTTCAGCCGTACGCTTACCGTTACAGCAACACCGCAGCTTTTCACAACAGAACCACTATAGAGGACTTCGGTGTTCCGCTTACTAAAAAGTCATTTACGATTTCCTACGAAGGGATCATAACAGCCGGATTCGACGCTGAAAACATTACTGTTGAAAACGATGATGACAATTACATCATACGTATCACTTTCCCGGAAGCATATATCATCTCACACGAAATTGACGAAGATTCCTTCGAACTTGAAAACGTTCAGGACAACTTTTTCAACCCTATAACAGACTCTGACCTTACAGACACATGTGAAGGCCAGAATTACCGGATGGAACAGCAGGCTATAGCAGGCGGTCTGTACGGAAGTCTTTACAGAATGGCTGAGAACAGCATCACTGAATATCTTAACCGTGACAGCATCATCGGTGCAAAATACCGCATCGAATTCATAAGACCGGAAGAGCCGTATGTCATAATATGACACCAGCCGGCTCACCGGGTTTTCCACAGTTGCAAATTTCCCTCCATTTATTTTTCAACTGTGGGAACCCACGGTCACATCACAAAGCACACTTATTTTAAACTTTTTACAAACAGGTTTCCACACAGTTTTCAACCGTCTGTTGAAAACTGTGTGGAAACCTTTGTTTTTATATTAAACATTTGCAAACCCGCACCCGAAATGCAGCCTTTCGGGTACGTTTTTCCGCACTTATACAGCAACTTATACTGACAAAGCAAAATTTAATATATAATTTTTAGTAAAAATAATTGAAACCCGTACCCATTTGTGATAAAATATATGTATATTTTATCTATAGGGAGGTCAATATGGCTGACGTAAATATCATAACCGAAGATTTCATCAATTCTTCTGCTATCAACTCATCCGCACTTGCAAACGCAAAAAAGATATCGAAACAGGGCGGATTCAAAAAGCTCTGCATCACCGCAGACAACACACTTATTTTCGGAGACTGCTACGGAAGCGGCAGTAAACCTTACAACTCATCGGTAGACTGTTCAGGTGAAACACCGGTTTTCCGCTGTTCCTGCCCGAGCCGACAGATACCGTGCAAACACTGCCTCGCGCTTATGTGTGAATGGACCGCTAAGAAAACATTCACGACCGAAGAAGTTCCTGAAGACGTTGCAAGAAAACGTGAAAAAATAGAAAAGCGTGCCGAAAAGGCGGCAGAAGCTGCAGAAAACCCGAAAGCCGCTCCGAAGCCGAACAAGTCAGCCGCAGCCAAAAAGCTGAAGAAACAGCGTGAAGGCCTTGACCTTGCCGAAAACTTCGTACACGACATACTTAAAAACGGTATCGGTTCCGTGAACAAAGCTGCAGCCAGCCAGTACGCAGCACTTGCCAAGCAGCTCGGTGACTACTATCTTCCTGAACCGCAGGCGATAATGAACACGATCATAAAGGCGGTAAACCAGCTTTCCGAACAACCGGACGACAGGGAGACAAACAACATAATCGCCCTGTGTGTACGACTGGGTTCGTCTATAAAGAAAAGCCGTGCATACATCGACTCGAAACTGGAATCGGGTGAAGTCCTTCCTGAGGACAGCATTCTCTACGAGGAAATGGGCGGCATCTGGAAGCTGACACAGCTTAAGGAACTCGGACTTTACCGTGAAAACACAAGACTCATCGAGCTTTCATTCACACATGTAAATGACGAAGTACGACAGAGCGTAACTGACGAAGGCTACTGGATGGACCTCGGCACAGGCGATATTTTCCGCACTGAGAACATTATTCCGTACAAATCGGCAAAGTACATAAAATCAGCGGATGCACGCTTTGAAGTATACAGTGTGAAGGAACTTTACCTGTACCCGGGCTCACTCAACCGGAGAATACGCTGGGAAAGCGCTGAGTCATCCCCTGCAGTCGCAGGCGACTACAAAGAAGTGCTTGAAAAGGCGGAAGAAAGCATTTCCGCAGCTGTAAAGAAAGCGAAAAACGAACTTAAAAATACTCTGTCACGTCCTTACGCGGCAGTCCTTATAAAGTTTGACTCGATAGAATACGCAGAAGACGGCCACGGAGTCATGAAGTGCGGCGACGAGACGATCGCACTTAAAGAATGTGAATTCTACACAGATGCGTGCAGCACGCTGAAGCTCATTGCCGGAAATCTTGAAGGCGGAGCAGTTTTCGGCGGACTTTTCTACGACGCATTCGATCACCGCTTCACATTTTCACCGTTCTCGGTCGTTACAAAAGACGACATAATCAGACTGTAAGGAGGCCGCCATGGAAATCAGAACAAATCCGTTTTACGAACTAAGAAACAGACTTTATGCATCGGCCGCAGCCGGATGTGCGATAATCGCCGAGGACTTCCGTCTTAAGCGCGCCGTGGAAGCCTTCAAACCTATGTCCGAAGCAAACAAGGTCTTCGGAAAACTGTACGACATGTGCAATGCTCTTCTTGCTTCAGAAGATCCGGCAGACAGTATCACAGACTGTATCGCGCTTGCCGACGCACTGGCAGTAACACAGGGCGTATTCGCTGATGACTCGGAGACAAAACCGGCACCGAAAAACGAAAAGATGAAGCCGGCTCATCTTACCTGCGCCAAAATAGAAGAATACAAGGAGCTCATACGCAAGTCGCAGTACGACAAACAGGATTTTGACGAAGGCTTCTTCCGTGACATTTCTGATCCGCGTATTCTTACATCTGTCATGAACGTCGCAGGCAAAAACGGTATTGGTATAGCTTCACTGCTTATTCAGCTCGAATCAGTATGCGGTGCGGAGATAATACCGGCTCTCTTCGATTCGGTAGATCTGTCAAACAAGAACGCCACCGGAAACCAGATACGCTTTATAAGCTCGGTTTACCGTGAAAAATACAATGACCGCTACATCGAATTTGCTGAAAAGGAAGAAAATCCGCAGGGCGTGCGCTGCGCTGCAATTGAAGCAATGGTTTATGCAAAGGAGAATGAGGACAGACTTTTAAACATTTTCCGCATTTCAAAAGGCAAGGTAAAGCAGTCCGCTCTGCTTGCACTGGCAAAAATGAATTCCGCACACGCAGAGCCTGAAATCGAAAAGGCTGCAAAGAATCTCAAAAGCACTCAGACTGAACTCATTACGGAATCCGGCTTAAAGGCTGCAGTGGATTATGCGCGCGCTGATCATGAGATAATACTGAAGAACGGAGAATCCTCACGAGGAACGAACCATCCGTTTTCGTTATCATTCATGTCAGAGCTGGAAAACAAAAAGGATATTGAAGATATCTTTGAAAATTGGGGCGAAAAATATTCACACGAACCGATCACACCGTCGCATTCATCACCTGTTTTCAGGCATATAAATGAGGTACTGGTATCCAATCTTTACGAGCATCCGGGAGATGAGGACTACCGTTCGCTTATTATAAATCTTTACAGGAAATATCCTGACGTCTATCTGCCGGCGGCATTTACACTCATGCTCATGACCGATCCGGAACACGCATGCGGAACAATGATAACCGACCACCGCATTTATGACAGAAATGTTTTTGAAGAGCTGTTCCGCATTTTCACTACACCGGACGGATGGTACAGAATAAGGAGAAACCGTTACTCAAACGAGTCGGACTATCTGAATATAAAGTTATTTAAGTCCCTGCCGGAAGACATTCTCCGCTTCCTTTCTGACACGTCGGTCATCTTCCCGGCAGCAGAGCTGAAAAAAACTGTTCCCGAATGGAAACGACCGTGACATAGCTGTGGTGAACATGAGACACCGCTGTCATCTGCTTAACGCTTTTTACGCAATGAGTTCAGGCGACGACCGCGAAAGAGTGAAAAAACACGCTGAAAAGTTTGCACTTGCAATGTGTAAGAACTACTGCAGCGACGATGTACTCGCTCTTATCGATAAGGTATGTGACACTCTGCCTGAAGGTGTCGCATACAGTTTCATTCGCGATTCAGTTAAATACTCGGCTACAAAATACTGGACATACACCCTGAACCACTACCACATTCCTGACGAAACGGTAGTAAGCGAAGGAAACAAACTCATAGCTGACCTTTCAAAGGAACCGGGAAATGAAAAATACACAGCAGAGATAAAACTCATGCTGAAAAGGTACGAACCACAGTGATAAAGCACTGACCCACGGATCAGTGAGTGACACGGGGCGAAGCCCCGCTCTCCCCATCCGCAGTTCCGGCGCAGACGGAACTGCATCAGAAAAGCACTGATCTGTTAATCAGTGCGGGGCCCGGGGCGAAGCCCCGCTCTCCCCGCCCAGCAGTTCCGGCGCAGCCGGAACTGCAATAAAATAAAAAGGAGTATAGAATGGAAAAGGAAATTCTCAGGCTGTCTGCTGAACAGCTTTACAAAAAGGAAATAGACGCACTCATAAAGAACGAAACAAATCCGGTACCGAAGGGCTGGCAGATGTCACCTAAGTCGGTACTCACATACATCTTAGGCGGAAGATCCGGCGACGTGGAAATAACACCAAAGTACATGGGTGACAAAAGAGTTGTCGAGATATGTATCGCCACACTGGTAACTGACCGTGCCCTTCTCCTCATCGGTGAACCGGGTACTGCCAAGTCATGGCTTTCGGAACATCTGACAGCTGCCATAAACGGAAATTCATCACAGGTCATTCAGGGTACTGCAGGAACCACCGAGGAGCAGATACGCTACTCATGGAACTACGCGATGCTGCTTGCAAAAGGCCCGTCATTTGAATCACTTGTAAAAAGCCCGATCTACAACGCCATGGAAACCGGTACTATCGCACGTTTCGAGGAAATTTCACGATGTGCAAGCGAAGTTCAGGACGCACTTATCTCCATTCTTTCCGAAAAGAGAATATCGATCCCTGAACTGTCGGAAGAAGTGGCTGCGAAAAAGGGATTTTCAGTTATCGCAACCGCAAACACACGCGACAAGGGCGTAAATGAAATGTCATCCGCTTTAAAGAGACGTTTCAACATCGTTATTCTGCCGCCTCCGTCAGATATGAAAACTGAAATTGATATCATAAAGACCAGAGTTGCACAGATGTCCGGTGACATGGAACTCGGCGCTGCCATGCCGACAAACAGCGACTTCGAAAAGATAGTTACAGTATTCCGTGAGCTCCGCACAGGAAGAACACTCGACGGACAGATAAAACTGAAGCCGACAAGCGGCGTACTTTCATCGGCTGAAGCAATCTCACTTATGGTAAACAGCATGGCACTGGCAGGAAGCTTCGGAAACGGAAAGGTAACTGACGCGGAACTGGCAGCCGCACTTCAGGGTGCCGTTGTAAAGGATGACGATAAGGACAAGGCTGCCTGGGAGGAATACCTCGAAAACGTAATGAGGAAGAAAGGTGCGGAATACGCTGCTCTCTATTCCGAATGCAGGGAGCGTAACGCGTAATGGCTGAGTACTACGGCGTAAGACATCTGTCGCCGGCGTGTGCGTTTTACGTCAGAGAATTTCTTGACAGAACAAAGCCGAAGGCCGTGCTTATTGAAGGACCGTCAGACCTGAGCGGTCTTATCGACGGTCTGTGCGATCACAAGGTAAAGCTTCCGGCTGCGGTACTTGCCTACACGACCGAGGCACCTGTGCGCACTGTTATGTATCCTATGGCTGAATTCTCGCCGGAATACCAGGCGATGGTCTGGGCAAAAAAGAACGGTGTACCGGTTGAGTTCTGCGACCTTCCGTCAGGAAGTCTGCTTGCCGAAAAGGAAAAGGAAAGCGAAGGCGCGCCGGAAGAAGAAAAGGAACACGAGGAAAGCGTCTATGAGAAAATAGAAAAGATATCAGGCCTTGATACTGATACTTTCTGGGAATACCGTTTCGAACACGCACAGAATTATGATGAATTCATGGTTGCCGCAGAGGAATACGGAAAGTCCATACGCGAATTCTCAGAATCGGACGAGCACAACGAACTTCGTGAAGCATACATGAGACGCAGAATAGCCGAAACTGAAGAAAAATACGGCTCTGCCGCAGTTATAACGGGTGCTTTCCACACGGCCGGAATAAAAAACATACCGTTCTCGGATAAAGACAGAAAACTTACAGACAAACTTAAAACAGTCGAATCAAAATCCACGCTCATGCCGTACTCCTACTACCGTCTGTCATCCCGATCGGGATACGGAGCAGGAAGCAGGGCACCGGGCTACTACGAAATGCTGTGGAGGAACCGCTTAAGTTCCACACCTGAAAACACCGCTCCGGAATATCTTTCACGCCTTGCGGCATATCAGCGTAAAAACGGATATACAGCATCATCGGCTGAAGTAATTGAGGCAATGCGTCTTGCGGAAACACTTGCTGCCATGCGAAGCGGCAGGCTTCCGTCAATGAGCGATCTGCGTGATGCGGCAGTTACCTGTATAGGCCACGGCAGCTTCGGTGAGATCTCACTCGCCTGCGCCGACATTGAAATAGGTACTAAAATAGGCGAACTTCCGGAAGGCACGGTATGTACATCGGTACAGGAAGACTTCATGCTGAAGCTCAAGGAGCTGAAACTTGAAAAATACCGCAGTGCCGCGGCTGAAGAACTCGCTCTTGATCTGCGCGAAAACCTGCGTGTCAAGTCTGAAAAATCGGCTTTTCTCGATCTTAACCGCTCATTTTTCATGCACAGACTGCTGGAAGCCGGAATTCACTTCGGCGAACTTCTGAGGAACACTCAGGAAACAGCCACCTGGTCGGAAAAATGGACTGTAAGCTGGACTCCTGAGACTGAGATCCAGATAGTTGAAGCATCGCTCAAAGGCGATACCGTTGAAGAAGCGGCACGTATATCACTTAACCTTGAACTTGCCGAGTCTGAAAACTTAAGCAAAACTGCGGAAACACTTTACAGAGCACTGCTCTGCGGACTTCCGGACTGCATAAAGACCGCTGCCGCAAGTGTTCAGAAAATGGCTGCCGACTGTGCCTCACCTTTCGAAGAAGGAAAGACCATAGGCACGCTTTCAGCCATCGTGCGTTTCGGTACAATACGAAAACTCGAACCGAAGCCGCTCGAAGCTATAATCAGCCAGCTGTACCTCAAATTCTGCCTGCAGATATATAACGCATGCATATGTGATGAAAATGCCGCGGCAGAAATGATAACCGCAGTAACTGCAGTACACGATGCCTGCCTTGCACACGAATTTCTGGAAGATGAGCGTTTTGTAAATGTTCTTTTAAGCATTGCCGACAGCGACATGGTAAATCCGCTCCTTTCAGGATTTGCCTGTGCCCTGCTTACGGAACGCGGAAAGATCGCTCCGGAAAAACTGAGCGAAATGGTGGCGCGCCATCTTTCGAGAGGAACTCCTCCGCCGGAGGCTGCTGCCTGGTTCGAAGGCCTTGCAAAGCGTAACCGCCGCAGTCTCATAGGAAGAATAACTCTGTGGGAGAGTCTGTGTAATTTCATAAGCGAACTCGACGACGAGGAATTCAAAGCCGTGCTCATTGCTTTGAGGCGTACATTCTCTGATTTCTCACCAGCGGAAAAATCGGACATTGCCGAAAACATCGGCGAGGTTCTCGGCATTTCCACCGAACAGGCGGCCGAGATAATATCCGCTCCGGTAACGGCCGAGGAACAGCAGACGATCGACGAGCTTGACGACTTTGACTTTGGAGATATATGATATGGATAATTTACAAATGCTCAAACGCTGGAGGCTGATACTCGGCGAGGAGTCACAGAAAACTCTTGAAGGACTCGGCGGACTGCCGCTTTCCGAGGAAGATCTGCTCATGGATTCAGCCCTGTCGCAGATATACGGTTCCTCCGGATCCGGCAGCGACGGTGCAGGAAAAGCCGGCGGCAGAGGGCGTTCGATACCTCACCTTACCAAATGGCTTGGCGATCTGCGAAGCCTGTTCTCACCGATGGAAATAAAGGTAATTCAGAAAGATGCCATCGAAAAAAAGGGACTTAAACAGCTTCTTCTTGAACCGGAAATGTTAAACGACCTTGTACCTGATGTTTCGACGGCTTCGCTACTTATAATGCTCAAGGATCAGATACCGGAAAAATCGAAGGACAATGCACGTCAGTACATTGCGAAAATAGTGGAAGACATAAACCGCAGACTTGCCGACGACCTCCGCCGCTCGGTAACATCTGCGCTCAACAGACGCGAGCACTCACCTATCCCGTCGGCGGCAGCCCTCGACTACAAACTGACCATAAGACGTAACCTCAAAAACTACGATCCGGAACGAAAAGTACTGCTTCCGGAACGTTTCTACTTCTACGAGCGTGCCTCGAAAACTGCATCAAGGACGGTCATCCTTGACATTGACCAGAGCGGTTCCATGGGTGAATCGGCTATCTACTCATCGGTAATGGGATGCATACTCGCAAGCATAAGGGCGGTAAAAACGCACATTGTTGCATTTGACACCACCGTTCACGACCTCACGGACCTGTGTGCCGATCCGGTTGAACTCCTCTACGGCATCCAGCTCGGCGGCGGAACAGATATCAACAATTCCGTCGCATACTGTGAAGAACTCATTACCGAACCGGAAAAGACCACAATGTTCATAGTGACCGACCTCTACGAAGGCGGAAACCGCGCCCAGCTCATCCACCGCTTAAGCGACTTGAAAAGCTCCGGCGTAAACGTAGTGATCCTGCTTGCCATCTCCGACAGCGGCAAACCATGCTTCGACTCCGGTCTCGCCGAAAAAACCGCAGAACTGCAGATCCCGTGCTTCGCCTGCCCTCCGGAAAAGCTCCCGGATCTCCTCGATGCGGCACTTAAACGACGCGACTTAAGAGTATTCGAAAAAGCGGCGTATGACCGCGCTCATTAATACCCTCCGCCTCATCTTTCTGACGGTAATTCCGCGATAAGATGAGGCAAATTTTATGCTTTCAACACTTGACAATATGCGATATTTATTTTACAATATAATTTGACAACTTCATTAAAGGACGGTTTTTATATATGTTAAAAAATGCAGATAAAACTATGGATAAAATCGTAGACCTCTGTAAGGCAAAGGGCTTTGTTTACCCTGGTTCCGAGATCTACGGCGGCCTTGCTAACACATGGGACTACGGCCCGCTCGGTATGCAGCTCAAGAACAACATCAAGGCTGCGTGGCTCAAGAAATTCGTTCAGGAAAACAAGTACAACGTTGGCCTTGACAGTGCCATCCTCATGAATCCGCAGACATGGGTAGCTTCAGGTCATATCGGCGGCTTCTCTGATCCTCTTATGGACTGTAAGGAATGTAAGACAAGACACAGAGCTGACAACCTCATCGAAAACTTCGACGGTACAAATCCTAGCGGCTGGACAAATGAACAGATGCTCGCATACATCAAGGAAAAGGGTATCTGCTGTCCTGAATGCGGCAAGCAGAACTTCTCTGACATCAGACAGTTCAACCTCATGTTCAAGACATTCCAGGGTGTAACAGAAGACTCAAAGTCAGAGATCTACTTAAGACCTGAAACAGCTCAGGGTATATTCGTAAACTTCGCAAACATTCAGCGTACAACAAGAAAGAAAGTACCTTTCGGTGTAGCTCAGGTAGGTAAGTCATTCAGAAACGAGATCACACCTGGTAAGTTCATCTTCCGTGTACGTGAATTCGAACAGATGGAACTTGAATTCTTCTGCAAGCCGGGCACAGACCTTGAATGGTTCTCATACTGGAGAACATTCTGCAAGGACTTCCTCTTAAGCCTCGGCCTCAAGGAAGAAAACTTAAGACTCCGTGACCACGATCCGGAAGAACTCTGCTTCTACTCAAAGGCTACAACAGACTTCGAATACATGTTCCCTTCATTCGGATGGGGCGAACTCTGGGGCGTTGCCGACAGAACAGACTACGACCTCACACAGCACATCAAGACAAGCGGCAAGTCACTTGAATACTTCGATCCTGAAACAAATGAAAAGTACATTCCTTACGTTATCGAGCCTTCACTCGGCGTAGAAAGACTCTTCCTCTCAATTCTTTCAGAAGCTTACGACGAAGAGGAACTCGTTTCAACAGACAAGAACGGCAACGAAAAGAAGGACGTAAGAACAGTTCTTCACTTTCACCCTGCTCTTGCACCGTTCAAGTGTGCAGTACTTCCGCTCGTAAAGAAGCTTTCACCACAGGCTGAAGAACTCTACACAATGCTTTCAAAGCACTTCATGGTAGACTTCGACGAAGCAGGTACAATAGGCAAGCGTTACAGAAGACAGGATGAGATCGGTACACCGTTCTGTATCACATACGACTTCGACACCATCGAAAAGGACAACTGCGTAACAGTTCGTGACCGTGATACAATGGAACAGGAAAGAATCAACATCAACGACCTCGTTGCTTACCTCGAAAAGAAAATGGAATTTTAATTTCAAGGCAGCACCGGCTTCGCCGGCGCTGCCTTTTAAAAATAGTGAAACTATATAAAACAAGCCCTTTATTTTTTCGATAATATTTGAATTTTAACTATTGCTTTTTACCGCTCAAAATGGTAAAATTATATTTAGACTGATTGCATGGTCGTTCCATGAATCGTTTTTTATTACATTAAAATTCAAAGCAGTGTCCGTGTCTGCTGCTTTTGTTTTATGTTCGTTATATTAACAATTATTTTTCGGAGGTACATTACTATGCCAAATATTAAATCTGCAATGAAGAGAGTTAAGGTTAACAAGGTTAAGGCCGCTAACAACAAGGCTACAAGATCTAACCTCAAGACAATGCTCAAGAAGGCTGACGCAGCAGTTGCTGAAAACGCTTCAGACAAGGAAGCAGCAATCAGACTCGCAATCAAGAAGGTTGACCAGGCTGCAGCTAAGGGTCTCATCCACAAGAACAAGGCTGCCAGAAAGAAGTCACAGCTCGCTAAGAAGCTCAACGGCTAATTAAAAAAGTTAATTTAATAATATAAAGAGTGTCTTTTTTAAGGCACTCTTTTTTATGCCTGGCCGAATAATAAGACTCTTTTTATGATTTTCCACAATTCAGGTTCAATAAATTTATGAAACAGTTATAAAACGCTGATTTTTTCTGTCAGTATTGACTTTCAAATCCCAAAGTAATATAATTTACATTGGACTCTGATCAGTACTTTTATAAGTTACGCAAGCTTTTCGGGGGGTGGGCTTTCCAGACGAGTGCTTCCAGATGTTCAGATAAAATCCAATAATAGTTTTACAAAGTCTGAAAGGAATGTTTTGAATGGATTATATTTTATTCATCGCCCTCATCCTTATGTCAACCAAGGTTCTGGGACTCATGACAAAGAAGATTCATCTTCCTCAGGTAGTCGGAGCACTCATTGCCGGTCTTGTTCTCGGACCTGGTCTTGGTCTTGTTCATGAAACAGAGTTTATCAAAAATATTTCCGAGATCGGCGTTATCGTACTCATGTTTTCCGCCGGTCTTGAAACAGATATAAAGGAACTTAAAAAATGCGGTCTCGCTTCATTCGTTATCGCACTCATCGGTGTTATAGTTCCTCTTGCCGGAGGATTCGGTGTTGCTCACTTCTTCAATAACGGTGAAACCACTCTGCCGACAAGCATATTTCTCCAGAACATTTTCATCGGTGTAATACTTACCGCCACATCGGTCAGCATTACAGTCGAGACACTCAAGGAACTCGGCAAGCTTTCATCCAACGCCGGAAATGCGATAATCGGTGCCGCACTCATGGATGATATTCTCGGTATTATCGCTCTTACCGTAATAACCAGTATCGCAGACCCGAATGCTCCGGGAATCGGAACTGTACTTCTCAAGATCCTCGGTTTCTTCGTATTCGGTGGCGTTTTCGGTGTCGTATTCCACATTCTCTTCGTAAGATGGACCGACAAAACCACTGCCAAGCTCCACCGCTACAACGTAATGAGCTTCGCGTTCTGTCTCCTCTTCGCTTACGTAGCTGAAGAACTCTTCGGTGTTGCAGATATCACGGGCGCATTCCTCGCAGGTATCCTCATCTCAACAAGTACGAAGATCAAATACATCTCATCCAGATTTGAAACTCTTTCATACATGCTTCTTTCACCGGTATTCTTCGCAAGCATCGGTATCAACGTAAAGCTTTCGAAGGGCGACATGAATTCAACGATCATCAGCTTCTCGCTCCTCCTCCTTGTAGTAGCAATAATTACAAAGATCATCGGATGCGGCCTCGGTGCAAAGCTCTGCAAGTACACAACAAAGGAAAGCCTGCAGATCGGTATAGGAATGGTTTCACGAGGCGAAGTTGCTCTTATCGTAGCGAACAAGGGACAGGCTGTAGGTCTTATGGATGACAGATACTTCGGTCCTATAGTAATCGTAGTCGTTATTACAACGATAATAACTCCTATCCTTCTTAAAATAGTCTTCGCCGACAAGAACGAAAACGACAGCGTTCCGGTCGAAAAAGCTGCTAACTGATGTAATAACCAAAACATAAATATAAAAAAGCAAACCGGTCATCCGTGTAAATCATACGGATGACCGGTTTGTGTATATACTGTATTAACTTTTTCTGATTGAGCATTCATCAGATCGGAAATCCGGCTTACCCGGATATCCCGGATGCGCCTTATCAGTACCGTAAGTCACATCTGGCTTATTATCTTCGCTGCTTTCTTAAGTTCTTCCTTACGCTTCCTGTGGTCGGGCATTATTCCGGCCATAAAATTATAGAAAGACGGTGAATGATCCTGGTGGATGAAGTGGCTGTATTCGTGGCAGAAGACGAATTCAATGAGCCTTTCATCGTACTTGATAAGCTCCCGGTTGATACTCATGCGGTATTTATGCGGGTTGCAGCTTCCCCAGCGCGACTTCATCTTCTTGAAGGAGTAGTCCGGTTCGTGGGGTACGTAGTTTTTGAAACGTTCGTACATAAGGTGGCCGTATTCCGGCAGCACTCGTCTGCACTGGTGGTCGTACCAGGCGTTTATAATAGCTGCAGTGCTGCTTCCTGCACTGTAAACGATGAGGTCATTGCCGTCTATCGTGACCATATTCGACGCCGCCTTCTCAACCTTCACTGTAAGCGGCTTTCCCAGCAGATAAATGACACTTCCGTCCTCTACCTTAACAGGTACCCTTTCAGCCTCATAGGTAACAAAGCGGTCAAGCATTCTAAGTACTTCGGCTTCCCTTCTTCTGAATAATTCATCGACCGATTCCGGAGAGACTCTCTTATTAGCTGAAACGTGGATAACTCCGCCCGGCTTTACGCGTATGTTAATGTTTTTAACATTCTTGAACTCCAGTTCGTATTCGATTTCCCTGCCTGAAAGTAATATTTTTCTCATCATGTAAATAAATCTCCTATTCACCTCAAATGGATTATATACCATATTATACTATAATTCCAACTGTTTTTCAATAGCAGAACAGAAAAAAACTTCCACAAACATCCCAAAGGGTTTTTGTGGAAGTTTTTGCATTGTTACCAATAAAAACTACATTATGCAGCCTGCTCGTCGAGATAAGCAAGTGCCTGAACAGCGTCCCAGAAAATTCTGTCTTCGCCGACCTTTTCAATAAATCCGGCACGTTCAAGTGTACCGCGTACACGTGGCTGAACGCCGCTGAAAAGGATGTTTACACCGTTCTTTGTATAAGTATCGAATATTTCTTCAAGCTCTGCAATAGCCGAGTCATCGATCGTAGGCACACCACGCATCGAGAACACGATAGCCTTTGAGTTTTCGAGCTGTGAAAGGCATTCTGTAAGCTTATCCTGTGTACCGAAGAACATAGGACCTGCAAGGTAAACAAGCTTTGTGTGCTTGAGAGGGCTTACAAGTTCGTGTCCTGCATCCGCAAGTCTCTTCTTGTCAACGTTGCTGATGTCGATACGAAGCTCACAGTTCTTGAGGATGAAGATGAGCATTGAAAGTATGATACCGATCGCAATAGCCTTTGTAAGGTCGAAAACAACTGTTGCGAGCATTGTTATGATGTACTGAAGTGCTGAATTCTTGAGTTTCTTACTGAAAATGTTCTTGATAGCCGGCCATTCGTTCATTCTCCATGCTGTTACCATGAGAACACCTGCAAGAGCTGCAAGCGGGATCTGTGACATTACAGGTCCGAGAATAAGCATTGAAGCAATGAGTGTGAGTGAATGGAATACGCTTACGAGTCTTGTATTTCCGCCTGACTTGATGGCAACGCTTGTACGTGCGATAGCTGCTGTAGCAGGAACACCGCCGAAGAACGGGATGAGCATGTTGCCGACACCCTGAGCGATAAGTTCACGCTGTGCATCGATCTTTTCGTTCTTCATCTTGCCGGCAGAAGCACCGCAGAGAAGGCTTTCGATCATGCCGAGAGCAGCTACTGAAACTGCAGGTGAAAGATAAGTATCCTTGAATGCCTTAAGATCAGAGAAGTTTGATGCGATGGATGCTGGATCAAGTCTTGTATCGAGCATAAGAGACTTAGGAATGTCGCCTACCTGCTTAACGTCAAACTTAAAGATGAGTTCAACAACAAGCGCCACTATGATGGAAGCAAGTGAAGCCGGGAACTTTGCATTAAGCTTCTTAGGGTAAATGATCATAAGAAGAACGACAAGTGCACCGAACATTACTGTGTAAAGATCAGGCTTAAAGCCGAGTCTTCCGTATGAAATGAGCTTTTCAATGGCACTTGAACCTTCGGAATGTGTACCGAAGAAATTGTCGATCTGTCCGAGTGCGATAATTACTGCGATACCGGAAGTAAATCCTGTAATGACCGGTGCAGGAATGTAGGAAACGAGCTTGCCGATCTTTAAAAGAGCCGCAAGAATGAGAATGATACCTGAAAGGAATCCGGCAAAGAGTACACCTTCAACGCCGTTCTTGGCAGATAGTGAAAGAAGAATAGCTGCCATGGCACCTGTAGGGCCTGAAATCTGGTACGAAGCACCGCCGAGCAGACCGATAACGATACCGGCAATAATGGCAGTAACGAGACCTGAAGCCGCATCAGCACCGGAGCTTACACCGAACGCAAGCGCAAGAGGAAGAGCGACAGCTGCAACCGTAAGACCCGACATGAGGTCAGCGGACAGCTTTTTTCCGTTGTAACCTGAAAACTCTTTTTTCAGGTCAGAGAAATACTTTTTCAGCATTTGATACATCCTTTTCTGTAGAATCCCGGAAACGCTGTTTCGTTTCAGGATCCGAATCTACGGATCACAGCACCATGATTTTCCGGAGTTTTACCCCGGCCTGTGCACTGGTCTGAAAATTAAGCAGCGTTTCCTTATAAACGAAAAACGTTTCATACTGATATCACTGTCTGCAGTTCTTCAGTCCTCAAAAATTCCCCCTTATCTCCTGTTCAGGAGCGGGGGATCGAACGCTGAGTGCCGCTGTCAGTGATAACAGACAACCTTTGATATTATACCACTTAATATAGTAGGTTTCAATGATAAGAGTAAACAAATTTTTTATGCACAGAAAATATGATTAACTGCAATTTGCCATAAAACAATGCACTGAACAGCCATGTCTTTGCTAAGTTATTACAAAATCAAGGTTTTTATTGATTTTTCTTCATGTTTGGGTTATAATTAATTATTGTATAGGGCACTTGGACCAAAGCACGGGGTTACATTCATTAATCAGGTAATTATTTATTATTCATAAAAGGAGTTCTGATTTTTTGGAAAACGGAAACAAGCGAAAATTCGGCAGTACACTTCTCATCATCTCTCTGCTGATTGCTTATCTTTGCCTGTATCTGCTTATTTCGGTCGCAAATATGGATAAAGCACCTGTAAAGCTGCCTTACTCCGAAGACCACTTCTTTATAGCAAGTTTCAAAGGTGTGGTCACTTCGCTCCAGATGCTGATATGCATAATTCTGGCAAGTATGCGTCAGAGATCAGCAAGGTTATTTGCCTATCTGATTCCTGCTTTTACACTCTTAACATCCGCACTGCATATGTTAAGAACAAACAATCGTGAAATAATCCCAGGTCTTACTACAATGTGCGTGTGTCTGATCGCAGTCATTACAATCCACAATCAGATAAGAAAACGCGAAAAAGAAGCGCTTACTGACTATCTGACCGGTCTTAACAACAGGCGCAGTATTACTATGCTGCTTGAAAGAATGACCCACGCAGGAAAACCTTTTGGTGTACTTTACATCGATCTTGACGATTTTAAGTCTGTAAACGATAACTACGGACACAAAGTCGGAGATGAAGTAATACGCATAAGCGCTGAAAGAATCCGTAAAATAATCAGCATCCGTGACATGCTCAGCAGAATAGGCGGAGATGAATTCATACTGATCATAAGCGGAGTGAACAGGATAAATGAAATAGCTTCAGCCATTTCAGAATCTTTAAAGCAGCCTATCCCTGTTGAAGAAACAGGTTCCCAGATATATGTTACTGCAAGTATCGGTATCTCCAAGTATCCTGACCACGCCAAGGATCCGTCAGAGCTTATAAGATGCTCGGATATGGCACTTTACAACGTAAAGGCGTCCGGTAAAAACGGAGTCAGGGTTTTTGAGGCACAGTTCAGGGAAACAATGAAAAAGAACGCCTACATCGAATCACTGGCCAAGAAATATCTGGACAACAAAAGCTTCACATTTGCTTATCAGCCGCAGTACCACACCGATTCCAAAACACTGCGCGGATTTGAAACACTCATAAGAATCAGCGCAGATGAGCAGGAAACAGTTCCTATCCAGGATCTGATCGATGTTGCCGAACGTTCGGATATAATTTTCCAGATAGACAGCTATGTACTGAAATACGCTCTCGCCGAATTCAAAGAAACTGCTTTAAAGCGTCCGGAACTTATACTTTCAGTAAATGCTTCGGCAAAGCATTTTTCAAGAAACGGATTTGTCGAACTCGTTGAAAAGGCTCTTGATGAAACAGGCTTCCCGCCTTCATGTCTTGAAATAGAAATAACAGAGTACTGTCTCGCCGGTTCAATGAACATGACAATAGACAACATGAACCGTCTCAGAGCCAAAGGCATAAAGATCGCCCTTGACGACTTCGGAACCGGATACGCTTCACTTTCAAATCTTTCAAAGCTCCCGGTTAATCTTCTTAAGATCGACAAGAGCTTCATTGAAGATCTGGCAGTTCAGAACAACGCAGAGGAAGGAAGCGCCGAAGCATTTATCTCCGCTATCATTTCAATGGGACACACGCTCGGTCTCGAAGTTATTTCAGAAGGCGTCGAAGCACAGAACCAGCTCGACATTCTCAAAGAGAAAAAATGCGACCTCGTCCAGGGCTTCATCTGGGGCACACCGCTCGAGATCAGCGAAGTGCACAGGTTATGTGATAAAACAGAATAAAGCATTGAAGGGCTGCGAACGCAGCCCTTTTTCGATAGTACCGGCCGGTACATAACACAAAACGGCGATCCCGAAGGACCGCCGTTAATCGTATGTGCGCGATGCACACTATATTTTGCTTTAAGCTTTAAATCAAGCCTTAGGACCAGCAGCAACGAGAGCCTTACCAGCTTCGTTTGTTGTGTACTTAACAAAGTTCTTGTTGAATCTTTCAGCAAGATCCTTAGCCTTCTTTTCCCATTCAGAAGCATCAGCGTATGTATCTCTTGGGTCGAGGATGTTCTTGTCAACGCCTGGGAGTTCTGTTGGAACTTCGAAGTCGAACATAGGGATCTTCTTTGTAGGAGCCTTGTTGATGTCACCGCTGAGGATAGCGTCGATGATACCACGTGTATCCTTGATAGTGATTCTCTTGCCTGTGCCGTTCCAGCCTGTGTTTACGAGGTAAGCCTTAGCGCCGCTCTTCTGCATCTTCTTAACGAGCTCTTCAGCATACTTTGTTGGGTGGAGTTCGAGGAATGCCTGACCGAAGCAAGCTGAGAATGTAGGAGTTGGTTCTGTGATACCACGTTCTGTACCAGCGAGCTTAGCTGTGAAGCCTGAGAGGAAGTAGTACTGTGTCTGTTCCGGTGTGAGGATAGATACTGGAGGGAGTACACCGAAAGCATCAGCTGAGAGGAAGATTACATTGTTAGCTGCAGGAGCTGCAGAGATTGGCTTAACAATGTTGTTGATGTGGCTGATCGGGTAAGATACACGAGTGTTTTCTGTAACGCTCTTGTCGTCGAAGTCGATCTTGCCGTCCTTGTCTACTGTTACGTTTTCGAGAAGAGCATTTCTCTTGATAGCGTTGTAGATGTCAGGTTCAGATTCCTTGTCGAGGCCGATAACCTTAGCATAGCAGCCGCCTTCGAAGTTGAATACGCCGTTGTCGTCCCAGCCGTGTTCGTCATCGCCGATGAGGAGTCTCTTAGGATCTGTAGAAAGTGTTGTCTTACCTGTACCTGAAAGGCCGAAGAATACTGCTGTGTTCTTGCCTTCCATATCTGTGTTAGCTGAGCAGTGCATTGAAGCGATGCCCTTGAGCGGGAGGTAGTAGTTCATCATTGAGAACATACCCTTCTTCATTTCACCGCCGTACCATGTATTGATGATAACCTGTTCCTTGCTTGTGATGTTGAAAGCTACACATGTTTCAGAGTTGAGTCCGAGTTCCTTGAAGTTTTCAACCTTAGCCTTTGAAGCGTTGTATACTACGAAGTCAGGTTCAAAGTTCTTGAGTTCTTCTTCTGTAGGAACGATGAACATGTTCTTAACAAAGTGAGCCTGCCAAGCAACTTCAACGATGAAACGAACAGCCATTCTTGTGTCCTTGTTTGCACCGCAGAAAGCATCAACAACGAAGAGTCTCTTGTTTGAGAGTTCCTTCTTTGCGATATCCTTTACAGCAGCCCATGTGCTCTCTGACATCTTGTGGTTATCGTTTGGATATTCCTTTGAATCCCACCATACTGTGTCCTTTGAGTTAGCATCTTCAACGATGTACTTGTCTTTAGGTGAACGTCCTGTATAGATACCTGTCATTACATTTACAGCGTTGAGTTCGGTATTCTGTCCAACTTCGTAACCTGTGTTGGAAGCCTTTGTTTCTTCTTCGAAAAGAACTTCGTAAGAAGGATTATAAACGATCTCCGTTGTGCCTGTGATGCCATACTTTGTTAAATCAATCTTTGACATTTTTAACGACCTCTTTCTTATTTGATAATTTTAATTTGCCATGTATACCGCCGGTGTCATATGACGATACACATCAAAATATATTATACCACAAATCATTAAAGACTGCACTATATTTTTAAAAAATTTTTTCAGATTTTCAGAAAACCGTTTCTGCGGACAAAAAAATGACATATAATTCCGTAACGCTTATCTGAAAACGTTTTTCATGTCACAGATGCTGTCTGCGGACAGACACGT
This sequence comes from Ruminococcus sp. HUN007, assembly GCF_000712055.1. Classification (NCBI taxonomy): domain Bacteria; kingdom Bacillati; phylum Bacillota; class Clostridia; order Eubacteriales; family Oscillospiraceae; genus Ruminococcus; species Ruminococcus sp. HUN007. Next base: position 2,423,090 of record NZ_JOOA01000002.1, on the reverse strand, counting down.
CAGTCCCTGTATATCAGGCATACTGAATGTGCTGAAATGCCAAGCTTTTCTCCTGTAAATCCAAGATGTTCCTCGGTAGTTGCCTTAACATTCACAGCATCTTTTTCGCATCCGGCAGCAGCGGCAATGTTTTCACGCATAGTTTCAATGTACGGCGCAAGTTTCGGTGCCTGTGCGATCACCGTGGCATCGATGTTTCCTATTTTATAACCCTTTTCTTCAAGCAGCCGGGCAACATGTTCAAGAAGCTTTATACTGTCGGCTCCTCTGAATCTTTCATCGGTGTCCGGAAAATGCTTTCCTATATCTCCGAGTGCAGCTGCACCGAGAAGCGAATCCATTACGGCATGGACCAGCACATCTGCATCCGAGTGGCCGAGCAGACCTTTTTCATGCGGTATTTTTACGCCGCCTATAATGAGGTCTCTGCCTTCTGTAAGTTTATGAACATCATAACCGTGTCCTGTTCTGAACATTTATTTACCTCCGTTCGCACCGAGTATCGCCTCAGCAATGGCAATATCCTCAGGTGTGGTTATTTTTATGTTGGTGTAGTCACCTGTTGTCATGCAGATCTTCGCACCGACTGCTTCCGCCATCTGACAGTCATCGGTGAAGTCAAGACAGTTTCTGGCAGCAAATTCAACTCCCCTGTTATAAAGTGAGCGCATGAACACCTGCGGTGTCTGGGTAATATAGAGTGATGAACGCGGAGGTGTATCGGTGATAAGCCCGCCGTCAACGACCTTTATAGTATCCTTCACCGGCACTCCAAGCACAGCACCGCCGAAAACTCTTGCATCTTTGATAGTCTTTTCAATGTATTCCGGCTTTACAAGCGGACGGGCACCGTCATGAACAGCGATCATCCGAGTTGAATCCGAGATGGCGTGGAGCCCGTTTATAACGCTCTCCTGACGCGTACTGCCGCCCTTCACTACACAGGAAAGTTTGCTTACTCCGTATTCCGAAGCCAGTGCTTTTATCTTTTCGATTATATCTTCACGGGTGACAACGACGATTTCGGCAACGCTTCCGCACTTTTCAAACGCCAGCATTGAACGAACAATTACAGGCATTCCGCCGACTTCGGCAATCTGCTTGTCAGTTCCCTGCATCCTGGTTGAGTTACCCGCAGCTACAATTATTACTGAAGTATCCAAAAATGAACATCCCCTTTCAAAAGAGTCAGTGTGCGTCGGTGACAGCACACTATTACATTATACTATATTTCTGATGAAAAATCCACAGGAGATACCTGTAAACTGCACACGGAAAACTGATACACCGGAAACTGTGCCTAACGGTATACAGCGGTATTTCAGTGCATGAAAACCGGCTTCGCATGTTGGTTGTGCATTAAAAGTCATTCCGTTTGAGGATATCGGTGTACAGTTTTCACAAACCTCTGAATTTCAGAAAAAAAGTGTTGACTTGGGGTATGCGTTGTGATATAATTAAGAAGTCGTCAGATGACGGACATACATAAACTGGGGCGTCGCCAAGTGGTAAGGCAGTGGACTCTGACTCCACCATTCGAGGGTTCAAATCCTTCCGCCCCAACTCATTAAATAGGGGCAAGTTACTTGATGTGGCTTGCTTATTATTTTGTAAAGTTGAAAGTTTCTTATTAAATCGTGTTTTTCTCATATATTTCCTTGCAATAAACCATCGCGCATGCGATGGTTTATTGTTTTATATCATTATTCATTATGCAAATTTCCGCTAAAATATCAATATAATACAGAACACGGGCTCTCCTGCCGGCAGTTGTGAAATAAGCGCATTTTATCACATAAATCAAACGATATAAAAGCAATATCAACAAATATGAAAAATTAAACCCTTTAGTGCCTGTTTTTTGCACTGCTTCTATTGACTAAGAGACTATTAAAAGATATAATATATGTGTAGGTCGTTTTACATTCATATAACCTAACTATTTCTCGAATGAAACCAGGAAGAAATTCATGGTTTTATACTTTTTTCATTTCCCCTATATTTTCATCAAACGGTACCGCATATGCACCCCCATGCATATGCGGTACTTCGTTTAATGCGCATTTTCATTGACAACAGACCATGGGTGTACTATAATTGATTATAACGGACTATAAACGAATAATAATATTTCAGGAGGCTTCTATGAAAGAATACATACTCACATTTCTTATTTCAATGGTACCGCTCGTTGAGCTTCGTGCAGGGATACCTGCAGGTGTTGCTATGGGCGTGGACTGGAAAACCGCAATACTGTTATGCATGATTGGCAATATAGTGCCAGTTCCTTTCATCTTCTTCTTTGCACGCCGTGTACTTGAATGGGGTGCTGACAAGCCGGTGATCGGCAAGTTCTTCAGCTGGTGTCTTAAGAAAGGACATCACGGCGGTGAAAAACTCAAAGCTAAAGCTGGAAAGGGTATGTTCTGGGCACTTATGCTTTTCGTAGGCATCCCGCTTCCGGGAACAGGTGCATGGACAGGAACTCTCGCTGCAAGTCTTCTTGACCTCGACTTTAAAAAGAGCATCATCGCAATAAGCTGCGGAGTCCTTCTTGCAGCAGCAATAATCACTGTACTCACTCTGCTCGGTTTTACTGCTTTCACAGCTGTTGCCTGATACAAGGAAGCTCAGATCAGTTAAGCTGTGCTGATGTTCGCAGCGAAACTCCGCGTCCGGCAGCGGACGCTGTTACGTGATCAGATCAGTGCATCCATAAAGCATTACTAAGGAGGATGGTCATGAGAAAATATCTTACAGCATACCTTGCCTATGCTGACCGGATCCTTGCGGAAAAAGATCCGGAAAAGATCGGTGCTCTCAGGGAAGAACACTTAAAGCAGATAGCATTCATGCAGCACGAAAGGCATATGCACCTCATCGTTATGGCACTTTTCGCCCTGATGCTCTTTATTGCAATAGGTATTCTCGCCTGCACGGAGAACATCACTTATGCTGTTCTCACGGGACTTCTCCTTGTACTGCTCATTCCTTATGTTTTTCACTACTATTTTCTCGAAAACAGTGTTCAGAAAATGTACCGTCAGTATAACGAAATGACCGGCACCGGTCTTCCTGACGACTGCCGGCAGTCCGGTAACAGATCATGAAAAAATTTTCACTTTACAGGATACTTATCGCTCCGGTCATAATTTCAGCCATCATCATTTATATTGCGTTCTATTCAATAGGTGTTGTGGAAAAGCATCTTGCTTCCGACACAGCAGCCGAACATCTTTCCGCTATTATAACCGGAATCAGAGAAGACAGGAACAAATATGAACAGATGAAAGAAGAACTGTGCAGCGAATACGAACTCAGAACACAGACTCTGTCAGTGCTTGTGTCCCAGCTTCCGAAAACCTTCAGCGAGGACATGACTTCGGAAGAGCTGCGAATAGCATCCGGAGCTGACGAAATAATGATAACTGACAGAAACGGCCTCGTCATATTCAGTACCACACCGGAATCGAAAACTGAATTTGCTGATGAGCGTTTCAGAAAAGGCCTTACAGTAAAGCAGTACTGCAGCACTGTAACAGACGAAAAAGACGGACAGGTCATATTCCAGACTGCAGTTACACGCAGAAGCGGCGGCGGTCTGGTAATAGCCGTTTTTAAAAGTCCTGCTCTGAACGAACTTTCAAAATACGCTGATGCCTCACTGATGATCCGCAGAAGCCCGTCATTCGGAGACGGAACCATTGCCATGGCCGATACGGAAACCGGAAAATTCGTCGCTCACGGCAATGCGAGTCTTATTGGTTCTGACTGCATCATCCCTGCTGAAAAATTCAGAAAACAAAAGGGGTATTTCTCTTTCCGATACACACTTGAACCATCATTTGTATTTTACGAATACTTTGACGATCATACGGTGTTAATGGATATTGTTTCAAAGGAATATGTATACACCAAGCGTACGCTGGTGCTCATCTGGCTGATCGTTCTTGACTTCACAGTGATACTTACATGCTTCCTTTCAACAAGAAGCTACAGAAAAAACAACTGATACTGTTTAACAATTTTATTAAGGAAACACTGATCAAACCGGAAAAACAGCTTCGCCCCTGCCCCACGGTGATTTATGAATAAATCACCGTTTTCTTAAATGAATCCGAAAACGAAAAGCCAGCGGCAGTTAATGCATTGCCGCTGGCTTTTCATTTATATTTATGGAATCAAATTGATCACTGTCTGCTGCCTGCTTTTTCTCTTGAAGCATCCGGTTTAAGATCCTCAAGTGTAACATCAACATCGTAGTAGTTCCTGTTTCTTACAACAGTAAGCTTGATGGTGTCACCGGCATTTTTGTCCTTAAGCGCTGCTTTGAGGTCTTCGGCACAGGATACAAGTTCACCGTCAGCTCCGACGATCACATCCCCTGCCTTGATGCCTGCCTTGTCTGCTGGACCGTTTTCATTGACACTTACGACCTGCACGCCGCTTGTTCCTGATGCACCTCTGCCCTGATAAGCAGATCCGCTCTTGGAAAGATCCTTGTATGTGATACCGAGCTGAGGACGGCCTGTAACATAGCCGTGAGATGTCAGATCGTCTATGATCTTTTTGGCGTCATCTATCGGGATGGCAAAACCGAGTCCCTCGATAGTAGCTGTTGAAGATGAATATGAAGATGACAGTTTCATGGAATTGATGCCTATTACCTGGCCGTACTGGTTGATAAGCGGACCGCCTGAGTTACCGTTGTTGATGGCCGCATCGGTCTGGATAAGCTTCATTGTTGTATCGTTTACCGAGATCTCACGGTTGAGTCCTGAGATATACCCGGCTGTAAGTGTACCGAAAAGGTCGAATCCAAGAGGATTACCGATGGCAAGCGCAGGATCGCCTACTTTAAGGCTTTCCGAGCTGCCGAACTCAGCAGGAACCATTTCATCCTTGGCATCAGCCTTTAAAACCGCAAGGTCAGTCTGTCTGTCATAACCGACTATTGCTGCATCGTATTCCGTTTCGTCGGAAAGTCTGATGGTTATCTTCTTCGCAACGCCGAAGTCATCGTCACAGATAACGTGTGCGTTTGTCAGAATGTATCCGTCCTTCGACATTACGATTCCCGTACCTGTACCAGGAACATCCTGTGTAACTGTATCGGAGCTGAATCCCCAGAAGTCGAAGGTCTGGCTCTGCTGTTCGAAAACAGATGTAACACCAACAACTGACGGGAGAACTTTTCTGTATATTGCCTGTGTGGAAAGTGTATCACCCTTAGCCTGAACATTGACAAGGCTTTCGTCTGTCAGATTATTCGTCTTTTCTGCTTCCTCAGCCTTTTCCTCAGCCTCTTCGTTTTCCTCCTTTGACGGAAGCTTCCTGCTTTCAGAAAATGAAGGGCGCTTTTCCTTTGCACTGTTTTCTGATATGAACGGGATCCCGTTTTCATCAATATATTTGTAGCCTGCTATCGAACCGACTGAAACCGCCGCCATGCAGATCACGAAAAGTATTGACTTAAACACCTTTGCAGCACCGTGTTTACGCGGCTTTTCTGGTGAAGCCAAATGCTCATCGTTTGCATAAGACGAATTTTCATGATTATTTTCAGGATCGTAGCTGTAACTGTATTTGTCATCCATAGTAACATTACTCCTTTATCTTCGTTCATATTAATTATTTTAATCTTCAATGTGATAATAATATGATAACTTACAGAAATATTCATCACAGCACCGGACATATGCAGAAAAGCACCGGCAGATCCGGATGACTTGTCCCGAATAAGCGTATTCTGCGTTATTCATGAAATGTTCACAATTTATTCTTCGGAAAAAGTGTAATAAAAATGAATGAACGTTGTTATTATAGACATAAGGCGCAGACAAAGTATTCTGATTATCATTGCACATATCTGCAGTAAATGATATAATCAGAGTAACCGCTTAAACTGATGATCAGTGAAGCAGCGAAAAGCGCCGAAAAAAGAAACGGAAGGTGAAAAGTATGAAAACAGGAAAAACACTGGCTTTTGCCACGGCAGTACTTACAGCATTTACCCCTCTTTCATCGGCAGGAATTACAGCATATGACGTTCCTGCGGTATTTGCAGAGGAAAATGGTGCTGCAGTAAAACTCCCGAAGTGGGTGCCGACAGACTTTAAATCAGCACTTGAGTTCCGCAACAGATACGGTGCCACCCATATCGAAGACGGATATTTATGCGTTCTTTTCACAGAACAGATAACTGAAAAGGACGAAGAAAGATATTCCATATCTGAAAGTTCTTTTGTTGAAGACGGGGACAAGGTCACAGAAGAACACGGTGCAGTTACAACGGAACTTTACCACCATACATTCAAGTATGAAGATCCTGATATGCCGTCGCATATCCAGTTTGAAACCGCAGTTTACAAGGGCACAAAAGCCGGAAAATTCTGCGTAAGATTCTGTGACAAGACTCTTGAACTTACCGACTGCATTCAGCCGAAATACGTGTTTAACGTAAATGACAAGCTTGAGATCACCGAAACTGATCTTAACGCCTGGGTGCCTGACTGCATGACTGAATTTGAAAATTATAAAGAAAAAAACGGTGATGTTGCTGTATATGACGGCAGATATCTCACTTTCTGCATGGAAAGCAACGCAGGAACTCCTTACGGCTGGACAGACTTCGGACACAATACGGACGGCGGAATTTTAGGAAACTACGGAAGCTTTGACTGCAGTCCTGTAAGTGCCGTTCCACTCGAAGGCGGAAGAATAAACACCATAAATGTTTACTTTCCGGAGGCCGACGGCCCTGCCGCAGTATCGTGGAAACTCGCAAAAACATTCGGCGATGAAGAAGTAATCAAGACCCTCTCGGCAGACTGCGTTATAACTGACGGTGCGAGGAAAATCATACTTAATGATACCGCAGGAGATATAAACCTCGACGGAAAAACAAGTATACTCGATGCAGTCATGCTTCAAAACTGGCTTATCGGATCAGAAACATCACTTAAGGACGCAGGCGCAGCTGACTTAAACAAAGACGGCAGGATCAATATTCTCGACCTCTGCCGCATAAAGGAACTCCTTCTTCATCCTGTACTTCACGGCGATCCGAAAATCAACACTCCGGAAGGACCTGATAGTAACGCTGACCATTTCAGTGCCGAATATATCAGAACCAGCGATCTTGATGTCACATACCCGGGACACATGATAATAAAAAGTCAGAAAGAGTTTGAGGATTTTCTGAACGCACACAGCACTTTCGGTTATTCTGACAATACAAAGGAAATGTTTGCAGAAGCAAAGAAGAAATACACCGACAAATGGTTTGCTGACAACAGCCTTTTCATCATTCTTCTTGAAGAAGGCAGCGGTTCGGTAAAGCACACTGTTACAAATGTGACAAACGATGCCGTGACCATTGAACGCTACAGTCCGCTGGTCGGCACAGCTGATATGGCCTACTGGTGCATACTGGTAGAAGGCGACAAGACACTTAAATTTACCGATAATACCAAAGTTGTTATCAACCATAAAAACGAATCGATAACGTAATAACACAAAACTTCATAACACACACGAAGCCTCATCCGGTATTTTATCAGATGAGGCTTCATTTTTATACGCTGAGAACCCGTAAAATATGTATTTACAAACCGCCGTATAAATGTTATCATTTATAGTGTACTGTCATTTTAAAAGAATGCGTACATACAAGTAAAAAACGGGGATGGATCATTTATGTCTTACAAGTATATCAACGAAGATAAGTTCAAAAACAACAGGGCGAAAAATTCAAAAGTCAGTGGTATAGTCACCATGATCATCGGCGCCGTGTTCTGGTTTATCGCAATATTCCTGACCATACAGGAGCATGACAAAGGCTTCCTTATTATGTTTGGCATAATAGGTCTTTTCTTTATAATTGGCGGAATCTATATCTACAATCAGGTAAAGGTTATAGAAAAGAAACTGCGCGCTCTTGATGATCCGAACAGTAAAAGCTATAAAAAGAAGCAGGCGGAACTTGAAGAAGAAAGGCAGAGATATCTTAAGAACCCTGAAAAACATAAAAGCCTTAAGTTTATCCTCCGCTTCAGAAAAACCGTAATCAGTTTTATTTTAACGTTTATCTGTGTCGCACTGACACTGTTTTTCATGCTTATAGGAACCATATCTATAATACTTCTGATATTCGACTTCTGTCTGATCGTTTCATTTATTTACACTCTTGGCGGCGGACAGTACCGTGTGCTGATGAGCGGATATGCTGAACATGGTCTTGACAGAGATGAAGCTGAAAGCGATTTTGCAGAAAGCAGAGCCTACATGGTGTCAAACGATGTTATGTCAGTAAGCAGCCGTTTCTTTCTTTCCACTTCGGAAGCAATAATACTCTCACTTGAAGATATTGTATGGGTATACAGTTCGTTCGACATTATTGACCACTATCGCCGCGGAGGAATGTACAACTACAGCACACGCCAGTACTGCCTGATGTTCGGACTGGATAACGGAATGCTCATAAAAGCGCAGTGTCCGGAATCACTTTGTCCGCTTATCATAGACGACGTTGTCCAGAACGGCTACTCCATTACCTCCGGCTATTCCGACGAACTAATGGAGCTCTTTACCGCCGACCCGGAACATTTCAGAAACGCGGTCAAACCGACAGAAAACATCACTTACACACCTGTCGGTCCGGAGTTCAAGGCATAACTGCGAAAGCGCTGATTTATTTATAAATCAGCGTGGGACACGGGGCGAAGCCCCGTAATCTCCCCTCCCCGGCAATCCGGCAAAGCCGGATTGCTGACTTAATCAGTGTTTATCGTTTAATATATGAAAGGAAATAACTATGACAAACATACCAGAGCAGGTTCAGACTGCCCTCCGCCTCCTGACGGAAGCGGGTTTTGAAGCATATATCGTCGGCGGATGCGTGCGCGACTATCTTCTCGGACGAACACCTCATGATTACGACGTTACCACCAACGCGCTTCCGGAGCAGACGCAGTCAGTTTTCAGAGATTACAGATGTATCGATGTGGGAATACAGCACGGTACTGTAGCTGTTATCATCGATAAAATGCAGATAGAAATAACCACATACCGAATTGACGGAGAATACTCCGACAAGCGTCACCCTGAGTCAGTCACTTTTTCGACTGAACTGAAAGATGACCTTTCAAGACGCGATTTTACGGTAAACGCCCTCGCCTGCAGTGAAGACGGAACAATAGTTGACTGTTTCGGCGGCAGAGAGGATCTTGAAAACAAAGTCATACGCTGTGTAGGCGAAGCCGAAAAGCGCTTTGACGAGGACGCGCTCCGCATAATGCGTGCGGTACGTTTCGCTTCCCAGCTTGATTTCACCATAGCGGATGAGACGGAAAAGCAGATCTTCCTGTTAAAGGACACGCTTAAAATGATCTCGGCTGAAAGACTGCGTACTGAACTCGAAAAACTTCTCTGCGGAAAGTCAGTATTTAAGATACTTATGAAATACCACGAGATCCTCGAAGTATTCATTCCGGAAATAACGCCTATGATCGGTTTTGAACAGCACAGCAAATATCACGCCTACACTGTATGGGAACACACTGTAAGAGCTGTCATGAACGCGGAAAACACTGAGGAATACAGGATCACAATGCTGCTTCACGACATTGCAAAACCGGACTGTTTCCTTCTTACACCGGACGGAAGAGGCCACTTCAAAAAGCATCCGGAAAAAGGTGCAGTCAAGGCCGAAGCCATCCTGAAGCGTCTTAAGTACGACAATAAAACAATAAAAAATGTCACAACTCTTATAAAGTACCACGACTTTGAATTCAGATCACGTCAGGATGTAAAGCACGTACTTTCTGAGATTGGCCCTGAGCTTTTCTATAAACTCCTTGAAGTTCAGCGTGCCGACGGCGTTTCAAAGGACGGTGTATGTGCAAGCAGCTTAAATGATCTTGACTGGCTTCGCGAAACGGCAGATGACATACTCGCCAGAAAGGAATGCCTTACAGTAAAGGAACTCGACATAAACGGAAACCAGCTCATGAGTGAAGGCTTCACCGGCACTCAGATAGGAAAAGCTCTGAACAGTATGCTGAACGCCGTGCTTGATGACAAACTTGAAAACAAATACGAAAAGCTTCTGGAATACGCTAAAAACAGCAGCCGGAACGGAGAATAATTACAGTAAACGCAAACAGATTTTTACGTTTACTGTAAGACAAAGGGTGCACGCCCCGACATGAGGCGTGCACCCTTTTTTATTTACTGCCGGCCGTTACATAAACGACCATAGTCTGCGCATCTGCAGGCAGCATAGTTTTTATTTTCTTTCAGTAGACTGGCGGAAGATAAGTCTGTGATCAAGGAATATCCTGCCGCTGTTATTTTTGCCTGAAATGTTCTCGATAACGAGCTTCGCTACCATTTTTCCTATTTCGAAGCAAGGCTGTTCAACCGTTGAAATAGAAGGTGTATACATTTCAGCCATGCTTATATTGTCAAATCCGATAACTGAAAATTCACGTCCTATTCTGATACCAAGCTCAGTTGCTTTTTTTATGAATCCTGCCGCAAGAAGATCCGAAACGGCAAACGCAGCTGTCGGACGGTTTTCCATTCTGCTGAAGTATTCAGCAGCCTTCATTCCGCTTGTATAGTCATAAGTATCTCTGAACAGGTATCTTTCATCAAATTCAAGGCCGCAGTCCTTAAGAGCATGCATATAGCCTTCTTCACGTTCCACTGATGACGGTGAACGGACTTCAGTCGAAACCATTCCTATCTTTTTATGTCCGATGGATGCAAGATATTTTACGGCATCGTAGGCTGCCTTTTCATTGTCGATCATTACAGTAAGGATGTCAGACCCCTGACGCGGCTCACAGCAGAGCGCTATGCAGTACTGGTCAGCCAGCTCGTTAAGAGTTTTGTCGTCGAGAACAGTACCCATGAGAACCGCAGCATCGACTGTTCTGTTTCTCAGCATTCCGAGAAGTCTTTCTTCATGAGGTCCGTAACTGTTGGTCATACTCATGAAAACATCGTAGCCGTGATTCAGCGCCTCGATCTGCATTCCGTGCAGGATCTCGCTGTAGTATGTCTGCTCGGTGGAAGGAACCAGTGCAAGTATGACATTTGTCTCGCGTTTTCTCAGGTTTCGTCCGAGAAAATTCGGCTTGTAGTTAAGTTCCTTTATCGCCTTGTTTACTTTTTCAGCTGTTTCGGGTGCCACAACGGAACTGTTGTTGAGTACTCTTGAAATCGTTGCAACAGATACTCCGGCATATTTCGCAACATCTTTTATCGTAGCTTCCAAATTTCTCTCTCCATTCTTGTATATCTGTATACTTAATGCGGCCGCAAGCGCACACAAACCGTAATTATTCCTATAAATAAAACGTTTACATCAATCCATTACTATTATAACAGATTCGACAGAAAATTGCAACTACGCATTAGAAAGCATAGACAAAATCCCTCACATGTGTTATAATGATTTATCATAAAACACTTTACACGCATCATGAAAACACTGATGAATCAGTAAAATCAGAATGTTTTCCTGATTTTTTAAAGGTAAAATATATGAAACACGAAAACATAAAAAAGAAAAACTTTCCGGCAACAGCTTTTCTGATTGCTTTAACGTTCTTTTTCATGTTTGCCGGCTCATTATGCACTGCTGTTTCAGCAGAACCTTCAGAAGATGAATCTTCAGTCGTAGCGGCCTATGATTTTGAAAATGAAAACGCACTTGACGAATGGTTTCCTATTGTCGGACGTATACGAATGCAGATAGACCATGAAAAAACGTACTCCGGCAGCGGAGCTCTTAAGGTCGATGACAGAGAAACATGTTTTGACGGTCCTGCCGCTGACATAACCGACTGTATCCGACTGGGAACGGAATACCACATTTCTTTTAAATGCATGTATGACGGCAAAGAAGATGACTATATACGTATGTCTGTCAGAAAAACATTTTCAGACTCAGGTGAGCGCTACGAAAATGTTCATTGGATCAGAGACATCAAAAAGAATGAATGGGTAAGCGGAGAAGCTGATCTGCTTCTTTCGGAAAACGTGGAAAAACTGGATATTTACTTCGAATCCGGAAACCGTGAATCGACGATCTGGCTGGATGATATCATCATAACGGAAAAAAACTCCGGAGATATTATTTCAGCGCCGCAGCTCAAACCGGAAGGCACCACACTGTACGATTTCGAAAACGGAGTTGATCCCGGATTCAAAGCTGTTCGCGATGCAAGCATTATACGTTCAGGCACCGCTTCCTTCAAAGGCGAACATTCTCTCAGCGTCTGCTGCAGAAAGGACAGTCGCGACGGTGTTGCCCTCGATATTTCTGCTCTGAAAAAAAATGTTCCGTACCGGTGCAGCACGCAGATACTGTTTGCAGCGTCACATATCAGTAAAGAATACTTTTCAATTTATCTGCAGTATCATACAAGTGAAACATCCTACACTGATATAGCTGTGATCCCGTCCCATGAGACAAGCTCAGGCAGCTGGTCTTCATTAGGAGGCATTTTTACTGTACCTGAAGGTGCCGTCGATCCTGTACTTTACATAACATCAGTAAAACCGAAAGATGAACTGAAATACAAACACGTTGATTTCTTCATTGATGACTTCGTTATAACCGACAGTCTTGAAACTTACGCCGACAGAATAATGTTACGGAAACGCACGAAAATGATCATCGGTGCTGTAATTCTGGCAGTTTTATTCACCGCATCAGCTATCATCTTGCTGATCAGCAGAAAACGTATGCGCCGCAGGCTCAACGAAGCTGCAAAGGATTCAATGACCGGTGCATACAACAGAAACGCGTATGAACAGCTCATAAATCAGCTTGTTCTGAAACCTGAAAAATGCCGTAAACTTTTCTTCGCAGTGTGCGACGTTAACGGTCTGAAGTATCTGAACGACAATTACGGTCACCAGACCGGAGACCAGTGCATAATAAAATGTGTGCACCTGCTGCTCGATGTAATGAACAGGCACAGCGGAAAAGTCTACCGTACAGGCGGCGATGAATTCGTCTGCACAGCGTCTCAGGATTTCAAGGCAGACCTGAAGCAGACTCTTGAAAACGAAGAAAACTCTTTCAAGGATTATCCGTTTGCAGTTGCCGTGGGAACTGCCTCATACTCTCCGTACGAAGACGGTGAAAAACCTGATGTAAAGGAAATAATCTCCCGCTGTGACAAAGAGATGTATATCGATAAAAAGCGGAAGCAGAACAAAAAAATACAATATTAAACCAATCCGCAAAAAACTGCAAAAAAAAAAGTTAATTTAAGCGGCGTTTTCTTTTAATATGTATATAGACATAATCTTTAAAAAATGCTATACTATAAAAATAGGATTATTAAAAATAAAAATCTGGTTAATATATTTCGATTTTTAATAAGGTGGAAAATTTATATGAAACGAAAAAAATTATCATTACTTCTGGGGATCGCATCATCAATTGCTTTAAGTACAGCAGGCTTTTCTTCAGTTGTATATGCTGAAGGAGAAGGAGAAGAAGACGCAGGTGCTGCTGCTCCTGTAGTTGATATCAGCGGTGAGCCGATCTACAGCGACGATTTTGAAAGCGACGTGATCAACGGCTGGAGTTCACTCGGCGGTGTCGCTGCGCTTAATCTCGACACTTCTGACGGACACGAAAGCAGCCAGAGCCTTAAGATAACCGGAAGAGAAGTCTCATGGCATGGTCCTTCAGTAAACCTTGACGACTATTTCGAAAACGAAGAAGCATACCGTCTTACAGGATGGGTAAAAGTTGATCCGAAAGCCACAGAAGATATGGTTATCAACTGTACTCTGCGTTTCAGCGACTCAGTAAACGTAGATTCATATGTTGGTGTCTCAAACATAGTTGCAAAGCCAGGTGAATGGACATACTTTGACGGAACAGTAGAAACTCCTGAAGATCTTTCATCCACGCTTCTTTACTTTGAATGCCAGCAGGATCCTAACCTGGAATTCAGTATAGATGACATAAAGGTCTACGGCAAAGCACCTGAAGCTGCACCTGACAAAGAAGCTGACAGCTCAAAGAAGGCCGGCATTGAGAAATATGAATTTGACTTTGAAAGCGGATTCGAAGAATGGGTAAGCCGAGGCGACACACGTCTTATCAGAACTGACGAACATCAGAATAACGGTAACTACTCAATGCTCTCCACTAACCGTACAAAATGCTGGAACGGTCCTTCAGTTTCCATCGACGGTATTGCACGTGATGTGGAATACAATTACGAAGCATACGTACTTTACACAGATAAAAAAGCAGACGATTCCCATACATTCCTTCTCGAATGCCAGTACACATATAACGGCACCGAAAACTACTCACGCATTTCCGATGCGGAAGTAAAGAAGGGCGAATGGACAAAAATAGCTGGTTCGTTCACAGTTCCTGAAGGTGCAAAGAACGTTACACTTTATGTTCAGACAGCAAATCTTCCGGAAGATGCACCGGCTGGTTCAGAATCTCTTACAGACCTCGTTTCATTCTACGTTGATGACGTCAGAGCTGTTCGTGCAGACATTGCCAACACTCCGGAAATAATCAATACGATCAAGACCATGGATTCAACCACACTGCTTCTTATCATTGCCGGCGTGATCGGTCTTATCATCCTTCTCGTTGTTATAATCAGAGTGATCTTCGCCGGTTCAGACACAGACGCTGAAGAATCAACTGCAAGTGACAAGAGCGAAGGAATCAACGATGTAATGACATCACTTGAATCTGAAAACTCCGGCAAGAACGCTCCTAAGGAAAAGAAAGAAATTTCTGAAGAAAAGAAGCCTGCTGAAAAGCCAGAGAAAATAGAAGAAAAGAAAGAAGAAAAATCTTCTGCTGATGAAAAGGCTCCTGAAAAGAAGGAAGAGCCTGAAACAAAGGAAGCCGAAGAAGAGAGCAAGCCGGAAAGCAAACCTTCTGAAAACAGTGATGTAACAGAAAAGAAGCCTTCTTCAAATAACAGCAATAATAACAGCAATAACAATAATAACGGCAAAAAGAAGCATAACAAGAAAAAGAACAGCAAGGAAGAATCCCGTGAAAAGGAAGTTTTCGGTATCGAAACATTCTCCTACGATGATCCTGATGCAGCAACTGCTTCAGACGACGGATCTTCACAGAACGACAGCCCGTTCGACGGCTTCTGATAAAGCAATTATTACGTAACCAGAGTAAATATATTTTCGGATACTGCACAAAGTGAAAAACTTTGTGCAGTTTTTTTACTGCGGCGCACTGACTGATTCTGACTGTCAGCTGAATTAGTCGCAAATGCGATAAATAAGCGTCTGATTAGTGAATTTGTACATACAGAGTCCTGAATATTTTCCGATTCATGTATGGACAATATGCACAGAATGTGCTATAATATTAATCAAGATACTAACGGTTTAGAGAAAATCATGGGGTTAGAAGATTTTTTCTGAAAGTTTATTATGAAAGAAAGCGGGGATTATTATGAAAAAACAGATCATATCTTTCAGCATCATATTCATGATGCTGGCTGTGCTCATTGCGCCGAACGTTCCTGCAGAATCAGTTTGTTATGCAGAGGGCGGAGACGTGCTGTTTACAAGCGATTTTGAAGACGGCGCGCTGAACGCGTGGACACCGTTCGGCGGAGGCGGAAAGCTCACGCTGGATACAACGGTCAGCCACTCCGGCGACAACAGTCTGGCAGTAACGGAACGTACCCAGTCTTACCACGGGCCTTCATTTTCCGGCGACGCACTGTTTGCACCGAATAAAACGTACACTGTAAGTGCATGGATCTACCATAAAAGTGACTCGGTAAAGACTTTTTCATGGACTCTCAAATATGTTGATTCTCTCGGAACATCACAGTACATGCAGCTGGCCGGCGGCGAAATACCTCAGAAAGTCTGGACGGAAATAACAGGTACTGTCACAATTCCGGAAGACTCGGCAAACTATCTTACCTATTTTGAATGTGCAAACGCATCAACTGACTTCAACATCGATGACGCAGTTATTATCGGCGACAGAAACGACCGTGAGGAACAGGGTACAAACAAAAAAGGTTACCTTTACTCATTCGATTTTGAAAACGGAAATGAACTCTGGGCACCGCGCGGCGACAACAGACTTATACGCACTGACGAATACAGCCATACCGGAACACATTCCATTTACGTTACAAACAGAAACAAAACATGGAGCGGTCCTACGGTTAACGTCAACGACGTAAAGCGCGGCGTATCCTATTTCTACTCGGCATACATCATGTACACCGGCGACGAGTACGAAGATGTTCACGGTTTCAGAATGGAACTCCAGTACAGTCAGAACGGTGAAACCAAATATCAGCTGATCACAGCCAAGGATATTCCGAAAGATAAATGGACAAGAATAACAGGAACATATATTCTTCCTGAAGATGCAGCCGACGTTGCATTCTACTTACAGACCAGCAACGTTGACGAACCCGAAAAAATAACCGAAAGCGATCTCATGTCATTCTATACTGACAGCGTTATCATTTCGGAAACATCGGTAATACACAGGGAAACAGCAGTAAAGGCTCTTATCATACTGTGTGCCGCAGCAGCTGCTGCCCTTCTGATCAGAGCGCTGTTCCTGCTTATAGCAAAGCGAATGAGGAAGAAGAAGGAAGTCCTGAAATCAATCGCCAAGGATGCAATGACACAGTGCTACAACAGAAACGCATATGAAAAGCGCATCGACGAACTTACAAAGGAACCTGAAAAATGTAAAGACCTCTGGTTCGCACTGTGCGATGTAAATTTCCTTAAGTACATAAACGACAACCTTGGTCACGAAAAAGGCGACGAAGCTATCACAAGATGCGGCAGACTTCTTATGGATGTCGTAGGTGATGACGGTGAGGTTTACAGAACCGGCGGTGACGAGTTTGTCTGCATTACCAGGAAATCCATGCAGGAACAGATACGAGAAGCTCTTGCAAAAGAATCTGAAGAAGACAAGGGTTATCCTTTCGCAGTTGCATCAGGATTTGCAGCATACGATCCGGAAACAGACGGCGAATCGCCTGATATCAGTTCTATAACAGAACGTTCCGACAAGGAAATGTATGAAAACAAGCAGGAGATCAAGGCGAAGAATACCGAGTATTCAAGAAAGTAACCTGCGATCTTCAACAGCTTTTAAAACTGCATCTGATAAATTCCCCCTTGTACTCATCGTCATGGGGGAATTTTTTATTGATCGTATATATTGACGCCAATAATGCAATAATGATATAATTATAGTAGCAAAAAGATTTATTTTTTCAAGGAAAGATTGGAGGGGAATACATGAAGGCAAAACTGTTCAGAGCTATTGCATTTCTGTCAGTTCTTATTGTTTTTCTGACTTCATCCCCTTCCCTGACTGCCTTTGCTGCGACAGTTTACCATGCGCTCGATCCGGGATGGGTCGAAGTATACAGTGAAAACTTTGATGAAGGTTTCGGCGGCTGGTCGCCTTTAGGCGGACAGGCCGATATAAAGCTGGATTCACGCTACAGCAAAAGCGGTTCATACTCATTCCTGGTCTCAAACCGTCCGGACACCTGGGCCGGTCCAAGCCTGGATGTTTCAGATATGCTGTATGCAGGAAAGAAATACCGTTTCGACGCATTCGTACGTCAGGACAGTACCGAAAAAAACACTGTGTCGCTGATAATCAAATATATGATCGAAGGTGCAAGCGACCCTACCTACGATCAGATAGCATCAACAGAACTGAAAGCTGAAGGCTGGGGCAGAATCTCAGGTTACTATACAGTACCTGACGATGCTTCGGATTACATCATTTATTTCGAACACTCTGACAAATCTGTTTCTTTCGCTATAGATACAGTACTCATATCAACAAATGAAGCTTCATCTGTCACAACTGAAGCCAAGGAATATCAGGAAATTTCCTATGGTTTTGAAGAAGGAACAGATAACTGGCACGCGTATACAGACGCACATATTGAACGTTCATCGAACTTCAGCCACACAGGAAGATATTCACTGTACACCTCGGAACGAACATCACCGCTGAGCGTACCTGCAATCAATATTTCTTCACTTGTAACCCACGGAATAAGCTACGAATATTCCGCATTTGTCATGTACAACGGGCGTTCATACAATAATGAACACGAATTCAGGCTCATAATAAGCTATATGACAGGAGACACAAAGCAAGAGAAAGTTCTTGACGCAAAAACGCTTCAGAAAAGCAACTGGTCAAAACTGACCGGTGAATTTATACTTCCGGATGATGCGTCAGCGGTAAACCTCCTCATAACCTCCGGGGAATCTGAGGAATCTGACGGTTACGTAGCCTACTACATAGACGACGTTAATATAATGGACAGTACACTTAAGAATCAGCATGAAACAAGTGCCATTGCATTAAGGATTCTTATTATTATAGGCATTGCATTATTGGTTGCGGTCATGTTTCTTTTAATGCTGAAGAAAATAAATGCTTCAAACGACCTGCTCGCCGATGCCGTCACCGACTCAATGACGCGCGCACTGAACCGAAACAGCTATGAAATGCAGATCGCACACCTTGAAAATGTTCCAAACGACTGCAAAAAACTATGGATCACAGTGTGTGACGTAAACTTTCTGAAACTTATAAACGACAATTACGGTCACAGAAAAGGAGACGATGCCATCATAAGATGTGCTGATGTCATAATCGCTGCCATCGGACGAAAAGGCAGAGTTTACAGGACCGGCGGTGACGAGTTTGTCTGCATGACAAACTCAGACGTCACAGAAAAACTGAAAGAAGCGATCGCGCTTGAGGCTCAGAACTACAAGGGCTATCCGTTCTCGGCAGCTGTCGGAGCCTCCTGCTACCATCCTGACGAAGACGGTCCTGAACCTAATATCAAGGCCATAATTGAACGAAGCGACAAGGAAATGTACAAAGACAAGAGCAGGATCAAGAAGGAAATGTCCGGAATGATGTAACGCCGCGGAATTCCCGCGTTCCGGATTTCCGGTTTTATCAGTGTTCCATAAAAAAAGGTTATCCGCATCCCTTTCAGGATACGGATAACCTTTTTTATGTATATCTGTTACGGAATTATTCGTTTATCAGAATCCCATTCCGCCGCCCTGCGGCATCATAGGAGCTGCAGGTGTTTCTTCCTTGATATCTGCAACGAGGCTTTCTGTTGTGAGTACCATAGAAGCAACAGAAGCTGCATTCTGGAGTGCTGAACGTGTTACCTTAGTAGGATCAACGATACCTGAAGGAATCATGTCAACATAGTTTTCATTGTAAGCATCGAAGCCGTAGCCAACCTTGCCTGAGTTTCTGATCTTGTCGATGATAACTGATCCTTCAAGACCTGCATTGAGAGCGATCTGACGAACCGGTTCTTCAAGAGCCTTGAGAACGATCTTGGCGCCTGTTCTTTCGTCGCCTTCGAGTTCAGGGATGAGCTTTTCAACTGCTGGCATAGCATTGATAAGAGCTGTACCGCCGCCTGCTACGATACCTTCTTCAACAGCTGCCTTTGTAGCTGCAAGAGCATCTTCGATTCTGAGCTTCTTTTCCTTCATTTCGATCTCAGTAGCAGCACCTACCTTGATAACAGCTACGCCGCCTGAAAGCTTTGCAACTCTTTCCTGAAGCTTTTCCTTGTCGAAGTCAGATGTTGTTGTTTCGATCTGAGCCTTGATCTGAGCGAGTCTTTCCTTAACTGCTTCGCCTGAACCTGCACCGTCAACGATAATTGTGTTTTCCTTGCCGATAACGACCTGCTTAGCGCGGCCGAGCTGATCCATTGTTGTATCCTTGAGTTCGAGGCCGAGTTCTTCTGTGATAACTTCACCGCCTGTGAGGATAGCGATATCCTTGAGCATTTCCTTACGTCTGTCGCCGAAGCCAGGAGCCTTGACACCTACGCATACGAATGTTCCTCTGAGCTTGTTGAGAACGAGAGTTGTAAGAGCTTCGCCTTCGATGTCCTCAGCAATGATAACGAGCTTCTTGCCTGCCTGAACGATCTGTTCGAGAAGCGGAAGGATGTCCTGGATGCTTGAGATCTTCTTGTCTGTGATGAGGATGAGAGCATCATCGATAACAGCCTTCATCTTGTCTGTATCTGTAACCATGTAAGGTGAGATGTATCCGCGGTCAAACTGCATACCTTCAACAACTTCGCTGTATGTTTCTGCAGTCTTGCTTTCTTCGATAGTGATAACACCGTCCGATGTTACCTTTTCCATTGCTTCAGCGATGAGCTTACCAACGTTTTCGTCAGCTGATGAGATAGTAGCAACTCTTGCGATATCAGCTGAACCTTCAATTTTCTTTGAATTGTCAACGATAGACTTTACTGCAGCGTCAACAGCCTTTGAGATACCCTTTCTTACGATCATCGGGTTAGCACCTGCAGCAACGTTCTTCATACCTTCACGGATGAGAGCCTGTGCAAGGAGTGTAGCTGTTGTTGTACCGTCACCGGCAGCGTCATTTGTCTTTGTAGCAACTTCCTTAACGAGCTGAGCACCCATGTTTTCGAATGCATCTTCGAGCTCGATCTCCTTGGCAATTGTAACACCGTCATTTGTGATGAGCGGAGCACCGAATTTCTTGTCGAGAACTACGTTTCTGCCCTTAGGTCCGAGTGTGATCTTTACTGTATCTGCAAGCTTGTTGATACCAGCCTGAAGTGCTTTTCTGGCTTCTTCGCCGTAAATAATATTCTTTGCCATAACTATTACTCCTTTATATCTGATTTATATTTTCTTTCTTAGCTCAAGTCAGCAATCCGGCTTTGCCGGATTGCTGAAGCGGGGAGATTGCAGGCTTCGCCCCGTACCCCACGCTGATTTATGAATAGATCAGCGTTTCATTAATTATTCAACGATAGCGAGAATGTCTTCCTGTCTGAGGATAGTGTATTCAACGCCGTCAACCTTGACTTCTGTTCCTGAGTACTTGCCCGTAAGAACCTTGTCGCCAGGCTTAACGTACATTTCAACCTTGTTTCCGTCAACCATTCCGCCGGGACCAACAGCTACTACTTCTGATACCTGTGGCTTTTCCTTTGCTGAACCGGTAAGAATGATTCCGCTCTTTGTTGTTTCCTCTGCTTCAGTAAGTTTAACAACTACTCTGTCTGCAAGTGGTTTGATTGTCATAATATATTTCCTCCTTAAAACTTTTCAGGATAACTGATTATATTTATTAGCACTCTTTATCTTTGAGTGCTAATTATATTTTACCAACTTATAATAAAACAATCAAGGGGTTTAAGCAATTTTCCCGAAACTTTGTGGAATTGTTTTTAGTATTCCACGTCATGCATGAATATTTGTGCAACTAGCATAAGCGATTTTAACATCTGAAAGTATGTTAAATTCTTATTAATTTCCACGTAATAATTTGTTCACAATTCTGCTTGTACACATCAGTTTATTATTGTATAATTATAGTGAACGTCAAAGATAAATCTGACTTTCAATGCAACCGGTCAATAATAATAGCCCCTTATTTTTCTGGCAAAGGAGATGATGCAGAATGTCACTGGGCAAAGTCCTTATAATCGACGATGACAAAAACACATGCAGTGTTCTTAAATCTGCTCTCGAAAAAGACGGAAACACAGTTATTTTCGCTCATGACGGAGAAAACGCCATGATCACGTTCAGAGCTGTAAAGACTGATTTCATACTTCTTGACGTTGCTGTTCCCGGTTCAGACGGCTGGCAGCTCTGCAAGGAAATAAGAAAAAAATCGTCCGTACCTCTTATAATAATAACATCACGGAATGACACATTCGACAAGGTTCTGGGACTGGAACTCGGAGCTGATGACTATATTACAAAGCCTTTTGAAATAAAGGAAGTAATGGCACGTATAAAGGCGGTGCACCGCAGAACAAGCTTCTCCGGACACAGCGACAACAAGGAAGTCTCACACGACAGACTTACGGTGAATCTTTCACAGTACGAGCTCAAGGTAAACGGCATAGTAAAGGAAGCTCCTCCGAAGGAACTTGAACTTCTTTACTTTCTTGCCTCCAACCCGAACAGGGTCTACACACGCGACCAGCTTCTCGACGAAGTATGGGGATTTGAATACTACGGCGATTCAAGAACTGTAGACGTACACATTAAAAGACTCCGCGAAAAACTCGAAGGCACTTCGGACAAATGGTCCCTTAAGACCGTCTGGGGCGTAGGATACAAATTCGAAACAGAGATCGAGGAGCCTGCATAAAGGCAAACAACAGAACAACGAAAGGACACAAATGGAACAATTTGAAAACAACACCACAGAACCTTCCGGCGGAAACGAAGAAAAGGCAGTACTTCCGGAAAATGTTTTTGACAAGGAACTCCTGATATACGACGCAGAAAAATTCCTTTGTGACACTGACTACAGAAACAGACTGCAGGAACGTGAAGAACGCACACCAAAGCCGGCTGTTTTTCTTTCAATATGCGCAGTGCTTCTTATACTTGCTTTTGCTGTATACTGCATTGTCGTCCGGTCCTTCAGGCTGAAAGACAGCTTTTACTCTCCCGGAACCAGAACAACTGTTGTACTTGGTCTCAACAGCCGTCCTGACAAGGATGAGGATCTGAAAGACAGCACCGGACGCTACACCTCATCCGGCATCTGCCAGGCAGTCGGACCTTCAGTAGTGGAAATAATCATATACGAAGACGGCAAAACCGACACACCTTCAGGCAGCGGATCAGGCATTATACTTTCTGCTGACGGATATATCGCAACAAATGCTCACGTAATACAGAACGGCAAAACCGTAAAAGCAGTTCTTTCGGACAAATCAGTCTTCACCGCCGAAGTCGTCGGCTATGACGCAAAAACCGATATCGGCGTGGTGAAAATAGCCCCGGGAGACAAAAAGCTGAAGCCTGCCGAATTCGGCAATTCAGATGATGTAATACAGGGTGAACAGGTAATGGCCATCGGAAACCCGGGCGGTCTTCACGGAAGCATATCCGGAGGTTACGTTTCCGGTATAAACCGAATGATACGAGGTGACCAGACCGGACGCGAAATGAACTGCATCCAGACTGACGCCGCAATAAGCCCCGGCAACTCCGGAGGCGCTCTTGTAAACATGTTCGGCCAGGTAATAGGAATAACCTCATCAAAATATGTAAGCTCGAGCTACGGCTATGAAGGTCTCGGTTTTGCGATTGCGATCAATGATGCCAAGCCCGTTATAGAAGAACTTGTCGCCAACGGATTTATAAGCGGACGATTCAAAGTCGGAATAACCTTCTACGAGATCACAGCCGCCCAGTCAGCAGCTTCCGGTCTGCCGGAAGGCCTTCTGATAGAATCCATGGACGAAAACTGCGACATTTCAAAGTCAGGACTCAAAGCAAAGGATATAATCGTGGAAATCGAAAATATCAGAGTCAATGACTACGACTCCTTCATGGATGCCATAAACAGGCGCGGCAAAAAAGCCGGCGACAAAGTACGTGCAAAGGCTGTGCGCGTTGACGAAAAAGACACCTCAAAACGTGAAACAATAGATTTTGAATTCACTCTGGTTGAAGATACATCCGGAAATTATTAAGGAAACACTGATCAAATATGAAGATCCGCCCCGGCAGCACCGGGGCGGATCGTTTTTTTTATTCTTTTTCCGAATTTATCATCTGGTAAAGCTCGCTTTTCTTATATCCTGTTTCCTTTGCGACTTTCTTGCAGGCGCTGATGGTCTTCTCACCCTCATCCACCAGTCTGCGCACCATTTCGAGCGCAAGTTCTATTGTACACTCAGGCTCATCAGATTCCGGTTTCCCTTCTATCACAAGAACGTATTCTCCCTTCGGTGATTTTTCCGAATAGTATTCCAGTGCGCCTGAAAGCGTTGTCCTGATGACCTCTTCGTAGACTTTGGTAAGTTCTCTGCACAGCGAAATGCGCCTGTCGCCGAAATATTCATGCATATCCTCAAGCGTTGACACAAGCTTGTGCGGAGCTTCGTAGAATATCATGGTGTTTTTGTTATCCTTCACTTCTTCCAGATGCTCGATGCGCTGCTTTCGTGTAACTGAAAGGAAACCCTCAAATGAAAACCGTGATGTGGAAAGTCCGGAAACAGCAAGGGCTGAAACAACTGCGCTTGGCCCCGGTATCACCCTTACCGGTATATCGTTTTCGTAGCAGAGTTTCACGAGGTCTTCACCCGGATCAGAAATACACGGCATGCCGGCATCGGTAACGACCGCTGCCGTTTCTCCTCCGGCAAGTCTGTTTATTATAGTCTCAGCACATGATCTCGAACTGTGATCATGATAGCTCACAAGAGGCTTTTTAATATCATATCTGTTAAGAAGTTTCAGGGTGACTCTCGTATCCTCAGCTGCAATAAAATCCACCTCACCCAGAATATCAAGAGCGCGCAGCGTTATGTCTGAAATATTTCCTATCGGTGTTCCAAGTACGTAAAGTGTTCCCGGCATCGTTATCTCTCCTCACCTGTCAGTCTGTATATTTTCTTAACTTCGTCTGAATAGCCGTCCTCACCCTGCATATACAGCTGCGGAGCTACCTTCATGTACGGCTTTCCGCCTTTCTTTCCCTCGATAAGGAAAAGCCACGGTGCCTGTTCAGGCGTATTGCTGACGAAGCGCAGGAGCTTAGGCTCAATATCTGCTTCCTTCATGGCTGATATAACGTCTCCGAGTCTTTCAGGGCGGTTGCACATGCACAGTCTGCCGCCGAATTTCAGAAGCTTTGATGCGGCTTTACAGACATCATAAATATTGCACAGGATCTCGTGTCTTGCGATTCTCTGCGATGTAAGCGCACTTTCTATTCCGGCGTTGGCTGCCTTGTACGGCGGATTGCATACAACGAGCGAGCATCTGCCGAGCGGAGCATCATCCCAGAGGACCTTAAGGTCTGCGCAGACAGGTTCAATGTTGGTAAGTCCGCTTTTCTCGATCCCGAGTTTCAGCTGTTCGATGGCGTTTTCCTGTATATCAACTGCATAGATCTTTGACGGAGCGTTTTCGCGCGACATGATAAGTGAGATTATGCCACAGCCCGTACCAAGCTCACAGACGAGATCATTACGCTTGTAGGCAGTAAAGTCCGTAAGAAGAAATGCATCTGTACCGAAACGGTGATCTTCACTTGCACAGACCCATACAGTATCAGATAATTTTTCAAATGAATAGTTGTCGTTCAATTCAGAATATCCTTTCCGTTAGTGAAACGCTGATCCGGATCCCCGGAAGCGGATCGGCAGAAACCCGTCACACTCTCCGGTTACCAGCGAATAAATCAGCGTTTCCTCTGGTTTCGTACAGGCTTAATTATAACATACTTCACGTTATTTGTACATTAAAATTTTTAAAATAACTATTGTAATTAAGACGCGCTTATGATATAATTAAAAATATAAGTCAAAAAAATAAATGTGTTTCCGTAGCTCAGCAGGATAGAGCGACCGCCTCCTAAGCGGTAGGTCGGGTGTTCGAATCACCTCGGGAACGTTACGGCCGCGATTATTTCAATGCGGCCTTTTTACTAAATCTATGATTTTTAATGCAACGCCGTTTTCGGTGTTTGAAGGAATGATACCCGTAGCAGCTGACTTTACCTCATCGCGTGCATTTTCCACAGCATAGGTTTCGTCGCAGGCACGGAACAAAGGCAGATCGTTAAGATTATCGCCGAACCCTACAACTTTGTCAAACCCGTATTTCCGGCGCAGGAACATTACCGCATTGTACTTCGAAGCTTTTGCGGAACTGACTTCCATATACCAGAATTTCTTATTGTAAACGTCACAGTAGAAATTGATATGAAGACCGTTTATTTTCTTTAACAGTTCATAAACCGGCTCCAGTTTTTCTCTGGTGTCCGTAACTGAAAAATAAACGTTGTTTTTACCGGCACGTTCCGAAAAATCATTGATCTTTATAAAAAGCTTACCGTACCTTTCAGTTCTTTCCTGATAAAACCTGCGTGCGTTTTCCGAATCAGTGTTTTCGTAACAGGTCTCCAGTTCACCGTCCGTAATGGAAAAAAGGAATCCGGAAAGGTGAAAGTTTCTGAGTACACCGGTCATTTCGGCAAATGCTTCATCCGGTATGCTTTCAATTTTAACGTATTCTTTCTTACGTATATCATAAACGCAGACCCCGTTCATAAGGACCACCGGCACACTGATATTCAGCCCGGAGGTTATCGGCACTGCGGTTACAGCTGTACGGGCTGTGGCAAAGCTGAACTTTGCACCGCCTGCAGCGGCTTCATTTATAAGCCGGACTGTTTCCGGCATCACCTCTGCATTTGTATCGAGCAGAGTTCCGTCAAGGTCGGATATATACAATATTTCTGACATGATAATACTCCTTTGTTTAAAGTTTTATGACGCCTTTGCAGATCTCCGGACTCCGTTTCCGGATCTGCATACAGGCTGACCGTAAACGGAAAACAGTTTTTCCGTTTACTATAGATCTGTTTTTATTTTAGAAAGGAAAACACCTCATGGCTATAGACTCACCGGGATCAAAAAGTGAAATCCTGAAGCTTGCTGCGGAATATCTTGAAAATGATAACCCCGGAAAAGCAATAAAGCTGCTTGAAAATACTTCGGTCTCCGAGAACGACGATGAGATACAGCATATGCTCGCTGTTGCCTATGCAGACAGGAAATGGAGCAAAAAAGCCATAGCACAGTACAGAAAATGCCTGGCATCTGACAGGATATCTTCTTCCCTGATACAGGACTACTCAGAATTCATGCTCGACTCAGGTGAACACGAAGAACTTAAAAACACTCTTCTGGACCTGCTTGGCAGACTCGATCCCGCAGGCGATAATTCTGCAATGTGCATCGCCATGCTCTACTCTATGCTGGGCGACTGTAAACTCAATAAAATCGAAACTGACATCACACCGGATTTTCTTAAAGAATATCTCGGAAACAATCCGAAGGCTGCCGGAAAAGCATTTTTCTCTTCGATAATCAGATATCTTTCCGGAACGCCGAACGATATTTCAATAACTCCTGTAACCGACAGACTTATAAAAATAATGGCGGACGCTGTTCCTTCCGTTGTTTCAGACACGGAATTCCAGAAAGCAGCAGCCGAATTTGAGATCTCGCTCATTCTTTATGCAAACATGGTCGATCCTCTCACACTGCTCGGCATGAGAACCGCAAAGCTGAAATTTGCAGATCCGAAGCATGATAACATCAGCATGCTCCGTTATCTGGTGTTCGATGCAAAGATGACCGTTGTCGATAATATCAGGACCAAAACTCCTGATACTTCACGTTTCGCATCGTCATTTCCTTATCTCTGGTCACTTATATCAGGCTTCGTAAACGGCGCTCTTATTTCCAGAGACTTAAAGCAGTTCACCCGCAGTGAGATCTATTCCGACCTGAGGAATGCTTCACCGGAACTTACAGCCATATTAAAGAGCAATCTTTCACCTGACGGTTTTGCAGCTCTTAACAGCTTTCTGAATACGCCTGCTTCTGCTGCCGGCGTAACAGCAGGAAGAAAGAACACAAATAAAAATCAGGCCGTTTCTTCAAAGATCTCCCCGAATGCTCCGTGTCCGTGCGGAAGCGGAAAGAAATACAAGAAATGCTGCGGTCTTAAGTGATCATAATAATAAAAATATAACACTTGTTCGTTTTTACGCGAACAAGTGTTTTTTTATTTCTTATCTTTCGCTTATGTTTGTATACTCGCGTCTTTTGGCAACCGCCTTGTACGCCGGTCTGATGATTCGTCCGCCTGTGAGCTGTTCCTCCATGCGGTGTGCTGCCCATCCGGCCATTCTTGCGACCGCAAACAGCGGAGTGAAGAGATCCTGCGGGATGCCGAGCATGTTGTATACAAATCCTGAGTAAAGGTCAACGTTTGCACAGATCGGCTTTTCACTTCCCTTGACTTCACGGAATACTTCCGGTGTAAGACGTTCGATGGCGTCAATAAGCATGAATTCCTTCTCTGCTTCAGTACCTTCAGCAAGTTCGAAAGCCTTTCTCTTGAGAATGACCGCACGCGGATCGGAAAGTGTGTAGACTGCGTGTCCCATACCGTAAACAAGTCCGCTTCCGTCGTTTGTTTCCTTGTTTATAGTCTTTCTGATGTAGCTTGCTACTTCAGCGTCGTCTCCCCAGTTTGTGATGTTTGCCTTGAAGTCGTTCATCATCTGGGCAACCTTTATGTTTGCACCGCCGTGCTTTGGTCCCTTTAGTGAACCAATGGCTGCAGCGTATGCTGAATATGCGTCAGTACCTGATGAAGTGAGCACGCGGCATGTAAATGTGGAGTTGTTTCCGCCGCCGTGTTCTGCGTGGAGCATGAGAGCAACGTCAAGAAGATGTGCTTCCTCAGGTGTGTATTCCCTGTCACGTCTTAAAAGAGAAAGAATTGTCTGTGCTATTCCTTCTTCAGGACGGCACGGATGGATTATCATACTCTTGTTGTAGTAGTGTCTCTGCTGCACCTGGTATGCAAAACTCATGATAACCGGAAGCTTTGCTATGAGGTTTACAGCCTTCTGCATCTCACCTTCAAGGCTCATGTCCTCACCGTTGCTGTCATAGGAATAGAGGGCAAGAACTGAACGTGACATTTTATTCATAATGTTTCTGGAAGGAGCTTTGAGGATCATGTCTTCAGCAAAATTATCCGGAAGTTCACGGGTATGGCCAAGATAATCGTTGAACTGGGCAAGTTCCTCCTTTGTAGGAAGTGAGCCGAAAAGAAGAAGGTAAGCTACCTCTTCATATCCGTAGCGGTCTTCCTTTTCAACATTGGTAACGAGATCGTTGATATCGTATCCTCTGTAGATCAGTTCTCCCTTTGTAGGTTCACGTTCGCCTTCGTTCATTACGTAGCCGTGAACGTTGCATATTTTGGTGATGCCGGCAGTAACGCCTGAACCGTCAGGCTTTCTTAAGCCTCTCATCACGTTAAATTTTTCATAAAGAGACGGATCAACAGCAGAATAGTCTTTCAGTTTATTGCATAAATTCTGCGTGGAACCGAATTTCTTTTTATCCATTCAAAACATCCTCTCTGCGGAATATAACTATATATAATTGTACACTATCCGAAGCTTAAATGTCAATCTTATTTATGTTTCGGATGAATATATTATTTCAGTTCTGCACAGTACTTTATTGTGCAAATCGATCATTCATTTTAAGGAGTCACTGAGACTGACGGTATTTCGCGGTTGTCAAAGCAGATTTCGCTCATTTTGGTCATTACCGCAATAATTGACATGTTCGTTTGTGTATAAGCACAATTTTGTAAACTTCCGATTCATTTTCTCCACTTTTTTCTCGAAAAATGAGTTGATTTGCACAATAGTTCTGTGGTATAATTACAATCGCAGAAATACAGATAACGCAAATACACACATAAGCAGAGAGAAATATATAAATATTCATTTTCATTAAAAATTATATTTTATGCCCGGAAAAAACCTGTCACTTCCGGAAAGGGGATGCGCCCCTTTTCCGATGACCGACCGAACCACCGACAGGCGCTTTCCAGTAACTGTTTTTAACACGGGAGGATTGTTATGCAGACATTCAGAAAAACCTGTGCCACGCTCGCTGCTGTGGCACTGACGGGAAGTACGCTCGCCGCTTTCCCGTCTTCGGACGTTCAGCAGATCTCTGCTGATGCAGTCATTGTTTCGAACGACTTTGACATCAGCTACGAAGGCTGGTGCAACATGAGTGACATGACCGAACTCACACCCGATGAACAGAACCCGCACGGCGGATCACGCAGCATGCTCGTTTCAAACCGTCTCTCGCCGGAAGACGGTGTAAGCTCTGCCAAAGGCCTCTACCTCTGGGGCGGACAGAAGTACGACTATAAAGTTTTTGTAAGGCACGAAAGCGGAAATACCGAAAACTTTAAGATCACACTCGACTATCTTCTTGCAGATGAAACCACCTGGGAAACAGCAGTTCTCGACGAACATGCCGTTTCATCCGGTGAATGGACAGAAATAGGCGGAAGCTTCAGGACTCCTGAAGGTGCCAGCGAATTTATTGTCAAGATCACGACCGACAGCACATGCGATTTCAGTTTTGATGACTTTACCGTCAGAGGGAACCGTTACACTGACGGCACCGTTTCCGCTGCCGACGCAGGTCTCAAACTCGCCTTCGGAAAATATTTCCGCGTCGGTAACATCTTCAACGGAATGAACGTCAGAAACAACGCTCTTCAGGGACTCGCCCTCACCAACTACAACAGTATCGAATGCGAAAACGAGACAAAACCTGACGCAACTCTTGTACAGAACGGAAGCACTGACACCAACATCAAGGTCTCACTCAACAGCTGTGCAAGTATTTTCGACTTCTGTGCAAAGAACGGTATCGGCGTAAGAGGTCATACTCTTGTATGGCACAGCCAGACACCACAGTGGTTCTTCAAGGAAGGATTTAACAACAACGGTGCATGGGTAAACTCATCCACCATGGACAAGCGTATGGAAAGCTACATAAAGAACATGTTCAACGCTATCCAGACGCAGTATCCGACCCTTGATCTGTACGCATACGACGTATGCAACGAATGTATCTCTGATGATTCAAACCGTACAAAGAACAACGGCGGTGCAAGAACACCGGGCTACAATAACGGTAACTCACCTTGGGTACAGGTTTACGGAAGCAACGCCTTCATTGAAAAGGCATTCACATACGCAAGACAGTATGCACCGAAATCATGCAAGCTCTACTACAACGACTATAATGAATACTGGGATCACAAGCGCGACTGCATCTACAGCACATGCAAGAGCCTCTACGACAAGGGCGTTCTTGACGGTGTGGGAATGCAGAGCCATATAAACGCTGACAGAAACGGATTCTCAGGCACATCTGCATACGTAACTGCAATGAAGAAATTCCTTTCCATCGGCTGCGACGTACAGGTTACAGAACTTGATATAAGCGTTGAAAACGGAAAGTATTCATACCAGCAGCAGGCTGACAAGTACTGCGATGTCTTCAAGGCAGCGATTGACTGCAATACAAGCGGACAGTACAAGGGCAAGGTAACGGCGGTCTGCATCTGGGGACCGAACGATTCGAACTCATGGCTGAAGTCAGGTTCGAACGCGCTCCTTTTCGACGGACAGAACAAACCGAAGCCGGCATACGAGGCACTTATGAAACTGGTACCGGAATCTGACTGGCAGGAATACGCAGGTGGTGATTACACACCTCCGGCTCCTCCGGAACTTGACGCAAACGGATACTGGTTCCACGACACATTCGAAAGCGGAACAGACGGCTGGTCAGAACGAGGCGGTGCAAAAGTTGAAAAGAGCTCAGCTTCAAAATATGCAGGCTCAAATTCACTTTCAGTATCCGGACGAAGCGACGCATGGAACGGCGGCCAGAAGTCCCTTGATTCAAGAATATTCAAGGCCGGTGAGGAATACGCATTCAGCGCATGCTTCACAAACACCACAGGTGCTGACGCAGTAGAGTTCAAGCTCACTCTTCAGTACGATGCAGGCGGCGAGACACAGTACGACAAAATCGCTCAGACATCCGCAAACAAGGGCGAATACGTTCAGCTCTATAACCCGAACTACAAGATACCTGCAGGGGCTTCAGGTCTCACACTCATCGTTGAAACAACAGAAGAAACATGCGACTTCTTCGTTGACGAGATCATCGCTGCTCCTAAGGGAACAAAGATAGACGGACCAAAGTCAACAGTAAAGACACCTACAAAGATGAAGGGCGACGTTGACTTTGACGGCAGAATCTCCGTTGCTGACCTTGTCGCTCTCAAGGGTGGTATCCTCGGAGGATTCACAAACAAGAACGCACAGTCAAACGGCGACGTTGACAACAGCAGCGAGACAAACGCTGAAGACGCACTTAATCTTCAGAAATATCTCCTCGGAACAATAACCGCGTTCCCGGACAACACTCCTCCGGAACCTCCGAAGGCTGAAATGCGTACAATTTCCGAATACACAAAAACAATAAAGGTCACTGAAAAGGAACCGGATGATTCCAAGAAGGAAAAATCAGGTGTTCAGTACGGTACAGTAAAGAGCGGCACATACCATTCAACTACATGTAACCGTGACAAGCCTTACAACATTCTCCTCCCTGCAGGCTACTCAGCTGACAAGAAGTATCCGGTGCTCTATGTAATGCACGGTTACTGGGAGAATCAGGACAGAATGATCATCAAAGGCAACGGCACAATGTACACGCGTCAGATCATCGGCAACGCTATCGCATCAGGTGAAGCTGAGGACATGATCGTTGTATTCCCTTACATCTATTCAAGTGCTACACAGAAAGACTGTACAGCAATGGATGATGCAAACAACAAGGCATACGACAACTTCATCAACGACCTTATCAAGGATCTCATGCCGCACATCGAAAAGACTTACAGCGTAAAGACAGGCCGTGAGAACACAGCCATCACAGGCTTCTCAATGGGCGGACGTGAATCTCTCCTCATCGGCATGCAGCGTGCTGACCTCTTCGGTTATGTCGGCGCTATCTGCCCTGCTCCTGGCGTTTCAGGTTCATTCAAGTGGGCAAGTGAAGAAGAAGCTCCGTCACTCGTATTCATCACAGCAGGCAGCAACGATACAGTTGTTTACGACAACCCGAAGAACTACCACAACAACTTCGAAAAGAACGGTGTTCCGCACATCTGGCACTACGTAAACGGCGGCTACCACGGCGACAACAGTATCCACGCTCACATCTACAACTTCGTAAGAGCAGTATTCAAGGCATAAATATAATTCATATAAACCATGACATCCCCCGGCGGTAAACGACTACCGCCGGGGGATGTTCTTCTGTTTGGGCTTGCAAAACAAAGCAGATCGTGATATACTAGATTATGATATACTAGATTACGATTATGTTTACAGGAGGGACCGCAATGAAATTCTACTGCAGGGAAAATGAACTTTCCGGACTTAACAGACGCTACGATTCCGGACACTGGGAGTGCGTAGTAATCTACGGCAGAAGACGCGTAGGTAAAACTGCACTTATAAATGAATTCTGCAAAGATAAACCGACAATATATTTTTCCGCATTAAATGCCACAGCTGAAGAAAATCTTGAAGCACTGTCGGCTGCTATAGGAAATCATAACGGAATTGATCACGCCCCTGTCTACAGAACGTTTGACGATGCATTTTCCGCCATCGAAGACATAAGCCGCCGCGAGCATATTGTGTTTGTTATTGATGAATATCCATATCTCGCAAAATCCTGTCCGTCGATATCATCGCGGCTTCAGCATATAATTGATCACAAATGGCAGGAAAGCAGCATTTTTCTGATACTCTGCGGATCATCAATGAGTTTCATGCAGAATCAGGTACTCGGATACGAAAGTCCTCTTTACGGCAGACGAACCGCCCAGTTTATGATCGAACCGCTCAATTACAGGGAAACCGCCGTATTCAGGCCGGATCTTTCGGCTGAAGACAAAGCTCTTCTTTACGGAATAACAGGCGGCGTTCCGCATTACATAAACAAACTGGACGTACACGACAGCATTGATGCCGCTCTTCTCGAAAATTTCTTTGACAGGTCAGCATATCTGTACGAGGAACCGGAAAACCTGCTTAAGCAGGAACTTCGTGAACCGGCAGTCTACAATTCCATCATACATGCGATAGCTGAAGGGCACAGTAAACTCAATGAAATATCCACAAAAGCCGGTCTTGGCAGCGGTCCGTGCACCAAGTACATCACCACACTGACCGAACTCGGGATCATTCAGAAAGAAACCCCGGTCGGTGAAAAAAACAGCAAAAAGACCATATACTCAATAAGCGATAATCTGTTCCGTTTCTGGTACCGTTTTGTCCCGCAGAATATACCGGCTATAGTTTCAGGAAAGATAACGAACAGTTATGAGCGTACGGTCAAAGAAAAACTCCATGATTATATGGGGCTGGTATTTGAAAAAATGTGCCGTGACCATCTCATGAGATACGCAGAAGATCTGCCGTTTGAGATTGCCGATGCCGGACAGTGGTGGGGCACCGACAAAACAGAAAAAAAAGAGGTTCAGATAGATATAGTCGGCGTACCGGTACAGGGAACAGCTCCCGGAGAATACATAATCGGTTCCTGTAAATTCCGCAACATGAAGATTGGTACAGATGAACTTGAACTG
Organism: Ruminococcus sp. HUN007; assembly: GCF_000712055.1. NCBI lineage: Bacteria > Bacillati > Bacillota > Clostridia > Eubacteriales > Oscillospiraceae > Ruminococcus > Ruminococcus sp. HUN007. Next base: position 2,388,872 of record NZ_JOOA01000002.1, on the reverse strand, counting down.
ATGGAAAAGTACGCATCTGTTTTCGGCAAAGGTAAGAAATATCACTATTTCATCTATTCGCTCAGCGGATTCACCGACGAACTCATAAAAACCGCCGCAGAGAAAGGTGTAAGGCTCATTACGGCTGAAGAAATGTACAGCTGAACTGCAAAGAAAAAAGATTCGAATGACTGCAATTAAAAAATAGGGAACTTTTTGAGCTTGAAATCTCAAAAAAGTTCCCTAAAATTCAATGGGAAAAGTCTCTTTCTGGTACAAATTGCCAGAAAGAGACTCTTTTTGTTTATGTATAAGTGTTCTGTTTTGTTTACTTCATAAGTATCTTTTTCAGCAACAGAATGTCCGCAGAATCGGTCTTTCCGTCACCGTTCATATCTGATGCTGCATTCGGTTTTTCTGTGCCGATTATCATTTTAGCAAGAGTCACAAAATCGGCCACTGTAACTGAATCATCACCGTTAATATCGCCGCGTGTATTCTGAGAAATCTGCGAAACATGGATCGATGCAGGATCTACAGATTTCACTGCACCTGTTTCATCCGCAGTTTCAAGTTTCTGTACTTCGACTTTGCATACTGAAGCCGGATCTTCGATACCGTCAGCGTATCTGAAATTAATATCCGCGATCTTATCAAGAGCGAATGGTTCCTTTGAATCAAAGCCTATTACGATCTTACCAGGTTCAGAAGTACTGAGTTCACTTATCCTGCTGCGCACCTCGTCACTGAGTTCAATGCCTTCAAAGGTCATTTTATCAGGATCATATGTAAGCTCGATCTTTCCTTTTGTTACTGAAATCTTGTCATCAGATCCGATACGTACACTTCCGGAAGTCCTGTTTGCAGACGGTGCAGGTGTCGTAACAGCAGTGGTTACAGGCGCTGTTACTGGATTTACTGTTACTGCTGTTATTGCCGGCGCCGCACTCGTTACAGGGTTTACCGTTGTCACTGCCGGTACCGCACTTGTTGCAGGAGCTACACTGGTTACCGAGTTCACTGCTGCTGTTGTCACCGGTTTTACTGTCGTGTCTGCCGGTACTGCACTTGTCACCGGATTCACTGTCGTGTTTGCCGGCGCTGCACTTGTTACAGGATTTACAGTTGCTGTTGTTACAGGTTTCACCGTTGTTACTGCCGGCACTGCGCTTGTTACAGGATTTACTGTTGTCACTGTCGGTATCGCACTTGTTACAGGCGCCGCACTCGTCACAGGGTTCACCGTCGCTGTTGTTACAGGGTTTACTGTTGTCACTGCCGGTACCGCACTTGTTACAGGCGCCGCACTCGTTACAGGGTTCACCGTCGCTGTTGTTACAGGATTTACTGTTGTCACTGCCGCTGCTGCACTTGTTACCGGTGCTGCACTCGTTACAGGGTTCACTGCAGCTGTTGTTACAGGGTTTACTGTTGTCACTGTCGGTACCGCACTTGTTACAGGGGCTGCACTTGTCACAGGGTTCACCGTCGCTGTTGTTACAGGATTTACTGTTGTCACTGCCGGTACCGCGCTTGTTACTGGTGCTGCACTTGTCACAGGGTTCACCGTCGCTGTTGTTACAGGATTTACTGTTGTCACTGCCGGCACTGCGCTTGTTACTGGTGCTGCACTTGTCACAGGGTTCACCGTCGCTGTTGTTACAGGATTTACTGTTGTCACTGCCGGTGCTGCGCTTGTTACCGGTTTTTCGGCTGTTGTGACAGCCGGTTCTGTTACTGCCGCAGATCCGTCTGCCTGTACATTAAATATTTCATCTATCCTGCCGCCTCTTAACGGATATTCATATATATCTTTTTCAGAAACCGTATTTGTCAGTTCAAGCGGATCAAATACAAATCTGGTAAAGCCGGATCTCAGCGGTTTGAATTTTAAATTCAGAATTCCGCCGTCAGATGTAACAGACTTATCTGATATAAATACACACTTTACTTTTCCCGGTTCTGTTTCATTGGCGTCAGCAAGGATACCGTTCTGCCCTTCTGCAGGAGATACTCCTTCAAACTTAACTGCTTCCGGATCAAAACTGATCGTAAAGCTGCCATCCGTCACGCCGAAGTTCTTATCAAGCTTTATAGCAGCCGTAACATCTTCAGAAGCGTCGGCCTGCATAAGAGACATATCATAAAAAGGACGGCATACTTCTGACTTTACAGAGTTCGGATCGACACTGACTGTTTTACCATCAGGGGTCTCAGTTTCCAGTTCATTTACTTCACAGCTGACAAAACTTAACATACCGTCAGAAAGTCCGGACGGAAAAGCAAAATCAATGTCTGCAATAACATCACCGATATCTACAGGTTCACTTGCTGCAAATCCTATAACGATTTTTCCCGGAACATTGGTGTTGATACTGGTAACCGTGTTCATAAGCGATTTACCCAGTCTGACATCTCTGCATTCAAGATCATCAGTATTATATTTTACTGTTATCAGGCCGTTTGTCGCTGTGATCTTCTTGTCAGTATATAAACGGAATGTACATTTTCTGTTATTCTTAAGTCTGTCTGAAAGTTCCGGAATGTCTATTCCGAAACGGAATCTGTCATTGTAATAAGGCGCGGAATCAAGAATGTAGTTTTCCGATAATACAGCAGTAAGCTCATTCGTGATAAGATAAATATCTGAGACCGTATTTTTAAGCGGTTTGAAATTAAGATCTGTCAGAACACCGTCACTTAAAGCCTTATCAGACGCAAAGGTGAGTCTGACTGTTCCCGGCTCTGTTTCATTAGCTTCGGCAATAATTCCTTCCTTCTCTCTGAGCGATACAAACTGCATTACTTCCGGATCATACTTTACTACGCATTCTCCGTTTGTTACAGCTGATAAAGGTTCATAACCAAGCTGCAGTGCAAAGCTGATATACTCACCGTCGGAAGTTTCCCTGAAGCAGTCTTCTGTACTCGTTCTCGATGACGTCGATAAAAACAAATAAGATCTTACTCCGTTTGCAGTCAATGATCCCTTGTCGGCTTCAACCGTATTGCCTGCTGCATCTTCCGTTTCAAGTTCATTGACCCTGAAACCAAACTGAGGTATCTCTTTAAGAGCGGCATCGTGTTCAAAATCTGCATAGAACATATCTCCGGATATTTCCAACGGTTTAGAAGACGCAAATCCGAACACGATCCTGCCGGGAGTATCAGTGTTGATATTGGTCAGCATGTCTTTCATCTGTGAACAAACCTCAACGTTCTTTACGTTCAGTTTATCCGATTCATAAAAGAGTGTTACCACACCGTTTGTCAGAGAAACCGGTTCCGTCGTACTGATGACATGTCTGGTCACTCTTCCGGCCTTCGATATATCTTTACCGGAACTGCCGTCCGGTTCAGCGAAGACAACTCCGCCTTTGTTTACCGGAAAGACAATACCTGTATTTATAATGCCACCGGCAAGACTTAATGCCGTAACGGCTGAAACTATTCGCTTTGATTTGTTTTTCATTTGTTCCCCTTCATTATTCCGAAGCTGCTGTTTCAGCAACAACTTTCTTAAGATAAAGCACTGCATCCACACTGCTTAACTTTCCGTCACCGTCAAGATCTGCATTCTTCTTCTGTTCATTTGATAACTGGATTTTTCCTACGATCGCCTTCATCATAACTCTGACATCAGAAGTTGATGCCTTTCCGTCCCCTGAAAGATCCGGAAGCGGCATAGGTGCAGTTGTTGGGCCTGGTCCGACTGTTGGTATTACTGTCGGTGCTGTTGTTGGTGCTGTTGTCGGCTTTGCTGTCGATGTTGGTGCTGCCGTTGGCTTTGCTGTCGATGTCGGCGCTATAGCTGTGGCAGTAGCTGTTGGCGCTGTTGTCGGCTTCGCTGTCGCTGTCGGTGCTGCTGTTGGCTTTGCTGTCGATGTCGGCACTGCCGTTGCTGTTGGTGCTGCTGTCGGCTTCGCTGTCGGCGCTGTCGGTGCTGCTGTCGGCTTTGCTGTCGATGTCGGCGCTGACGTTGCTGTTGGTGCTGCTGTTGGCTTTGCTGTCGATGTCGGTGCTGCCGTTGCTGTTGGTGCTGCTGTCGGCTTTGCTGTCGATGTCGGTGCTGTTGTCGGAACAGGATCAATCGACGGATTTACAGTAGGTACAGGAATTACCGATGTTGGAGCTGTCGTTGGCAGTACTGCTGATCCTTCAGCTATCTTAAAATCTGCGAGGCCGTATATGCTCTGCGAACCGGTTTTAACCACCATAAATCTTGAAGCACCGCTAACATCATAAGTGCATTCAGTATTTTCCATTGTGCTGTTAAGGAGAACTGTGCCTGCCTTGACGTTGTCAATATAAACTTCCAGTGCGGCTTCCTTGTTATTCTTGTTCAGCGAACCTACAGTGAACGAAACTGAATTTACATTTTCAACGTTGTAAACAGCTCTGGCGCCTTCAGCGTAGGAATTATCGCCCATAGTTATTCCCTGTCCGAAGTTTGCACCACCCATAGTGAAATAATTGAACTTGTTATCACCAAGGTATTTTTCGATCCTGTAGCTGTCAAAATCTGAATCGATAAACTTTTCAGCCTTGCCGTACTGCGGAATGATCTTTGCATTCTTAGGCGTAAGAGCATCTGCAACGAGATCACCCATAGCATATTTTGACTGTGAACCGCTCTTGACGAATCTTACATTCTTTGCTTTTGAAACATCGAGCGTATAGCTTTTGATCGGCATATCATAAGCCATTGCGATCTTATCAACTGTTTCATTGTCAAGTTTGATTTCGAGAGTTGAATTGCCTGTTTCAGAATTATCAACGTGTCCGAGATCAAAAGTAAGTGTCTTAAGATTTTCAACGTTGAGTGAGAACGCTGAGCCTTCAGCATAAGAACCGTCGCCTAAAACAAATCCCTGACGGTATTTGCGTCCGGACATGCTGAAAGTTGTTGCAGCACTGAGTCCGTCATATGCTGTTGTTCTGTATGCATCATATGAACTTGTCATAAGAGCTGCTGAATTTTTATATTCAGGAATGGTAAGGGTATTCTTTGTTGTCAGTTCATCCGCCTTAATGTTGGCTATCGCATAACGTGTCTGTTCTTCCGGCTTGTAAATTCTGAGAACAGATGCCTTTGACACATCGAATTTATATTCGGAAAGCGGTGCGTTGAAAGGCTGAACTATTTTTTCAACAAGTTCATTATCGATGAACACCTGTATTTCACCGTCGTTGTATACACTGTTATCAAGATGACCTACTGTGAATTCGATTGACTTAAGATTTTCAACATTCAGCGAAACAGATGATCCTTCTGCGTAACTGCCGTCACCAAGAATAATACCCTGGCAGTATGATCTGCCGTTCAGATTAAAGGATTTTGCTGCACTTGAACCGTCATATACAGATGATCTGTAGCTGTCGAAAACTGTACTTAGGAATGTTGCAGTATTTTTATATGCAGGAACGGAATAATTCTTTTCCGGAGCAAGACCGTCTATTGTCAGATTTGCAACAGCATATTTAGTCACTGAACTTTTCTTGTAGAAACGAACAGTTTTTACATCTTTGACGTCAAGATTGATGTTCTGAATAAGTTCTCCGCACTTTACAGGGTATCTTTCCTGAAGTTCATCATCGAAGAACACCTGTATTTCATCGTCCTCCTGAGTGGTATTGTCAAGATGACAAAGTGAGAAACTGAGAGTGTTTACATTTTCAACATTGAATGAGATTCCTGAGCCTTCGGAATAGGAATTATTTCCGATAATAACGCCCTGATAATACTGTCTGCCGTTAAGATTAAAATACTTTTCTGTATTTGTGCCGTCATAAACAGTTGATCTTGTATTATCATAAGCCGATGCCATAAATGTAGCAGCTGAAGTGTACTTCGGAACAGATACCGGCTGCTGAGACTTTACGCCGTCAACAGTTACATCAGCAAATGCATACTTGGAAGATGCTCCTGTTCTTTCGATCCTGAGCTTTGATCCTGCTGATGTATCGATCTCAACGTCCTTGAGCGGTGCATTCTGGGTAAGAGTGAACTTGTCAGTAAGCTCATCGTCAACGAAAATCGATATCTCAGTGGAAGCATCTCCGGAGCTATCAACATGTCCGAATGTCATTGTTAATTTCTTTACATCTTTTACATCATATACAATTGCGGTGTTTGCGCTGTATGATCCCTCATTAAGTACAACACCCTGTTTAAATGTTCTTCCGTTCATATTAAAAGACTTGCTGCCGTCATTGTAAACAGTGCAGTACTTCATGTCTTCCGGTTTGCCCAAAAATGTATCAGCTGCCGAAAGTATAGTTCCTACAACCGCGTCTTCTGCATATACCTTAGCGTTATCTGCCTGAGCATCTGCAGGAAGTACATACGGAGCTGCCAGTCCGGCAACAAGTGTGCATGCGATCACACGTGAAAAAGTTTTTCCTCTGAGATTCATTTTTCTTTCCCCTTTGATTATAATTTTAATCAGTTTTGTAATTTTGTGCGAAATTGTACAAATTTAATCACAAAGACTGATTTAAACAAATTATAGCACAATATTTAATGTGAGTCAATCTTTTTTCGGATCTGATTTTTCTGCAAAGCTCTTGATTTGTCAGGTGTACCGCACTACATAAACAAACTCGATGTACATAAGGTATCCGCTGCGATGCAGCGGATATATGATTATTGCCGCCCTGTGGGCGGCAATCACATTTTTATGCATAATAAAGCAAACGGGAGTCCTTATTCAGGTACTCCCGTCTGCTTTGTGATTAGTGAATTGTATGATTATTGGGTAAAATCAAATTGATTATGAAGCGGTATTTATTCTGCTGCTTCTGTTTCGGCAGCTTCTGTAACTTCTTCAGTCTGAGCTTCTGTTGTATCTGCAGCGTCTTCAGCCTGTGCTTCTGTAACTTCTGCTTCAGCTGTCTCAGTTACTGCAGCTTCGTCTGAGGCTGTGTCCTCGCCTTTCATTTTTGCCATGATCTCCTTGGCTTCGTCAGATGCTTCTGTCATTTCAAGGCGAACGTTTCTTATCTGAACGTTCTTTACAGGACTGAATCTGCCCATGTTGAATTCGAGACGACCGTTAGGATCGGTCTTTCTCAGCATTTCTATGTCAAACTCGAAAGTCTGCCATTCATCTGTTGTATGTACAGGAGTATCATCCAGATAACGTACCCAGCCGCTTGTCGGTGCTGAGATACAAACCTTCATAACACGTTTTTCATCTGAACGTGCTTCAAAGGTAAGCTTGTACTTTGAACCCTTGTACATCGGAAGTCCGGCCTGAACGATCTGTACTGAATATTCTTCAGTGCCCTTCTTTTCAGGATATACGCGGAGCTCGCCGTCTTTTATTTCAGCTGTACCAACGCCGTCGTTGAAAAGGAGGAATCTCCAGTTTTCTTCGTCATCAAGTGATTCTTCCTCGGAGAAATCACCGTTGTAGATATAGTTGCCGTCTTCAAGAGGCATTCTGTATTCAGGAAGAGGCTTTGTAACGTTTGTATCGTATTCAGGTTTCTGATATACACGAACGTAATCAACCAGGAATTCAGCATTGTCAAAGTTTGTTGTTGCATCAGGGTTGCCCGGCCATGTACCGCCTACAGCAAGATTGAGCTGTACGAAGAATGTCTGGTCGAACGGTGCCGGATACGGCTTGTCATCTTCACCGTCAACAGCCGTGAACCAGTCGTTTACAGTGTGATAGAGATTGCCGTCAATATACCAGCGGAATTCGCCCGGTTCCCATTCAACCGAGAACTCGTGGAAGTCAGATGCAAATGTCTCTCCGTTTTCGAGTACGTATGTTCCCTGCTGTTCACCGTGCGGTTCACCGTAATGAAGTGTGCCGTAAGCCTTTTCAGGTTCATGTCCGAGAGTTTCCATAATGTCGATCTCGCCGCACTTAGGCCACTGGCCGTAGTGTTCCTCGTCTGTCGGCATCATCCAGATAGCAGGCCATAAGCCCTGTCCTTCCGGTACTTTAGCTCTTACTACTACCTTGCCGTACATGAAATCCTTAAGGTTCTGGCCCTTGATCTTACCGGATGTATAGTAGTCTTTTCCCTTCTCATCCTTTGTCTTTATTGCCTTAAGATGAAGAAGACCGTCTTTTGTAAATACGTTTTCTTCAGATGTTGTATACTCCTGAAGCTCTGAATTAGTCCAGCCCGGTTCATGCGGATCGTACTGCCAGCATGTCGTATCAAGCTTGTCACCGTTGAATTCATCGTTCCAGAGAAGTGAATATCCTTCGATTTCAGGTATTTCCGTACTTTCAGCAGTGCTGTTCTGTGAAGTTCCGTTACTTTCCGAACCCTGCTGGTCTTTTACCTCACCTGTGCTGCCGCATCCTGAAACAAGACCGGTCATAAGTGCGCTGCACAGTGCAAAAGCAAGTATTCTGTTTCTTTTCATTTGTATTCCTCCCGTAATTAAACCGCCGTTATCCCGGACCGCTGGGGGATGTTCATCAGGAAACTTAAACGGTTTATGAATACTCTGTCGTTATCGTTAATTCTATTATAACCCGCTTGCCTGCGGATTTATATCAAAATAATCATGTTAGTAGCATAATTTTATAGAAAAACGCTGATAAGCGCAGTTACTTAAGTTCTTCAAGCAGTCTGAAGATATCTTCTTTCTTCGCAAGGCCGTCTGAAAATGCTGTTGCTCCTCCGCAGGCTGTACCGAGTTTCAGCGCATACTCATAATCACCTTTTTCCGCTCCGGCGATAAATCCGGCTACCATTGAGTCACCAGCTCCGACTGAGTTTTTAACTGTTCCCTTACATACTCCGCAGGTGTGGATCTTTCCGTTTTCATCAAGGAGAATAGCTCCGTCGCCTGCCATGGAAACAAGGACGTTACGGGCTCCCATATCACGGAGTTTTTCTGCATATTCCGCTATCTGTTCAACGGTTTCAAGCTTTACTCCGAACATCTCACCGAGTTCGTGATTATTTGGTTTTACAAGGAACGGACGGTATTTTAAGACGTTCAGAAGCAGATCCTTTGTGGCATCGACCACGGTTCTTATTTTTCTGCCTTCAAGATGTGCAAGGATCTTTTCGTAGATATCAGAAGGGATTGACGGCGGGATGCTGCCTGCAAGCACGAGTGTGTCGCCGTCCTTTATCATTTCAAGTTTCTCAAAAAGCTCCTTCACCGCGTCATCCGGAATATCCGGTCCGCGGCCGTTGAGTTCAGTTTCCTCGTCCGACTTTATTTTGACGTTGATACGTGAAAAACCGTTTTTCAGACGAACGAAACCAGTCTCGATTCCCTGTGATGCAAGTCCGTTTTCGATTGCCTCTCCGGTAAATCCGGCGATAAAACCGAACGCCCTCGACTTTATCCCCAGCTCACGGAGAACAAGCGAAACATTTATCCCCTTGCCCCCGAAATACATTTTTTCCTCATTCGCTCTGTTCACTTCACCGGACTTCATCTTATCCGTCTTAACGACGTAATCGATCGCCGGGTTGAATGTTACTGTGTATATCATTTTCCTGCCTCCGAAAATCATCAATTTTCATTTCTGAAAGTTACAATAGAATTAATTGCCACAAATAATTAACTCTGAAGTAATTAACTTTAAAGTTAATTATAGACTCGACATATTGTTTTGTCAAGGGTGCAGAAAGCAATAAATCCTTTGTAAATAAAAGGAGACACAAGAGATACATCAACGCGGTATTATATGATCAAAGGAAAAATCAGTAACGACCACAGCATATTTAAAGGAGAGGTTACTATGAAAAAATTAATATGTGCTAACATTATCGTAATTACGGTCATCATCGGTTTGTTCTCATACAAAACGATTGGTGAGATATCACTTCGTCTTTATCCGGGTGACAGAGTAAAGGCGGAAATAATCGTTGAATGCAATGACAGCATTTATCATCTTGAAAATGCAAGCTTTGAATTAAAAGGATCCGGTAAAGTGAATGTAAACAGTGCTCATAAAGCAAAAATAAGATTCCATGCAAACAGCAAGGAATCTTATACTGTAAAGATCAGCAATACACCGCTCAACCAGCCGATCAGACTAAAGTTTTCCCAGCATATGTGCTGGAATGTTCAGCGGGCTAAAATAACTGTTCATATAGACACTGTTTCGAAGGAAGTAACTGCCCGCGGTTACAGCTTCTCCGGAGATGACGGAATACAGAAAATCAATAGAGCATTCACATATAATGATGAGCCTGTAGAAGGCAGCGAGCTGGAGTTTTATTTTTCGTAATACTAAGCTTTTACTCCGGTCTATCTGATAAATTTGGTTCAGTTTTATTCAAATCAATTTGAATAAAACTGAACCAAATCCGTCTCACACTGGAACTAATGGTAATAAACCAATAAATCCGGAGAGACTGCACATTGCAGTTCCTCCGGATCTGTATTTCACTGTTAAACGGTTTCTTCCATCAGTCTGATCTTTGCGACTTTGCCGAAGAATGCTATGCCGCAGACAATCTGTTTACGGTACCCCATTGGCATTTTTCTTGCATAGCCGTTATTTTTTATCTGTTCAAGTGCATCTTCGCAGTCCCTTTCAAGATGTTCTTCCTTTGTCGATCTTTTGAATTCCATCAGAATCATCCTGCGGTTCTTACGGTCCTTTACACGGAGATCAAGTCGTCCGAGTCCGGATTCCGCATTGGATTCAACAGCGTATCCGCGGCCTGTGAAAATTCCGTTGAGCATACCATGATAGTATTCCTCCCCATAGTCAAAATAGCTTATTGAATCCCAGAGGATATCAGTAAGTATTTCTTCCGCAGTTTTCATATCCTGATTCCACATAGCAGAGATAAAGTTCTCAGCTGCAGATCTGTCCAGCGTTCGTTCAAATTTCGCAACGACCGTTTCCCTGAAAAGATCAGTGATCTCAGCATTCGGGATACGCAGTTTAACTCCTTTGGTGCCATCGGTTTTATCTGCCTTTGAAACATATCCGGTCATCAGAAGCACACTCCAGAAGTTCTTTTCCGACGCCGCCATCTGGTCATATGTCAGCTCTTCACAGATATCCTGCGTTATCGTATCTCCGTTTAAAAGTGTCTCAAATTTATCTGCAACTTCAAACTCTTCGCGACTTACAAAATCATCAAGGATCGAATTGGAGCTTGTATTCGCCCAGAAATTCTCCGGTTCAGCGTTTTTATCAGCGATCAGTTTGGCTGTAAATCTTGCAACATCCCACGGACAGAAAACTTCATTATTACCGAATATATATCCGTCATACCATGATTTCATCAGTTCGTATCTGTCAGAAAGGTCGTAATAATCAAGCATTTTCTTAACTTCATTCTGATCAAAGCCGAAATAATTACTGAACTGAACTGAATTCACAGAATAACATGCAAAGTTATTGACTCCGGTAAAAATGCTCTCCTTCGAAACACGGAGACATCCGGTCAGTACGGCAAATTTCAGATATTCATTGGTTTTAAGTGCAGTACTCAGAAGTCCGCGGATAACGTCCAGCATCTGACGGTAGAACTCCATGTCTTTGCTCTGATATGCCTTGGCAAGCGGTACATCGTATTCGTCTATGATAAGAATGACCGGCTTCCCATATACAGCATGCATCATACGCATGATTGTTTTCAGTGAGCCTTTTATTTCCGAATATCTTGCATCCTTATCGCCATTCCACTTTTTGGATTTGAGCCTTCTAAAAATCTCAATATCATCAGAGTCAACTTTATTATTTTCAATAGCCCCGTATTTGACACAAAGTTCTGAAATCAGGCCGATCAGCATTCCGAAAGCCGACTCAAAATTTAGTCCTTCAACATCCTTCAGTGAAAGGAACAGCGTAGGATACTGGTTCATCCATTCCGCACAGAATTCCGGATGATTATTTGTAATATTCAGATTTTCAAAGACATCATGACTGTCCCGGCGCATATCAAAGAAACTGTCAAACATAGTCATAGTCAGTGTTTTTCCGAATCTTCTCGGTCTGGTGAATAATGTAACTTTATTGTCTGTTTTCTCGACCAGATCATAAATAAGTTCTGTCTTGTCAACATAGTAACTATTGTTATGTCTCAGATCATCAAAAAATTCACTTCCGACTGATACCTGCTTTTTCACGAAGCTAATCTCCTTTCTGAATGTAAGTTTTTTCTTTCTCTATGATTATACCATATGAAACTTAATTATTCAATGAAATATAATCACCATGTTCGTGTCAGCTTCACTTTTTCAAAAAATAAACGCCGGCATCATTCCGTTTAACAGGACGATGCCGGCGTGTTTTATTTTCCGTTTAAGAATTCCGCGTAGCGGTCGCAGATCTCTTTGGTTTCGCCGAAGGCGATCTGGTTTCCCTTGTCGAGCCAGAGGACTTTGGTCGCCATTCGGCGGATCTGTTCGAGGGAATGGGAAACGAGCAAGGTAGTTGCGCCGCCTTTGATTATTTCGAGCATTTTGGCTTCACTCTTTTTGCGGAACGCACCGTCGCCGACGGAAAGGACCTCATCGAGGATGAGTATTTCCGGATTTACGAGGCAGGCGATGGAAAATGCGAGTCTTGATTTCATACCGGATGAAAGGTGTGAAAACAGTCTGTCCTCGAATTCTTCAAGTTCAGCGAATTCGATTATGGCCTTGTAGGTATTGTTCATGAATTCGCGGGTGTAGCCGAGCATGGCGCCGCGGAGGAAGGTGTTTTCCTTAACGGTAAGGTCGCCGTCGAATCCGGTACCGAGTTCGAGAAGTGAGGCTATGTTACCGCGGACTGCCATTGTGCCGGTAGTCGGGCGCATGATACCTGAAATAACTTTGCACAGGGTGGATTTTCCGGCGCCGTTTGAACCGACGATTCCGAGGAGCTCGCCTTCTTCAAGTTTGAATGAAACATGTTTTACGGCAACGAATTCCTTCGGCTTATACTGGCCTTTGATTTTCTGGATAACAACATCCTTAAGGCCGATGGTTGAGAAGTCACCTGTTATGTATGAAACTGAAATATCATTGAGTTCTATTTTGGTCATTTTCAGTTCCTCCTTACATGTAGTACATGAACTTGTAGTTGTACTTCTTGTAGATGAGTGCACCTGCGAGAAGTGCGATGCATGCATATCCGAAGCAGAGAAGATGTGTCTTCCATCCCGGGATGTATCCGTAGATGACAACATCACGGAAGTAGGTTATGTACACGTAGATCGGATTTGCGTGGAAAAGCACCTGTGTACGCGGTGAGTATGTATCTGTATAGTAGAAGATAGCGGACATGTAGCTTAACATCATGGTGAAGATGTCGTAGAGATACTGGATGTCCTTGAAAAGTACGAACAGTGCTGAAAGGATGAGTCCGACGCCGATGTTGAAGATGATGAGACAGATTATCGGATAGATGAGTGCGAAAAACCGGAAAGAAAAAGGTATGCCGTCAAATGCCACGAAAAGGAAGAAGATGATTAGTGTAAGTCCGAAATTGATGAGTGATGCGACGTTTTTGGAAAGAAGAAACATGTATTTCGGAAGATTTATCTTGGTGATTATATTTGAATTCTGCATAAGAGAGTTCATTCCGCCGTTGGTGGAGTCCTTGAAGAAGGAGAATGTGAGGTTTCCGGCGAAGAGGTAGATCATGTAGTGAGGTTTGTTCTGGCCGAAGAAATGGGTGAACACTACGCTCATGACAAGGAGCTGCATGAGCGGGGAGACGAGGCTCCAGAGCATTCCGAGGGCGGTCCTTTTGTATTTTTTCTTGAAATCACGTTTGACGAGTTCCTCGAACAGGAACTGATGTTTTTTTATTTTCAGAAACTGTTCTTTTATTGTTTTAATCATTTTTAATTTTTTATCTTTCCTTTCTTAATTTAACGGTCTCATTTTCTTGATTTGGGGGCTTTGCGGTCGCCCCCAATCCCCTTCGCGGGGCTATGCGTTCAATTGGCTAAGTTATATGATTTCAACAGGAATGGTTTTGGTTGTTGAAACTCCGCTCAGGGTGTTGCGGGCGGTTATTTTCATTCTTAAGGAGCCGTCTTTTTTGCTGCCGAGAACGAAGCTCAGGTAGCTGTATTCCATGCGCGGCATTATTGTTCTTGATGCTGACAGGATCACTTCGTCGTCTTCATTCAGAAGTTCTGTTCTGAATTCGTACTGCATGATGTTTGCGGCACAGCAGAGGTCACGTGAAATGCCTATTTCAAGCTTTGTAAGTCTGCCGGCGGCAATGCGGTAGCGTTCCGGACAGCCGAGCACCGGCGGAGTATTGCGGTCGCCGTGAAGATACAGTGCAAAATACGGCAGCATATGTTCTTCTTCCTCGTAATCGACTGCAAACTGTGCACGCAGCTTTGCGGCACCTTCAAATTTCTCCAGAAGCGAAGCGGCCAGTTCCTTCTTTTCGTTGTTTTCAGCTATAACGTACTCACGGCATGTGAAACGGTCGGCGTACTTTCGGAAAAGTCCGTTTTTATAGTAGTTTTCCTTATAGAAATTCTCGAAAACATAACCCGACTGACGAACGCCGTGATTCTCGCCGCCTATATTCGGCCATGAAAGTGTGATATACGGCTTCGGACGATAGTGATCAGAATGTCTCACTGCGCAGTAGTTGAAGTACGTGCTCCATTCATCATAGCCAAGTGTTTTGATATCAGGAAATTCGTCAAGCATTTCAAGATACCATCTTCTGTTTATGACCTGAGGCTGATGCGATGAATACTGAAGTGTCGGAAAACCGTTGCTCTTAAGAAACTCCAGAGTTCTGAACATTGCATAGTCGAAAGAAAAGAGCATTGCAAGGCGGTAACGCCATGTACTCAGGTCGGAGAAATAATACCCGTTGTACTTCCCTTCACTGAAAAAGCATGTTTCATCCACCGGTCCGAGAGGACGGTAGTCATCGTCCGACATGATGAACTCATCATCAAGTATATCGAGGCGCATGGCCAGACAGCGGAGAAAGAAATTGCGGGTAGCATGATCGGCCGGCAGCGCCGCTCCGGCAAGCAGCTCATCATCAGTAACGAGCGTAAGATTAAGCCTGCCCTTATAGTTTTTCTTCATATACAAAGCCATTTTATCCGGGCAGAATACCACAAGCTCGGTCAGAAACGGCATAAATTCCTCAATGTACGGAAGCGTGGCGAGAATAGGAGCCGGACGCGCCGAAAGGAAAACGATCTGTCTGATATTACGGTGTACGAACTCACTTTCACTCACCTTTTCGGTTTCAATGAGTGATTTAAGATCCTCAACGGTCTTGTCCCAGCACGGCGGAACGTATTCCGTGACCAGCATATTCTTTTTCTGAGCGTACTTTTCATCCGAACTTACGTAGCTTTCCACTATTTCTGCGAGTCTGTCAGCGTCATCGGCCGGGAAATAATCGCAGAATCTGCCGCCGACCTCACGCATTACGGGCAGGTCGGAACAGACGGCCGGAACACCGTTTATCATCGATTCAATTGTCGAAAGGCCGTATCCTTCAGCATAGGACGGGAAGATCACCATGTATGCCATGCTGTAAAGCCTTGAAAGTGTCGCATCGTTTATACCGGAAAAGACGTAGATACCCCTGTCAAAATTCGGATTACTCTTCATTCTTTCAAGAAGATCCTCCATTTCCCAGCCGATACGTCCCACGAACACGATGTCGGTATCAAGCGATGCGATTTTCTTTTCGTACGCTTCCACGATCACTTTATGATTCTTGCGCGGTTCGATCGTACTCACCGTAAGCAGGAACCTGCGGCCCTCAAGCTTTCGGAGTATATCCTCGTCAGCCTGCTCACCGTGGCTGTCCTTCGCGCCGGAAGTGAAGTCGGCACCAAGTCCTATTACGTGTACC
This sequence comes from Ruminococcus sp. HUN007, assembly GCF_000712055.1. Lineage (NCBI taxonomy): Bacteria > Bacillati > Bacillota > Clostridia > Eubacteriales > Oscillospiraceae > Ruminococcus > Ruminococcus sp. HUN007. Next base: position 2,373,096 of record NZ_JOOA01000002.1, on the reverse strand, counting down.
GGCTTTCTTTTCATTCCGAGCTCGTCGAAAAGGGAAAGAAGGTCGGAGCGCACAGCTTCAGTATTCACGACTATATCGTCAGCATAGGTCATATGAGCGGTAAGATACTCCATGAATTTCATAAGCGTATGCTGAGCCATGTACTGCGGACTTCTTACAGGAATGATATCGTAGATAAATGTGATTATCCTTATTCCCCTGTTCTTTAGTTTCGGAAGCAGAAAGCTCCTGTTGGGAAGAGTGTGCCAGCTGCTGTTTATCTCGAGGAATACTGAATCCTGCTCGAATTCATCAGGTGTGAGGAGCCTGTCAGTATAGCAGTCGCCTTCCGGATCAGTTCCGTTCATCCTGCCTGCAAGAACACCTGTATCAAGCACGGTATAGGCATGCCGGACAGGAGAATAGGAAAGAGTCACAATACCGGCATTATCCTTTACAAGTCTCAGGATGATCTCGCTGAGGACTCTTGAAATTCCTGTGTAGTGTTCGAGTTCAGGTATATTGGTAACATCGATGTAGATTTTTTTCATTTAACTTCCGTCCCCGAATGATCAGTATGGTGAATAGGTCATACGGACACCGCTGTCGATCCTCGGCTGTGCGGTACGGCCGTATTCGATAAGTGTATGGATCAGAGCCTCACGGCCTCTTGTTTTTCCGTCATTCTCCCAGTACTCGAAATCACTTGCGGACGGCATTGTACCAAAAAATGTAAGAAACACTGCCTCAATAAATTCGTGTATTGTACATCCGGAATTGATGAGTGCAGTTATATCGATGCTTTCGGCATCTCTTGATGCAAGAGTACGGAGAGCAAACTTTGAAAACTCCATTTTCTTTCCTGCATCGTTTAAATTCTTTTCGGTAAGATCGTAGAGCTTTTCATAGTTTTTTTTTACTGTCATCGTTATTGAGCGGAGGATATTTCGCCATAAAATCCTTTAAGAATCTCTGGAATTCATCCTTCAGTTTATCGTACCGGAAATCTTCAAGACGCTTTTTCTGCGCTTCGATGATCGTCTTTCTCATTTCCTGATTATTAACAACTTCGTTAATGACCTTTGAAAGGAATACCGGATCCTTGTCGTCAACGACAACACCCGATCCGCCAAGTGTTTCAGGAACGGCACACGCATCGTATGCGATGACCGGCACGCCGAATGTCATGGCTTCGACAAGCGGAACACAGAATCCCTCGTGTTCGCTCATGCAGAGAAATACATCGGCCTTGCTGTAGATGGCAAGTATCTCGGCAAAGCTGATGTGGCCCGGAAAAACAACATCCTCAACGCCCAGCTTTTCCACGTATGAAACGATGTCATTGTAGTACATGCCGTTCGGATCGTGGCTGCCGACAAGAATGAGTCTCGAATTCTCATTTACGTTCTTCTTGTAGTAAGCAAATGCACGGATGATATCTTCATGCTTCTTGTTCGGAGCTATTCTTCCCACGAAAAGGATGTTTGTCACCCCGTCAGAAAGCTTTCTCATCATTGCCTCGTCCGGTGTCTGGCTGTAGTCCTCAAACGGAACGATTATCGGAATAACATCGATAAGATCTTCCTTATAGCCCATTTTCACCATGTCATCCTTGCTGAACTGCGAAGCACAGATATATGCATCGAACTTTCCCTTCATGTGAGTGTGCATATCCTCAATGCCTCTGCGGCAGTTTTCAACTGAGTTTACGTTGTCGATACCAAAAAACTCGTAAGGAGTTATGTTGTGGTAGAACATGATACGGCGGCAGTTGAGCTCCGTTACCATATGATTCATCGGTGAACCGTTGCCCATGTGATAGATCACGATATCGTCCTCGTTCACCTTCGGCATTTTGTCGATGACATACGCGCCCGGCTCAGTTATCTTAGGAGCTACGTGAGCGGCATAGATCTCAGTTTCTATTCCCATGTCCTCAATGACATGCTTCTTTGCTATAACGTCATTTCCTATTGCATCGCCGAAATTAAGTGATGCTACTAACTGGTAAATCTTCATCTGCTGCCTCCTGAGAGTTTTTCTACTGTTTCACGCAGTTCCTCAACCGTACGGCTGAGTTCTCTTATCTTAAGTTCCTGTGCGTAAAGTCTTTCTTCCATATCCTTTTCTCTTTTGAGTAAAACGCTTTTGGTGTTTTCCTCACGGTTGATGTAGTTACGCACATGTCCTGAAAATCTTGCAAATGAAAGGTTTATCGTATTCTGGGCAGCAACCAGCGGAAGGAACAGAAAAGCATTGAGCTTTCTTATGATCTTCTTGAAGAAAAAGACTACCGGAGCCGCACCTTTTTTGTAGGACGTAAGCTCCTGATAATAGGAAATCTGGTTAAAAGACTGTATCGAGCCCGCATCGTTTAGAAAAGCCCTGTGGTCAAAATTCATTTCTGACGCACCGTACTTTTCATCCCAGAAATTATTGAATGTAAGCAGGTCGCACTTTTTTCCCGACTTGTCTGTCTCTTCATGTGCCGCATTGAGAAACTGCTGTATGCCGGCGTTGTTTTTTATCATAGATCATGATCCTTCCGTTTAAAATTTACTGTAATTTCAGGTAACACTGATCAAAATGCAAATACGGCTCCGCCGTATTTACGGGCAGGGAAACTGCGGGGCTAAGCCCCGCAGTTTCACGCCGGTTAATAAATCAGTGTTTTCTTAATATGCTGAAAGAATGTATGGTATTACATCCTTGTTTGAGTTCCATATACCCGGATACTGTCCGATATTAAGAGGTGAATCCCCGGTTCCTATTTCAATCGTGCAGGCAAATATGTGTTTTACGTCAGCCACCCAGTTGCTGCATCCGCCGCCGCTGTTCTGGCCGTAAAGCAGAGTGTAGCCTGTCAGGTTATGAAGCACACCGGCTGTTGAACGGCATCTGTCAAGGAAGTCTCCTGACTGATGATACTGCCAGTAGATCATTGAGCCGGACGAATGATAGCTTATAACAGCCCTGCATCCCGGGAGTGAATTTACAAGATCGGTAACAACACGTGTTTCCGTTTCCGATCCTGCTGACGGACCGGCATACTTGGCTGAACTTGGTCTCTGAATCTCGCCCTGGTCTGCCCACTCAGGCACAGGGAAGTTACGGTTTATATCGACGCCCTTTGCGTTTGCCTTCCATGAGCGGAGATAGGATTCAAGGCTCTGTCCTGTTATGCCTGCAGAAAGGTCTTTCCTGTATATTTCCTGAATACCTGCTCTCAGTTCAGCTGAACGGATGCCGTCAAGCCCCTTCTGGCTTATGGTGATACCGTCAGGATTGAGCATAGGTATGATGTGTATCTGATAATCGTTAAGAAGATCCTTATATGAACGTCCGGAGTAGCTTCCGTCCCAGTAATGCCTGAGGAAGTTTTCTGCCTGGTTCATAACGAGCATGCTGCCCATATATTCTCTTGCATGGCATCCGCCGTGAACGATGATCTGTTTGCTGCCTTTGCCTATGACAAGCTCCATGATGTCTCTGCCGTCGGCTGTGGTGCCGAGGCTTTTCGTATCTGCAAGTGACGGGTACTGCGATTTGAGGCTGTTTATATCGGACACCATGTCTTCATAGGTGTACATTGCAGATGAGGTGTCAACAAAGCTGCCGAGATCGCTCCAGTCTGTGCGGAGCACGCCCTTTTCATCGAAGTAGCAGTTAATGTTGTTTATCACTGTATAGCCGGTAACAGGCTTGCCGTCATTGTCAAGATAGATCTTGTTTCCGTCCTGGTCCTTTGACCAGCCGGTCTGTTTCGGCGGATCTTCCTGCTTCGGTTCTTCCTGCTTTGGTTCTTCCTGCTTTGGTTCCTCCTGCTTTGGTTCCTCCTGCTTAGGCTGGTCTTCAGGCTGTTTGTCCTCTTCCTCACTCACGCCGCAGATCATGAAATCCTTTGCCTGCTTTAAAACGGTGTCGAGTCTGTATTCCATTCTTCCCATTGATGAATTGTTCGGATCGTTTACAGTTACATAGCCGTCACGTGTGATACCGGTAAGAACAATGTAGTGGCCGCTGGATGTGAAATAACCCTCACGTACAAGTGAGATCACCGGATGACCTGCTCTGAGCGCCCTTGTTACCTTGCCTGCATCGGGATCGATCCAGTAGCTCTTTATTCCTGCGGATTCGAGAAACTTTGAAAGTGTGCTTTCAGCAAGTCCGTATCCGAAGTATTCGCCGTTTTTGTACGCCCATTCGAAGAGATATTCAGGATCAGACTTCTCGTCATCTTTTCCAGTAAGATATCTCATTACCATTGACGCACTTGTCGCACCGCAGCCTGACTCCCTTACGTGTTTGTCAACGCCGCCGAATGTGCAGATAGTTCTGTTGTAAAGGAACTGATAATCAACAGGAATATCCATCTTCTGTGCTCTTCCCGAATAGCTTCTCAGGTTTCCGGCCAGCACTTCCTTTCTCCAGTTGATACCGTTGCGCGGCATGATGTAGCCGTCCTTGACAAAGTAAGTAGTCTGGCCTATCGGGAAATTACCCTCTGTAAGATAGCCGTTTTTATCAAAAACGAATGTGAATCCGTCAAGGTTGCGCAGATCATTTCTGATCCTTACGCCGTTCTGAACGTAATATCTGCCCTTGTCGCTGTCGTTCCAGCCTTCTTTTCCGGATTCGGTCTCCGTAACTCCGTATTTGGCAAAAGCCTTGTAGTATTCGCCGAGCTCAGTAACACGTGCTGCAGCGTAGCTTCTTGAATAGCCGCCGCTCAGAAGATCCCTGTAATGGTTCATTTCGTCACCGGACGGTTCCCTGTCACAAAATACGCGGAAAAGAACCTTTATATAGTCTTCATCTGACAGGCCGCGTTTCTGAAGTTCACGGCTTTCAAGGAAAATGTTCGCGGTCTGAAAAGGAGTCACAACACCGGAATCAAGGCTTTCAGTCCAGTATTTCCATCCGTCTTCGTCAGGATCTCTGCCGAGGACAGTTTTATAGAGATGTTCGGCAAAAGCTGATCTTTCCGGAGTTTTTTCGGGAGCAGTCTGTTCTGCTGAAGTCTGTTCTGCTGACTTTTCCGTTCCTGTCTGAGCAGATGATCCTTCGACAGCCTTTTCTGTCTCAGAAGGATTTGCTTTCGCGGTTTCTGCCGTTGCACTGCCGTACTTTAAAACACTAAGGTAGACCGGAAGCTCTTCTGCGCCTTTTTTCAGATTTCCGCTGAAATCACAGAAAACGGCGCTCTCCTGTTTCAGCAACTTTATAAATTCATCGTAAGCTTTCAGTTCGGTCTCAGTATTCTTTCCTTCTCCCGGATATCCTGATGCACACGGTGATTTTTTTGATGCAGTACCGGCTCCGGCATTGAGTATAAGATCAACACCGCGGCCGTTCGCCTTCCAGTTTTTCAGGTAGTCACCAAGTGAAGTATTCAAACCGCTGTTTTTGATGTCCAGAAGACTCATCGTCCTTATACGGTGCTTCTGTGATGAACTTCTGATTCCGTCAAGTCCGAACTGGGCAATGGAAATGCCGTCAGGATTGCGCATCGGTATAATGTGAACACAGGCACCGTCAAGAAGCTCTTCATATGACTTGTCTTCTGATTTTCCTGTGCGGTAATTCTTAAGGAATTTTTCAGCGCCGGCAAGAACGGCTCTTGTTGTTTCGGCTTCGCCCGCATCCATTCCTGTCGCAAGAACAAGCTGATTTTCAGCATTCTCTTCGCCGATGATAAAATCATAGATCTGTCTGCCGTCGAAGGTGCGGCCTATTGATCTGATGTGAACCAGTGAAGGATACTGCTGTGCAAGCTTTGTGATATCCTTTTCCATTGCGGAGTATGAATAGATCTGAGCACTTGCAGGAATAACATCAGCGAGATCGCTCCAGTCAGTACGGAGAGTACCGTCATAATCGAAGTAGCACGGAATGCCGTTTACTGTGGTGTATCCGCGTTCCATAAGTCCGGTATCCGGATTTACGTATATCTTGAATCCGTCGTAGTTTGTGGACCATCCGCCTACGTTTATGTCACCGCGGTTTATTTTGCGGTCTTCACAGTACTTTGTGAATTCATCGGAACGGACAAACTTTCTTAAAACAGCCTCTCTTGTGTGTCCCTTGGCAAGAGTACTTTCCACAAAGGTCTTAAGCTCCTCCGCATCAGCCTCTCTGTCACGGCACATGCGGAAAAGGATGGCTGCATAGTCTTCGTTCGAAGTGTTCTTTTTTCTGAACTCGTCGCTGCTCAGTATGCCGGCAAGCACATCGGCTGCAGTTTTGTTTCCGGAATTTATCTCGCCTGTCCAGGTGTTGAGTCCGTCTGTATCAGCTCTTCTTCCGAGTACTTTGTTATATATCTTCTGGACATAGCCTGTGACCTGAGGGTTCTTATCCCTGTTTTCATTTATCGGTATATTACCGCGGCTGATGCCCTCGTCGTTACAGAAATTATTGAAAATATCTGAAAGAACAAATCGCATAAGGAAGTAATCCCTGCTCATTCCGAAATCAAAGAATGCCGTCTTGGCCGGATATTCCCTTTCGAACTCGTTCTCATTCATGTAGACATATTTGCACAGGTCGGCAATGAACTGCTTTCTGCCTTCCTCGCTGTCGTCATAGTTCCTCTTTGAAAAGAAGTCCCTTACCACATCAGCAGCAGTCACTTCACGGGCAAGGAGCCTGTTCATAAGTTCATTTGCCTGTTCGTCGTTTTCGGTAACACCCTTTACGAATGTCTTAAGAGCCGCATGTTCTTCCTTCGGTTCCTCTTTCACAGGTTCTCCGGTATTCTGTTCAGTTCCAGGAGTACTTTCTGAAGTCTCCGGCTGGCTGTTTTCCTCTGGCTTTGTTTCCGCTGCGGAAGTTTCACTCTGATTGTTTTCCCCGGAATCTGTTGATTCCGGCTCAGTTTTTTCCGGCGTGTTTTCTGCTGCAGAAGTCTCCTCCGGTTTGCTTTCACTGTTCTGTGTCTGCGCAGCCACAGGTTTTTCCGTTTCAGCTGCAGTTTCTTCTGCCGATACGCTCCACACACTGCCCGTAAATGAAGCAGTAAACAGAAAAGCTGCCAGAAAAGCTGATGTTTTCCTCATAATATTTTTTCCTCCGGTAATTCTTTATATCATCTTTAAGGAAACACTGATCCGGCCGGGATTCCGGCTTCGTCTTCATGTCTTATATCAGTGTTTCTCCATATTGCCGCAGATACGGCCTTTTACCGTACCTGTTTTCAGCATCAGCTTTTATTATACCATAAAAGTACCATGCAAGGCAATATTATTGAAAACTGCAGGTCCTGACTGCGCGGAATCACGGCATTTCAGCGTTTTCCGCCGCAGATCTGCTGCCTGCTGTCAGTTCACGTACTGTCTCCAGTACTCCAGAATATCGTCTATCGTATTTTCAACAGGGATCACAGGTTCCCAGCCGGTATCCTGCTTTATCTTTGACGTGTCGGCCGCAATGACCGGCACATCACTCGGCCGCATCCTTGCTCTGTCCTGTTTAACCTCGATGTGTACGGAAGTTTTCGAAAGTATCATTTCAAGAATGCTCTGAATACTCCTTGCTCTGCCGCTTCCGACATTGTAGGTCCCGCCTTTCCTGCCGGACTTCATAAGTGACGAGTAGGCTCTTACTATGTCGCGGACATCAGTGAAATCGCGCTCCGCAGCAAGATTGCCAACGCTTATCACCGGTTCCCTGAGACCTTTTTCTATCATGACTGCCTGACGGCAGAAATCAGATACTACAAATATCTCGCTCTGACCCGGGCCGATATGATTGAAAGCCCTGACCATCACGATATCCATACCGTAAGCTCTGGCGTAGATCTCGCCGAGCATACCCTGACATGCCTTTGTTGCGGCATATATGTTGCCTGCACGGAGAAGCGTGTCCTCACGCACAGGTATCTCATCCGGCTTCAGATAACCGTATTCCTCACCCGATCCCACAAGAAGGATACGCGGAGTGCATCCGGAAGCACGAACAGCTTCAAGGACGTTTATGGTGCCCTTTACGTTTATATCGGCTGTAAGCTGAGGTTTCTCCCAGGATACCTTCACCGAACTCTGTGCCGCCAGATGATATATCTGATCCGGTTTTATTTCCTTTACAAGTGCGGAAACAGAATCAATATCGAGTATGTCAAGGTCATATACATCTGCATTTTCAGTTTCAAGCTTTTCGCAAGGAAGCTTTGTAGCTGTGACTTCCGCACCGCATTCGCATGCAAGATGGCGTATAAGATGTCCGCCGACAAATCCTGCAGCGCCGATTATAAGTGCCTTCATGTGTTTTCCGCCTTTCTGTTTTTCTTTATTTCCTTAAAAGATCCTCATAGATCCCGCTTATTTTTTCAAGTACCTTTTCCGATGCGTAGCGCTCGCGGACTATACGGTATGCGTTCCTGCCGTATTCCTCGCGGAGAGCGTCGTCGTGTACAAGTTTGTTTATGGCATCTGCCAGTGCTTTTTCGTCACGCGGCGGTACGGTGATACCGCTTACTCCGTCGGGACTTACGTACGGAACGCCGGTCGGAAGTGAAGTGTTGATGACCGGATGTCCGTAAACCATGGCTTCCATCTGGACGATGCCGAAGGCTTCGCTGTTTTCCACTGACGGAAGGATAAAGATGTCGCAGTCACGGAAAGCTGCCTTAAGATCGTCGTCTGACAGACGGCCGAGGAAATGAACACGGTCTGTTAAACCACCGTCACGTACTTCGGTTTCAAGGGACTCTTTAAGCACACCTTCACCGGCAATAAAAAGTTCACTGTCTTCTGTATCTTTAAGTGCTCTTATAAGAACATCGATACCCTTGTAGTAAACAAGACGGCCTGTGAACATGAGCTTTTTACTGGTTTTATTATTAAGCTTTTCAGTTAAAAACGGTTTTGCTTCCGCCTTTTCGTAACTTTCAGTATCTATACCGTAAGGAACAACGACGCACTTATTGCTGTAAGGCTTAAGATATGCCGAACCCTTTACGTGTCCTTCAGTCGCTACGAAGATCCTGTCCGCTCTTTTGAGGAATGCGTTCATAACCGGCTTATAGAGAGTCATGAGTTTTTTCTGCTTTACTATATCGCTGTGCCAGCTGATAACCACTTTGCCTTTGTACCCTGAAAGAAGACAGGCAAGGTCGCCGAGCGGAAACGGAAGATGGACGTGAACGATGTCCGCATCACGGGACATCTTTTTAAAATCTGAAATAAATGAGAATGATACCGGCATGGAAAAGTACGTTCCGAAACTTCCGGAACGGTGCACCCTTACGCCGTTTATAACTTCATCGGAGGCCTTTCCCTTCGGCTGGCATACCAGCACCTGAATGTCATACCTGTCGTTAAGTCCTTCCGATATGTCCTGTATCACGCGCTCTATACCGCCGATGTGCGGAGTGTAGAGCTTGTTTACCTGCAGCACCTTCATGAAAGTACCGCCTTGTAGATGTCATGGAGCTTTTCTGAAAATTTATGCCAGGTGAAATCCGCCGCACGTTCCATACCGCGGCGGCTGAGATCAGTCGACAGCTCTTTGTCAGACCATATTTTATACATACCTTCGGCAATGGACTCAGGTGAATAGGCATCGACCATTACCGCACAGTCGCCTACAACTTCAGGAAGTGAAGCCTCCGTGCTGGATACCACCGGAACACCGCATGCCATCGCTTCAAGAGGCGGCATACCGAATCCTTCGTAGATGGACGGAAACACAAAGGCTGTAGCTCCGTTCATCAGCGGACAGATATCCTCATCCGGAATATATTTTGTGAAGATAACATCATCCTTAAGACCGAGTGACTCAACTTTGCTGTAGATACCGCTGTTGAGCCAGCCCTTGCCGCCTGCCATGACGAGTTTCGGAACGTCACCGTGTTCTGCCTTAAGAATGCCGTAGGCTTCAATAAGACGTTCAAGATTCTTTCGCGGTTCGATCGTTCCGAGATAGAGGAAGTACTCGCCTTCAATGCCGAGTGAGGTCTTCGTTTTCTCTATACGTTCTTTATCATCTATATGATAGAATTTTTCCGTATTAACACCGCAGTAAACCACTTCGATCTTGTCTGCAAACTGCGGATAGTATTTTGTTATCTCGCTTTTGCTGAACTCAGAGTCAGTGATTATCACGTCAGCACGCTTCATGGACTTCTTCATTCCGGTAAGCAGAAGCTGCTTTGTACGGAAACGTACCGTCTCCGGATACGCTCTTATTACCATGTCGTGAATGGTAACTATCTTTTTTCCGTGCACGAACGGAGGAACTATATAGTTGAAGAAATGTGTGACATCCGCTTTCTTTCCGAAAAAAAGGCTGTACGGCACCGGAATGATGTTCATTACCGTCCGGTACAGAAATCCGGAAAAACACGCTTCATTAAGTGTCACATTTTTCTGCATGTAGGCTTTCAGCCTGTTTCTTTTTACTTCATGATCCTTACGTGAAAAATAATCAAAAGTGAAGCTGTCCTCAGGGTGAGAACGTATCATCTCACCCGCAAGACCAGCTTCACAGTATCCAATCCCGGACATATTTTCACTAATAAGAGGAAGTGCGTCGAAGGAAATATTCATATCAGCTTAACTTATTTATCTTTATCTCTTTTTCAACAAGAGCAAGGTCGTTTCGTACCATTCTTTCAACGAGCTCGGCAAATGAGATCTCTCTTGTCCAGCCCAGTGTCTTTTCTGCCTTTTCAGGGTTGCCGAGAAGGATGTCAACTTCAGCAGGTCTGAAGAATTTTTCAGATACCTTTACGACTGTTTTGCCGTTTGCCTTATTGATACCGACTTCGTTTACGCCTGTACCCTGCCATTCGATATCGATTCCGGCAGTTCTGAAAGCTATCTCAACGAATTCACGAACTGTTCTTGTTTCGTTTGTCGCAACCACGTAGTCATCCGGCTTGTCCTGCTGAAGCATGAGCCACATCGCTCTTACGTAGTCCTTTGAGTGGCCCCAGTCCCTCTTTGAATCGAGGTTGCCGAGTTCAACGTATTCCTGAAGACCGTTCTTTATTCTTGCCACTGCGTCAGTGATCTTTCTTGTAACGAACTCCTTGCCGCGGCGTTCCGATTCATGATTGAAAAGGATGCCTGAGCATGTGAAGAGGCCGTAGCTTTCACGGTAGTTCTTTGTGATCCAGTGGCCGTAAAGCTTTGCAACGCCGTACGGACTTCTCGGATAGAACGGTGTTGTCTCGCACTGCGGGATAGCCTGTACGAGGCCGAACATCTCGGAAGTAGAGGCCTGATAGAAACGGCATGAAGGCTTCACTGTTCTGATAGCCTCGAGCATGTTCGTAACGCCCACAGCATCGATCTCAGCAGTAGCCAGCGGCTGTTCCCAGCTTGTAGCTACAAATGACTGTGCCGCAAGATTGTAGACTTCATCAGCCTGTGAAATCCTCATTGCATTAATGAGCGAGATAACATCAGTCATATCTGCATAGATGAAGTTTATCTTATCCTTAATATGTTCCACGTTGCCGTAGTCAACAACGCTCTTTCTTCTCATTATTCCGTAAACTCTGTATCCCTTTTCAAGAAGCAGTTCCGCAAGATAGGAACCGTCCTGCCCGGTGATACCAGTGATCAGTGCATTTTTCATTTATATAATACTCCTTCCACACGCAGCAACGGTGCTGCGAAGGTGCAGGGCGACCGCAAAGCCCTGCTATAAAATATTCAACTTATATGCGAAGGGGCAGGCGACCGAAGGAAGTGCACCGCTCGACCGCAAAGCCCTGCTATAATAAAATTCAACTAACTTATATAATCAAACCATAACCCCTGATTAAATAAGATCACGTCTGTTGCATGTCCTCAGCGTCTCAATGACCTTCTTCACCTGCTGTGTGTGATCCTTTGAGCAGATAAGCATAGCATCATCAGTATCAACAACAATAAGATCCTCAACACCGAGAGTTGCAATAAGCTTTTTGTTTCCGCAGATGATACTCTTTGTGGTGTCGATGCTTATAACATCACCTGTTACGTAGTTTCCGCACTCATCTGTCTTGTTTATTCTTTCAAGTGCAAGCCAGCTTCCGACATCATCCCAGCCGAAGCTTCCTGAAAGTGTGTATATGTTTTCAGCCTTTTCCATGATACCGAAATCGACTGATTCAGACTTGAAGTTTTCGAAGCACTCTGCAAGTGTCTCGCGGAAAGTTGCCGTAAATGCTGCTTCCTTCATTTTCAGATAGCCTTCGTACATGTCAGGAAGGTACTTATGGAAATTGTCCATTATAGTTGATACCTTCCATACAAACATACCGCTGTTCCAGAGATAGCGACCGCTGTTCAAGTATTCCTTTGCCTTTTCAAGACACGGCTTTTCAACGAATTTATCTACCTTATACGCACCTGCCAGTTCCTCGTCATCAGCGCTCATAAACTTGATGTAGCCGTATCCTGTTTCAGGATAGGTCGGTGTGATGCCGATGGTAACAAGGTTCTCGCCCTTCTGTGCCACCTTTGCCGCACGTTTGAGCGTATCTACGTAGAATTCCTCGTATCTGATGAGGTGGTCTGACGGAAGTACCATCATGACTGCATCATCATATTTCTTACTGATAACAGATGCCGCAAGAGCGATACACGGAGCAGTGTTTCTGGCTACCGGCTCGGCGAGGATGTTTTCCTGCGGAATGTCAGGAAGCTGTTCGTTTATAAGGGACACATAGTTCTCATTGGTAACTATGAATATGTCCTCCATGCTTACTATAGGAAGAAGTCTCTTTACTGTCTTCTGTATCATGGTTTCACCGTCAGATGTGAGCGAAAGGAACTGCTTAGGGTAAGAAGTACGGCTCTTAGGCCAGAAACGTTCGCCCTTGCCGCCTGCCATTATTACTGCTGTTATTTTCACTTTAAAAACCTCTTTTTCTGTTATTTCGTTTAGTTTCATGCCTTGCCCGAAGTGAACAGGATACGTAACAGAGTCACGCAGTCCGGTCGTTTAATTATCGTCTGATTTCGGTTTTATGATATTTTCCGACTCGTTGGTATCGCCCGGGAATATCATCGTCTTTATCGTCATTAGAATGATCTTGAAATCGAGCATTATGCTGTACTTTTCGATGTACATAAGATCCATTCTCAGCTTGTCGTAAGGCGTTGTGTCGTACTTGCCCATTATCTGTGCATAGCCTGTAAGTCCTGCCTTTACGATGAGACGGAAGCTGAATTCCGGCATCTCCTTTTCGTACTCGGCTGCTATCTCCGGACGTTCCGGACGCGGACCGACGAAGGACATGTCGCCCTTGATTATATTGAATATCTGCGGAAGCTCGTCGAGACGGCATTTTCTTATAAAAGCACCGACTTTGGTGATTCTGGAGTCATGATCCTTTGCAAGAACAGCAATGCCGTCTTTTTCGGCATCCACCTTCATGCTTCGGAACTTCAAAACGTTGAAACGCTTGCCGCGTGTCGTAAGTCTTTCCTGTTTGTAGATCACCGGACCGCCGTCATCTATTTTGATCGCAAGTGCGACCGCCGCCATAGGAATAAGCAGAAACGGCAGTATAACAATCGCCAGAACAAAGTCGATGACTCTCTTGGTAGCCCTTACTTCAAAGGAAAGACCGCTGTTGCGGCACAGAAGCAGCGGCGAGTCGAAAAGATTGATCTCGTGGGCGCCTCTTACTATTATATCGGATATTTTCGGAGCCATGTACACGCGGAGCGAATGGTCGAAACAGAATTTCAGAAGGACGTTTCGCAAATGGTCAGGAACGTCGTACATTATGACCGCACCGTATCCGAGCATCTTTTCCTTGATAAGCTCAATATCCTCATCCGCCTTTATTGATTCGGCGATGATATATTTATCCGTTCTCCGGCTCATCTTGAGAACGAGGTTACCGGCTTTCTGACTTCCGTATACTATTATCATTCTCCGCGGCGGAAAAAACGTTTTATACAGCGCCGCGCTGACGATCGTCCAGACAAGTACTATTATAAGATCTGCGAAGGTAAGAAAAACCATCGGCATGACATTCATAAAATCACGCCCTATAACGCTGATCTGACAGTAGGTTATAAGGTTGATCACAAACACTGAAATGATCTGGGAATAAAAAGCCTCCGATTTACGAAGATATCCTACCTTGTAGCTTCCGTAGACCTGATTGAAGATCACGGCGATGACCAGATAGATACCGATAACCATCCAGTTGCCCTTCCGGTAAAACGGAAGAACGAGCTCGGTGTAGTAACAGTTGTACCACACATAAGCAAACGATGCAGTAAGAAGTATGGTTATGAAAAGGGAGGAAAGCCAGTTCAGTGTCCTTTTAAAAGGTTCTAAATTTGGCATATGTTTAAGCATATATTATGTCTACCTCTTAATTGAAGGGACTGAAATTCTCTGTTTTCTTAATACACATATCTGTGCGCTCAGCGCAGATATATGCGCTGATAAAGAGCCGCAAAAGTTCTGGCAAAAAATAGCACCATTTTCGGGCACATATATATTTAATTATATCTATAAATTTGGAAAAGTCAATAGAATTTCATGTGGTCTTTTGTGGAACTTTACATTTCCCGATGTTTCTTAACGCATTATGAAAAAAATTTTAAAAAAAGCACTTGCAAAGCATCATGATATATGATATAATTTTAAAGATGCTTAAAGCATCATATGCGGATATGGCGAAACTGGCAGACGCGTATGGTTCAGGTCCATATGAACGCAAGTTCATGCAGGTTCAAGTCCTGTTATCCGCATTTTTTATCGGCAGACATCTGATAAGGTGTCTGCCGTTTTTTTATAAAAGCAACGTCGATATTGACTTTTAAATGGAACGCCTTGACGGCGTACTATCACAAAACGGGTGCCTCAGTCTGAGACACCCGTTTGAAGTTAATAAGAAGATTTAATTGTGGCTAACCCATGAATAGTAACCAGAAAACAATCAATTCTAACATCGATGGTGCATTTCTATTGCAAATACACTGAAACTACGCTATAATTATTACAAATATACAGTGCCGGACGGGCACTGACCGGTCAGGAGGATGTGTAATGAAAGTTAATGTAAAAAGAGCTCTGGCTCTTGTTTCCGGTATGGTTATGGCCGTATCGGGAGTTTCCGGGTTTCAGGCCGGAAACAATGCGGTAAATGCCGCAGATAAAATACCGGCTTTTCCGGGGGCTGTCGGAGGCGGAAAATATGCCACCGGCGGACGCGGCGGTGAAGTGGTGCACGTAACGAATCTCAACGACAGCGGCGAAGGTTCATTCCGCGAGGCTGTAAACAAATCAAACCGAATCGTTGTATTTGATGTAAGCGGCACAATAGAACTCAAGGGAAATATAGTAGTCGCAGACAGTGTGACTATCGCAGGGCAGACAGCTCCGGGCGGATCGGGCATAACGCTTAAGAACTACAAGCTCGGAATGGGCGGCGACAATATCATATGCCGTTTCATAAGCTCGCGTCCGGGTCCGTATGCATCCACCAGCAAGGGCAACGACGCATGGGGCGGTGCAAAGGGTGCCCATTCGATAATCGACCACTGCTCAATGGGCTGGACGACCGACGAACAGTGGGGACTGTACTCGAACAACGAATACTACACGGTGCAGTATTCCGTCATCGGTCCTGCTGATTCATGGGGCGGTCACGACAAGGGGCTGCACGGCTTCGGCATCATGATGGGCAACGGCAATCTCACATTTGACCACAATCTCATAGTCCACAATGTTTCGAGAAATTTCCGCGGCAAGGTGCCGGGAACCAAGACTGCCGATTTCACAAACAACGTCATATACGACTGGGCTTACGAAACAGCCTACGGAACCATAGGACATCTCAACTACGTCGGCAACACCCTTAAGATGGGCAACGGCACAACCGGCGGCAAGCGATATGTCAACGTGGACAGCTCAACAAGTCCGCAGAATTTTAAGATCTATCTTGCCGGCAACAGAATGCTCAACAAGGACGGTTCAGTTTACGGGGATATCACCTACAACAACTGGAACGGGATCACCGTAAAGGACGGACTCGGCATATCAAAGGACAGCGTTAAGAGCGGTTTCGCATTTTCAATAGATTCCGATGGTGAAAACATCTCAACAGCGACGAAAACTGAAAGTGCGGAAGCTGCATATGACCATGTTGTGAATTTTGCAGGAAACGGCATCTCACCTGATCAGCGTACGGCTGTTGACAAGCAGTGCGCAAACGAGACAAAGACAGGTACAGGATATCTCACAGGTACGGCTTCCTACGGTACGGCCGACTCGTCACAGCAGCAGAAACTGAACCAGTATCAGATAAAATGCGACACGAAGTACAGCTATCCTGCTCCGGTGCTCACGAAAACAATAACCGATACGGATGGTGACGGCATGCCGGACGAATGGGAGCTTGCGCGCGGTCTTGATCCGAACGACGCGGGAGATACAAACGGTGACTACTGCGGCGGAGGATATACAAATATCGAATATTACATCAACGATCTTACCGTAAACGCCTTTCCTGAAGGCACAGTCACACTTTCACCGGAAAAGCCGAAGGAACCGGAAATAACGGAACCGGCTGCCACCGAACCTTCCGTTACTGAGCCTGCGGTCACTGAACCGGAGATAACGGAACCGGCAGTAACTGAACCGCCTGTAACGGAGCCGGCAGTAACTGAGCCCGCTGAGCCGCAGTACACAAAAGGCGACGTAAACCTTGACGGATCACTCACCGGTGCCGATCTCGTTGCGCTGTCAGCAAAACTTATCGCGCAGCTGGAACTTCCGGAAAAAAGTCTCCTTCTGTCTGACATGAACGACGACGGTAAAGTCAACATCATCGATTTTATAATGCTCAGGAGCATTCTTCAGAAGTGACCGCCCGGCGTTTCTTTAAAATTATTTGATGTTTACTTTAAATAAATGTTGAATTACATCTGCGACTATGGTACAATTATTCTAGGGGAAACGCTGATTTATGAATAAATCAGCGTGGGGTCCGGGGCGAAGCCCTGCACATCCCACCTTCGGAAATCCGGCGAAGGCGGATTTCCGATTTAATCAGTGTTTTCCTGGATATAAATTTTCTCAAAATCACGGAGGTTATTATGGAAAACATGAAAAAGTACATAGCCGAATTCATCGGAACTATGGTATTGGTTCTTCTCGGATGCGGAACCGCAATGCTTGTCGGATGTGACGCTGAAAACGGCGGAGGATACATTCTCACAGCTCTTGCATTCGGACTCGTAATTGTAGGTATGGCATACTGCATCGGAAATATTTCAGGATGTCACATAAACCCTGCTGTTTCACTCGGCGTTCTTCTTACAGGCGGAATGACACCTACAGAATTTTTCGGATATGTCTGCGCACAGTGTCTCGGCAGTTTCGCCGGATCAGGTATTCTCGCTGTTATTTTTTCACTCGGCGGCGTCAATGACAAAACAGGCGGATTCGGATCAAACGGTCTTGCCGGCGTAAACGGAAGCGCTGCTGCAGGTGCTGTAGTCGAGATCATCCTTACTTTCATATTCGTTCTCACTATTCTCGGAGTTACTTCAAAGAAAGCAAACCACGGTTCATTCGGCGGTCTTGTTATCGGACTTACACTTACTCTTGTACACATCTTCGGCATCGGCCTTACAGGTACATCAGTAAACCCTGCACGAAGCCTCGGCCCTGCAGTTATCACAGGTCTTGAAGGAAACACTGACCCGCTCGCATGCTTATGGGTATTCATCCTCGCTCCGCTCGTAGGTTCAGCACTTGCTGCCTGCACATACAAATTCCTTGAAAGCAGCAAACCGGCAGGTAAAAAATAACAATCATCAGTAAACACATAAACGGCAGTCTGAAAAGGCTGCCGTTATTTTTTGCATATATCATACGCTTTTTTCAGTACATCATCCCATAGCAGGCGGTTTCCGAAACGATAAGGATCTTTTCCCTCATCAAGCATGGCACAGCGCATGATGTATCCGTCCTTGCTCTGCCTGCAGCTTATCTCCGGTGCAGTACCGTAAAGTGAATTATCCGTTCCGTCATCGTTAAAGCAGACGGCAGCATTGTAATAGTAAACGAGCCTGCTTTCCGGAAGCATCGCCATAAACTGTCCTCCGGTCTTCTCGCCCGCCGTGTTTTCACCGATGACAATTACATTTTCAAAAGGTTTCACTGCAGAGACAAAATAATCCGCTGAAGACGCTGTCTTATCAGACACAAGCACACATACAAAAGGATCGTTCCCGCTTTTACCCGTAAATTTCATGTCAACATCGTACGAAAACATCTTCCTGCCGCGCAGCCAGCCGTAAACATCTGCAGCCTCATCATTCGAAAGCTTTTTCATACCGAACACCTTAAGGTTCATGAAATAATATATACCGCGGAAGAAATCCCTGTTGCCTGAGGACTTCATTATATACTCCGTTTCGTGTACATCAAGGGATTCTGAAAACAGCGGTGCGTAAAGATACTCCGAGGTGTACTCGATCGTACCGCCGCCGTTGTTCCGGAGATCGAGTATTACCGGCGCATCTCCTCCGCAGTATTTTCGTATCTTCTGGTAGAGTTCGTTCCCGCGGTCATTGCCGAGATCATCGACGCGCAGATAAACGATATTTTTGGAGTCATCAGCATAGTGTATATCTATGATGTCATCCGGTTTTTCATAAACCCCGTGCAGATACGGCTGATTGACAAACATATACTCATCGCACAGATCGTAGTATACATCTGCACTGGTAACAGATCCGTCCTCTCTTTCAAGTTCAAGAGTGATCTTTTCGCCGCGGCTGTCGTTGAAATAGATATTTCTTCTGTACATGATCTGATGCCCGTCATCAAAACAGATCGGTGAGGATGAAAGATATTTACGGATGAACTCATCAGGCTCCATTCCGCCTGCAGACTTCAGCACATATGCACGCCGGTCATCTGAAAACTTCGCTTCTGATGCATCCGGCGAAAAACAGTATTCGCCGTCGGTGTAGTCAAACTGATACGCACTGCTCTTTCGTTCGTAGTGCCTCATCTCCTTAAACCACAGTTCAGCGGTATCGCGAAGATACGGATCAGTCTTCACTATCTCCGAAGCCATGCAGTTGTATTCGGTTATGAGCTTGTAGTCCGGAAAAAAGAATCCCGTGTGCGCACTTGGAACATCATTAAGCACGGACTGCATAACACAGAAAAATTCCGTATTGTCATCCGCACTGCGGACAGCCTCACGGTAACGTTCCTCCGACTCTCTGATGTCATATCCGAAAGCATCCGGATATGCATATACAGCAGGAATGCCCTCCGAAACTACGTTCCAGAGGGTATCAAAATCTTTCATTCTGTCCTTTTCGGACATATCAACGGACCGCACTTCCTTATGCCGTATCTCATCCGGCTCCTTAAGATAGCGCATACACCGTATATCTTCACTTATAAAATATGCGATCACAGGTACCGCCACGGCAACTATGAGTGCAGAGATCAGTTTTTTGTTCATTGGTTGGTTATCACCCGGACTTTTTTCTGTGCTTTCGTGACTTTTTCTGAGCGTGTCATTATTTCATCATATTTTTCAGAGCATCGAAAGAATATGTCAGTATGTATCTTGTAAATTCACATCAAAAATGATATAATCATTATTACAAACGATTAATCATTCACGTAGTAATTTTTATTATAATATGCCCGATTGATCTTGTCAATGATTTTTTTCGTTCTGAAATCCATATATCTTTTATAACATTTCAACACAAGGAGTGATAATTCATGACTATATCGCAAAAGCTGTTTATGATACTGGACAAAAAGCATATTTCCCAGAAGAGTCTCGCTGACAGCATCGGTGTTCCCGCATCTACCGTTTCCGCATGGAAAAACAACAATTCATCCCCGCCGATTGAAAAGCTGATCGACATTTCAAAAGTTCTTGATGTTCCGGTTGAATATATACTTGATGAATCCGAGGATTTTTCGACAGACATTTCAGTTCTCGGGCACCAGGTCGAATCCCAGAATATCTTTGGAAACGATCAGATTCTGGAGGCATATCAGAATTTGTCGTTAAAACAAAAACTCAGAGTCCAGGTGTATATCATGGAACTGGCTGAAGAAGATAAATAGTTCATATAAAACGATCAACCCACCGAAGTAAATATATGTTCGGTGGGTTGTTTTTTGTTATTATGCAGGATATTACTTGGTCAGATCACTCAATTCTATCTTATGGCTGAGTGCCATTCTGAGGGTCGCAAGGTCGGCGAGAGTTACTTTGCCGTCTTTATCAAGGTCGGCAAAGATTAGTTCTGATCCCCGGAAAGATCATAATCGCCGATGTTGTAAAGTGAGATCATGCTGAGATCTGTCAGATCCACTTTTCCGCTGCCGTCAACGTCGCCGCAGCCTCTGAGCTTTTCGGCTTCTTCCTTTGTATATTTTAAGGAAACTGAATCAAAGTGTACTGTTACTTTCTTAAGATCTTCACTGCCTGCATATTCACCGGCAGCTGCTTTCCACTCAGCTTCGCTTCCGCCGAACCAGATATCCTTAAGTCTGTCTTCCTCAAAGACTTTTTCATCTATTTTCTTTACAGAAGCAGGGATGTAGATGTCTGTGAGCCCGTAGCAGTGAGCAAAAGCCTGAGTACCTACAGTCTTTGTTCCTTCCGGAAGAGATATTTCCGAAATCTTTTCGCAGGCTGCAAAAGTAAATCCTTCTATGGTATCTGTTCCAGCAGGGATAACTATATCAGAGAGTTTCACACATCCGGCAAATGCCGCTGATCCTATTGACTTAACACCTGCCGGAAGAACGATCCTTTCAATCGAAACACAGCGTGAAAAGGCTGCTTCCGATATCGCTGTGACCGTATCAGGAATAACTACCTCTTTAAGTGAACTCATGCCGCTGAACTCATACGGAGAGATTTTTTCGGCTCCGTCGAGAATCGTTATTTTGCTTACACTGCACTCCGTATTCAGAGGATCGATAACGTTGAACATGTCCTTTACTGCAACTTTCGGACCTTCTCCATATTCACCGTAATCTGCTTTTTCTGTTTCAAAATCCGGGATCGTAAGTTCTGTAAGTGCTTTACAGTCCTTAAAAAGTCCCGGTACGGCCTGCTTTACTCCACGGCCTATCTGCGCCTTTTCAAGGCCTGCACATCCTTCAAATGCTTTTTCGCCAAGAATCTTTACCGAATCAGGTACTGTTATCTCTTTTAACGCAGTATACGCAAAAGCCTGTGCGCCTATGCTTTCTGCGGTTTCAGGGATCGTTATATCCGAAAGCTTTCTGCATCCGGCAAATGCGATGTTTCCGATAGTTTTTAAAGACTTCGGAAGTGTAACAGCTTTAAGATTTACCATTCCGTAAAAAGCTGCTTCACCGATTTCTGTAACTCCGCCCGCAGCGTCATCCTTGAACACAACTGAAGTAACGCTTTCTTTGTTTTTGATGTCCTCAGCCGTTTGGGTAATAGCACCGGATCCGGTTATCACCATCTCGCCGTTGTCATAGATAACAAAACCTACCTTGTCACCAAGAGATCCTTCTTCAAGTTTTGCTGCTTCTGTGGATATTCCGGACGCCCAGTGCACTTGTGACGGAAATTTAGAGCACCCCTTGACGCTGAAATAGAGCAGCCAATGACGAAAATTCAGAGCATGTATTGACGGAAATCAAGTGCAGTCCCCATAATATATTTATACACATTCTACTGTGTAAATAAATACATTATGGAGGACGATAATCATGGTAAATTATCGTGAAATCATCAAACTGAAAAGTGAAAATTTCAGTAACGCAGCAATAGCTGTTAACGTAGGAAGTTCAAGAAATACAGTAGCTGCTGTCATTAAGCTTTCTGAAACTCATGAACTGTCCTGGCCGCTTCCTGAAGATCTTTCAAATCACAAAATTGAAAGAATGTTCTATCCGGAACGCGGAAATAATGAAGGGTATAAGCTCCCTGACTTTGAATTCATTCACAATGAACTTGCAAAGCCTGGAGTTACACTTACTCTTCTTTGGGCTGAATACTGTGAAAAATGCGAACAAGAACACAGCATTCCGTACCAGAGAACACAGTTCTGCGATAAGTATCGCTCTTTCGCGGCCACAACCAAGGCAACTCTTCGTATTAAGCATAAACCTGGAGAAGTCCTTGAGGTTGACTGGGTTGGCGACACCATTCCTGTAATGGATGCAGCACTTGGAGTTGAAGTACCCGCATATGTTTTTGTAGCTACTCTGAGCTGTAGTATGTACAGCTATGTTGAAGCATTTCCGGATATGAAATCTCATAACTGGATAGAAGCGCACGTCCACGCCTACAATTTCTTCGGTGGTTCTACAAGAATTCTTGTTCCGGATAACCTTAAAACCGGAGTTATCAAGAATACAAGAAGCGAATTGATCCTGAATCGCTCATATCATGAGATGGCTGAGCATTACGGAACAGCTGTAATCCCTGCACGTCCTGTTAAGCCCAAGGACAAACCAAGCGCAGAAGGCTCAGTAAAGGTCGTTGAGACCTGGATTCTGGCAGCACTCAGAAACAGAAAGTTTTTTTCATTTGATGAACTTAATTATGCTATCAGAGAAAAACTTGCTGAATTCAATTCAAGAAATTTTCAAAAGAAAAAAGGAAGTCGTTTATCGGCATTTCTTGAAGAAGAAAAAGAATATCTTATCCCTCTTCCAAATGAACCATATGAAACAGCAGTATGGTCATCAGCAAAGATACAGCCGGATTACCTGATTACTGTAGGAAACTGCAAGTATTCAGTACCATATGAGTACATCGGAAAAAAGGTCGATATCAGATCAACTGAAAACTGTGTTGAAGTGTTCTATCAGGGAAACAGAATAGCTTCGCACGTTCGAAGACGATATGAAAAAGATCCTGTATATATCCCTGAACATATGCCGGAAAATCATCGTAAATTTCTTGAATACAATTCAGAAAGCTTTATTAAGTGGGCCGAAAATATCGGTACCTGTACTCTTCTTGTGGTTAAGACATTCTTAACAATGCATAAAGAAGAAAAACAAGGTTACAAAGCATGTGCTTCGCTTATGAAGCTTGCAGACAAATATTCGACGCACAGACTGGAAAGCTCATGTGCAAAAGCTTTGTCATATACGCCTAAACCAAGTCTTAAAAATATTACAACCATTCTTAAAAATGGTCAGGATACAGTAAAAACTGAACAGCCTAAATCCAGAAAAGAAAGCGGTTCATATGGCATTACAAGAGGCGCCGCTTACTACAATGGAGGTGCAAAGTAATGGTTAAACAGGCTACTATCAGTAAACTGCGTGAGATTCGCCTTTCTGCAATGGCTGAGGCTTTCGAGAATCAGTGCGCAAATCCGGAACATTTTGAAGGACTTTCGTTTGAAGACAGATTGGGAATGTTAGTTGATAAAGAATGGGAAAAAAGAAGAAATACCAGGCTTGATAAACTCGTCCGCCACGCTGAATTCAGATATCCCAATGCATGCATTGAAGATATCGAATACCACGCTGACCGAAACCTCAACAAAGGTGAGATAATCGCACTTTCAACTTGCAGGTACATAACAGACAGTCACCACATAATCATAAAAGGTGCTTCTGGTAATGGAAAAACATATATTGCCTGTGCTTTAGGAATTGCTGCTTGCAGAAATTTTATTAAAGTCAGATACATCAGGCTTCCTGATTTGCTTAATGAACTTGCAGTTGCTCGTGGAGAAGGAACATACTCTAAGGTGATTAAGAACTATCAGAAGATAGATCTGCTCATACTTGATGAATTTCTTCTTACCCCTTTGACAACAAGTCAGGCAAGAGAATTGCTGGAGATCATCGAAGCCCGCAGTATTAAAGGGTCTGTAATTTTCTGTACACAGTTTGAACCTTCTGGCTGGTACTCCCGTATCGGTGATGAATGTGATGCAACCCTTTGCGAAGCTATCATTGACCGTATTG
Organism: Ruminococcus sp. HUN007; assembly: GCF_000712055.1. Classification (NCBI taxonomy): domain Bacteria; kingdom Bacillati; phylum Bacillota; class Clostridia; order Eubacteriales; family Oscillospiraceae; genus Ruminococcus; species Ruminococcus sp. HUN007. The sequence continues at coordinate 2,349,189 of NZ_JOOA01000002.1, read as the reverse complement.
TTCATAATTCATATGAAATTATGATAGAAGGAGATGTATCCATGAGAGAACGTCATGGTTTAAAATCTTCTGCAAAGGAGGATTCAGAACATGAATGATTACTGTGCGTTCAGCAAGAATCATAAATGCCTCAAATGGATAGACTATCAGATTACTCGTCATGAACTTAAAGAAGCAGATGAGCTTTGCCATGGCAACTGGATCGAAATACAGAAACTCTATGACTACATTGAAGTTCTTGCTAATCTTCTCAAAGAAAATGGTATTGACTATCCTGAAATTTAACTGAGTCGATTTACCTACTGCACTCTTGACCGGATTCACTTGCTCAGTGCTCCGGAAAAGGGTGCTCTAATTCATCGTCATCACCTGCTCTGAATTTCCGGTACAGGTGCACTCGCTAAGCGGAATATCCACTTCTGCAGCTTTCACTGCAAATATGCTTGTGTTATCATTGTTCTGCACTCCTGCAGGCATCGCCGTAACTGATGCGCAGGCTGCAAGTGCTGTTAAAACAGCGAGTGTTTTTCTGTAGTTCATGTTTTGTCTCCTTTTTATAAATATAATTGTATATGCCGGCACCAGAACCGCACCTGCACGGAGTATCGACCGCACGCTGCCGGAGAAGAACCGCACCGTACTACTTTATTATGTACTCTTCGTGGTGTTCGTCCAGTCCGTTCGCATTTATTCCACAGTCCACTTGACAGCAAGCCTCTATGAGCGGCGGTAGTCCGGCAGCACAGGCAGGCAGCCACGAGGGCTGCTGCCTGGCCACCAGCCTACCACACTCATACTCACTGTCAAGCGGCTTTTGCGGCATAAAAGCTCACTTATGCAGAGCGTGAAGAATGGATTGTCCTTGATCTGAAACCGGTGCGGTTTTCGCCCGGCAAAGTGCGGTTCTAGGTCCGGCAAGGTGCGGTTCCAAGTCCGTGTCGTTGCGGTTTATATTCCGGCATATACAATAATAATGCAATTATTATATCATATCAATATATTAATATCAATATATTTGATTAATGTATATTTTCCCTAAGAAATTGCTGATTATTCAAACCAAAGAAAAAAGAGAACGGGTGATAAATGCACAGGATCCCGCGTAAAGTATATACACGGGATCCTGTCGGACTTTATTATATTTTGATAATAGAAATCCAAATTATCTTATTAAAAAGTTTTCAGAGGTTATACTTTAGCAACAATAACCGTCCAGTAATGTCCGTATCTTGATCCTTCAACGTATACATGTCCAATTCCGATAGTATTATAGCTTGAAGAATCAAACGAACTTAACTTAGTTCTGTCAACAACGGCCTTTACACGCGCTGCAGTCGGAGCCTGTGCTGCATATACATGAGACTCGAACTGTACGTCAACACCGTATTCTCTGAACAGTGGGTATAACATGTTGGAATTAGCATTGCCCCAGTTTTGTACGAGATCTTCCGAAAACTTATCCGCAGCAGCACAAAGTCTCTTGTTAATTACAAGAGTCTGTTTGCCGGCAGCAGCACGGTCGGCATTAATCAGGTCTGCAATCTCGGACTTAACCTGTTCAACCTCATACGGGTAATCATCCTGAACTGTTTTTGTCGGTGTAGTTACCGGCGGCTGCGTTACCTTTACAGCAGTCGTTACAGTAGTAACCGTTGTAGTCACAGACGGTTCTGTAATTGTTGTCGTAACTGCAGTGGTGATCTGCGGTACCGTAGTCGTTACAGCCGCACTGCCGTCAAACTTGAATTCATAAACTTCTGAATTCTTACGGCATTTATCAATATTTTTCTGATTCCAGTTTTCAGACTTTGATGCCTTTATATCAGTGAGTTCAAAACGATAAGTGTTCTGATCAGCCCCGCCCTTTACTTCAAAGTTAAGATAGGCAATAACGCCGCTGTTCGCTTTGATATTAGCGTTATTATTCGTATTGAAAACTGCATTGTCACCGTTTCCTGCAACATAGCCCCATCCTTCGAATTCTCCGCGTTCTATACCAGTAAGCGAGAACTTGTTTCTGTCGAATTTGACTACAGTATTAAAGTTACAGATACCTTCTTTGTTTCCGTTCATATAAACAGGTACTTTAAGGTGTCTGCCGTCACCGTCGAGCACAGCGTTATCCATATAGAAGCTCAGCTCGTCACTCTTAGGCGGTGCAGCTTTTGTTTCAGCCTTAGTAACTGTTGTAACCGGCACCGTTGTAACAGTAGTCGCTGCTGTAGTTACCTGTTCTGTAGTAACTGTTGTAATAACTGGTTCTGTAACAGTAGTTACAACAGGTTCCTCACGGAAGAACTCAAATGAAAGGATCGAATCGATATTGCATTCTTCTTTGGAAATTTCTTTGATTTCACCGTTTTTATCAGTCATTGCCGCCTGAATCTCATCAAGTTCAATATCATGAACAGCATTCGGAACTGACGGTGAAACATCAAACACGAGATAAACGAAATATCCTTCATTTGTCATATTCCGAGCGCCTGGTGCTATATACTGAACCAGATCAGTCGCCTTGGAAAATGACACTTCAGCATTTGCCGACGAATAAACATCAGACAGAGTAAAATTCCAGTTGTTGTATACAACACGGAATGAAACAGAAGAAACGCCGAGCACATTGCCGCTTATGTAAACCGGAACAGTTAACTGTGACTTGTCGTCACTGATCCACGGTCCGGTACAGTTTATATTAATATTCTGCATTTCAGGCTTATCTTCGCCTATCACACCGGATTTCACACGGCAAAGGTCAAGCACATTGACTACATTGTCATTATTGGTATTGTAGTCGGAAATATGATAATTACGGTTATTCCTTTCCTTAAGAAGAAGCCCTCTCTTAAGCTGTCCGCCGTTTACAAAACTATCGGCAGAAGCAGTCAGGCTGTAGGAACATGATAAAATACCAGCGAGAACACATGCAAATAAACTTTTACGATTATTCAATCCAATCCACCTCAACAAAGCCTCGGAAACAATGGCCTGCCAAACTGTTTCCTAAGATAAAAACGTTTACTTATATATTAAATTATACAGGTTTTGCAGAGTTCTGTCAATTGGAAATGTGCAAAAAGCTGATTATGTTTTGTAGTTTTCAGATGTATATATTACACCATTTTAAAAAGCGCTGATTCGTTCAGATATCCGGCAAACCGGATTTAAAGCTGAGAAACTACAGGTTTTAGCCGCGTTTCTCAGCTTATCAGTGAACAAATCAGCGCTTTAAGTTCTATCAGTAATTCTCAGCGTGTACTTCAAAATAGCTCTGCGGATGAGCACATACAGGACATACTTCCGGAGCCTTTGTGCCAACGATTATGTGTCCGCAGTTGCGGCATTCCCATACCTTTACTTCACTCTTTTCAAACACCTGCTGCATTTCAACATTCTTAAGAAGTGCACGATAGCGTTCTTCGTGATGCTTTTCGATAGCGCCGACCATTCTGAACTTTGCTGCGAGTTCCGGGAAGCCTTCCTCTTCAGCAGTTTTGGCGAAACCTTCGTACATATCTGTCCATTCGTAATTTTCGCCGTTGGCTGCTTCTTCAAGGTTTTCTGCAGTTGAACCTATTCCGTTAAGCTCCTTGAACCACATCTTAGCGTGTTCCTTTTCGTTGTCAGCGGTCTTTAAAAACAGTGCAGCGATCTGCTCGAAGCCTTCCTTCTTTGCCTTTGATGCAAAGTATGTGTACTTGTTGCGTGCCTGTGATTCACCGGCAAATGCAGCTTCAAGGTTCTTTTCTGTCTGTGTGCCTGCGTAACGATTTGATTTTTCCATCTGGTTTTCCTCCCTGATAAAAATATGATGAATGTAAAATGGTTTATATGTCACTTTAAGTATATCATTTTTACGGCAGTTAGGCAATAGCAAAATCGGCCGTTATTCGTTCGCCAATTTTTATCAGGGTACAATAACTATCTTTTCAGAATTTTTACTCTGGCTGTTTTTCCGAAGAAAGCGACTCCATAAACGATTTGTTTTTCATAGCCCTCAGGGATCAGCCTGTCATAACCATTTTTCAGAATCTGACCGATGGCCTCATCACAGTCCGAATCAAGATCTTCTTTCTTTTTCGATCGTTTGAATTCCAGAAGCAGTAACGGTATCCTCATTCCACATGGCCGTTACAAAAGCGTCCACTTTTGAATCATCAAGTGTTTTTTCAAATTTTCTTACGACTGCATCCCGGAAAAGTTCAGCTATTTCTGCATTCGGAATTCGAAGCTTTACAGCTTTCCTGGTGCATTTTTCTGCACTTGAAACATATCCCGTCATTAATAGAACGCTCCAGAGATTACGTTCAGAATCAGCAAGACTGTCATAGGTCAGTTCATTTGTTATTTCTTCAGTAATAGTTCCTCCGTTAAGAAGAATCTCAAACTTTGCTGAGGCATCTATTTCTGAATGATTAATAAAATCGTTCAGAAGTGTATTGGAGCTTGTATCAGCCCAGAAATTCTCAGGTTCAGGTATTTCATCACCGTCGATCTCCATGGCAGAATCAATGTAACTGACCACATCCCACGGACAGAAAACCTCAGTGTTTCCAAAAATATATCCATCATACCACTTTTTCAGTACTTCGTATTTATCGGACATTCCAAATGCTTCAAGAAGTCTCTGAACTTCTGATGCAGTAAATCCAAAATACTGACTGTATTTCATACTTGTAACAGAATAACACGCAAAATTATTGACGCCTGTAAAAATACTTTCTTTTGAGATCCTAAGGCATCCTGTGATCACTGAAAATTTCAGAAAATCATTGGTTTTTACTGAAATACTCATAAGTCCGCGGATCACGTCAAGCATTTGTGCGTAAAATTCCTTATTTCTGGATGCAGCAGCTTTGGCAAGCGGAACGTCGTACTCATCTATCAGAAGAATAACCGGTTTTCTGTAAACTGCATACATCATCCGCATGAGTGTTTTAAGTGAATTCTGAACTTCTTCTATATCACCGTTCTTGAACATTAACCTCTGAAATATTTCAGCATCAGCAACATTGACTTCCGGCGCCTTTGCAAGATACTCATGCTCCTTGCAAAGATCAGCTATTACAGCCTTGAGTTTTTTCAGTGCTGTTTCAAAGGTAAGCCCCTCAATATCTTTAAAAGAAACAAATAAAGTCGGGTACTGATTCATCCATTCAGCGCAGAATTCCGGATGATTCAGAAAAATATTTCTTTCCCTGAAAACTTCAGAACTGTTCTTTCCAATATCAAAAAAGCTTTCCATCATGCTCATGGTAAGTGTTTTTCCAAAACGACGCGGACGTGTAAAAAGAGAAACTTTTTTCTTTGAACCAGTCAGTAAATCATAAAGCAGCTCGGTTTTATCCACGTAATATCCGTTTTCATTTATAAGGTCATCATAATTATCTATTCCAACTACAATATCTTTTCTGGTTCTGCTGGCCATTAAATTTCTCTCCTTTCTGAGATTCCGGTGCCTTTGTGCCAACGATTATGTGTCCGCAGTTGCGGCATTCCCATACCTTTACTTCACTCTTTTCGAATACCTGTCTTTTTTCCTCCCTGATATTGATTGTTTTTTATTCATGAAAACATAAAGATGAGTTCTTATGTCGTTCACAACCTGTTATGCATTGATAATAATCGCCTGATTTATATTAAGTAAAAAAGCCTTCATGAATCAATTGTTTTAACAACTCCAGTCTTGCACTATTCCAGTCAAACGCTCCTGAACGTGCTGCTTCACCAACTTTCAGTGAAACAAGATCATCATTCACAGAAAAATAAGTATGCAGTTTGCTTTTATGCTCATGAGAAACAATTCTGCCATACTCAGATTTTATTTTATCAGTAAACTTTTCAATATCATTCTTAATTCGTTCCGCATCTTTATCTGATATGATATCCCAGCACAGATCCTCTAATGCACCAGGCACAGGCTTATTATCACATGACGGCAATAACAGATATGCCGTATGAAGGTTACTGGTTTTATTCCAACTGCAGCAACTGTCCGGAACAGATAAACCACACTCGAAAAAAGAATTTCTGACCATAATTTCAGCCTGTTCCACATTTGTTTCTGCATCACGAATCACCAGAAGACGATCAACTTTATCAAAGCCCTCCATATTCATAAGAGTTCTCATAAACATCGTCAACTGATTTATACCGCCAAAATCAAACGTCTGAATATCTTCACTAAACCGCTTCTCTATTTTAAGCGGCTCTGAATTGAGATACTGAATCAGAAAATTCTCTGTATCCTTTCCTTCGCACAGAATAATATAATTCTTCCTTATCTTGTTATGAACGACAGCCATCAGCGCACCTCCATCTCGGAATTCAGTGCACTATCAAGCATTGAACTGTCATATCTATAAGCATTCACACCTTCACTGCTTCTGCCAAGCCTGTAGTAAACAAAGTCATCAGATTCATAATTGTTCTCATTTAAAGCAGATATCATTTCATAGCTGTGCGTCGTTGCGATAATCTGGCAATTGTACTTTTTACTGATTTTATCAATAATTCTCCAAAGCGGTGCATACATAGAATAATGAAAACCTGTTTCTATTTCATCTATCAGCAGTAATCCGTCTGGTCTTTCCATAATGGATAAACATATATGCAGAAGTTTCATCACTCCATCTCCCGCATACTGCAAAGGAATCCATTTCTGTCCTATACGTACATGCAAACGTGATATGTTTTTTCTTGAAACAGTTACTACATCTTCGATCATAGGATCAAGTTCACGCATAATTTCTATCATCGCATTTTTGTTACCGTCTAACTCCAGTTTCCCGACGCTGTCAATAACATCGTCTTCAGCTCTTACCACAAGTGAATTTATAAAACCAGTTGAAGTCGTTCCCTGCAATTCATTTCCTGGCAAATTAGTACTCATCTGTCTCAGAACACCGTCTGCATTTGCAAAGAAATGTCCTTTCTCAGAATACTCTCCGTTTTTAAAAGTGAAAGACAATGAATAATTGTCTTTTGCCGAAGCGCGAAAAGGAACCAACAGTTCTTCAGGAACGCTATTCATGCTCTGTGGTAAATAATCCATATCTTTTTTATACTGGAGTTCTGATGCACCGGAATCTTTGCAGACTCTGATACTCAGTGATGCATCCATATCCATATTAAAAAACATTGGCTCCCAGATATTAAAAATATCTCCACTCAAAGAACCTCTAAGTCTGTTTAAGGCCGTAAATGAGTTATTTGATGTATGATACATATAAAGAAAAACTGCTTCCAGCACAGAGCTCTTTCCAACATTATTTTTTCCTGATATCAAAGAAATTCTATTCATTCCATCAATATCAATATGTTTAAGTCCCCTGAAATTATCAATTGAAATCTTATTAATCATAAGAAAGCCCTTTCATTAGCTTATATTATAGTGAACGCATAAAAGATTTATACGTTCACTATAATTAATTCATTTATATTGCCTTGCAGATCCGCAAACTACGTTTGCTCCCTGCATATCGGCTAATAGTAAAAGAAAAATATATTTTTCTTTTACTATAACACATGCGAGTATATAATAATTATATCATTATGTGAAACTCTATTCAAGTAATTTCATTCTGCTTCTTATTTATGACCATGATTTGTATTACAACTCGTTTAAGTTTACAATACAATATCAAAGCTAAAATTCCTGCATTCATCTGATACAGTTCATGTTAATGCCGTGCACGACTACCATAAATCTTTTCATAGTAATTCTGGTATTCACCTGAAATAATAGCCTCCCACCATTCCCTGTTATCGAGATACCATCGGATAGTTTTCTTTATTCCGTCTTCAAACTTCGTTTCAGGAAGCCAGCCGAGTTCATTATGGATCTTTGTCGGATCAATTGCATAACGCATGTCGTGGCCTTTTCTGTCTTCTACATGTGTGATGAGGCTTTCAGGTTTACCGAGTTCCTTACATATAAGCTTAACAATATCAATATTTCTCATTTCATTGTGACCGCCGACGTTATAGACTTCACCGTTTCTGCCTCTGTGGATGATGAGGTCGATTGCACGGCAGTGATCTTCAACATAAAGCCAGTCGCGAACGTTAAGTCCTTCACCGTATACAGGCAGAGGCTTGTCTGCAAGCGCATTTACTATCATAAGCGGAATAAGTTTTTCCGGGAAATGATACGGCCCGTAGTTATTTGAGCAGCGCGATATCGTTACCGGCAAGCCATAAGTCCTGTTATACGCCATAACCAGCAGATCTGCTCCCGCTTTGGAACTTGAATACGGACTGCTTGTATGAATAGGCGTCTCTTCAGTAAAGAAAAGATCCGGTCTGTCAAGCGGCAGATCACCGTAAACCTCATCCGTGCTTACCTGGTGATAGCGTTTGATGCCATACTTCCTGCAGGCATCCATAAGCACCTGTGTACCGAGGATATTGGTCTGTAGAAATATCTCCGGATTCTCAATCGAACGATCAACGTGTGATTCTGCAGCGAAGTTCACTACTATATCAGGACGTTCTTCCTCAAAAAGTCTGTTCACTCCTTCCCGGTCACAGATGTCAAGTTTTACGAAACGGAAATCCGGGTTATTCATCACCGGTTCAAGCGTGGAGAGATTGCCTGCATATGTGAGTTTGTCCAGACAGATGATCCTGTAATCCGGATATGTATTCAGCATATGGAATACGAAATTTGAGCCGATGAAACCGGCTCCTCCTGTTACTATTACGGTCATATTACCCTCCCTGCATTACACCTTTGTCAACCGCAAAAAACTTCTTCCTTAAAAACAGTTCTTTTATAGCATCAGCATAAATTCAGGCTGCAGACAATATTGTTATCCGCAGCCTGATATATTATCCAAAATTCAATTGAGAACCGAGAACTGAAATTCTCTGCTAAAATCTTTCAGCTTAAAAATACAGCCGAAAACATTATTTATTAGGTCCGAGCTTATCGATTACGTGTGATACGAACTGTCTGACAGTAGCAAGGTCCAGAATCGTAACCTTACCGTCTCCGTCAACGTCTGCTCTCTTTGTTTCATCAGCAGTGAAAGTCTGCTTGTCAACCAGTTTGATCGCAAGTGATGAAAGATCAGTTATATCAACCAATCCGTTGCCGTTTATATCACCGTAAATAATGCTGCCAGGTGCTGCTGTCGGAGTAGCGGTAGCCGACGTAGCTGGTGTTGACGGTGTCTTCGGCGAAGATGTAGGCTTCGGTGTTGTTGTCGGCTTGGCTGTTGCGTTAGGTTCAGGAATATCAGAAGCTTTATCGGAAACCGCAAACTGAGTTCCTGCATACTTTACAACTGCAGCATTTTCCTTATTGGCGCATACCAGAGTAAAGCCCTCAACCGCTTTTCCCTTACTGTCATATCCAAATGCATTTTTACCGATAAGAGTTATGCTGTCCGGAAGTTCGATTCCAGGGAGATTAGTACCTGAAAAAGCTGTACCTCCAATGCTCTTGATATACTTGTTCTTTGTTGACTCGCTTGTGTAATCATTGTCAGGATTAATCGCAAACTTAACATTTGAAAGAACAGAGCAGCCCTTAAACGCATTCGCATTGATAGTATTTACACTTTCAGGGATAAAGAGATAGTTTTTCTCATCTTCAGCCTTCGGATCTGAACCAACAAGTGATGTACAGCCGCTGAAAGCACTGTCACCTATTGTCTGAAGCACCTTACCGAAATCTACTGTTCTGAGAGCAGTACAGCCGTTGAATGCACTCTTGCCAATTTCATTTACAGTTGCCGGAACAGGCATATTCTCAAGTGAAATACACTTCAGGAATGCACTGTCGCCTATCTTGTAAAGATCAGGAAGCGTTACCTTTGTAAGTTCTGAGCAGCCTGAGAATGTCTCAGCAGGAAGTTCAAGTACTCCGGCCGGTATTGTAATGTCATTTATTACTGTACAGTTCTTGAAAACTGATTTACCCATATCGGTAAGACCGGACGGCATATTTACAGTTTTCAGTGATGAACAGTTTGCAAACGTAGATGAACCCATCTTGGTTATTGCACTTCCGGCGCCGATATTTGCTGTTTCAAGTGAAGTACAGCCATCAAATACGCTGCCGTTACCCTTTTCATCGCCAAGTATCTTGACAGTGTCAGGAATGTCGATAGAGGTAAGACTGGTACACTTAGCAAAAGCTTTGGCTCCAAGTCCGTCTGTTCTTTTACCGAGTTTTACAGAAGCAAGAGAAGTACAAGCTTCGAAAGCACTTCCGCCTATACCTGTAACATTATCAGAAAGTTCTATCTTTGAAAGTGATGCACAGCCCTGGAAAGCAGCCTGATCAATACCAAGTACTGAATCCGGAATTGTAACATTGTCAAGAGCCGTACATCCTGCAAAAGTGCTCTTATTTATAACAATAAACTTCGGATTTGAAGGGAATTTCACCTTTTCGAGTGAAGTACAGCTACTGAATGCGCCGTCCTCAACTGCTGTTACTGCATCAGGAATCGAAATTTCCTTAAGTGAAGTACACTTGGTAAATGCTGATTTACCAATATTTTTAAGTCCGGAACCAAGTTTAACAGATACAAGAGCCTCATCGCCTGAAAAAGCACTTTCACCAATACTCTGAACAGCATCAGGCATGGTTACAGACGGAAGCGATACGCATTTAGCAAAGGCGCTCTTTCCTATTGTTTCAAGCTTACTGCAGTTAAGCTTAAGGTCCTTAAGTACAGAACAGCCTGAGAAAGCACTTTCAGGAATACTGGTAATACTTTCAGGAATCGTTACATTCGTCATACTGATACAGTTGCTGAAGCAGCCTGTACCAAGTACGGATACCTTATTGAGGTTCACATAAGTAAGATTTGAGCATCCGCTGAATGCATTCTTCCCAATTGAATTCAGAGATGCAGGAGATTCGATACCAACTATGATATCAAGCTTGTCTTCCTTGATTTTCTGAACGATACCGTCAGCATTTTCTGTACCGAGTCCGCGTAATGCAGTACAGTTCTGGAAAGCGCCTTCAGCTATATCAGCAAGAGCAGTGTCCTTGTCTACCTGCACGTAAAGAAGGTTCTTACAGCCTTTGAATGCATTCTTGTCGATCTTGGTGATTTCCTTTGGTACGACAAAGCATAAAAGGCTTGAATCGTTTTCGCAGAGCGATTCAGGTATTGTAAGCACCGTGCTGTTGACAAGAAGCTTATCAAGTGAAGAACAGCCCTTGAAAGCGCCCTTGCCCACTTCTTCAACTGAAGCAGGAATTGTTATTTCAGTTACAGTAGTACAGCCTTCAAAAGCACTGACTCCGATTTTTTTAAGTTTATCATTGAGTTTTATTTCAGCAAGCTGAACACCATTCTTGAATGCAGAATCGCCGAGTGTTTCAAGCCCTGCAGGAGCTGTGAATGATTCAAGTGATGAACAGTCAGCATAAGCAGATGCATCGATCGTCTTTACCCCTGAACCGATACCAGTCTTCTTAAGATTAGAACAGCCCTGAAAAGCGCTTTTACCTATTGTTTCAACACTTGACGGCATAGAAACTGATGAAAGCATTGTACACTTGCTGAAAGTTGAAGCCGGAATCTCAGTTACACCGTCTTCAATAACAGCCTCAAGAAGATACTTACAGTTTGAAAAAATACCTGTACCGAGTTTAACCCCTGCCGGAAGAGTAACACTGCCCACTGCCGTATTACTGAATGCTGTGTTACCTATAGAAACAACGGATGCCGGAATCTTTACATCGCTGAGTGCTGTACACTTTGAAAAAGCACCTGAACCGATTTCAACGACCGGCTTTTCATCGATCACACCAGGAATCTCAAGAGAAGTTACTCCAGTGTTTTTGTAACCGGTGATAGTAACATTTTTTCCTTCCTTATCAAGTTTATAAGTGAAATCGCCAGACTCCAGATCAGCAGCGCTGACTATTACACTGCTGTCATTAATACCGATAAAGTCAGTACCTGTTACACCTGCCATACCGCAAACAAGCAGCAGCGCTGTAACTCCGGACATAATCTTTTTTGTTAGTTTCATTGAAAAATCCCCCTTTATTTTATCAAAAAAATGTATAAATATATATTACACCTATATCATCATGATGTCAATAAATCAGATAAAATTCTGCAAATCTTCACAACTAACTATCAACTTTTCCGTCATAAGAAACATATCACGAAAATTAAATATTAATTGTAAAAATAATCAGTAAGTTATTAAACTTATTAGGCTGAATAAACAATCACCATTTTTTTCAACAGCTCACCCCTTATTTAAATAAAACTGCTTTATATCACTTAAAGATGAGATTCCATAATCTAAGAAGCGGAACTCATTTTTCTCAACAGCAATTTTTTTATACCAGGTAAGGACAGAATCAATACATGGGGTTTCAACTTCTGACAAATCTGCAATTTGTTTTATTATTGTAAGTCCATATGAAAAATCAGCTGTAAAATATCTCGAATGAAAATCCGGAACAAATCCACCTTCTACAGAAACAGCGGGTGTCTTTAATCCCTTAAAAGCCTGGATACTTGAAATTTTCTTTGTCATTGATTCGATTGTAGGACTTTCATAGTGCTCACGCAAAGACTTAACATATTCTAATTGAAATTCAGGAAATACTTGACAAAGCATCTGAACTTCATTATCACACGCAAATAACAATTTAGAAGACTCATCGTCCCATTCCTCATAAAACAACGGAAGTGAAGAATAAACCTTTCCTTTGTAATAATCTTTAAAAATTGTGCGAAGCCTTGTTGTATGAAGTATAGGATTAGAAGGTGTTAACGTAAGATTGAGATAATTCGGAATCGGTAAACATGGGATTTCAAATATATCTTGTACTAACTTACAGCATTTATCCACTTCACTCTTTGGAATAGATGCAACATGAAGTTCATTTCTATATCCAGTAGATTTAACAGTTTTGCCCTTTGAAATAAGTCTTGCAATAGCAGGTACTCTTTCGATGCCAAAGAAAACATTTCCTCTTTCTATGCATTTTTTAAATGCACACTCGCTTCCTCCATTTCCCGGAACAACTCCAATGATTGAATTTTTATCCGCAAATTCAAATATTAAATTTGCTATATCGTTCATCATCATTGCAGGAAAAGTAATAATAATTACTTCGGCATTAGAAAAAGCTATTTTCGGATCATTTGTTGCCTGATGAATTATACCTTGATGAGTAGTAATTCCATTCTCATCAACTATGTTCAAACAACCATCATATAAATCGGGTGCAGATGTATATACAATTACATCATGACATTTTTCAGCACAATGTACTGCAAACTGTGTGCCTATATTTCCACCACCAACTATAGTTATCCTCATTTTTATATTTCTCCAAGTTCTTCCTTCATAGCATTTATCAGTCGATCATTGTCTTCAGAATTTCTTACAGCAAGACGAAGATAGTTACGTCCGTTTGTCTTAGTCGTTAATTCCTTGATAAGAACTTCATGCTTGATTAACAGAGTCTTCAGTAAAGCCTTCGGAGAGATAGTTTCGTCAAGTTCAACCATCACAAAATTCGCCTGAGAGTGAATAACTCTTACACCCTTAACTGTTGCGAGAAGGTTTTCAAATCTGCTTCTCTCATTACGTATCTGTACAAGTGCTGATGCATAATCATTCCTATACTTTTCTTCTATTTGCATATAGAATTCACCAAAGGAATTAATATTCCATATAGCTACGTCCTTTTTCATTGATGAAATGACATCAGTATTACCAGATGCTAAAACACCTAAACGAAGACCTGGAACACCATATGATTTTGAAATAGACTTCATAACAAAAAGATGAGGATTATTTGATAGTATAACCTGATCAATAAGCGTATTATCAGGTTCATCAGCGAAATCAACAAATGATTCATCAATAACAAGGGATATTCCTTTATTTTTTGACCATGCAATTAATTTGAGCAAATCTGCTTTCGGAATATAGTTACCACTTGGATTATCTGGATTAACCACAATCAGATTCCTGATATCTTTATCGCCAAAATAAGCAATCAAATCATCAGCTGTATATGAATAATCTGAATTAGCAGGTGTAAAATCAATAGAGTTTTCCTTGCTGTATCTATTTGGATATTCATCAAATGTAGGTCTGATAAAACCAACTTTACCGCTAAGAAATCCCATTAAGGACTTAATCAGTTCAGCAGCGCCATTACCGACAAGTATGTTTTCCTGACGAACACTAAAGTTCTTGGCAGCAAGAAGGGAATTTACTCTCATTCCTGAAGGGTATTCTGTTAATAACGTATCAAAGCTTGCTCGAAGTTCGTCCTTCAGCTTTGCAGGTGGAAAATATGGATTTACAAGATAACAAAAATCAAGAAGTTTAGGATAACGCCAGTATCCGCCATAACGTCCCTGCATTAATTTTACACGTTCATCGTCATCAGGCGTAAAAATTGATTCTGCAATATCAAGATCCTGTATGTCATCAATTTCGTACCATTTTTGTCCGTTAAGACGCTTAGCTTTTATTACTGGAGTATCAAGCATTGTAATAACTCGTAAAAACCTGTTCATAATACTCATTTTCACCTAATGCAGCTTGATATGCATCAAGAAACGGTACATAATGAGTTTCTGAAAAATGTTTACTGAATTTATAAAGGTTTACAGTTTTATAATATTCTTTTATTTCATTAAACTTAAACTTCTTTCCCGGAACAAATGCCTCAATACTGTCATCATCAGAAAGCTTGACACATGTTCCGTCCATCCAGCTTTCATATTTATCAACTAAAGCAAGTGTATCTCTTGGATCAGAAACAAGTGCCTCAAGTACACTGTCCTCAAAGATAAGATCTGATTCAAAAAGCAAAGTATCTTCCTTACAAAGCCAGTCTTTTGCAAGAGCAAGAGAATAAATGTTATTAGTCTTGTCATAGATTGGATTGTTTATATACTCAATAGGCGTTTTAATGCCGAGTGTACTAATGTAATCAATCAGTTTCTGACCTTCATACCCAACGACAATAATAATACGAGAAACTTTCTGTTCCTCAATCTGATGAAGCATACGATCAATTAGAGTAACACCATTAACTTTAACCATACACTTCGTGTTATTCTGCGTTAATTCTTTAAGTCTTTTTCCCATTCCTGCTGCTAATATAATTGCTTGCATAAAAAACACCGCGTATACTCATAACAACCTAGTTAAAATGAGATACTTTCCTTTTAATTTTATTTATACACAAGAATAAACAGAATATTTAAGGAAACACTGATTAAAACGGAAATACGGCTTAGCCGTATTTCCGGGTGGAGAGATTGCGGGGCTTCGCCCCGTGCCCCACGCTGATTTATGAATAAATCAGCGTTTCCTTAGCCTTTTATTCTTTTAACATGCAGACACAAAGTCATAATTATCACGATAATAGTATGAATAAAACATGTTTTATTCGCATTTTACTATATTCTTTTTTTCAGTGCCTTGATAATATACCTTCCACTAATTTCACTGCTTCGACCGACATTGTACAAGTGTTTCTCAAGTTCTTGCGTTATCTTTTCTTCATAATAATCTTTTGAATCAATCATTTTTTCAATTATCTGCCTGGCTTCAGATACCTGTTCAACAGGAATAACTTCACCAATAGATGTTCTGATAGTTTTATTAAGCGGTTCAATACCTATCTGCTCATAATCATTGTTCATAACCTTCATCGGTGTATCAATATAAACAACCGGCTTTCTGGTTACAAAGGCATACTCAAACGCAATACCTGACCAGTCTGTTATCAGAATATCCGATTCAAAAACATTTCTGTTTTTGGAAAAATCAGTTTCGATTTCAACATTACCATAATCATTATACCTTGTTTTCAGCATTTCAAAACGTTCTGGTTCGTGTCTTACCTGCTGCGGATGAGGACGCACTATAATCTGAAAACCAGATTTTAAAAGTCCGTCCAGAAGTTCTTCAAGGCACATATCAATTATATTGTCCTTCTGCCAAGAAGGAGCAATGATTATCTGAGGAACATCATGTTTTTCATGTTCTGTATTCTGATATTCCCTGATCATTTGATCAATCAACGGATATCCTGTTTCAACCAGAAGTTTCTCCGGAGTTCCGTACAGTTTTTCGTAAGCACGTATTTCTTTTTCCTGATCAGCATTAGGACAAAGCACCGTATCAAACCAGTCAAGTGCTCCACGGCGATAAGTAGTGATGCTCCCTATTCCATGACATACAAAGACATATTCCACATCGTCACGAACTCTTGAACGTTTGATATGATACTTCTCAAGATCAGGCATAGTCATCAGACACATATCGGCATCAAGTTTCATAAACAACGGTATCAGATAACGGTCACTTGCTACATAGTACGCTTTTATCTGCTCACGTTCATCCTTAAATATCAGATCATCAGGATCGCTTGTTACATAATGAATAACTATATCAGAATGTTCACAGATATAGTCTATTATTCCGGAAAAGTATTTGTAAAAGCCATTCTGTTCAGAATAGACCATAAGCTGTTTTTTTTCCGTTTGCGAAAAAGCGCCTGTAATCTTCTTTTTCGCGTTTGCTGTATTTTCTGTATTCCTGATCTTTCTTCTGACGAAGAGCTTTAAGTTCAAGTAAGCGCTCGTAATCCACATATTTTTTTGGGAGGGAGAACTGTATTGGTCAGTAACATTACAGGTATAGCAAAAAGATTCCCGGCAATCCAGTATAGTCCAATACTGCCCGGTACGATCATTGCAAAGTATAAAGAAAAAGAAACCATAAACAATGTTGTGAGAATCTTATTCGTTTTACCTTGTGCCATTTGCAGCACATTGATCTTGTTCTGAGCAAAACATAAAAGAGCAGCACTAATTCCTGCAAAAACCGCCACTATCATTACAGGATCCAAAATATGCTGATAAGGTACTCGTCCAAGATCGATACCAGCAAAAAACATGCTGAAGTTCATTATTCTGTTTACAGCTTCCTCAGATATACCTTCAGGAGATACAGCCCCTGTACGAACTGCTTCAATTATCTTCATCTGATACAGATTACCTGCATCAGTTTCGCCAGTCAATGCAAAAAGCCGCTCTTTCAGAGTGCTTATAACCTGCTCATCAAGATGAAGAATAAAATTCAGAGGACGGTAAACAACACCAATCAGCCCGAGTACAAGCGGTATCTGAAGACAAAGCGGAAGAACATCAAGGAAAGGATTGTACTTATATTTCTTGTATAGTTCAAGCTGTGCATCTGCAAATTTATCCTTATCGTCAACATACTTCATCCTCAGCTGATCAAGTTCAGGCTGAAGCTGTGCCATTCTTATAGCGTTTTTCTGAGTAAGAAGACCGATTGGAAAAAGAAAAAGCTTGGTAATAAGCGTAAAAAGTATTATACTTAATCCATAATTACCGGTAAGCCCATAGCAAAAACTCATTATATGTCCGAGCAGGCCGATAAGAAAATCAATTATTCGAGACATATCATTTACTTGTCATCATCGTCAGACATAAGATCGTCTGCGGTGATAACCCCGCCTTTTCCTTTATTATTCTTACTAACCGGTGTCGGTTCGTCATTTTTATTCTTCTTGAACTTTCTTCTGAGTTTGCTCCAGAAGATTCCGGCAAATGTACCGACAGCGATTACAACACCTGTGATTATCTGAATAAAATAGCTTGTCGTTGCAGGGTCGATGTATGCAACTGTGTCAGAACACATTCTTGTTATACCAAAACTTATTTCAATCATTATTTTATCCTCCAATTATTTATCAATTAGTATCTGCTAATTCCCAATTTGAAAAATCACGTGCATCACCATTTACTACATATTCATGAAGTGAATCTACCTTTCCTACTCCATGCCAAAGATAGGTATGGAATTTGCGTGGCACATCTTTTTTTGATTTTATAATATCGTTAAACGAGTCGCCATATTTACTATGATCAATTCCTGCATATTCAAGTATACTTGCAAACAACATTGTATTAGACAACTGGCTTTTATCATCTGTTTTAAATTCAAACTGACTAGTGTGCGGAGGTTTTACTAAAAGTGCTGTAACAAGCGGTTTTTTTAATTTATTTTGGTTATTGTTGTCATAATATGATTCTGGTGCTCTGGCATGGTCTCCAAGAATTATAAACGTCGTATTATCATATACTCCAAGATCTTTTGAGGCTCTTATATATCTTAATACTGTTTCAAAATTGGCTCTTATTGTCTTATATATATTATCACCATTATTTGAAAAAACAATTTTTTGATTCAATGCTTTATTAGTATCATGAGCACCGTTTAAATGAATAGCGGTAACGACTTTATTTTCGGAATAAGCGTTAAATGAAGCTTTTTCTGTATAATCATATATCTTCTCATCAGATTTAAGTCCAACTTTCCCCATATGGATTTTATCAAGATCTTCTGATCTGTACACAATATAAGTCTGGTTCATTATATCACTCAGCGCATTATCCAGTCTGTATTTGAAAGTATAAGGAACCATTCGTAAAAAAGACAGTTTAAAAATGATCTCCCTTAATTTCTTTTCATCGATCTCTCTTTCAAGATCTTCAGGAACCATGGTATTATCGCAAAATGGTGACAAACGTGAAGAAGAACCATATGTAGCGCTTTCATCAAGAATTAGATTGACCTTGTATTCATTATTGTTTAAAACAGAAAATACATTTTCGCCACTCCACGCTTTATCAAAATATTCATACCATTCTGAGCCGTCATAATCAATATGTGTAAACATGTTCGTGATAGACGGAAATGTATTTGTGTAAGCAGAAATATTGTTCTGATAAAACGTAAATCCTTCAAGCTCATCTTTTACTTCCGGATATGTCTCCAAGAACTCATCACACCAGAAGCTGTCAAACCTGTCCATTATAAAAACATAAATATTATTTTCCTTTGAAAAAGAAACTGTTGGTTCGTAAGAAAAAAATCTTCCATTTGAGTTTCCTTTACTATCATATTTTTCCGGATTAAAGTTTACAAAATCAGAAACCAAACCAACTGATTTCATTATTAAAATACAACCCATAATAATAACAGGTAATTTGTTTTTTATAAACTTATGATCAATATGAGCAAAAACATCCGTTTCGTTTTTTGAGCTTTGAGCAAAAAGATAATACGAAAGCAAAACGGTTGGGAAAAAAATCATTATAAAATGTATCAATACATTCAACGATTCCTCTACGTATGTTATATTTCCTATTGTCGTCCCAAGATCACTTCTGACCATTTTCCCATTCATAAACAATTCCTGACAATAAAAAGAAACAGTAACACAAAGAATCAACATCTTAAATATTTCATAAATTTTTCGATTTATAGTATATAGTACATTCATAAGCATGAAGCAAACAAAAAGCACTAAAATTGCAGGCAGCACAATACATGAAATCATTTCTGAATAACTCACGCTAAAATTATTCTGATTAATAAGGATCACATCTATCGGTGTAATCACGCAGAAAATCAATGTGACAGCCAGACTGATCAAAGTATTTTTTGTCAAACCTGCTTTATCGATTTTGGTTAGAAAGTTTGATTTTTTTTTATTTTCATTCATCACATTCATTTCTGACTCCTTGACTAATAAAGTTTTAGCATCTAATGCTATTTATTAAATATATAATCTTTGTTATTAACCACTAATTCACAGCCTTTTCCTTTATCATTTCACTTTATAAATAAGGAATTTTCTTCTGAAAACATTGTCAAATCCAATATACTCGCACATTGAGTATTTTTCATAAAGTTCACTTTCAAGCTGAGTTTTGGTCAGCTTTTCAGACTGATCTTTTCCCATTCCGCGTACCGGCCACTTCATTGATTCTGTATCATATTCAACATAAAGTGAATTTTCATCAACAAAATAATAGAGATCACTGTCATCAGACGGAGGATCAGAAATATCGGCTATGTCATTTTTCAAATTTTCACCTGTAATTGCATACAGATAATCTGACTCCATTGATAATCTTGTAAAACATGTCAGAAGCCAAAAATCATCGCTGATGAAAACACAATCTGAATCTTTTATTGTTTTCTGTACCGAAACCGCACCATCCTCCTTGGTAAAAATATAATTATCAGGACCATACAGGTTTGACATGACACAAAAAACAGTACAGAGTACGGCAAGTATAAAATTAGCAACGGCCTGTTTTTTTATACATTTAAAAATGGAATTGATTATAACTGTAAAAGCTGCAATCGCACCAGGAAAAACAATGAAAATATAACGATCAGTTTGTTTTTCCATAAAAATGTATGAGACAGTTAGTGCTGTCAGAAGTATCATTCCAAATACAGAAACCAGTATAGATATGATCATAAGATCCGTATTTTTAATCTTAGCAACAGCTTTTAAAAAATACTTTTTCAAAAAAGAAATAAAATTACGAAACCATACTTCTTTCCTAAAAAGAAAAAGTAATGGTATAATCAACACACATATACATGCTGCTACTATCAGATCAGCAGTATAGGAATGCATTTTCATAACTGAAACAGAAACTCCAAACAATTCTTTAAGCATACAGTTCAGAGTTAATTTAAACTGCCAAATGAACGGATACTTAGCATCCTGTGTCTGATCAGAAAAAAAATGAGCAATTGTAGCCGGGAATAATATTACTGAAGCTGCTACAGAACCTACCATGGTAAATGAGTATGCAAAAAAACTCTTATATCTTTTCCTGATAAGATAATAAATACAGAAACATACTGATACACAACCAGCGAAAGGAACAAAAAAGTGATGAGTCAGACAACCAGTCAAGGTAATAAAGAATATTATAATCATATTTTTCTTTATTTTGTCTGAATGGTATAGTTTTGCATGATAATATAAATACAAAACAGATATCATTGTAGCCAGCGAGTAGATACGGACAAATTCAAATGTATTAAACGCACCCATTGAAAAACCGTAAAATGCACATCCAATCAATGCTGTTATTTCTGATCGAGATATTTCATTAATAAGCTTATACAGAAAGAAGTCTGTACAAATAAATGCAAAAATATTTATTACAAAACTAAACCATGGTGAAAACTTTCCAGGGAAGAAAGAACAGATGGTGTGCAGTATAAAATAATAAAAAGGAGGATGATAATCATGCACCTGATTGTAATAGACCGAACCGTAGGAAAAGCGATGTTCAGTATCAACTGTCAGATAGTCGCGCATTACTTCAGATGAAAACCAGCTCTTGTAATTAATTTTATCTGTATGATCCGCATTCTGATAAACAAACGGTTCGTAATAACTATTAGAAAGGCCGAAGCTCCACATTTCGTCGGAATGGAAATCTTCCTTAAGATACACAAATCCGTAAATAATTCTTCCCAGCTGGAGAAAAATTATTACAAATAGAATTATAAAATATACTGTTTTATTTTGTTCAATCTTTTTCTCACTCATCAGCTGTTTCTCCTGCTTATACTTAATTTCAAAAAAAAGTACCGACCGGAAGAATGTCTTATTACAATCTTCCGGTCTGTTATATTATATCATATTTCAGTAAATAGTGCAACTTCAGGCAAACGCATCATTCATCACACTTCTGCAGCTTTTCTGACAGTTTCTCTTCTCCTGTATTGAATAACAACTGCTAAGGAATAGATTACGAGCACTGACAGCGACACAAAAGAAATCTTTTTCCCTTCTGCAAGTCCGGGAGTTTCATAGAAAAACTCTATATCGTTTTCTCCAGGTTCAACCGTTACGGCAGTAAGTCCGTAATGAGCCTTTATTACTTTTACGTCAGCCCCGTTTACTTTTGCGTTCCAGCCTTCTGAGCACGGAACACTAAAGAACACCAGTCCTTTTCTGTCAGTGTTTATTTGAGCATGATAGCCCTTTGAATCGTACTCAAACGAGGAACAGGACTCTGATCTTCTGTCTTCACAGTCCGAATAATAAGTTTCTTCGTCAAGATCCTCAAGCATTGAAGCCGGCAAAGGCTTAATATAATCTCTGTATTCATCAATATCTTCATTATCAAGAACAAGAGCACGAAGCATAGCGAATTGTTTGTACTGATATTTATTTTCAGTAATGTTTTCATCCAGATATCCTTCAAGCGTTTTGTCATCAATGCAGTAATCATACATGAAACCGAAAGGAATGTAACAATCGTTCTTATAAATATAATAGCACTGCTGTTTATCATAAAGCGAACAGCCTGGAAGCTTTACCGGTTTTATCTCAACATTCAGATCATCACCAGTACTCAGATTAAAAATATACTTAACAGAAAGCAAACTGTACGCTGGATAGTCTTCACTCTCATAGCTGCTCATCATATTTCGCTTAATTCCTTTAACATTATAATAAAAGTCATTTATTTCATTTGCCTCAACACTGTTAAAACAACCTGCATTCATATAATCCCAGACCATACCATAATTAACATTGCTGTTAGAGGAAGCATGCGCTATTCTGTAAATATCATCATCATTTATCTGCGGTTCGTATGCAATGAAAGAATCGTGAACTTCTTCTGAGTCAAACCTTGTTTCCGATATGGTACTGTTTATGAAAATTATGAAATTTATAATGTTTAAAGCAACCAGCACTGCCGATATTTTCTTTAAAGTCCCAGGTTTTTTTCGTTCATGTTCATAAACAAAAATTACAAGCAGAAAAATCACTGAAAAAGCCATGCACTGCCAGAACAATACAGGTGTATCAGAAAACTTAAACCACTTTATCTCCGTTTCTATGTTTTCTTTTTTTCCTAAAGCAACACTAAGACGTTCTGATTGTTTGATCACTTTATTAGGCAGACAAAAAATAACGGCAAGTATGACCAGGGCTGCAGCTTCTGTTTTTATACCAATGCTTAAATCATAGCCAGACTCCAGTGATTTAGCAGTCGCAAGACACATTATAAGGACAGGCATGTAATACCATCTGGCATAGTAAGAAGAATTAAACATTGAAAAGATGCTGTTAAGTCCAGGTACTAAAGCAATTATAATGCACACTTTTAAAATGCAGGAAACCCAGCTTTTTTTGTTTGTTTTCAGAAAAGCGGCAACACCTGTTATCGTAAACAGTGGCAGATATAACGAAATTGAAGCCCAGTTATGTGTATTGTCCTGAGATTTAAAAAGCATTCCTCCTGAAGAAGGATCAGGAATAAGGAATAAGCTCTGAAGTATTTTCGGAATTATAGTATTGTCATTATATGAAACAAGATCAACACCGTATAATGTTTCACCTACTCTTTCTGATGAATGAAGTAATAAAACTGTAGGAACAAGTATTATTGCCGCACATGAAACACCTATAATTGCCTCCAGAACTATGTTGAAAAAATTTTTTATGGAAAAGATGAAATCTTTCACGGTACATCTGACCACATAATAAATAATTACAAAAACAGCTATTCCAAAAAAGAAAAAATAATTAGTAGCTGCTGTGACTGCAACCATAATCGCAAAGAACACTTTTTTATTCTCTGTAACAAGAAGGTCAAAAGATAAAAGCAGAAAAGGAAACAGAGCAGTAACATCATGAAAATGGTTAAACACAAGACTTGTCATTTGAAATCCGGAAAACGCATACATATACGCCCCGATAAAAACAGCTTCTTCTTTTTTCACGTAACGGGAAATATATAAATAAGCACCCAGCGCGCCAACTGCTGTTTTAAAGGCAAGCATTACAGGCATCGCATAAACCACTGTCATTCCGGATAATCTTGAAACGATCCAGAAAAAAACGCTGCCAATCAGGTAAAAACCGTATGAGGTCAGAAAATCAGATCCAAGATCAGTCTGCCAGTCCCATCCTATTGTATTATTTTTAACGTAATCAGATGCATGATAATAAAATGGGATCTCCTGAAACGCATAGTCGCCTGCATACAGAAAAAAGCCATGATTTGTTATCGTGTTGGGGATAAGAATGATGAGCATTGAAATGAAACTGATGAAAAAGATTCTGAAAAAAGTTTTTAAGGAATATGTTGTTTTAATAAATACCAGCCTCTCATTAATTTATTCAGTGCGTTATTATGAATCGTGTTAAAACACAAAGAGGACAGAAGTATTAGTTCTGTCCTCCGATTTTAACTATTCAGATTTATGATAAACCAATATAATTATTTACCCCAAGTTGAAGCTGTGTTACCGCTTGCAGCATTTGCTAAAGCAGTTCCAAGAGACTGCTTAGTTGTTACTGTATTCGGGCATGGATTCGGGTAACCACCCTGCCAGCCGTTTGTAATAGTAGCTGCTGCTGTAACGATATTCTGATCAACTGTTATATCCCAGTCATAACCAGCTGTAGCACCATTTAATGAAGCATCTACTTCATCTTCAATGTCAGACTTACCAGTAACATCTGCGCATCCTCTTGTTTCATGTTCCTGACAAATTGTCTGAGCAGCTGTGAAAACTGACTTAGCATTAGCGTTAGCTGAGTTGATAGCAGCCTTTCTTACCCAACCCATCATAGCTGGAACAAGGATAGCTGCGAGAACACCGATGATAGCGATAACAACGATAAGTTCGATAAGTGTAAAACCTTTGTAATTCTTTTTCATTTTAAATTTCCTCCTAAAATATAATAAGCCGTTTTTTAAACGTTCGATATTGTACTGAGAGAATCAGATTTTCCATGACGTCCTGGAGCTCTGTGCGTTCCTCTCTGTACCTTATGTTCATATTATAGCACCATGTTTTTTGTTTGTCAACGAAATTGAAAGCCCAAAATGGAAGATTGTATACTTATTCAAAATATCCAAAACTTAAACGATTAAGTTTCTTCTGTTTTATATAATCTATATAATTCGTGCATTATTATTCATGGTTAACAGCGGACAAAATCAGGCAGTAAAGGATGTTTTTGTTTATCCTTTACTGCCTGAACGGGTACATATTCATCATACCAAAGAGTAACATTAGGCTGCCTTGGTATAATCCATAATAAAGATCTTGCTGGCGATATTCTGAACCTTATCCAGAATCTCTTCTATTTTCTCCATAACCGAAGCAGAATAAACCACTTCACCACACTGAGCACATTTGTAGCACGGAACATTTTCGATAATAACATAGCAATTATCGAGTTGGGCGAAATATGTATTCTGGGATTTTACCAAAGAATCAGCTTTACAAAGTAAACATCTCATTGTTTATTCTCCTTTCTTGTTTTTAAATCTTCATTCCAGTTCTTCAAATCAGGATGGTACGCTGTTATAATTCTACTTGATGTTCCTTCATCACTCATACAAACATGTATGGGATTATCGTTTGAATCATTACCATATATCAAACAACTTGGAAAAGGATAATCTTCCGGATATTGCTCAATAATCTCACCATTATGAATAGCTACTCTGATATCTTTGATTTTTATTCCACGCTGTCGAAATCTTTCTGAGGCGTGTTCAGTTACATAGATATTATCCTCTTCATCATATATTCGTAACTTTTCAATGTCAATCACTTTTCTACTCCTTCGATTGATTCGATTTTTATTTCTCTTCCTACTTCTATTATTATAATATATTATTCAGTATTTTTCAATCATAACATCGACATAATAATTTCCAGATTTTCTGAGTGCTTCAAAATCGGTTTTTCCGACACCAACCTTAAAATTCATTTGCAAGTCTCCTTTCAGCAAAAATCAGGTCCACTCAAAGAATAACTTTAGTTTAGACGAAAATTATATATTTGTCAATAGCTATAAGTAAAAAAAGACCACCGTGGGGATACACGGTGGAGTAAAAGTATTATGTTAATAGTTAATCAATATTAGTTCCATCCGTTTACGGCGCAATCCAGGAAAACTGATTCGTCTTTACCAGTTGTATCGTATTCCTTGGTACACTGAATCGGAAAACCGCCAACATTCTTATAGTCATTATTGGTAAATATAACTGCGCGCACCTGACTGTCCTTAAGTCTTGCTGCCCACTTCGCATGAGACATATCAGTAAGCTCTCTGTCTGCAGCTTTTAATGCAGCTTCTGTTTCAGGTTCAAGTGTGGCACCTTGAAGAACATAATCGGTTCCATCAAAGAAAAGTGTACAGTCTCCGGTAAGATTGGCACTACCGTCTTTATCAAGATCTGTCATGACAATCTGAAGCTGGGTACAAATCTCACTTGCGTTATTGTTATAGGTAGCTACCCTTGACTTCATTACCCATCCCATCATTGCAGGAACGAGAATAGCCGCAAGTACACCTATGATAGCAATAACCACGATAAGTTCGATAAGCGTAAATCCCTTAAATCTTTTCATTTTTTATTTCCCCTTTCTTATTTTTTGACACTACATACTACACAATCAGAAACACTTTATCCCCGTATAACTGGTTTCTAATTGATTAAATTATAGCACCGGTATTCTGTAAAGTCAATAATTTCGGTACATGGTACAATTTGGTTTGTTTATTACATACATGAATGATAAAATACTGTACCATAATTTATGCATTTAGATTCTTTTGCACATACACTTAAAGAGGAAATATTCAATCTACATATCAACTCCAACCGGATTCAGCACAATCAAGTAAATCACTCTTAGACTTTCCTGAAATTTTTATATCCTTGGTATTCTGATACGGAAATCCGCCAACGTCCTTATAATTATTCGAAGAAAATATAACTGCTTCAATCGTACTGTCATTTATTCTGGCAGCCCACTTCGAGTTTGACATATCTGTAAGATTATCATTGATCTTAGCAAGTGCATCTTTCATATTCTGCGTAAGAGTACCGCCGTAAGTTACCTCAAACTTATCTGAAGGTTTCGAACTATCGTATTCAAGTATACATTCACCTGCTATAAAGCCATCACCTGAACGGTCAAGATCAGTCATGACAATCTGCAGCTGAGTACAAATCTCGCTGGCATTATTGTTATAGGTTGTTATGCGCGACTTTTTAACCCATCCCATCATTGCCGGAACAAGTATAGCTGCAAGTACCCCGATAATGGCTATGACAACTATTAATTCAATCAGCGTAAAACCTTTTATTTTTTTCACGAAAATCCCTCCCCTATTATGCTATAAAGCGTCATCAAATCCTTAAGATAATTGTATCATATTTTATCAACATTATCAATTGCTTTTGTACACTAATTTCATATATCTATTTTACTTATTGCATCAATAATGTAATTATAACACTTACACAGCTATTGACAATTTAGTGAATCAGGAGTATAATAATCGTAATTCACTAAATTAGTTTTTTTCAAAGTTCTGACAAACTATTTTTAATACAACAGAAAGGCGGTAATCTGAATGTTTATAGGTCGTAAAAACGAATTACAGCTGCTTGATTCTTTAAACACATCCGGAAAATTTGAATTTCTTGTTCTTTTCGGACGAAGGCGTGTCGGAAAAACTTCTTTGTTGAAAGAATTCAGCAAAAACAAAGAGATTATTTTCTTCTCCGCTCAGGAAAAAAGCGATTTTCTTAATCTTCAGGATTTTTCTAAAACCGTTCAGTTCTTCTTTGAAGGTCACAGCTTTAGTAGTTTTGACAGCTGGCAGATTGCATTCGAATATATTGATCATAAATCTTCTGAAAAACATACAACTATTATAATCGACGAATTTCCGTTTATTGCATCAGAGAATCCTAGTGTTAAGAGTATTCTTCAACACACTATTGACCACAAATGGAGTAATAAAAATATATTTCTTATTCTATGCGGTTCAAGTGTAAGCTTTATGGAGAACGATGTAATGGGATACAAAAGTCCGCTTTACGGTCGTTCAACCTCACAGCTTGAACTGCTTCCATTCGATTATGTGGACAGTGCTGAATTTTTTAAAAACTACACTGCAGAAGACAAACTTGCCGCATACGGAATTCTAGGCGGCATCCCTTGCTACCTGCAGGCTTTTGATGCTGACAAATCTATACGCAATAATATAGCGGCCAACATACTCCGTACTGGCGCCTTTCTGACTGAGGAACCACAATCACTTTTAAAGATGGAACTACGAGACCCAGCCGTGTATAACAGCATTTTTGAAGCTATTGCAAACGGAGCAAGTCGGATGAACGACATAACAACAAAGATACACGAAGATGCTTCAAAATGCAGTAAATATTTGAAAACACTTATTGATCTGAAACTTATAAGCCGTAACACTCCTTGCGGTGAAGATGAAAGTTCACGTAAAACTTTATACACGATCAGCGATAATTTCTTCTCATTCTGGTATCGCTTTATTTTTTTACAGAAAAAAGCTATTATGAGCTTATCGGTGAAGAAGCTGCGGCTGATGAAATAACTGCTCCTGAATCTTTCAATGATTACATGGGAATTATTTTTGAAAACATATGCAAACAGTATATGATACGACTTGCCAAATTAAAGAAACTTCCTTTTATTCCGCATCAAATCGGCAAGTGGTGGGGAACGAACAACAAACTAAAAAAACAGGATGACTGCGATATTCTTTTGCTTGGCAAAGGAGATAAACAAGCAATTTTCTGCGAATGCAAGTATAAAAATTCACCGCTTGACAAGAAAGAATATGACGATCTGTGCGCTACTGCCGATAACTTCAGCAATATCCGTGAAAGATACTTTTACTTTTTCAGCAAAGGCGGATACACTGAATGGATAAAAGAAAAAGCTCAAACCAGTACAAATATAATCCTGGTTGAGCCTGCTGACCTTTTTAATCTTTAAAAAAATCAGATCCATGAAACTAACCGTTCCATGGATCTGATTTTTGGTTTATGACAAACTTTAATTCATTAGTCTGTGAATTAGTCGCCTGAGTTAAGGAAACGATAGAATTCTATCTTATCCTGGCACTTGTCGAGCGCATCTCCTTCGTGAATGATGCCCATTCTTACCATACGAGCGAGCTCCTGGTCGAGACACATCATGCCGAACTGCTTACCTGTCTGGATAGCAGACTGAATGAGGTGAACCTTGTTGTCACGGATCATTGCTGATACGGCGTCAGTAACGTTGAGGATTTCCATTGCTGCTATACGGCCCTTGCCGTCAGCCTTAGGAATAAGTGTCTGAGCCATGATACCAACGAGAACGTTAGCAAGCTGTGTTCTGATCTGAGACTGCTGGTATTCAGGATAAACGTCGATGATACGGTTAATAGTATCAGCGGCAGATGTTGTATGAAGTGTTGAAAGAACCAGGTGACCAGTTTCGGCTGCTGTTACCGCAGCTGTAACTGTCTCCAGGTCACGCATTTCACCTACGAGGATGATATCCGGGTCTTCACGGAGAGCTGAACGGAGCGCGCCTGCGAAGTCAGGAACGTCAGGACCGATCTCACGCTGGTTTACCATACATCTCTTGTGTTCGTGAACGTATTCGATAGGGTCTTCGATTGTGATGATGTGAGCGCTCTTGTTAAGGTTAGCGTAGTCAAGCATAGCTGCGAGTGATGTTGACTTACCTGAACCTGTAGGACCTGTGATGAGCACGAGTCCTCTTGGTCTCATAGCGAAGTCTGCAAGGATCGGAGGAAGTCCGAGATCCTCGAGAGTAGGGATATCGTTTCTGAGAAGACGAAGAGCGATAGCAGTATGATATCTCTGACGGAATACGTTAACTCTGTGACGGTAGCCTCTCTTTGTTACATATGAGAAGTCACAGTCAAGGTGCTTGTTAAGTCTGTCGCGGAGTTCGTCAGGACAAATCTTGTGAGCGATATCTGAAATAGCTTCCTCGTCCATAAGATCATATGAACTAAGCTTTCTGAGATTACCGTTAAGTCTGACTACCGGCTGCATGCCGAATGTGAAATGTAAGTCAGAGCAGCCAAGTACTCTGGCTTCATCAAGTATCTTATCAATATCTATTAGCATTTTCTACAAACCTCCGTTTGATATTATACAGAATAAGTAACACGAACAAGTTCGTCGATAGTAGTTCTACCCTGCTGTACGAGTTCTGCAACGTTATCACGGAGAAGTTTTGTACCGTTTCTCTTGGCAGCTTCTTCGAGCTGTTCCTTGCCGGCACTTTCAGC
This sequence comes from Ruminococcus sp. HUN007, assembly GCF_000712055.1. NCBI lineage: Bacteria > Bacillati > Bacillota > Clostridia > Eubacteriales > Oscillospiraceae > Ruminococcus > Ruminococcus sp. HUN007. Next base: position 2,319,191 of record NZ_JOOA01000002.1, on the reverse strand, counting down.
GATAAGTGTTGAAATACCTGATGTACAGTGAATAATTTCATGAATAGCAGTTCTTCCCTTGTAACCAGTGTTGTTACACTCAGGGCAGCCAACTGCATCGTATATCTGAACAGAATGATCAATGTGCATGAGCTGGTTTTCTTCATCTGTTGACATTCTTGGTCTGCGGCACTTAGGGCAGATAACTTTAACAAGTCGCTGTGCAACAACGCCGATGAGTGATGTAGCAACCATGTAAGGTGCAACACCCATATCGATAAGACGAACGATTGTAGAAGCAGCGTCGTTTGTATGAAGTGTTGAAAGAACTAAGTGACCTGTGATAGCAGCTCTGATCGCGATATCCGCAGTTTCAGAGTCACGCATTTCACCGATCATTACGATATCAGGGTCCTGACGGAGGATAGAACGAAGAGCTGCTGAGAATGTCATGCCGGCCTTCGTATTAACCTGACACTGGTTGATACCTTCGATATTCTTTTCGACAGGGTCTTCAACTGTTACAACGTTTACGTGCGGCTTAGCGATCTCACCAAGAGCAGCGTAAAGAGTTGTTGTTTTACCGGAACCAGTAGGACCTGTTACGAGCATAACGCCGTGCGGACACTTGAGCATGCTTTCGAACATCTTGTAGTTGTAATCATTCATACCAAGGTCAGTGATCTTACGAAGAGCAATCTGACCGGTTGAAAGAATTCGGATAACTATCTTTTCGCCGTTTACTGTAGGAAGTGAAGATACACGGACATCAAGTTCTGTACCGTCAACGACCTGTGAGAAACGACCATCCTGAGGTATACGCTTTTCAGCGATGTTCATACCGGAAATGAGCTTGATACGTGTAGCAAGAGCATTCTGAACTGCGCTTGAAACGCTCATGAGCTCGATAAGGTCACCGTTTACACGGATACGGATTCTTGTAAATGTCTTGAATGGTTCGATATGAATATCGGTAGCTTCTGCTCGGAATGAGTTTTCTACGATTGTAGTAGCAAGCTTAACGATAGGAGCGCTTTCAACTCTTTCCTTCGACTCTTCGTCATTGAGCTGCTCAGTACCGAACTGGCTGAGGCTCTCATTAACGCTGTCGATGTTTGCCATTGTGTACTTTTCACCAATAGCCTTGTTGATGGAAGAACGTGTAGCAAGTACTGGAATAGTATCCATACCAGTGATTACCTTAATATCTTCGAGGATATTAAAGTTGATAGGATCGTCAGTAGCTACTGTAAGTCTCTTACCTACGATGTCAATAGCGATAACTGTGTGCTTTTTCGCAAGTGATTCCGGAATCTTGCTTACTGCTTCGTCATCGATCTTGAATGTTGCAAGGTCAACATAAGGTACCTTAAGTTTTCCTGCAAGTGCCTGTGCAAATTTGATTTCGGACATATAGCCCATGTCAACGATAACTTCACCGAAACGTTTTGATCCCTGTGATTCACGCTGTGCGAAAAGAACTCTTTCAAGCTGCTCGTTTGAAATCATGTTCTGTTCAACAAGATACTGACCTATTGGTATGTTTCTCATAACCGGCCTTCAACTCCTTAAAAAAATTTCTTGAATAATGTAGTCTTTTATGTTAGAATGATGATATAAAATTTTATAATATAGGAGGATAGATCATGATCTATTTTCGATTTCTTGATATACCCGCTTACTTTATAGCGTATATCATCATTTCATTTTTTGGACTGTGTATTGGCAGTTTCCTAAACGTCTGTATTTACCGTCTCCCACTTGAGGATCCGGCTGAACGTTCTCTTGTAAAGAGGAGTTCCCACTGTCCTAAATGCGGTGCCAAGATCCGCTTTTATGATAACGTTCCTGTCTTCAGCTGGCTTGTTCTTAAAGGTAAATGCAGAAACTGCAAAGAACCGATCTCGAAGCGTTATCCACTTGTCGAAAGTCTGAACTGGTTTTTATATATGTTAGCTCTGACATTTATTGATGTCATGAACTACCCGGTTCATGCGATTCTTATTGCACTTTTCTTTTCCGTTCTTATCGTCATCGGTTTTATCGACTACGATACAATGGAGATCTACCCGAGTCAGCTTGCCCTTATCATTATCTTAGCTGTTCTTGATGTGATCTTCGGTCACACTATCACCATTCCACAAAGAATAATCGGTGCTCTAGCAATAAGCGTTCCGTTCTTTATTATCGGTGAAGTTTCACGTATTTTTATCAAGAAGAAATACGGTGAAGACTTCAGAGGAATAGAACTTGGTGATACTTTTCTGATGCTTGTTTCGGGACTTCTTATCGGTCCTAAATGCATTTGTGCCTCAGCATTGATTGGTATCTTTACTGCAGCCATTGTTGGTATTATCAGCAAAGCCAAAGGTAAAGAATCAAAACTTGCTTTCGGTCCGTATTTAGCAATCGGACTTGTATTCGGTTCCCTGTTCGGCAATCAGATGATTGACTGGTACTTAAATATGTTAAAAGCACCTGAGGTTTACTCAATGCTTTTAAGATAAATAAGCATTAAAAATTAAGGCAGTCTTTGCAGTGCAAGGACTGCCTTTTCTAATATAATCACACAACGTTTTCAATAGATGGTGCTTTGGTAAAGATATAGTAAATATCTTTAGATGATCTGAAATCCGAAGTAGGTGTTTTGGCCTGTGCTCTTGAAGTGTCACTGTCAAACCATTCAAATCTTCTTCTTTCTACGTTCGATATCTTTTTTCCTCCAACATCAGCAAACTCAATAATCTCATTTGAATTACCGCCTGCATGCTTGAAGAACAAATTCTTAAGTTTAAAAGTGATTGTTCTGTTTGTCATAGTATCACTTATCAGAACATTAGCTGGATTTGATTTATCACGGGTTCTTCTGTACATCTTGATACCCATTGCGAGGTTTGTCGGATCAACAGCCCCGTCAAGTACATCAACAAGGTCAAGATACTTATAATCTCCGTTTGTTTCATCCTTGACTGCAGTCTGAAGAGAAATATCAAAAGCATAGTCATCGTAATAGTCAGTTTCTGAAGACCATTCGCGAACATCCTCAGGTGAAGTAGAAGTTACACCTTTATATCTTGACAACGTAATAGTTCCCGGATGACTTGCAGCTGGAATTGATGTTACAGTAGAAAGGTCCATTGCTGGATTGTTAATATGCAAAACAAAAATTTCTATATCGTTCTTAAATTTAGAATATGGATAAATTCGTTCTGTAGTTATTTTTCCTGAATGATCATCAGGTTCAACCTCACCTGCAACGAAATAATAATTTTTTCTGAATTCATTTATTTCATTTACTATTGCAGCAGATTCAGTTGAATCATCCGCGCCCAGTGACATATTAGTATACAGCCACATTCTGTCTGCATACTGAATATGATCACCTACGTAGCGACGCATATTTTCACTTATTGCCTGTGTGTCAGCCTCATTGTAAGTGTTGTTGTATACTTTTCTAACCGGATCAAGAAAACTAAGTACAACAGCCATAATCATACCGAAGATTGCTACAACTATGATCATTTCGATGAGGGTGAAACCTTTAAGTCTTTTCTTTTTATTCATTTATAAAGTACACCCCTTTTATCACGGGCCTGGAGCAGGCGGTGTTGGATTTACAAAATACCTGTAATTTCCTACTCTGTCACCAACTGTTTCGCCCTGTTTAACTTCGTAAGAATCTACCGTCAAATCAGCCGATCTGCCACCACCAGTTACCTGAAGATTAATATCAATATTTTTTTTGTCAGTTTCATCGCCAAGCTTTGCTGAAGCAAAAGGCGACTGTACTGCGTTCTTTTCAGATACTCTATGTGCAACTCTAAGATTATGAACAGCACTTACACCTGCCACTACAACTATCATTGACATAATAGCCATTACTGCAATAGCTATAATAATCTCCATAAGCGTCATACCCTTAAGGGATAATTTTTTTTGTTTTTTCATTCTTACCCCTCCTTTTAGTATGTGGAATAACCTTCCACTGCAGTCCATGTATAGTCATCAGTATCTCCCGGATCTTCATCAGCAACCGGTGGATCATCAACGTAAAAATATCCGTATTTGTTATCAACGTCTATATCTTCAACTTCAAGCGAACCTATATAGGCAATTTTTCTTTTTCCTGACACTACTATCGGATTAAGCTTTTCTGTTGAGCCTGATTTATACATATAATATGTATATTCCATTTCCTTTTCTGTATTTACCGCTTCAGCCCTGAACTTTCCTTTTGGCATTACGATATCCCCGGTATACATAAATTCATTGGTACCATAGATATTTACTACAGAATCAGAAGGTGAGAACATAAAAATGTGAGGAACAAGATTACCGCCCGGGTATGAAGAAAATACAAGTTTATCATTTTTCTTTGAACCAAACATATAATCATAATATGTTTTTGTCATGATTTTTGTTCCTTTAAAATTAAGATTTCTTCCGGTTCCTGATTTTTCTACAAAAAACTTAACTTTACCTGTTCCGGAATCGTCAACTATAATTGTCTTATAATTAATTCCGCCAAGATCAGACTTGATATTGATCCAAAGATCTTCCCCATCCGGAGGATTAATGTAAATAGTTTTAGAAACTTCCTCCTCAAGATGAGAAGCCGCTGTCCAGTTACATGATGATGTTATAGTATCAGATGTACCATCGTAATTATCCGGACCACTATAACCAGATGTTTCTTCAACGCCTACAAATTTACCTTCTGAAGTTCTGATCATTCTCTTGATGTTATCAAGTGTCTGAATATAGCTCTTACCGCTTTCTTCTGTTGTGAACGCAGTGTTAAAATTTGCAGCTACGGCTGAATCTTTAGTGTTCAACTGATTTTTAAATGTATCTAATGATTTTCCAAGACCGCTTTCCTTTACTGTTGCAGTCTTGATCTTAGTATCGTCATTAATAGTTCCGCCTACAAAGACCTTGCCCTTAACGTCTATATCACCGGATGCTATTGTTAAATCACCTAAAACGCAAAGGTCACCGTTTATAGTTAAACCATTTCCTTCCTTGGTAAAGTTTCCTTTACAGTAAAGACTGCCGGTTTTTAGATTGGATGTGCCGCTTCCGCCAAGTACCTGACTTGCCCAGTCTGTTAAATTAGAACCACTAACGTTAATTTTATTATCAAGGTTTTCACCCATGATCATAAGATTAATATTACCGCTCAGTTCAGCATTACTGTTTAAATCAAGCTGATTACAATAGAGATTGAGCATTCCTTTTTTTCCGGCATCAGGATCCAGTCCGGAAACCTTCAGTCCTTTACCTCCGTCGAGTTTGCCGTCTATATATAAATACGGAGCATTGTAAAACTTTTCGGCTGTTGTATCTGTCAGATAAGCTGGAGGATAATTGGAAATAACATCAACAACAAGAGCATGGTCGATATGAACATCGCCAGTAACTCTCATACCACTGTAATAACCGCTTTCAGGATCATTTCTACCTAAGAAAATCTTTGTTCCGCTTTCCTTCATCTCAAAAGTTTTCATATTAAGAAAAACGTCGCCGCCAAAAATTGAATCGTTGGCTGCACCACCACGGTATTTGCTGGCATCAGGTACTTCGATACCGGCATACATACGACCAATAGTACCAGGACCATCCTGTGAATAGTCTCCAGACTTAAGACTTCCGGTAGCAATAAAACCACCGCCGTTAGAGTCTGTGCTTTTTCCAAGTTTATTACCTACAACATAAGTAGAATATGTAGATGTCTCTCCACCCATAGTTACTGATGCAGATACTTTTATTATTTTCTCATTTTCATGTTTATTGCCATCTTGAACTGACATCGTGAAATCAGATCTGTTATCAGCAACATATGTAAATGTCAGTGAATTTACTGTTCCGTAACCTGGAATGGTCTTAGAACCATTAGCAGTAACATCAAGTGAAACAGACGATTTTTTAGTTCCAAGACTATCTACTATAGACTGACCAAGAGCTTTCATATCATCGTCAGTACTTTTAGGGCCAAGTAACTCAATAACATTATCAACCAGATCCTGAGCTGTATACTTTGTCTGATTATCATACCAAGTGGAATATGCGCGCTTACTTGCCATGCCTGCCAGGCCAATAGCTGACAGCATAATAAGGAGTATGAGGATCATGACAACAAGGGTTGTAAACAACACAGAACCTTTAAACCGTTTGGACTTAACACTTTTTGTTTCTGTGCTCATAATTAACTCCACCTTTCTTCAAAATTTACATTTATAGGGAGACTGCTTTCCGACAATCTCCCTGGATTTATTATTTGCTGAAGTCAGGTTCTTCTATCTTCTGCATTGTGTAGAATGTAAATACAACTTCACCTTCAGAATATCCCTTATCTTCAGGTAATTCTGTTATGTAGCCGAATGTATAGTCATCAACCTTTACAGAAGAAATACGAATACCTGTTTCGTTGTCTTTGAGTTCATCTTCAAGTTTGAGAAGAGCTTCCTTAGTAAATCTCATAGGTACAGTTACTGTTCTTACTTCGATTTCCTGTTCTTCTAATTCTTCCATTCTGACAGCATTCATAGCCTTTTCATAAAGCTTTGAATCCTTCTTTTCAAGAAGATCACCATTTGTATCTGCTTTTTCAAGGATTGGATATGTTATTACATCCGGAACATAGTAATAGAACGGAATTTCTGCTGTTTCAGCATCATTGATTTTTAATGCGCCTTTGATCTCAAGATCATTTTTGCCTGCTTTTTTGTACGGAGCCTTGTTAAGAAGTGTTTCAAAATACTTTGCAACTTCAACATTGCTCATGTGCTCAACAAACTTTGAAGAAAGATCCTTTGAACCTTCATAAACAGCTTTGATATTACCTTCAATTACAGGAATCTCGTCGATTTTTCTCTGAGTATCCTCGTATGTAACTTTAATCTTAGCCTGTTCTTCTTTGTGATTCTTTATATTGCCTTTTATGATTTTAATCGGCCATGCTATAAAAACAATAACAACAGCTAATATAACGACTATTAAAAGGCCTACTTTTTCTCTGTAACTTAATTTCATTACTTCTTATCCTCCGTTTCCTCAGCCTTTGAATCCGGTACATAAGAACCGAAATTCTCATACTTTACAGGGCTCTTAAGATCGATCGTCATTTCAACTTTCTGTCCCTTCTGATCCTTGTTGAGTGCGGAAGGATCTGGCTGACCTGCTATCTGTGGAATATTTTCTTGTCCTTCAATCATATCGTAACCGGAGAAAGAAATATTTTCAAAGTAATCCTTCTTTTCAAGGTTTTCTGCAAGAAGTGTTGCAAAAGTCATTGCCGGATCAGCCTTATCGGCTAATGTTGTAAAGCCTAATTTTATCTGACCTTCGTTATAATCAAGCACTTCAATCTTGAATTTGTCCTTGCCATTATCCTTAGGATTGAATGAAAGACCTGCTACCTTAGCCTGTGAAATAGTTTCTTCTATTGTCTTTTCAATAGTAGTATAAACTTCACTTGAGATAAACGGCTGTGAAGAAAGTGCATCGGAAGCAAGAGTAGCTGTTCTCTTGTATTCCTTAACCTGCTTCTGAAGTTCGAGTCTCTGATCACGCTTTGCAAGAGCTTCAATTGTTGAAGGAGCATTTAGATAATCGTTCATTTTCTTAATGTCGCTCTTGATAGCAGCGTCTCTGATAGCAAGAGCTCCTGTAATAACGCCCATGAGAACAATTGTACCAAGAAAGGCACCCGCAAAGATAAGGTTGAATGTGCTGTCAGACTTAACCTTATCCATAACCATTGCAGTTGATCCGCCGAATTCGAGAAGGTTGATCTTTTCAGTCTGTCTGTTACGAGGGAACATAGCACCGATAGCATTTGCGTAGAGTGCAAAGTCGAGGTTCTGATAGCCCTTTACATTCTTAGGAACGGAAATAACAGTTGTATTGATATCCATCTGTTCGAGATCCTTGGCAATACGCATATATTCCTTGGTGTCACCGTAGAGGACAACGTTTCTGATAGGATCTCCTGCGTTTCTGCTTCTGTGGAACTGAAGCATACGGAAGATGTTTTCATTAACTGCTTCGTAAACGTAGTCGGAGCTGTTATCATAGTCTGCAGCATCGATAGATGCGAAACGTGAGAATGAAAGCTGATTGTTTTCGTAAATGTTGAGTGAAATGAAGCTTCCGTCTATCTGTACTGCGAGAAGAGGCATCTTGGAACGGTTCTTTTCATCGGAAAGGAGAACCTTTGTAATACAGTTACAGCCGATGATAACTGAACGGAGTGAGATGCCGAGCATTGAGAATACTCGCTTGTATGAGTCGATAACTTCTGTAGGGCAGGCAGTTGCAAGTACTGTTACCATACCGCTGTCTTCACCTGTTCCTACTATTGAATAGGAGATAGCGTATGAATCGTCGATGCCGACCTTAGCCTGCATTTCTGACTTTACAGCCTTCGTGAATTCTGATTCTTTCTGTGCACTGTGCACTGTGAGTTCCTTGAAGATCGTCATGTTGGAAGAGATGCTGACGATTGCTTCCTTGTCCATCATTCTGTTCTGCTTGATTTTCTGGTTCATTATAGTAGCAAGTCTCGGAACGTCCTTTACGTGACCGTTTACTATAATGTCCTCATCAATGTTGAGAGTTGCTGCAGAACTGATGTTTATCTTGTTCTTGTTTTCAGCGCCTCTGATAATACGTATGTTTCTATCTGTTATATCAAACGATAGCATTAAATTTCCACCTCTCTGTGTAAATTACTTTTTGCGAATAGAATATTAAATCCGTTACAGATTTTAGCCTACATTTTCGAGACCGCCGAGTGATTCGTAAATTGCCGGATAAACACCTGCAAGAAGAAGACCAACGATAACGCCAAGGAAAATGATCATAACCGGTTCAAGGAGAGAAACGAGTCTCTGTACTGCCGAGTCAGCTTCTTCATCATAGTAGTCAGCTGACTTTTCGAGGATGTCATCAAGAGCGCCGGCTTCCTCACCGACGAAGATGATCGAACAGAACATTGATTCAAAAATCTCGGTTCTTGTGATCGCTGCTGAAAGCGGTTCACCCTGTTTTACTTCATCGATGACCTGCTTGAACTTGTCAGTGATGTATACATTATTAAGTACGTCTGAAGAACGCTGGAGACATTCAACCATCGGAATACCGCTTGAGTAGAGTGATGAAAGTGTTCTTGCAAAACGCGCTGTGTAGATCTTGACCATGAGAGGTCCGATCTTAGGTGCTGTGATCTTGTACATGTCTATTTTGTATCTGATAGACGGTACCTTGAGTGCATAAATGATACCTGCAACTATTATTGTAACAATTGCAATGATAAGATACCAGTACTTGAGGAATATCTCGTTTCCTTTGAGAAGGAACTGAGCAATGATGTTAAGGTTTTTAGGATCATCACCGAACAGTGGTCTGAGAACAGGGATGATGACCGTAAAGATAAGTATTGTTACGGCTATACAAAGGATAAGAAGAATAATAGGATAGATAAGTGCACCCTTTATAGTGTTGTTCATCTTGTTTTCCTTATCATAATGAGTTTCAAGTCTCTTCATGATAACGTCCATCTGACCGGAACTTTCACCGGCGTTGACCATACTCTTCATGAACTGAGGGAAGGCATCTCCCTGGGCTTCAAGTGAGCTCGAGAACGATTCACCTTTCTGAACGTTTTCGTAGATCTCCTGCCAGATCTTTCTGGCCTTTTCCGTTTCCTGCTCTTTGCTGAGGATGTCAAGAGCCTTAACCAGTGTCAATCCGGAAGAAAGCATCGCACTGAGCTGACGACAGTTAAACGAGATTTCTTTGGTATTGAACTTGTGGATCGACTTGTTTTCCTCTGAAGTATTCATTCCGCCAGACTTTGATGTGTTTAAGCCGGCATTTGAAATCATACTCATTAAACCACCTCCGAATTATTTTATAGTTTATAGTTTTTTCAAACTAAAGAGCACAAATAGACACACTACTCTAATAATATTATCCTAAGTTCCCGAGAATTTTTTAGTCTACATTATCAAGCAGACGTTTTATAGAAACAGGACATTGAATTTTAAAAGCCTTGTATGCATCGTTCATTTTCTTAATCGGTTCTGTTGTTACAAATTCCTTGTCATACACGATGGCATGCTGTTCATGTAAATTCATAAACACAGATTCAGTTGTCAAGGCAGTATTTCTTAGCTTGTCACTCATCATTTTAAGTACAACAGTTGCAATAAAAGTCAACATCAAATGCCCACGTAATGTTGCTTCTGACTCTACGTTAATCGGAAGTATTTTACCTCCCTGTTTGCATAGCTCAAATATTTTTTCAACCTGATCACGCATATAATAAAGAGGCAGTATTTTTTCGACTGCAACTTTTCTGGTTGATACAATCACAAATACTCCTTGCCTTTGTAAATCATCATAAATATCTGATGCTGTAAGACTTTCATCTTCAGCTCTTGCAATAGCATTTTTCTGTCCTTCATTGTATGCCGTCATATCCTTACACAGGAAAGCGTATGCTTTACGATTTTCTTTCTGACCTATTTCACATGGAACGCATTTGATATAGATAAGTCGTTTGTTGAATATCACTGCATTTTCCTTAATCATCAGATTATTAAGATGTTCACTTACGATTCGTTTGTACACCTTGAAATTACTTTTCATTCGAGCCATAAAAGAAATTCCTGAATCAAGAAGTGCATCGGCATTTACTCCTGTATAATATCCGGCATCAAGAATCGCAAATTTGGTATTTATGCCATTCGCTTTTAGTTCAGCTATAGTTCTTGTTATTGTACTTACATCGATAACATTACCTGCAACATATCTGAAAAACAACGGCATTCCAGTGTGCTGCTGAACAACGTAAATGAGCCTCAGTTCCTCACTGATTATTCCGTTATGATTGCTTACGGCGGTTAATGGAAAATGTATAGAATTTGGAAGCCCTGAACTATCAATAAGTATACCGTCATCAATTTCATTTGATTCATCTGCGTCTTTTTTTAAGGAAAGAAACTTAAAGTATTCCTTGAAGAAGTGGCGCTTAGCATCTTCACTGCCTATATCAGCGAGTGCATCGCTTATTCTCTGAGATGCCATCTGTGCTTTAGGATAAAGATATCTGGCATATGTAAGTTCCCACCAGTCTTCTGCATGACAGTTGGAGTATGTTGTTAATATGTAGTAAGCAACCAGCGCATGAAGGGTATCCTGATTTTTATAATTGATTGCATTCACTGCTGACATAATTCCACTTTTGTTCATGAATGAATCAAGTAAATATATATCTCCGAAAGATACTATCAGAACTGGACGTTTTTGATACTTTGTTTTTCGCTGGTCTTTTGGCTCTTCAAAATCTGCTGAAACAGAACTGTATGAATCTGTTGCAAGATCGTATTTAAACAACCCTCTTTCACGATTTTTGAATATACCATTTTCCTTGTCTATTACTCTTCCGAGATATATTTGTTTGCCTTTTGAAACACTTTTTCCTTTTCGAACAGATGCAGTCACTGTTCCATATTCTTTACCGTTTACGATATTATAGTTTATATACATGATTCCCTCACAGCAAATGATGTAGACTAAATTTATTATATCTACATTATATCATTTTTCATGTCAGAAATCAAGTGGATATTCAAATAAATTACGTATCTGCGTGAATTATCATGCGCTTGTAACTACAATCCTGTGATGTAGACTAAGAAAAACCCGGGAACTCAGGATTATTATATCATCATAGTGTCTTAATTTCAATTGTGTATTTCATATAAATACATGGTACAGATTTATAAAAATGCACCAATACAAATTATATAGGCACAGGCTTGACAAAATGACAGTGACATTTATGTATTAATGATACATATTTTTCTTTTATATGGCTTGCATGGCTTATTTTTTTAGCACACTTTAGGTTGAAACCTACAAATGTACTATAAATTTATGATACATTTCATTTATGTTGCCTGTTTTTGTGCATAACACCACAGCGTACAAAAAAAGTAAAAGGGACTGTAACGGTACAGTCCCGGACTAATTGTACATCAGTACTATTTATAATGTAGTTTTCGCTTCATACAGGCACTGCAAATTCGCGTATTTACGGAATCCGGCATAATTTTCTCTGTAATTTGCGCGGAATACGCATTTATCAGATCTTTCTGAGAAGTGAGATCATTTCAAGTGCTGACATTGCACAGTCGTAACCCTTGTTGCCTGCTTTTGTGCCAGCACGTTCGATAGCCTGTTCGATATTGTCAGTTGTCAGAACACCGAAAAGCACCGGAATTCCGCTGCTGAGTGACGCCTGAGCTATTCCCTTGGAAACTTCGCTGCACACGTAGTCGTAGTGCGATGTTGATCCTCTTATAACAGCGCCCACACAGATGACTGCATCGTAGCGGCGGCTGTCGGCGAGTTTCTTTGCTACCAGCGGGATCTCGAAAGCACCCGGCACCCATGCGAGATCGATATTTTCAGGATCGATGTCATGGCGTAAAAGCGCATCCTCGGCACCGCCAATGAGCTTTGATGTGATGAATTCATTGAAACGTGAAGCAACAATGGCTATTCTCACGTCTTCATTGACAAAACTTCCTTCGATAACATTCATTTTTTATTATCCTCCTGTTTGATCATGTATAGTGTATTTTCTTTTAATACAGACCGTAGTGTTCAGTCTCCGGTCATGGTGCTTACTGTTTATAATCAGGTTTCCTTAGTAGGTAAACATATGTCCCATGCGCTTTTCCTTGGTTTTCAGGTAAAATTCATCGATCGGATTGGATTCCATCTGAAGAGGTACACGCTCTGATATTTCTATTCCGTAGTCGGAAAGATCGGCTATTTTAAGCGGGTTGTTGGTCATAAGTCTGAGCTTTGAAACACCGAAGTATTTAAGCATCTGGGCACCGCAGCTGTAGTCACGCATATCGGCCGGGAACCCGAGACGGATGTTGGCGTCGACGGTGTCGAGGCCCTGTTCCTGAAGAGCGTAGGCTTTGATCTTGTTGATAAGGCCGATGCCTCTTCCTTCCTGACGAAGGTAGAGGATGATTCCGCGGCCTTCCTCTGCTACCTTTTTCATTGCCGCTTCAAGCTGCTGGCCGCAGTCGCATCGCTTTGATCCGAAAACATCGCCGGTAAGGCACTCGGAGTGCACACGGCAGAGTACCGGAGATCCGTCAGCGACATCGCCTGTAACGAGTGCAATGTGATGCTCGCCGGTTATGCTGTTCATGAAGCCGTGAATTTCGAAATCGCCGTACTTTGTCGGGAGTTTTGCCTCGGAAATGTGCTCCATGAAAATGTCGTATCTTTTTCTGTACGCCTGAAGATCAGCTATTGTGATGAACTTGATCCCGTACTCGACAGCAAGCTTCTGAAGGCCCTCCTGACGGAGCATAGTTCCGTCTTCAGCCATTATCTCGCAGCAGAGGCCTACCTGCTTAAGGCCGGCAAGACGGAGAAGATCGACAGTCGCCTCGGTATGGCCGTTCCTTTCGAGAACGCCGCCCGGTCTTGCTTCAAGAGGAAACATGTGTCCCGGTCTGCGGAAGTCCTGCGGTCTGGCGTCATCGTCGGTACATTTCATTGCAGTAACTGAACGCTCAGCTGCCGAAATACCGGTCGTGGTATCCTTATGGTCAATGGAAACCGTAAAAGCCGTACAGTGATTATCCGTATTGTTCTTCACCATCTGTGAAAGGCCGAGCTTTGAAGTGTATTCATGGCTCATCGGCATACAGATAAGGCCTTTTCCGTGGGTAGCCATAAAATTGACGTTAGCCTGTGTGGCGAACTGCGCTGCACAGATGAAATCGCCTTCATTTTCCCTGTCAGCATCATCGGTAACAAGAATTATTTTTCCGGCACGAAGTTCTTCGAGTGCTTCATCGATAGTATTGTAGTTAAACATTTATGAGTGATTTTCCTTTCGTAAATAGATTATCATAATTTGATCTGCTGTTTCCCGTGTCCTCACTTAAGCGCAGCACGGAGCCGGCTTTGGCAGAGGAAACGGGTTGCAGGAGGTTGAATCCGTAAGGTTGTAAACCGGATTTTCGTTCATGAAAAGAGGTTTACAACCATCACATGAAACCGTTCCGGGCAAGGAATTCTGAGGTAATACCGGTTTTGTTGTCAACCACCTGTCCGGTTTCAACCTGGTTTGATCCTAAAAGTTTTTCTACATATTTTCCTATCATATCGCATTCAATATTTACCCGGTCACCCGGCTTTTTTGAAAGAAGTGTGGTCTCAGATCCTGTATGGGGAATGACGGACACACTGAAATTACTGTCGGTAACTGCCGCTACTGTAAGACTGATTCCGTCGAGAGCAACGGATCCTTTTTCGACTATGTAGCGGAGCAGTGAACTGTCAGCAGAAATTTTCACCCAGACGGCATTTTCCTCGCGCTTCATGGAAGCGATTGTTCCTGTACCGTCAATATGTCCGGAAACGATGTGCCCGCCGAACCTGCCGCCGCAGAGCATGGCGCGTTCCATGTTGACCTCGTCGCCTGCACGCAGGGATCCGAGGGAACTTCGGCGCATGGTCTCGGCCATGACGTCGGCAGTAAATGTGTCTGCCGTAATATCAGTAGCGGTAAGGCACACACCGTTCACGGCAATACTGTCGCCCTCGTGAATGTCTTCAAGCACAACGGAAGCCCTGAAGGTGATACGGGATGACACGTTTCCCTTTTTAACGTTTGCCACTGTTCCCTTTTCTTCAATTATACCCGTAAACAAGCTACTCACCCCCGACGCTGTATTCAATGAGAATGTCACTGCCGATAGTGCTTATTACCGGATCGGAGAGCATGAAGGCCTTATCCGGATAGTCAACGCCGATACCGCCGACGGCAGATCTGGCTGTTGCACCGCCGAATATCTTCGGTGCGATGTAGACCTGAAGCTTGTTTACAATACCCGCTTCAAGAGCGCTGCATGCAAGTTCGGCTCCCCCTTCGAGCAGGATGCTGTCGATTCTGTATTCCGAAGCAAGCTGTTTCATGAGATATTCAAGATCGACCTTTCCGTCCGCGGAAGGAGTTTTTATTATTACCGCCCCGAGATTTTCGAGAACCTCCTTCTTTTCGGCATCGTCACTTACTGTGGCAATGTAGGTCGGTACGGATGATGCTGTTTTCATTATCCGGCTGTCGGCCGGTATGCGCAGCCGGCTGTCGCAGATGACACGTGAATGTACGCCGGCATCTTCAAGCCTGCAGGTAAGAAGCGGATCGTCCGCAAGTACGGTGCCGATCCCGGTCATAACAGCCGAAACACGTTTTCTGGTATGCTGAACATGATCACGCGATTCCTCAGATGTGATCCACTTCGACGCACCGGTATGTGTTGCGATCTTACCGTCTGCCGTCATGGCATACTTGAGAATAACGTAAGGCGTACCGGTTGTGATGTAGTGGAAGAAGATGTCGTTGAGCGCATCGCACTCTTCCCTAAGGACGCCTTCAATAACTTCGATGCCGTGCTTGCGCAGTATGGCAACTCCGTTTCCGGCAACCTTCGGATTAGGATCCGGTGAGCCGATGAAAACACGCTTAATACCGTTTTCGATGACTGCCTCGGTACACGGCGGGGTTTTGCCGTAATGACAGCACGGTTCAAGCGTTACGTAAAGGTCTGCGCCTTCAGCACTTTCGGTGCAGGCTGCAAACGCATTCCTTTCAGCGTGAAGCTCGCCGTATTTCCGGTGATAGCCGCAGCCGATAATGCGGCCGTTCTTCACGACAACTGCTCCCACAAGAGGATTCGGAGAAACAAAACCGGTGCCGCCCTTAGCAAGTTCGACTGCCATTTTCATATATTTTTCATGTTCTGACAAGGCAAACACTCTTTTCGTAAAAAAATAAAAGTACCCTGCTTTTTACAGGGTACTCTGAAAAACTATGCATATCTGCGGCCGTTCAGGCCACATAAAACTGCTGCTTCTTTCATCCGGACTTTACCGTCGGTCCCGGAATTTCACCGGATCGGCCTCTTCAAAGAGGTTCGCGGACTTTACCGCCGGTCATGAATCACACACTACCCTGAAGCTTTATAATATCAGTTTAACATATTTATTTCACTTAGTCAAGGGAAACTCAGATCTCAGTATCTTCTGATGCAGTTTCATCAGCTTCAACAACTACTGAAACATCTTCAGGTTCCACGTCAACAAAGCTTTCCATCTTTGCGCCGCATGCCTGACAGAACTGCTGATCCTTTCTGATAGAAGCTCCGCACTTAGGACATGTTGTTTCAACGTCGAGTGCTGCGAGCTGCTGCTGGAGTTCAGCGATGTGTGCGTTAGCATCGTTGATCTTACCTACTATTTCAGCAAAATCCTCTGCCGGATTCTGACCGAATATTTCAAAATACTTTTTGCCAAGCTCTGTGTAAGCCTTGCTGATGTTTGAGTTTTCTGTGCTGATGTGGCTCTTGAGCTTTGCCTTTTCAGCGAGAAGCTTTGACTTGTCAGCTGCACCTGTTGCAGCCTTTGAAATCTTTTCTCCTGCCTTGCCAGCGAATCCGCCTACTTTTTCTAAAAATCCCATTTTTTCATCCTCCTGTAGTTATATTTGATCACCAGACGGGTATCCGGTTAAAAATAATCCTTAAATATAATTTTAAACTTTTTTTAAGTCAATGTCAATATATTTTGCGTAAGTTATTCATTAAATTATGCGCCGGTCCTGCTTATTAACTTATAACTTTAATTACACAGTCTCTGTGCGGCGGCTGAACAGATGAGAACGTCACTGCAGCGACAGCCTTGTCCGCTATGGATTTGAGGTCACACTTTCCGGATGTGTAAAGTGTGAAGAGCTTATCACCCTTTTTAACGAAATCACCGTATTCCTTTTCGAGTATTACACCGGCAGTGTAGTCAATGGCGCTTTCCTTGGTTCTGCGGCCGGCTCCGAGTTCGAGGGAAACCAGACCTATCTCCTCGCTGTTGATACCGGTAATATATCCTTCGGACGGGCTGAGAACTTCATATTCTGTCGCGGCTTTTCCGAGAAGGTCGTAGTTATCGATGAATGAAACGTCACCGCCCTGACCGGCTATCGACTGAGCAAAAACATCAAGCGCCCTTCCGGATGAAACTGCTTCTTCAGCAAGTTTTTCGCACTCTTCCTTTGTACCTTTTCCGGCCATCATGATCATGTCGGCTGCAAGCTCGATGCACAGGTCGTACAGTCTTCCCTTCGCACTGCCCTTAAGGACCTCGACTGCCTCGATCACTTCAAGTGAGTTGCCGACAGCTTTACCAAGCGGGATATCCATATCAGTTATAACTGCCATGCACTTCTTTCCGGCGTTCACACCCGTGCGGACCATGAGCGATGCGAGCTTTTCTGCATCTTCCGCTGTCTTCATGAAAGCACCGCTGCCTGTCTTGACGTCGAGCAGGATGCAGTCTGCGCCCATCGCAAGCTTCTTGCTCATGATACTTGAACATATAAGCGGAATGCTGTCCACAGTCGCTGTAGCGTCTCTGAGGGCGTACAGCTTCTTGTCGGCAGGCACAAGATTGCCGCTTTGTGAAACGATAGAAAATCCGGTTCGGTTTACAAGAGCGATAAATTCGTCAAATCCAAGGTTTGTACTGCAGCCCGGTATGCTTTCGAGCTTGTCGATAGTACCGCCGGTGTGACCGAGACCCTTTCCGGACATTTTAGGAACCCTGACGCCGCATGCTGCAGCAATCGGTCCGATAATGAGGCTTGTCTTGTCACCGACACCGCCTGTGCTGTGCTTGTCCACCGTGACGCCGTCCACTCCCGAAAGATCAACTGTTCCCCCTGAGTCTTTCATTGCCATTGTAAGACAGAGCGTTTCCTCGTCTGTCATGGAATTCAAATTCACCGCCATAAGCCAGGCAGATACCTGATAATCCGGTATGCTGCCGTCAACATATCCCTTTACAAGCCACTTTATTTCCTCGTCGGACAGCTTTTCTCCGTGCTTTGACTTTAAGATGATCTCGTACATATTCATAGTTAATGCCCCCCTTGTTCACATCGGTACTCCGGCTTCGCCCTGCACCCAATTCTATATTACAATTATACCACACAAACACAAATAGAAAAAGCCTTTCTGAAAACTGAAATTCAGTTTCAGAAAAGCTGATCTTCTGTATTTCCTTTACTATCAGTTACAGTAAACTGAGAACTTAGGTGTTCTGAGTCCGATAACTCTTGCGAAATCGTATCCGTTGACGGTCTTCTGTCCGTCGATGCATACCTTTGAAACGTATCCGCCGTCACCTATTACCGGCTGGATCCACTGGCTGTATGCTGATGAAAGATAGATGCCGTATGCATTCTGGATCCTGTAGCGAAGTGTGTCAACACTCATTGATGACATTTCGCCGTAGTGCGGATCGTACTGTGCATCATATTCGGAAACAACTGATCTTAAATAAGGAAGGTCGTCAATAATGATGTCCTTGTTCGACGCTGTTGCACCGCCGCTTGATGCGCAGAACATTGTAAGTGCATAGTCACCGTTGTAGTAAACTGCCTGACCGAGCACTGAACGTACTGCATCGACTATCTTCTGGTCAGGACCTGCCTTGATAGCCATACCGCTTGTGCTGCCGCCTGCGTGCTTAACGAATGTGTAAGCTGCAACCGCCTGTGCCTTGATGGCTTCTGTTTCAAACGAAGAGCCTATTTCCGCATTGCACACCATTGAGATAATGTCGACAACGCTTCCTGAAATACCCCTTACAGTAATTGTTTCATTTTCCGCACCCGGATTATACTGAACTGATGTTCCCGGATAGTAGTGGTCAAGTATCTGAAGATAATCGTAACCACCGTACTTTGCATAGTAATTTGCACCGTTCTGGCTCATTCCTATACCGTGTCCGAAACCGTAGCTTGTAAAGTATACCGTATTCGGTGTAAGTTCTGACGGAAGTCTTATTTCCGCTGCGCCGACTGAAACGCCTGACTGAGGAGCATCTGATGCTTCCCTGATGACTCTCGGATCGCCTGAAGTCTGTTCAGCGAACTGTTCATCTTCATCGTCGTAAAATTCTTCAGAATCGGAATCTGATTCCTCTTCATCTGCCACTTCGGCAGTTGTTTCAATAGGAACGAGGTCTTCCTTTTCAAGATTCTCGCTGTAATCGGAAAGGTCTGCTTTCCACCATTCCTCTGCTTCGTATTCTTCCTGTGACTCCTCTGCAGCTGTTGTTTCAGAAACCTCTGGTTCTTCAATTTCTGCTGCGGCTGCTTTGAATGCACTCGATGAAACTGTAGTAAGGTCTGTAAGCTTTGCTGTGCTGTTATTAGTTTCTTCATGATTGAGCGCTACAACTGAGGCATCGGCACTGTAAATGTTATCTGCAGAAGCTTCACTCTTTACAACGTAAGAGGAAGAAGCTTTTTCAGGATGAACCAGTACCGTTTTATCTACCGTGCCTGCTGCTGTAACTGCAACACCTGCTGTCACGCTTGTAACAAGCCCGATAAATATTCGCTTTAGTGGTAATTGTTCTTTCATAAAAACTCCATTCGAACCCCGCACGGGGTTATTAAATTTCACTTATCCTGAAAGGGATCAGTAACGTCTTACGCTTCCTGTTGTTCCTTCGTACGGATCTTCACCCGGTCTTACCATTCTTGCCAGAACGACAAAACGTGTCGGATCGGTGGTGTCACCGCCGTAACATGTTGAAAGTGCGAGATATTTGTCATCTTCACGAAGATCAACATTGGTCGTGATAAGTGATTTCTCGTCTATCTTTGAAAGGTATTCCCTGAGAGTCCACTCCGGTTCCTTTTCCCTTGAGAAGAAAATGTAGTTCCAGAACTCGAAGTCTGAACCGTGAACACCGTTGCAAGGCATAAACGCAAAAATTTTATACTGATAATCTGTCGTCAGTGAACTTACTTCCACAATAGGATTTCGTTCATAGAAGTCAGCGTATCGTTCATAGTTCTTGAGGTCACTGAACATAACGCCTGACGCCATGTTATGACCGTAAAGAAGAGTGTTGTCCGTAAAGTAGTCGGAACGGATCCCGCAGCGGTAATCCATGAATACCCAGCCTGCCGGATCAGGATTTCTGTAAAAATCCCTGTCGATGTAGTAGTCGTTGTCGCCTGTCTGGGTTATCGGATAGTCGATGACTGTACCGCTGATCCTTATCCAGCCGACTGTATCGGAGTTGATCTCTCTGTATTCCTGAGCCTTCAGACAGAGACCGTTTGAAAACGGAGGAAAAGTTGTTACCGGCTCCGTTTCAGCTTCAGTTACCGGTGCTGTTACCGGTGCTGTTGAAGCCTCTGTTGTTTCCTGAACTACCTCAACTGGCTGCTCAGGAGGCTTTCTTGTGAGAAGAAATACTCCTGCTGCTACCGCAAAGGCCGCTGCCGCTGCGCTTACAGCAATAATAGTTTTCTTTTTTTTATCCATAAATAGAAGTCTGCCTTTCTTATCCGTAAGGCACAAAATCTGTGTCGTCGAAATGAGGTTCCTCGCCCTTTGCCTTGTACCATTCACGAGGCATGAGAGGATTGTCGCGTGTTTTGCTGTATTCGGTTCCGGCGTATTTGTCTTCGCCCGGTCTTACCTTTCGTGCAGCAACAACAAAGCGCGCATCATGATATGCATTAGTCGCACAGGTCGAAAGTGTGAGGAGCTCATCGCCGTATTTTACATCGACGCCGTTTTCTGCCCACGCACGCATTTTGATCTGGTTGACATAATCGTAGAATTCATCTTCTGATCCGAAATCTATTTTGTCTGTGTAATAGAAATCACACTCTCCGTCGCCGCCGTCTGCGTAGTAATATCCGAAGATCTTGTATGTTGAAACTTCATAAAGTGATGAAAGCAGTACAAGCGGATGTTCCTCGTAGAAGTATGAATCAACCACATAGTTCTTGAGTTTTCCGAACATGCTTCCGTCGCTCATCTCGTGTCCGTAGACGATGAGGTTTCCTGAACGTTCCCTTGATGTGAGAACATTTCTGTAGTCAAGATAGAAAGTACCTGCACTGGCCGGCTCACCGCGGAAGTTATGGTTAAGGTAGAAGTCCCTTTCCCATTCATCGCGTTTCTGCACTATAGGATAATCAACGCCGCTGTCCTCGCAGCTTCCGTTTTTGTCCGGTATCTGGATGTATCCTACTGTATCCGGATTCATAGCGACGAGTGTTTCCATGTAAGGAAGCATCTCTTCTTCAGCGTACTCCGGTTTCTGAGTTTCCTCTGCGATTTCCTCAAGGGCAGGAACTTCTTTCGCGATCTCGTTGTAGAGATGCCTGCTCTTGTAGTTGTCGTAGTAGTAATTGAATATCAGAAAGGCGCATATACCGAAAACGATTATAGCTATCAGAAAGACTATCTTTCTAATCACTTCCCTGACAGGATCACCTTTCCACGGGAAAATATTTTTTAAGACATCACTGTAGGAAAATCTGTTTTTCCTGTTAGTCCGAACAGCTGATCTGCTCATTATGTTATCTCTCCTGTAATCCAGCAGCTCTGAATCCTGTGACAAATCCCGTTTCCGTATGATCATCACTGACCGAAAATAATCATGCTTTTCGTTCAGTGATACTCATTTTAGCATTCTGAGAACTCCTTTGTCAAGTTTTCGAGCTGAATCTTTAGCGTTTCCACAAACTTTCATGAACATTCGGGCTCATTTATATAAAACATGCGCAATATAAATGAACGAAATTGATGTATTTTATTAACAGATTGTGAACAAGTCTCAGTGTCTGATGATCTTTATCTCAGTCTCTGCAACAGCTTTTTCTACCATTTTGGAGAAATCGAACGAATTCTGTGCTTTTTCGATCTCCTCAACTGTTGGTTTTGTCTTCGGGTGCTTTGGCGTGAATACCGTGCAGCAGTCCTCATAAGGCTGTATTGAAATGTCAAAGGTGTCTATTTTTCTCGAAATTTCAATTATTTCAGTCTTGTCCATACCGATAAGCGGTCTGAACACCGGCATGCGGCATACGGCATCTGTGCAGGCAATGGCACTGAGGGTCTGGCTTGCGACCTGGCCAACACTTTCACCTGTTATAAGAGCGAGGCACTTCTCACGCTCGCTGAGGCGCTGTGCGATCTCCATCATGAGTCTTCGCATTATAATAGTAAAGTACTCCTCAGGGCAGTTGTCCTTGATAGCTTCCTGTATTTCGGTAAAAGGTACGCAGAAGAATGCGATGTCGCCGCAGTAGGCTGTTATCTTTTCGCAGAGCTGCTCTACCTTTATACGGGCACGCTCGGATGTGTACGGCGGGCTGATGAAGTGAACGGCACTTACGTGAATACCGCGCTTTGCCATCATGTAGCCTGCAACCGGACTGTCGATACCGCCTGAAATGAGAAGCATTGCATTTCCTGAGCTTCCGACAGGGAGTCCGCCTGCGCCCTGGATCCTTACAGCGTGTACGTAAGCGTTGGTGTCACGGATCTCGACTGTAACAGTTACATCAGGATTCTTTACATCAACTGTAAGGTGAGGAAATTTTTCAAGTATCCTTCCGCCGAGTTCCATGCATATTTCAGGAGATTTCATCGGGAAGTGCTTGTCGGCGCGCTTTGCCTCTACCTTGAATGTACGTGCGTATGTAAGGACATCTTCAAGATATTCGAAAGTTCCTTCGGCGATCTTTTCAAAATCCTTTTCCATTACTCCGGCCTTGCAGAGCGCTGCAATACCGAAAACGGTCTTAAGCTTTTCAAGTATTGTATCCGCATCAACGCTTCCGTCTTCAGATTCCACATAGATAGTGGACTGCATCTTGGTAACGTGAAACTTTCCAAGCGGATCAAGTCTTCTTTTCATATTCTTGATAAGAAGATTTTCAAATGTGTTCTTGTTGAGCCCCTTGAGGGCGATTTCGCCGTATTTGGCGAGTATGAGTTCTTTCATTCGGAATACTCCTTTATAATGTATAATACTTCTGTTAAGCGGTTACGCTTCATCCGCTGCCGGTCGTCAGAACGACCTGACAGGATACTGACGAAACTTCCGGTATTTATCTTCTGAGTCGTTTCTGTGCTTCTTCAAGCGCGTTTATGAATTCATCTATTTCCGCTTCCGTGTTTTCATGGCAGAAGCTTATTCTTAAAGCACTGTCCTCGAGTTCCGGTCTTATACCGAACTCACCGAGGACGCCGCTCTTGGCTCCCTTCGAGCAGGCTGATCCGCTTGAAATGTAGATCTCCTTCTCTTCAAGGAAGTGGAGGATTATCTCGGAACGGATGCCTTTTACCGAAATGTTTACTATATATGGTACAGCGTCTTCACGGGAATTAAGAACCACGCCGTCCATTGCGCTTATCTTTTCCGTAAGATATTTTCTGAGTGCTTCGAGTTTTTCAGTTCTTTCTGCCATTGTTCCGGCAAGAAGTGAAACAGCCTCACCGAAACCTGCTATAAGCGGAACGGCTTCGGTACCGCCGCGCATATTGTTCTCCTGCCTGCCGCCAAGGTTCTGTTTTAAAAGTCTGACGCCCTTCTTTACGTAAAGAGCACCGACGCCCTTCGGACCGTAGATCTTGTGGGCACTCATGGAAATGAGATCTGCTTTAAGGTCGTTCGGTTTTACGGGTATTTTCATAAACGCCTGAACTGCGTCACAGTGAGTGATGATATCAGGGAATCTGCGCTTTATTTCTGTAAACACTTTCTTTACCGGAAGGACAGCACCGGTTTCGTTGTTTACGAGCATCATGCTTATAAGGCAGGTACTTTCATCTGCTGCTCTGATAAAGTCCGCAGGATCAAACGCTCCGTCACGAGGACTTATCCTTATGACTTCGAAGCCTTCTTCTTCAAGACGGTTAAAGGCTTCCTTTACAGATGAATGTTCAACTGTAGTTGTAATGACTTTCTTCTTCCTGCGGCCGTATGTTCCGGCAGCTCCGCGAACTGCAAGATTGCTGCTTTCGGTAGCGCCGGAAGTAAAATACACTGTCTCTGCCGGAACACCGAGAGCATCAGCGATATTCTTTCGTGCCGCAGTCATGGTCTGCTCCGCCTTCAGCCCCAGCGCATGAAGCGACGACGGATTTCCGAAGTTGTCTTCAAGGCACTTATAAACCGTTTCGGCAACGGTCTTTGCCGGCTTTGTGGTGGCAGCGTTATCAAAATATATCATGGATCAGAATTCACCCTTTTAATTTATTCATATCGAGGAAACACTGATCTGGCCAGCAATACGGCTTCGCCGGATGCCGGAGTGGGAAAACTGAGTGGCTGCACCCCGT
Organism: Ruminococcus sp. HUN007; assembly: GCF_000712055.1. Classification (NCBI taxonomy): domain Bacteria; kingdom Bacillati; phylum Bacillota; class Clostridia; order Eubacteriales; family Oscillospiraceae; genus Ruminococcus; species Ruminococcus sp. HUN007. The sequence continues at coordinate 2,294,949 of NZ_JOOA01000002.1, read as the reverse complement.
TCTCATCGCTGATTTATTAATTGATCAGAGCTCCTTTTGCGGAATTTTCCGCAGATATAGTTATTATACCACATTTCCGATTCAAATACTATATATACTTATACGAATAAATACCTGTAAACAGAAAAAATTTTGCACTCACCTTAAAAATTTAAAAAAAATTATAATCCAGATTATAAAAAACAGCAATCATTCCGAAGGAAGGATTGCTCCTTTTTACGTAAAAAGGTCATCTCCGCGGAGATGACCTGACTTTTATACTATATTATTTTTTACAGCATACACTGCAAGCTGGGTGCGGTCTTTGAGGCCGAGTTTGTCGAGCATACGTGAAATGTTGTTTCTTACTGTGCCTTCGGCAAGGAAAAGCTTTGCAGCGATGTTCTTGTTGTCGAGGCCTTCGGCGATGAGGACCATTATCTCGCGTTCGCGCGGTGAAAGTTCAGCGATTGCCTCGTTTTCCGTATTATGTTCCGGCTTCGGGCTTTCGGTGATCTTCTTCTGGATGCCGCTGTATACGTTTGCGCCGAAAACTTTAATGCCGCTGCTTACGGCCTTTACCGCCTGAATTATCTTCTCGCTTTCCATTTCCTTCAGGATGTATCCGTCTGCACCGCATCCCATCGCCTCGGTGACAGTTTCATCGTCATCGAAGGTCGTGAGCACGAGCACCTTCGTTTCGGGATAATTTTCCTTTATAAGACGTGTGCCGTATGCGCCGTCAAATTCCGGCATGCGCATATCCATGAGCACGACATCCGGATTATGTTCCTTGCACAGTTCAAAAGCCTCGCGTCCGTTTGATGCGAGAGCGCAGACCTTTATCTCGCTGTCGGTTTCCAGGACTACCTGTATTCCCTGTCTGAGCATGCTGAGATCATCAGCAATTATTATTTTTATCACACTTTCTCCCCCAGTGGAATCTTTATGGCAGTGGTAAACCCATTGCCCTCACTGGATTTAAATGAGACTACCCCGCCAATTTCCTTTATTCGGTTGACGATACCCGAAAGTCCGTTTCCTTCGTGTATCCCGCTGCATCCGCAGCCGTTGTCAAAGATATATACCTCGAGGGACTGCTCAAGGAATTTGACAACGATGTCTATTCTGTCAGCGCCGGAATATCTGAGACTGTTCGTGATGGATTCACGGCACGAGTCACATACTGCCACTGCACAGAAAAGATAGTCTTCTGTTTCTTCGCCCTGTACACATAATTCACATTCGATCCCCTTGACGCTGTCAGCCAGTGTTCTTATACCGTCAGTAATACTTGTGTACGACTGATGCTTCATGTTGTTTATAGCCATTCGAAGCGTGGATATGCCGGCTGTGGCTTCGCGGGAGATGTCGTTTATATATTCCTTCGCTTCCTCAGGAAGTTCAGGATATTTTATTTTAAGTATATTTGCCGCCGAGTTGATCAGAGTCATGGTGTGACCGGCCGTGTCATGCACTTCCTGTGCGATACGGTTGCGTTCCCTTTCAACTGCGATCTCTTCGTTGGCCGCATTGAGCTTTCTTGTTTTCTCTATAAGCTCGTGGTATTTTGAAACATCGGTAATGATGAAGGCAGATGACATAACAGCTTTGCCGTCATAATGATTGTATCTTTTAATGTTGAGTCTTCTGGCGCCGATATTCACTTCAGCCTCGCTGAAAGCCTCATTTCTTTTTTCAGCAAAATCAGCATCGGAGACCGCTGCGTAGATGTCGCCGGCAGAATTTATCTCACCGAGATAATCCCTGGCCGTATCATTGATGTAGGTGATGCTGCTGAGCGCGTCAGCAACGATGATACCACCCGGAACATTTCTGAAGATTTTCGGAAATGTCATGTAGTTTACATCAAGGAAGTCGTACTTGTACACCGCAAGCAGTATGCAGATGCTCGTGATGCCGAAGCCGAACGGAGTCGGATCGAAACGGTCCGGAAACGCGCCTGCAATGTATGAGATATTCAGGCATGTAGGCACTATAACGGAAAGTGCCACAAGAATAGCCTGCCTGCGCGAAAATCTCTTTTCTATGAAAGATCTGCGGTAGATTATTATCATGCCCGCAAGGATACAGAGGTATGTATAGAACACGTTTCCGTAGAAAAGGAAATCATGCGTAACTGACTTCATCGTAAAGACAGGATAATAGTGATGGTGTATCGGATTGGTCGCTGCTGCAATGAAATTAAAACCGCCTATGCAGTAAAGCGGCCATACCGGCAGATGTCTTTTCTCCAGACGGTAAAGCGAAGCAAAATGGAACCATGCTGCACCGATAAAATTCACACCTATGTTTCCAATCATGTATCCTATGAACAGCTGATCAGCATTCACTGCAACAAGATCACACAGCTGTGAGGCCGTCCAGATCATGATGAGGGTCTGACAGAGCATGAAAACATATTTGCCTTTTTCTTTTTTTGCACGCAGTGCAAGCCATACGATACTCGTAGTCATTCCCACAAGTGCAATGACGTGAAGCAGTACATAGACAAAGTTGATCATTACGGGTGCCTCCATTTTCTATTATACACGTTAATCCTGTATTTTTCAAGGGAAACGCTGATCAAACCGGAAATACTGCTTCGCCGGATTTCCGGGAGGTGATATTGCGGGGTTTCGCCCCGTGCCCCACGCTGATTTATCCATAAATCAGCGTTTTCCAAGAAAAAAACGGAGAACATAAAGTTCTCCGCCCTTTATAATATTTTGTTCCGCAAATATTTATTTATATTTTACTTTTGTGCTCTTTTCTTTTGTTCTTTATATCTGCTATATTTCTCTAAGCCTCTGATAATATTATAGCACAGAGGGCTTAAATACGTTAGTGTCAAATGTCATCAAATAAGAGTGACATTTGTCACTTCCACACTTTGTCGGCAAACTCGCGGAACCCTGACTTTAAAGGATTTTCTTCACCCTTCTGGCGGTAGTATTCATTGACTGCAGCGTAAATGATAAGAATGAGGCCGACTGCAAGGAGGTATACCCACCATGAGATCATGAACAGTTCGCCTGTCAGCTGTAAAGCGACCAGAACAGATGCTATAGCTGAGATTATGAACCATTTCTTTGCTCTTCTGATAAATGAGAAAACTGCCATGAGTGTGCACACTCCGATGAGGATGACTGCGTTTATAAGTTCTCCCTCATCCCAGGCGTGGAGCATAAGAATCCCGAGAACAACGGCTGTGTGGATGTACACGATCCATCCGGTGATATTTCTGCGGTTTTTCCAGATGAATATCAGAGGAATTGTCGCAAGCAGTGACGATGCACAGTAGAATTCGGCTTCGATAATTTCAGGAGCTTCAAAGCGAAAGCATGTAAACGCGGCTGTCACACCGATAAGGCTTAAGGCAAAGTTTCTGTCAGTTTCACGTCCTGTGTCACGGATGTGATGCTCAAACGCTTTCAGGGCAAAATATGCAGCAGTAATGAAGCCGAAGACAAGATATTCTGTTTCTCCGTAATCGTAATCGAGTTCGATCCAGCCTGCGAAGAAAAATACTGTAATCGCAGTACCGCATGCTCTTTCAAGCCACTTGAGCTTGACGGAGTCGATGCCTGTCTGTTCAGACTTATCCCCTCTTCTTAACACTTCCGGAAGGCGGATATTTCTGAGGAATGACGCACTGAAAACAAATGTAAGTACAGCAAGGACTGCCATTGTGACACCGATGAAAGCCATATCTTCACGGTATCCCTGCTCATCCTTTATTTCAGCGGTAAGTACATTTACAAGAGCTGCTGTCATTACCGGGAAGCTGATGATACTGAGTGTACTGTACGCCTTACGGTTTATCATCAGTGATATAACTGTACATGCAAGGCCGCATACCGCAGCGGCTGCGGAACCTCTGACCAGACCGGCTGAGCAGTACAGCAGTGAGGCTGTAAAGATAAACTGGGCAGTAACACATCTGAGGGCAGGAACGGCAGCAAAAACAAGATATCCTATACCGAGAAGAACTGCCATAAGAGTTACATCTTCAAAATCCTGTCCGTAAATACTTTCGGTAAAGGCAAGCGAAAATCCTGTGTATTCGACTGCGAAGGCGGTTGAAAAAATATAGCGGACAACAGCCGATCCCCTGTAGTGATACTGTGCGAAAATGAGAACCGGTAATGTTACTGCCATCATTGTAAGGAATACATAGTGAGCAGAAGACGGAGAGAACATGAACCACGGTCCGAGCAGTCTGAAATATGCTATTCCGACAACGGATACAGGCAGGAATATTCCGCCGAGAAGATAGAATGCAAATCCTGTTCTGTCAAGATGGAATTTCTTTTCGGAAACTGCACATGCTGCAAAGAAAACAGCACTCATGGAAAGTATCATGACTGTCTTTACGGTTCCGCTCATGTAGTTCCAGCCCGATGTCGCAAATACGATACCGGAGATGATAACGAACAGTACACCGACTACCAGAAGCACACTGAAACTTAACGGTTTGCGTTCCTTTACAGGTATGTTTTCGGAGAGTCCGTATGGAACAGCCTCACCGGAAAGCATCTTCCTAAGCTTTGAGTTTTTAACGGCAAGTACGATTACCGCCGGTATAAGTCCGAGAGGAAGCGCCAGCCAGACTATAAGAAGCATTATCAGTAAATCACCAAACATACTTATCACCTCGTTTATTAACAGGGTCTCTGCCCTGTATCTCCTGTATGATCCTGACTATATTATACACCGCCCCCTGCTTTAAGGATAGATGTCATTTGTAATAAAATAAGGTGACATATGTAACCTGATAACCCGTTACATATGACACCTCTTCATTTTTCTTAGTATACACTGATTTAATCGAAAATACGGCTTCGCCGTATTTTCGGATGGGGAGCTTGCGGGGCTTCGCCCCGTACCCCACGCTGATTTATGAATTGATCAGCGTTTTCTTACAGATAATGTTTTATAAGTTCTGCGTCTGTCAGTGCACTTTCAAGTATCCGGCTAAGCACAGATGTATATCCTTTGCCAAGAGATTTTGCAGTTTTCAGTGCCTGCGGAGAAAGTCTCAGAGTAACTGTCTGCTTTCTTCGGTCTTCACGCCGCTGCTCAGACACCCTTGCAAGCTGACTGATCTGTTCTTCCGTCAGCTCAGGACAGTCTTCATCGGGGCGCACCGGTCTTGTTTTCAATGCTTCAAGCATATGTTTCTGTTCTTCACTCAGCGGTTCATTCAGATCAATTTCCCTTCGAATAATCATAATACATTCTCCTTTCCTGTCAATTCTATAATATCATATTGTTTTACAAATTACAATACTTTTTTGAATACAATTTGTGTTACATTTCATCATATAAAATATCCGGCTGCAGGCGCAGCCGGACTCCTTTTATCTGTAAATATCGAGTGTAATGACCTTCCAGACGCCGTCTTCTTTTACAAGTGCACAGCCGTCAGGGGAAAAAGGTGTGGTTTTTTTCAAAATATGCATCTATTACAATATCTCCTTTTTCGTTTTCATATCCCTCGCCGAAGCCGGCGGATACCGGTGCAAGGCCGCATGAGAACATTTTCTTTTCAGGTACTTCGCTGCCGTTTTTATCGAGGAAAACTGTCTTTCCGCCCTTCACGGCCTCTGTTACGCCTTCGTGTGCGCAGAAACCGTATTCGTCAAGGATAATCTCGTCATATTTTTCGTTCGTTGCAGGAACAAGATCACTGTTTACAAGGTACCAGCTGCCGTCCTTCTTGACTGCGGCAACTCCGCCTGAAAATGAACCGGCATATTCAAAACGTTCGCTGCTTTCGTTGTAATCGAGATCGGTGTAACCGTACTTTCCGTCACGGCAGAACGGAGCAAGTCCGTCGCCGAAGGAACCGAGCAGGGTGTATTCCTTTGAAAGAGCGAATCTGGTCTGGCCGTATTCGTTGACGAATTTCCAGATACCTCCGCTGCAGACAGGCACCAGATCCTCCTCAGGATCGTAGGCGCCGACCGCATCGTACTCAGGAGCAATGAAGAACTGACCCTCTGCATCCGCAAGTCCCCAGAGTTCACCTTCACATGCTGCAAAATATTTACCGTGGAACGGCTTTGCATCGTTAAAAGTTCTGTAGCAGGTGTGGAAACATCCGGACGCCTCGGCCATAAGCTCTTCCGTCTCATCGTTCCTGCATGACTCAGGCATTTCAGAAAAGAGCTTTGCCGCCTCGGCCGCCTTATCGTTGTCAAGATAATAACGTCCGGCAAGCACCCACGGCTTTGCGGTACAGTCCTCACATTCCGCGGCTCTGCGGCAGCAGCGGAGGAACATATCATTTTCGTCGCACTTTCTGAAATTTTCAGCCGCAAGAAGCAGTGTATCTTCATCCGGCTTTATCTCAGCAGCTTTCACATACCATTCAGCCGCTGTTATATATGCCTGCTTTTCTTCATTCATCTGAGCATTTGAAAAGTATTCATCAAACAGTTTTTCGTCCTTTTCGCCCGATGTACATACATTCATCCACGCAAGTGACATGAGCATGATGAGCGCAAGCGGATAAACCGCGTTTCCGATCTTTTTCACAGTGTCCTCCTTACATTCCTGCAATGATGTAGAGCATTGTACCCGCATAGGCAAAAGGCGCCATAGGTATGCTGTCTTTTTTACCGCACTTTTTTGTGACGAGAAGCACTATTCCACATATGCAGCAGAAAAGCGTTGAATAAACGAGAATATCGATCACGGCAACTCCGCCTGCAAAATATCCGATGACTGCAAACATCTTGACGTCTCCTGAGCCGATACCCTTATGTGATATCACGTAGGCAAGACCCGTTATAAGTCCGCCGGCTGCAAATCCACAGATTGAACAAATGGTAACGCTGGCAAGATCATGTTCCGCAATGCCCTGCGCGAAAATGAAAACCGTCCTGAAGACCAGCGCAGCTCCCACATACGCATTAGGTATTCTTCTGTGTTTAAGATCAATAGCTCCCAGAAGGAAGATAAAGTTGGCAGCCAGTATAAGGCTGACCGCTTCAGGCAGATTCACACCCGCACCTCTGGCTATGAATGCTGAAATGATATCAGTAATTATATAGACAGGCAGTGATAATAAAAATCTCTTTCTTCCGTCCTTCTTCTGTTTTTCCTTTTCTGTCACGGGACTGAATAATGCGAACAGCACCGCTGAAACGAGAGCAAGAGCTCCTCCTGTAATGATCTCCTTCATATTTCTTCCTTTCCTATTTTTCCGTGTAGAAAGCACTTTCACGAAATTCGTAGTGAACTTCAACGCCGTTTTTCCTCATCTTGTCCGCAGTTTTGTCAAGCACGTCCTTTGCAGAGGCTGAAGCAGCTCCCTCAGCCGGAACGACTATTATCAGCGCAAGCTTTGCATTTTTGCCCTGGTCAGGAACTGCAGTACCGTTTTCAAACTGAAGTTCTCCCCTTTTTTCCTTTACCGATTTCTTCAGCTGCGATGCGTAACCGCTGACAGCCTTCGAAAAAGCGGCTTCCTTTATGCTGTAATCAGCCGGATCAGAGGAGCCTTCCTTTGAACAGTCGGAATAGGAAGGCATGAAGATGTTCACCGAACCGATCATGGTATACGTTCCGTTTTCACAGATGTCGACACCCTTTCCGCTCTTTACAGCTGCCTTGGCGTGCTCCGATTTTATCTCAGACACCCACGCCTGTCCTCGTTTAAATGCGCTGAGGCTCCATTTTGACGGAGCAGAAGGCGTGTTCTGCTGCTGTTGCTGCTGTGATTTTTTATTTCCCGCAAGCCACGCACCTGCACAGGCTGTATTTTTCATGGTAAGAGAAAGGCCTTTTTTGCCGAAAAGCCCGTATGTCTTAAGCTTTACTTTGTAGACGGCAACTATTTCAACAGTTTTTCCGTCCCGCAGCACCGATGAATAATGAAAGTCGATGTCATCGGTAGTTATACCGGCCATATTCTTAAAATACTTATCGGCTTCCGCCTTGCTTCCTGCCACACATCCTGCAAATACCGAACGGAACAGGGGATCTCCCGCTAAACCGCTTATGGTGGCATTTCCGGTCAGCTGGTTTGCCATTTCCGCAAGTGTCACGCCTGATCCGTCGCCTGATACCGTGCCCCCGGCGATATTCTGAAATCCTTCGATATTGTCGATGATCTCGCCTGCCGTCATACCCGCCTGCGTCACATACTGCGTAAGCGACAGCCGCTCAGCCGTGTACGAATAACGAGCTATTTCAGATGCGGCACGGTCAATTCCATACTGTACCGTGCTTTCAGTTCTGACTGCATAAACAAGCGACAGTATGGCAAGATAACCGAAAATAAAAAACGCAAGTGCCAGAGACGCCTCAATAGTTATCGATCCTGCAGGATGCTTTTTCTTTTTCATTTACTGCCCGCCTTTAACTTTCCAAGTGCTTCCGAGATCCTGGTACGTACGCCTGCAAGTTTACCGTTTATGCCGGTTTTGTTTCCGATAAATGATGCTGCGTCCATAACAAGATCAGTATTTCTCACAAATTCCGCCGGATCTGATGTGACCGCTGAAGCCGTAGCTGTCATCTTTCTGCCGGTCCTTACGCCGGACAGTCTCAGAATGCCCGGAAGGCTTACGTCCTTTTCAACAGTTACAACAACTTCCCTGTCGAAAAGTTTACGCCTCACATCCACTGTACAGGTCACCCCTGTTCCGCGGAACAGTCCGTCTGATGCATAATCACATACCTTTGCTGCAAACCTGTCATCAGCTTTTCCGTTTACAAAATAACGGTACGGACTTGATTCAGAATAGTATTTGTCCACATGTGCTCTGTCCGGAGCAGGAGCTTTCGGATCCAGCTCCAGCGAGGAATACACATCACCAAGCTCATCGTAGCCCGTGAATGTCACTGTCTTCGCTGCGGTGACCGCTGCCATCCTTGCTCTGTCATTAAGAAGCGACACATCGTAGATGTACATTCCCATGTAGATGAGTGTCACGACTGTGAATATCACCACCGGATACACAAGCGCCGCTTCGATGACCTGAACTGATCCTTTTTCGCTCCGGAAAAAGCGATCAGATACCCTTAGCACTCTTTTCAAGCTTATCAAAAAGCGTATTTACAAGTGCAGTAATTCTTGTCTTGAATATCGCAACCAGAGCTACCGTTACAATGATTATGAGCAGAATAGCAACGAGATTGGTCTCACCGTCCTCTTCATAAAGGAAACCGTTCACGCCTCTTTTTGCCGCAAGAACTGCAGCTGCTGCTCTGTTTGCCATTACGTCTGTCATTCTGTCCATCTTGTCTGCAAATAAGTTTTTCATAATAAATTACTCCTTGTTAATAAAAATTGTTTTTAAATTTCTGGTCGCAGATCCGGATCAGCCGGATCTGCGGAAAGGGGATCTGCAGGGGTTCGCCCGTGTCCCGCCGGTTCATGAATAAACCAGCTTTTCTATTCCCGTCACATCATATTTGTGAACACGGGAACGATTATCATAAGAATGATCGCCACGAAGATCATCAACATCGGGAACAGAAGAGTCTGTTCCGACGCGGCGGCCTTCTTTTTAACGTAATTTTTCTTTTCCTCCCACTGTTCATCAGCGAGTTCCTCAAGGCAGGCGGAAAGTCCGGCGCTGCCTTTCTTCAGGTTCTGTACAAGAGAACCTGCAAATTTTCTTATCTCACGGGTACGGCATCTTCCTGCGAATGCTTCGAAAGCCTCAGTTTCAGACATTCCGTTACGTATGTCCGAACCCGTTTTTCTCATCTCCTTTCCGAGCTCCGTATCCGACGATTCAGCAATCGTATTCCAGGCATCACGAAGGACCATTCCTGCATTGAGAAGAAGTGTAAGCCTCATGATTATGTCCGGAAGCTCACACATTACGGCATCGTGCCTTGCGTTCACCTTCTTTTTAACATCATAATCGTAAATCACAAGCAGAATAAGCGACGCCGCGCAACCGGCAAGTCCTGTCGCTGTGCTTCCGGCTGCCGCTCCCGCAAGAAGCGAGACCGGTAAGCCAAGGAAAGCGTAGCTTATCTGCGCCCCGGTAAAAAGGTAGGTGTAAAAGCCAGCGTAGCGTTCGCCGTAGATCTCGGCAGCATTGCTTCTCTTTTCCGCAAATTTTCCGCTTCCGGTATTTATCTTTAAAAGCTTCATGAGTTCGAAACCCGTATGAAAAATACCGTTAAGCTTAAGTTCCCTTGCAGCCTTTACTGAGGTTATCTCCCTGTATTTACCGAAGCCCTTTATAAAAAGCGCTGTCCAGAGCAGCGTCAGAAGCGATCCTGCCGCCGCCATTATAAACAAAGGATCTGTTTTCATTACTGTCTCCTACATTCTGATATCGGTTATCCGTTTGCCGGCAAAGACTGCTCCGGCGATGATCACCGCTCCTACTGCCTTAACGACCACCGTAATGATGTTGTTTCCGGATACACCGTCTTCACCGAGAGTCTTAAGCATCGGTATTATTATGAACGGCATTACCGTCATAAGCCAGAGCTGATTACGCCCCTTTGATGCAATAACGCTTATTTCCTTTTCAGTCTGCATTTTCTCACTCAGTATCCTTGTCGTTCTGATTATAACATCTCTCATATTTCCCCCGCTCCTGTTGCAGACGCTGAACGTCTCGGCAAAGGTGCGGATATCTTTCTGACCGCTTCTTAAAGCAAAGTCCCCGAAAAGTTCCTCAGGATTAAGATTGTTTCTCATACCGTCCGCTATTGCGGATGTCTCCTTTACGATAAGCGACTTGTCTCCGTATATCTGCTTCAGGTCTGTCAGCGCCGACTCAATGGAACATGGTATGTTCTGACCGGCCGACAGCGATGAAGCGATCGATTCAAGAAGGTCCTTAAACTGCATCGTAAGCTCGCTGTTTCTTCTTTCCTTGAAGAATTTCGTGCCGTATTTCACTCCGGCTGCCGCACCTGCCGCGGCAGCTGCAGCCGCAGGAATACCTGCACCAAAGAAGATGCTGAACGCAAGTGCCCCTCCTGCCCCTCCCGCCGCCGCTGAAGCGGCAGCCTGCACCGGAGTCATTCTGTATACTGAATAATCCGTGCCCCTTCCGGTAAGGCCTCTGTTTTCCTTGTATTTTCTGCTTTTCATTCTATACCTCCATGTTTATACCGCTTCGGCGAAGCTTTTCATATGATTCAAATGCATTTTCCGTTCTTTTTAAGGAACCGTGCACTTCATTCAGTGTGCTTTTCTCATCCTCCTCAAAAACATACAGCGGATTAACGGTTATCATTCCGTCCTTTACGCCTGTAAGTTCAGATATTTCAGTGACCTTTCGCGTATGATCCCTCATTCTCGAAAGATGTACCACGATATCGATAGCAGAGGCTATCTGGTTTCGTATCGCAGGCAGCGGAAGCTCCGTGCCGGAAAGGACCATGGTCTCAAGTCGGGTGAGCATATCCGCAGCCGAGTTGGCGTGTCCCGTGGAAAGTGATCCGTCGTGGCCCGTGTTCATTGCTGTCAGCATGTCCAGCGCCTCCGCACCTCGTACCTCGCCGACGATTATCCTCTCGGGTCTCATTCTGAGCGAGGATTTTATCAGGTCGCGTATCTGGATCTCGCCGGAACCGGAAGTGTTTGCATTTCTCGTTTCCAGCCTGACCAGATTCTCAACTCCGGTGATCTGCAGTTCTGCAGAATCCTCGATGGTTATAACACGTTCACCGGCGGGAATGTAATCGGAAAGAGCATTGAGAAAGGTGGTTTTCCCCGATCCCGTACCGCCGCTTATGAAGATGTTGTAGCCGGCCCGGACAAACTGTCTGAGCACATCTGCGACCTCTGCAGTCAGTGATCCAAGCCCGATAAGAGTTTCCATGGTCATATGGTTTACCGAGAATTTTCTGATGGTAACCACAGGACCGTCGACCGATACCGGAGGAAGTACGACGTTTACTCGGGAGCCGTCCGGAAGCCTTGTGTCCACTATCGGATTTGCCTGATTGACTTCACGTCCCGCTCTGGAAACTATACGCTGTATGGTATCCTCCAGGACCGCTTCGCTTTCGAAACTCCTGGGGAGTTTCTGCAGACGGCCTTTCTTTTCGATCCAGATGCTGTCACAGCCGTTTATCATGACCTCGGTTACCGTATCATCCTTCATTATCATGTCGAGGATGCCGAAGCCTCTGATTGAGCTGTACACGCTTTCCGTAAGGCTCACCATGCCGCTTACCGTAAGAGCGATATCGGCGGTGCGTTTCATCACCAGTTCCTTCACCTTTTCAAAAAGCTCCTCGTCGGAAAGATCGGTAAGAACGAAGTGCTCCCTGACGTAAGCCTTAAGTTCCTTTTCAAGTTCCTGAAGGTCGGTGCTTTTGCTGACAGCCGTCATACAGGTGCCTCCTCTCTGCACAAGCACCGGAACACGCCGGTGTCAGTCATACGCTTTACTATATCACGCGTTCTTCCGCTTCCCGTATCAGGAATAACTCCCATGACCGGTATGCCGAGCTGAAGAGTTTTTGCCGACTTGTTGAACAGTATTCTGATCTTTTCCTTCAGTCCGCTCATTTCGCGTTTTTCAAGTCCGTCGATAACCGCCCGTTTCTGAAGTATTCTCTGTTCTGAAAGCGGTGTGTCTCCCGAAACGATTATCACGTCATCAGCTCTGCCAAGCAGCAGTGAAAGCTTTTCTGAAAGGAAGAAGTCGCTTACTATCACTATTCTGTCATAGCCGCAGCTGCCTTCGAGCGTATCTATCAGGGAGGAAAGTTCCTCGCGGCTCAGCTCGGTGCTGTCAAGCGGGTTACGGCAGTTCCCGAAGAAGAAAACTCCTTCAGCGCTCTTTCTTACAATGCTTTCGAGCTTCATGATATTTGCCTTTCTGCTTTTCAGGGCGAAGATGACATCGGTAAAACTCGTTTCACCCGGTGCTGTAAACAGCTCCTCGGTACCTCCGAACTGTCTGAGATTCAGAAACAGTGTTTTCTTTCCCTCTGAAGCGCTGTACTCGGCCATTGCCGCCGCTGCCGTGGAAGCGCCCGCACCTTCACACTCAGGAACGAAAAGACTTATTTTCGCTCTCTCCGCACCGGCACGGTAGCTTACGCCGTCCTTTACCTTTTCGGAATAAAGCCCCAGAAGCGCTCTGTAGAGACCGTCGGAATTCTGATAACGAAATATCGTTTTTCTTCCGTCTATCGTATCGATCTCAGCCGATTCCGTGAAATAAGCAAATCCGCACTGACCGGAAAGATCATCCGCACACGTGAAACTGTCTCCGGAGGCAACCAGAACATTTATTCCGTTTTTCTGTACCGAATCAGAAACTTTCTCCGGATCGGTAAATGAAAAGAGCTCTATCTGACTGCCGTGTTTTTCACTCATCAACCTTGTAAAGCGTTCAAGATAAATTTTGTCATCGTCTATCAGACCAACTTTGATTTTTATCATTCTGTTCACATCCTGCCAGTTAATTTTCCTTGTGCCGACCAGAATATTCGTTACATTTTGTCTTTGGGTAATGTATTTTTTTACTTCCTGATCACATATATCAGTATAAAGCATTGGGAAGTGAATTTCAATAGTTTCGCCCTAAGAGGTAATAGTTTCGCCCTAAGAGGTATTTTTTCTCCTAACAGTTTCCATTTTTCTGTTATATTTTAACATTTCATTTCCTTTTATTTACATCTAAAAAGCAAAAAAATTTCCCGGAACAGTCATAAACCATTCCGGGAAATTTTTCTATTTTAATTAAAAACCAACCGAGTTTTATTTTCCTCATACTCCAAAGAGTATGAACGCCCCATCTTCTGAACGGGTGAACGCTCCGTCTCCCCCCCTCCCTCCGGGAGGGGGGCAGGGGGGTGGGGATTAAATCAACGCAGTTTATTAACCCATTATAACTTCAACGTTGTGAACGCCGCCGTCAAATACAGGGAGAATGTTGCCTTCAACAGCCTTGCCGTCTACAGTAACGCTCTTAACGCCCTTGCAAACGTGTGAAGGGTTCTTGATAGTTACAGCGTATTCAGCGCCGCGGTACTTTCTTGTAACCTTGAAGCCGTCCCATGCAGCAGGGATGGAAGGATCGATTCTGAGACCGTCGAAGTCAGGCTGTACACCGAGGATGTACTGTGAGATAGCTACCATGTTCCATGCAGCTGTACCTGTAAGCCATGAGTTCTTGCCCTGGCCGAAGTTCTTGCCTGGTCTGCCGATGTCTGCGCCTGCGTCCTTACCGCCGACCATCTGTCCGTAAACGTATGGTTCAGTCTTGTGGATATCTGAAGTTTCTTCAGTGAATGCAGGAGCGATCTCTGAATAGTACTTGAATGCCTGATCACCTTCGCCTGCGTATGCAGCAGCACAGATGATCCATGCGTTGTTATGTGTGAAGATACCGGCATTTTCCTTGTATCCGCCCGGATATGTTGAAATTTCGCCGTATTCGATGTAGTACTTTGTGAATGCAGGGTTGTTGAGTACGAGACCGAACTTTGTGTTGAGTCTTTCGTCGATAGCTGCAAGAGTCTTCTTGTCAGCGCCCTGATCCTTACCGATCTCGGACATAATTGCGAAGCCCTGTGGTTCGATGAAGATCTGGCCTTCTTCACATTCCTTTGAACCCATCTTCTTTCCGTTTGCGTCGTATGCTCTGAGGAACCAGTTGCCGTCCCATGCAGATTCCATGATGTTCTTCTTCATCTTGTCGATCTCTGCCTGAGCTGCAGCAGCTTCGTCGTTCTTTCCGAGGTGCTTGAGGATAGCAACGTAGTTAGGGCCTGTGTATGTGAAGAGTGTTGCAACCATTACTGATTCAGCTACCTTTGAGTAGCCGCCTTCAGCTGCAAACTTAGGGTTTGTGTATGTCTGGAAGCTTTCGCCCGGTGTGTCTGAGTAGCATGAGAGGTTGATACAGTCGTTCCAGTCAGCACGCATTGCGAGCGGGAGTCCGTGAGGGCCGAGGTTTTCTACGATGTGGTAGAATGAAACCTTGAGGTGGTCGAGCATCGGCTTAGCCTTTGATGCGTCGTTGTCGTAAGGTACCATTTCATCGAGGATGCTCCAGTCGCCTGTTTCCTTGATGTATGCTGATACTGAAAGGATCATCCAGAGCGGATCGTCTGAGAAGTCGCCGCCGATGTCTGAGTTGCCCTTCTTTGTAAGAGGCTGATACTGGTGATAGCATCCGCCGTCAGGAAGCTGTGTTGAAGCGATGTCGATGATTCTTTCCCTTGCACGGTCCGGGATCTGGTGAACGAAACCAAGGATATCCTGGTTTGAATCTCTGAATCCCATACCACGGCCGATACCTGATTCAAAGTATGAAGCTGAACGTGAAAGGTTGAATGTAACCATACACTGATACTGGTTCCAGATGTTTACCATACGGTCAACCTTGTCGTCAGGAGTATTTACGTTGAGGATTCCGAGGAGTGCATCCCATGTAGACTTGAGTTCTGCAAGTCCTGCAGCAACCTTTTCAGGTGTGCTGAACTTTTCAATCATAGCCTTTGCCTTTACCTTGTTGATTGTCTTGCCGTCAGCTTCAAACTTCTGGTCTGCTGGCATTTCAACGTAGCCAAGGATGAAGATAAGAGTCTTGCTTTCGCCAGGAGCGAGAGTGATCTCCTTGTAGTGTGAAGCGATTGGTGACCAGCCGTCAGCGAATGAATCTGTAGCCTTGCCTGCCATAACTGCTTCAGGATTGTTAAATCCGTTGTAGAGACCGATGAATGAGTCACGGTCTGTATCGTAACCGTCAATGCTGTCATTTACTGAGTAGAAAGCATAGTGGTCACGTCTGTCTCTGTATTCTGTCTTGTGGTAGATAACTGAGCCGTCTACTTCAACACGGCCTGTTGAGAAGTTTCTCTGGAAGTTTGTGCAGTCGTCCTGAGCATCCCATAAGCACCATTCAGCAAATGAGAAGAGCTTGAATGACTTTGCAGCAGAGCCTTCGTTTGTGAGAACTACCTGCTGAACTTCACCGTCGTAGTTCTGTGGTACGAAGAAAGTAACTTCAGCCTTAAGGTCATTCTTCTTACCTGTGATAACAGTGTAGCCCATACCGTGACGGCATTCATATGAATCGAGTTCTGTCTTTACAGGTGACCAGCCAGGATTCCATACTGTACCGTTGTCGTTGATATAGAAATAACGTCCGCCCATGTCGATCGGGACATTGTTGTAACGGTATCTTGTTATTCTTCTGAGACGGGCATCCTTGTAGAAGCTGTAGCCGCCTGCAGTATTTGAGATCAGTGAGAAGAATCCCTGTGTTCCGAGGTAGTTGATCCACGGATAAGGTGTTCTTGGAGAATTGATAACGTATTCTCTTTTTGCGTCATCGAAAAATCCGAATTTCATAAGAAAACTCCTTTTTTATTATATTTTATTTCATTTTGTGTTTTGTGAAACTTATCAAAACGGTTAAAGTGATTATATCATATTTTCTATTGTTTTTCAAGTGATTTAATAAAATATAGTGCAAGTCGGATATTTTAAGACCTGCACTATATGAATCATTTACAGTTTACGGTAAAACCTTATCAGAGAGCAACAAAGAAATGCTGTGAACACTCGAATGTCTGGCCCTTGATTATCTCTCTGTAACCGCTTACGGAAGGTGAGAGTGAAAGGTTCGGAGCGTTGATCATTGCTGTCATCGGTTCCGGACAGAAGTAGCCGTTGAAGCCCTGGTCGTTCCAGATGATCCAGAAGCGGTATTCTTCGGAAACTTCGTAGCAGATCTTAATGCCGCTTGCACGGTCCTCGGCGATGATGCCGCTGAACGGCTTTCCGTCAAGCTCGAGTCTGCCCGCCGCATACATGTCGTTGTCGAGGTTCTGGAGTACCGGCACCTTTGTTCCGTCGACGTATTCCTTATCCCAGTCGGAAAGATCAAGAAGATCTTCTGTAGGAAGGCATCTTTCGTTGAGTTCGCAGCGCATCATGGCCGGCACCTGAAGACGAATGTCGGCAAGCTTTGCACCGTCAACAAACGGAGCCTGCATAGCTGTGTGTGAACCGATGGATATCGGAAGCACCTTTTCAGAGTTGTTTGTAAACTTAATATCCTGCTTAAGTCCGTCAGCTGAAAGAGTGAATGTGTATTCAGCTGTGAAGTCAACCGGGAAGTACTGGTAGAACTCATCGTTTCTGTCGAAAACGAACTTTGTCTTTACCCATGCACTGTTCTCATCAGCACTGTATTCCTCAACGGAGTGTACTCTCTTGTGGAGGAAGCCGTGGATGTGGTTGTTGTAGTGATTCTTTTCATTCACCGGCCAGTGATATTCAGCGTCGGATGTCTTAAGAACACCGTCAGCAAGTCTGTTCGGAAAATAAAGAGTAGGCATTCCCCATACTTCAGGTGAGTTGATTATTGTCTCAGCCGGATTTTCCGCATTGAATCTGAAAAATTCAACTGAATGTTCAGTGTTTCTGAGTCTGATAACATTACAGCCGATCTCGTAAGCGATGAGCGCTGTGTAACCGCCTGCTGTAAGCTCAACACACGGTGTTCCGTTAAAGTTTATAAGTCTTGCTTCGTTCATGACGAACTCCTTTACATTGATATATTATACTGCCATGTGCATCTGTCTGCCGAAGTCTCTGATCAGAAACAGACGACAAAAACAGCCTGGCACAGCCGGCAGTAAAAATTCCCTTTATAACATCAAAACAGGCGGCCTGAGCCGACCGCCTGTTGTTTTCGATTTTAATTGTATGATATCAAATCACTTGAATGCGCTGATCTCGAAACCGAATGGCATTTTTCTCATCTTGCCGTTTACAGCATCAACGATCTTGAGGACACAAAGAACAACAAGCGCAAGTGTAACAAGTGATAAAACAAGACCTAAGATACCACCGAGAATCGGGATCTTAGCAACGATTAACTTAAGGATATTTGTTACAATATTAGCTGCTGCAATAGTAAGTGCCTGGTTTGCAACCGTCTTTGCGTAAGCTGAATCCTTGTTTGACATTACCGGAAGGAAAAACAGAATTTCAAAAAAGGAACGCTACAATAGCCATACCTTTCTGCTGTTCCATCTCTGCCGGATCATACTGATCTGTAATGTCTTCCATCTGAAGTGAATTATAAATACCGTCCATACTACGTACCTCCTATATTTTGTTTTACCCAATTATTATTTTTTACGAAATCACCTTTTATCCGGTGTTTCTATATAATAATTTATAGAAATATAATAGCATAAATTTCACAGAAAATCCATAGAAATTTGAATTAATTTTAAATTCATCGAAAAATACAGATTATCGATAATTTTGATGAAATAAATTGTGAAACATTGTCTTTTTGCACCGCTTATTCGGCCGAATCAAATCAAAAGAGACCACTTTTGCGGCAGTAACCTTTTTACTTCGTATCAAGTTCTGAAATTATCTTTATGAAACTTTCCTTGTCGGTAAACTCCTTGTAAACCGATGCAAACCTGATGTAGGCTATTGCGTCAAGGTCCTTCATCTTTTCGAGGACGATGTCGCCTATTTCGGTCGTGGTGATCTGATTCTTCATGTCGTTGGCAAACGATGTCTCTATGTCGCTTACGATCTTTGTGACATCTTCAACGCTTACCGGGCGTTTCTTGATTGCGCTGTAGATGCCCTTGATAAGCTTGTTCTTGTCAAACGGCTCGAAGGATCCGTCCTTCTTTTTAACCATAAGAAGCGGTGTGTCGAGGATCTCATATGTTGTAAACCTTTTTAAACAGCTCGGGCACTCACGTCTTCTTCTTTTTTTCTTTTCAAGTGAACGGGAGTCGAGGACTTTGGTATCCGCGCATCCGCAGTATGGGCATTTCATGGTCTGATTATCTCGCTTTCTATTCGGTTTATGATATTTTCTATGTAACGGCAGCTTTCAACAAGATCGGAAACACTGCCGAAGTTTTTTCTGTAAAGTTCCGTGATAACCGCACCGTCAAATCCTCTGAGATACAGCTCCTTCAGGAGTCCGTATATGTCAAATGAGCCTGATCCGGGAGCAAGACAGTCGGATGCAGAATCGTTGTCGCTCATGTGAACGTGAATTATTTTATTTCCAAGAGTCCTTACTATCTCGAACGGATCCTCCTGTGAACGTACTGCCTGCTTGATATCGAGCACGAACTTCGCGCTGTCGCCAAGCGTTTCAGACATATTTCTCAGAAAATCGAGGCTGTGACTCTGGCACCGGGCTACGTTTTCCTGTGCAACGGTTATGCCGTAAGGCGCTGCTGCAGCGGCAAGCTCGGAAAAGATCTCAAAATAGAAATCCTCATCTACCGCAACTACGTTCATATTTCCGTGAAGAACGAAGATGCGTGCTCCAAGGCGGTTCATAGCTTCGAAATAATATTTATGGTAATCGAGCATATCCTTCACACGGCGGCTGTAACCGGAAAAGAACATCATTGGTTCGATCGGACAGGTATACGGATGATATGCAATGCATTCAGCCCCGCTCTGCGAAAGGATACTTCCAAGTATTTCAGTAAACTCCGGAGCGACTTCACAGTGCGTATTTACAAATATTTCGGTAGTTTTTATACCGTTGTTCACGAGTTCAGCCAGTGCTTCTTCAAGCAGTTCCGGATAAAGGCAGGCAGTTGATGACCCAGCTGTCATTGATGATTCAGGCTCCTTTATTTTGTCTTTTCATATAATTATAACATAAAACCGCCCTGTATGACAAGGCGGTTTTTTTATTTCTCATCCCTCATGTTAAGTACAAACAGGCTTGCTGCCACAGAAACGATGATGTACACCGCGCTCATGCCGAGTGCTCTGGCGGTGTTAAATTCATCCGGGATGCTCTTCATCATGTATGAAACGAGATAGGTATAGGCGACGGCTTCGTGTCTCGGATCAGACATGAAGACTACCGCTTCGCCTACTGCCACCGGAACTGTCGTGAAACCTGTCATGGACGAGATGGCAAATATTACTGACATGACCATTCCCCTTGTAAAGATCGTCATGGTGTTTATGAGCATAAGAAATGCCACCGACATAAAATAAACAAGGATAAACATTTTAATATAAACGGCGTCAAGACCGACAGGTCGTCCTTTTATTACTCCGTAGAAGAGATATGAAAGAGTACATACAAGCAGATATATGACCGTAAAGAACAGTAATGTGACCGCTGTACGTGCAAAGAAGATGGCGCTCTTTCTTCTAACGGACGGAATTATATTCTTGATAAATCCGTTGGCATGGTCGGCCGAGAACAATGCGGAAAGATATATCGCGCAGACTGCACACGGCAAACCCTGAGAGAGAACGTGCAGTGCTGCAGATGAAACTGTAATCGTATTATTTTCAATAAACATACTGAGTATCGGTATCTTCTGCTCGATTGCGGGGAGGAACACGCACAGGCAGCAAAGGAACAGAGATATCACAAGTCCGACCGAACGTGACATCCTGTACAGATACATTTTAATTAATCCCGTCATCTGTCTTCACCCCGTTTTCATCCATAATATCAATATAAACCGATTCAAGATCGGAACCGGTTCGTTTCGATCCGATAAGTCCCGCGCTTTCAGCCACGCATTTATTTATCGCGATGACCTCGTCCTCGGTTTCCGCTCCGAACACCTGTATTGTCCGGTCACCGGCCGTCTTTATTTCATTGCTGAAGGATTTCCTTAACGCTTCGGCTGCCTTTTCTGCATCCGGTGTGGTTATTTCGAGACAGGCACCGAGTCTGAGGAGCTCCTCGTCCACCTCTCTGATGAGCTTTCCGTTATTGATTATACCGACCGTATCGGCCACCTTGTCAAGCTCGCTTAATATGTGGCTCGATATCATGATAGTCACTTTTTTCTCGTCACGGAGCTTTGTAAAAAGATTACGCATCTGCAGTATTCCCTGCGGATCGAGTCCGTTTATCGGTTCGTCGAGTATGAGAAACTCAGGGTCTCCGGCCAGAGCCATGGCGATACCGAGTCTCTGCTTCATTCCGAGTGAAAACTGACTGGCCTTCTTTTTTCCGGTGTCTGCAATGTCGGCAAACCGGAGCAGCGAATCGGCATACTCCTTACTCCAGCATCCTTCGAGCAGGCACTTGCACTTAAGGTTCCCGGCTGCTGTCATGTCGTAGTAAAGACCCGGATTTTCAATAAGGCAGCCCGTTTTAAGTATACTGCCTTTGCCGGGGTGTTTGATTATATCACCGCCGTCAGGGCGTACAAGTCCGGCCAGCATTTTCATGCACGTGGTCTTTCCGGCACCGTTTTTGCCGATAAGGCCGTATATTTCGCCCTTTTTCACATGAAGCGAAACCTTATCCACAGCGGTTTTGCCCCTGTAGTTTTTTGTAAGTTCGTTTGTTTCTATAAAATAATCCATAGTAATCTCCCCTAATCGCCTTAAAATCCACAAAACTCCTGATACTTATCTAAAACATGTGAATATAAAGTCTCTTTGTTAATACAATGTTTATCGTTCTTTCTGATCATATCGTCTTCTTCATACATCTCGAGTAACATATATATATCATCCAATATATTGTATTGATCAGTACCTAACTCTAAAAATAATGATTCTCTGCTATTATCCATCAGATTGTCATACTCATTTCTAAATTTCAATATATTTTCATCAGACATTTCAGCAGAAATAAAATCATTTATGAGTTTGATAATTATATTCTTATTCACTTTATAATGCTCCCGCAATGAGTTACTTAACAGATATATGATTTGTCGTGAAATCAAAGCACTTTAATACCATCTTCAATGTATTTATTATAATATTAAAAATGATATTTTTCAACATAAATCACTCTAATTATCTGACCATTTTCTTATTTAGCTTGTAGTAATATCCATTCTGTGCTATAATATATTACAAATTAAAGTAAAGGAATGAATCAGAATGAAACTTGCAGTACTGTTCCCGGGAATAGGATACCACTCGGACAAACCGCTGTTTTACTACACCAAAAAGGTACTGAAGGCAGCCGGATATGAGATAAAAGAGGTCAGATACACAGATCTTCCGCACGTTACACGCGGCGACAGAGAATCAATGAGCCGTGCATACGGAATGGCACACGATCAGGTGTGGGCAGAGCTTGAAGGAACAGATTTTTCGGGATATGAAAAAGTCGTTTTCGCCGGCAAAAGTCTCGGTTCCGTTCTCGCCGCCGAATACACATCCGCTCATAAACTGAATGATGTTTACCACATATCCATGACACCGGTAGAGGACACCCTGAAACTTCTCGGCGGATGCAAAGGTGCCATATTCCACGGCCTTGCAGATCCGTGGCTCGACTCATCAGTCACAAACGAATACATGAAAACTCTCGGAAACGACTATAAGCTCTACACCTACGAAAATGCAAACCATTCGCTTGAAACCGGTGATGCATTAACTGATCTCTCGATCATGCAGAGCTTCGTAAAAACGCTTACAGAGCTGATATGAAATAAAAACGTGCGCCGGCGGCGCATTATCAAAAAAGGCAGGCCGTTCGGCCTGCCTTTTTTGTGTTATACTTAATAAAAATCTTATGCACTCTTCTTTGCCTTCTGCATTGAAACCCAGAGGCTTGGCGCGAGGCAGAGGGATGAATAGGTACCAACGATCATACCTACGCTTATCGGGATGGAGAAGCTGAGGATCGATGTTACGCCGCGCATGTAAGCAACGATCGAAATGATAATCATTGTAGCAACTGTTGTGATCGTTGTTCTGAATGAACGTGTCATTGACTGTGTTGTGCTTATATTAACAAGATCGTGGATCTCTACTGACGGCATGAGCTTTCTGTTTTCTCTGATTCTGTCGTAAACAACGATTGTATCGTTGATGGAGCTGCCGAGGATGGTAAGAACAACGGCGATGAAGTTTGAGTTGATCTGGAATCCCATGAGAACGAAAGCAGCGTATGTAGCGATAATATCGTGAAGAAGTGCAAGAACTGCACATATACCTGATGACCATCCGCTCATTCTCTTGAATCGGAGTGAGATGTAGATGATGAGAACTATAGCTGAGAAGATAACGGCTACGATACACTTGATGAAAAAGTTGCGTCCTGATGAAGCTGCAACGTCTGTTGAGTCAAGGATCTGAAGGTCGTTGTCCTTGTATGCTTCCTGAAGAGAAGAAGTAAGTGCTGTCTGCTTTTCAGCAGTAAAACCTTCATTTGAAACGAATGAGATTGAAAGCTTCTTTCTGTCGCTCTGGAACATTTCACCCTGCTGAACAGTTACGTTCGCACCGGTGAGTTCCTCGACCTTCTTTTCTGCATCTGCATCATTAATTTCGCCTGCAAATGAGTATGTGATCATTGTACCGCCCTTGAACTCGATGGCAACGTCAACGCCGAGGAATGTAACCACAACGGCTATCGCGATGAGCACGAGTGAGATAGCGTAGAATATCTTTCTGTGTCCGGTAAAATTAAGGCGTTTGATATCTGCACCTGTTCCGGCATTAGGTGATTTTTGTGTCTTACTCATTTTTCAGGACCTCCGTAAAGCTTTCTGTTCTTGAAGATGCTGAACTTTGAAAGTGAGCCGAGCATGAGTCTTGAAGCCCATACACCCATAACGAAGTTAAGGATAGCACCGACAGTAAGAGTGAAGCCGAATGAATAGATGGTACCTTCAGTAGTTGTACCGAACCATCTGAATATGAAGCTGAGCATTTTTGCAAAGAGGCTGTCCGGAACACCGAAAGCACCCATGAGGATAATCGCGATAAGGATGAGTGTGAGGTTTCCGTCGAAGATAGCGGAGAAAGCTCTCTTGTAACCTGATTCAAGAGCAGTATTGAGTCTTTTGCCGCTGCGGAGTTCTTCCTTTATACGTTCAGCTGTGATGATGTTAGCGTCAACGCCCATACCGATGGAAAGGATGATACCTGCAATACCAGGGATAGTAAGTGTTGAGCTGTTCATGAAGCTGAAGTAACCTGAAATAGCTGCCAGAGTGAATGTTACCTGACCGATAAGACCGATAACGGCAACAAAACCCGGAAGTCTGTAGAGGATGATCATGTAGAGAGCAATGAAGCCGAAAGCGATGAGACCGCCGAGGATCATTGCCTTAAGAGCACCTGAACCGAGTGTAGGTGAGATAGTTGAGAAGCTTGATGTTGTAAGTGAGAACGGAAGAGCACCTGAGTTGATCTTGTCTGCAAGAGCCTTGGCGTCTTCAAATGTCTCGAAGCTTCCTGAAATGATGGCTTCACCTGTTGTGATGTGTGCCTGAACAGCAGGTGCAGAAATAAGGCTGTTATCCATCCAGATTGAGATCTGGCCCTTGTCCTGATAAAGTCTGCCTGTAGCGTCAGAGAACTTTTTAGCGCCTTCAGAACCGAGCTTGAGTGAAACGACGTATTCGTAGTTGCCGTCTTCTTTCTTCTGATACATGGCTGTTGCACTTTCAACGTCATCACCGTTAAGGATGAGTGTACCTGACGGAACGGTCTCGCCGTTTTCATCAGTAGTTGAATCTGTTCCTTCACGGAATGTGAGCATTGCAGTACCGCCGAGTTCCTTAACAGCAGCTTCAGGATCGAAGTCTGTTTCGGATGACTGCCATGGGAAACGAACTATTATACGGTCATTTGAGTTGTCAACGTAAACGTTGCTGTCTGATATACCGAGTGAGGCAAGACGGACTTTCATTACTTCCTTTACGGAATCGAGCTGTTCTTCTGTGGCATCATAGCCGTCAGCCGGTGTGAAAGTTACGTCGACACCACCCTGAATGTCTATACCGAGTCTTATGCCCGAAACATCTTTAATGTACGTTTTTGCAATATCACCGTACTGGTATTTGAAACCGAAGATAGCGGTGTAGGAAAATCCGATGATAAGCAGGAATACAATAAAGAAAACGGGTTTTTTAATATTCTTCACTTTTTTTCCTCCGTTTTTTTATTATTTAAAGATCACCGACGCAAGCGCGTGTGACCTGTCTGTACTGTCAGGCAAAAATCAGACGTTGATCTCTGCTGTTTCGCCTGTTTCATCTGAATGTGCATCGAGTACAGGCTTTACACATGTTTCGATAAATTCCGTAACCTGTTCAGAACTGCGTCCTGTGAAGTTCTCAGGCTTAAGGATCGCGTCAAGTTCTTCCTTTGTGATCATGAACATTTCATCCTTAAGGATCATGTCACAGAGGTCGTTCTCAAGGCCTTCTTCCTTGACATGCTTTCCGGCAACCATTGAATATTCACGTATTCTTTCGTGGAGAGCCTGTCTGTCTCCGCCCTTCTTAACGGCATTCATCATGATATTTTCTGTAGCCATGAACGGAAGTTCAGCCATAATTCTGCGGCGGATGATCTTAGGGTAAACAACGAGTGAACTTGTTACGTTGATGAGGATGTTGAGGATAGCATCTGCTGCCAGGAAACCTTCAGCAACGGAAATTCTCTTGTTTGCACTGTCATCGAGTGTTCTTTCGAACCACTGTGTACCTGCTGTGAATGCAGGGTTTAAGCTGTCTATTATAAGGTAACGTGCAAGAGAAGTTATTCTTTCGCAGCGCATAGGATTTCTCTTGTAAGCCATAGCTGACGAGCCGATCTGTCCCTTTTCGAACGGTTCCTCCATTTCCTTAAAGCTCTGGAGGATACGCATGTCGTTTGAGAACTTGCTTGCAGACTGTGCAAGGCCGCTGAGTGTTGCGATTATCTGTGAGTCTACCTTTCTTGAATAGGTCTGACCTGAAACAGGAACGACGCCGTCAAATCCCATTTCTTCAGCGATCATAGCCTCGAGCTTCTTGATTTTTTCACTGTCGCCTTCAAAAAGTTCAACGAAAGAAGCCTGGGTACCTGTTGTGCCCTTTGAGCCCAGAAGCTTTAAGTTCTTTATTCTGTATTCGATCTCTTCGAGATCCATGAGGAATTCATTGATCCAGAGAGTTGCGCGCTTGCCTACTGTTGTAAGCTGTGCCGGCTGAAGATGTGTATATGCGAGAGCAGGCATATCCTTGTACTGATCAGCAAACTTTGAAAGCTGTGAAATTACTGTAACAAGCTTTCTGTGAACTATTTCAAGAGCATCACGCATGATGATAACGTCTGTGTTGTCACCTACATAGCATGAAGTAGCACCGAGATGGATGATGCCCTTGGCTTCCGGACATACAAGACCGTAAGCATAAACGTGTGACATTACATCGTGGCGGCATACCTTTTCACGTTCCTTTGCTGCCGCATAGTCAATGTTATCGATATTTGCCTCAAGTTCCGCAACCTGCTTTTCAGTGACAGGAAGACCAAGTTTCATTTCAGCTCTTGCAAGAGCGACCCAGAGCTTTCTCCAGGTAGTGAATTTCTTGTCTGCGGAAAAAACGAACTGCATTTCCTTACTTGCATAACGTGTGCAGAACGGACTTTCATAACTGTTGGTCATCAGAAAAACTCCTTTATGCTTTCAAAAGATTTATTTTTACACTAGTATTTTAATTGTAGCATATCCGCACGGAATAATCAAGGTTTCAGGCCGTAATTTTTCTAAGTGACGGCAAACTTACGTTTTTCACATTTGTCCACATGCTGTATTGTTGAAAAGTTAAAAAACATGTTGAAAACCTTACGATGCAATGATCCGCTTCAGTTTCAGAAGATCTTTTGCATTCACGGTGCCGTCGCCGCTCAGGTCGCAGCTCTTAAGGTCATCTTCGCTGCACGGCGACGCGGATATTATCCTTGCCACGAGATAGAGAAGATCTGCTGTACCTACCGTTCCGTTCCGGTCAGCATCACCGTAAACGAGTCCGTCGGTAAGACGGTCAACAAGATCATTCAGATTTCCGGTCATGAATTCCTCTGTCAGGACATTGTCAAATCCTGATTCAGCAAGCGCATTCGAGAAACCGGTCCCGTCGTAAATAGAAACATGAGAGATTTTTGTGTACATATCGGCTGCCTTGTCAAAGTCGCTGTACATTACATTCCAGAGATCAAGAGCAGCAAGAGCTGAAACAGCATAGCTTATATAATATCCCGGCATCTGGAAAAAATGCGAGACCTGATAGAACGGCACTTTGTAAAGCTGATACTTCGCAGCCAGTTCATTGTACTTGTCAATAACATCCTGCGGAGTCATACTGTCAGCATGTTCAAAAACATAGTTCTCGAACTCATTGCCCTGAAATCCTCCCGCTACTGCAACAAGCATTGAAGCAGCCTCGTTCATGCGGAAATATTCGTCATTCAGGCCGTATATGGAGTCGTAGAAATCCGTATACAGTACCTCAAGACCCTGCGACTGCACCTCAGCAATATCCAGATTGCTGCCGTGTATATACAGGTACGGTGTTTCATCCTGTCTGAGCGCATTGAAATGTCCGAATTCATGGGTAGTCACAGCAAGATCCTTGGTATCGCCCCTGACACACTGATATATCACAGCCGATCTGATGTAATTGAGCTTGGTGGTATATGAAACCGCTTCACTGTTCGTCAGAGTTCCTGTTCTGTAAAGATCGCGTTCTGTGACCATCTCGGCAGATTCACGCAGATCATCGGATACCCGGTTTGCAAACTGTGATACTATATCGAAGTTGTCGTCAAAGACCTGTTCGGCAGCATCTTTACGGTATGACTGCGACGCATGTTCAACAAGTTTCCTGTAGGCATCTCCGAGGCAGTTTGCCGCTGTATCATTGAGCACTGCTATATCCTTCGGTGAATAGTCCCTGTAGTACAGCTGATACGCATAGTCGATATAGCTGCAGCCTTCGGTAACGATGAGACTGTTGTAATGTTTTACAAGATCAAGATATATCTCTGCACAGGCAAGTTCCTTTTCCCGCTCCGACGCTGTTCCGGAAAGTGTTTCGATGTATTTCTGCACAAGCGCATTTCTCTTGTCAAGGATCTCATCGTCTTCCTCGGCTTTTCTTACTTTAAAATCGGTATTTGCGCTGATATACCCTTCATTCATTAAAGTGATCACGTATTCCGCGTGCGGTGAGACAAGTGCCTTTCTCATCACATCAGCTATCCTGCCGGTCACATAACGGCATGTTGCTGACATTGCACTGTATTCACTGAAATTTTCGCTGGTCTGTTCCTCTGAATACTGCACCTTGGACAGAACAAGCTGATAGTAGGCGTAATCCGCCTCATGTATTATACGGTCATAGCATTCAGGCATTTCAGGAGTTATTTTTTCCTTTTCAAGAATCTTTTCAAATTCACTTACAAGACTGTCGATACGAGCCGTATCGTACCCTGTATAAACGTCCGCTGCAGATACCGGCTGACCGTACGGTGCCCCGGCAAACGAAAGTCCGGCTGCTGCGGACAGGAGAAGTGAAAGTATTCTTTTTGTTTTTTTCATACTCGATAACCCCTTTTTTAAATTAAGGAAAACACTGATCAGACCGGCAGTCCTGATCCGGCGGACTCCGGAGGGTGGAAGCGTGCAGGACTTCTTCCCGTTTTCCCGGTGAATACAAAAAATGCACAGTCGTTGTCTATGGCTGTGCTGATAAGATACTATTTATGATAACTTTTTCCTGCCTGGATCATAAAAGCTCTGTAGATCTGTTCCAGAAGCATGATCCTTGCAAGCTGATGCGGAAATGTCATTTCGGACATGGAAAGTCTGAACGAACCGGCATTCTTAACCGAATCAGCCAAGCCGTACGAGCTTCCTATAATAAATGAGATCTCACTGCATCCTGAAAGTGCAATGTTTTCGAATTTTTCCGAAAGAGCTTCGCTTTTTATCTGCCTGCCCTCAATACACATCGGTACAATGAATCCGCGCGCATGCTTCATGATGCTCTTTGCCTCGGTCTCAAGGGCGTTTTTTATTTCTGTACCGGACGGACGGTCTGACAGCCTGCATTCATCGATCTCAGTGATCTTAAGTGTGCAGAACGCCTGAAGCCTCTTGGAATATTCCGCAGAGGCTGCACGAAGATAATCTTCCTTGAGTTTACCGACTGCTATGAGGTTTATGTTCATCATGTCAGATCACCACCATGTCTCCGGTCGTTTCCGGTTTTGCAACCATGAGAAAATAGTCACGGTCCCGTACAAATCCCGAAAGTCTGCCTGTGACCGCACTCTCGGCAAGCTCGGGCGTGTTATTTTCTTCGCTGAGATGTCCCAGGATCAGGTTCTTCGTTCCGTGTCTGACGAGTCTGAACGCCTGATCGGAACTTGCGTCATTTGAAAGATGTCCTCTTTCGGAGCATATCCTCTGCTTGAGCTGCCGCGGATATCTTCCGAAAAGCATCATATCCTCGTCGTAATTGGACTCGAGAAGTACCGTTCCCACGCCGAGAACTGCAGCATCGACTGCTTCAGTCACGCATCCGAGATCAGTGCAAACGGCACATGAGGAACCGTCAGCAAAATCCACACGGTATCCGCAGCTCTGAAGTGCATCGTGCGGTGTATCGAAGGCTGTTACCTTCATATCAAAAAGCTCTGCCGATATATTTATCTCCAGAGCCTGTGAATTTTCGTGTATCAGATTGTCTGTAAACAGTTTTCTCAGGATCATCGACTGAGCATAGACCTTAACAGACTGTTTTTTGGTGAGCACCGGCAGACCCTTGATGTGATCTCCGTGCTCATGCGTAATAAAAACAGCCTTAACTGCGGAAATATCAAGACCGCACCGTTTCATAGCCGCCTCAAGGCGTTTGTATGAAACACCGCAGTCAATAAGTATTCCCCTCTGGCTGTTTCCTATAAATATTGCATTTCCCTTGCTTGAACTGAACAAAGGATAAATAGCATTCATAATTTACCTCTATCGGTCGGGATCATGAGCTCTTTACTGCTGCATTTTCCTCCGGAAAATATCTTTTTTCAATGTCAGCTCCGATTCCTCTGAGCTTTCCGTCCATGTTCTCGTATCCGCGTTCAATATGGTGAATGTCTTCTATCTCGGTAACGCCTTCAGCAGCAAGACCTGCTATGATAAGCGCAGCACCGGCTCTTAAGTCACATGCCTTGACCGGAGCGCCCTTAAGGCTTCCTGTGCCTTCGATGATTGCAACCTTGCCGTCAATAGTGATGTTGGCACCCATTCTTCTGAGCTCCTCAACATAAGCGAAACGGCTGTCCCAGATAGTCTCGGTAACAAGACTCGGTCCGTCAACAAGTGTGAGAAGAGTTGCGATCTGAGGCTGCATGTCTGTCGGGAATCCCGGATGAGGACTTGTCTTGATGTTGGTCTTTACAAGAGGACGTGATGTCCATACACGTACAGCATCATCAAACTCCTCTACATTAACGCCTATCTTGATAAGCTTTGCTGTGATGGACTCAAGATGCTTAGGAATAACATTGCGGATCATAACGTCGCCGTGTGTTGCCGCTGCAGCGATCATGTATGTACCGGCTTCGATCTGATCCGGAACTATTGAGTAGGTAGTTCCTCTGAGATACTTAACGCCGCGGATCTTGATGACGTCAGTACCGGCGCCCATGATGTCAGCCCCCATTGAGTTGAGGAAGTTTGCAAGGTCAACTATGTGAGGTTCTCTTGCAGCGTTTTCGATTATGGTGAGACCATCAGCTCTTGCAGCTGCAAGAATGGCATTCATGGTTGCACCTACGGATACCTTGTCAAAGTAGATGTGTCCGCCGTAAAGATGATCTGTTTCAACGTTGACAACTCCGTTTACAATACCGACTTTTGCACCGAGCGTCTCAAACGCCTTGAGGTGCATGTCGATCGGTCTGTCGCCAAGAGGGCAGCCGCCCGGCATTGAAACCATTGCTTTATTGAATTTTCCGAGACAGGCACCTAAAAAGTAGTAGGATGCACGCATCTTGCGGGCCATGTCATACGGAACTTCTGAATTCATAAGATGTGTGGCATCGATGGTGAATGTAGTTTTGTCAACCATCTCAACCTTTGCGCCCATTTCCCTGAGTATTTTTAAACCTATGGAAACGTCGCTGATATCAGGGACGTTTTCAAGAGTACAAGGCTCATCCGAAAGGATAACCGCAGGAATTATTGCCACCGCTGCATTCTTGGCACCACTGACGTAAATATCACCATGCAGTCTGTTTCCGCCTTTTACAACAAACTTGTCCAAAATTTTCTCCCCTTAAACTTTTTACTTACTGGGTTCTCTGATCAGTAGCTTACTACTTCAGCTTTTTCGATAATTACATCATCAAGTGGTTTATCCTGGGAATCGACAACTGTGTTATTGCAAATGTCTTCAACTATTTCCATTCCTTCGATGACCTGTCCGAATACTGTGTAACCGCCGTCAAGCCACGGTGCACCGCCTTCTGTGAAATAAGCGTTTCGCGCTGTTTCAGTGTAATTGAAATTCGGTGCCTTGTATTTTTCAAATACTTCTCCGTCAGTGAATTTCTGTCCTACAACAATGTAGAACTGGCTTCCGTCGGTACTTGTAGAGCCGCTGTTTGCGTACGCAAGAGCCCCCTTGACATTGCAGAGATAATCGGTGGTACCACCGTCAAATCTGCCTCCCCATATACTTTCTCCGCCCTGTCCGTTGCCCTGCGGGTCTCCGCCCTGAATCATGAAATCAGCAATGACACGGTGGAATGAAAGTCCGTTATAATCCTCGTTTACAACATGGCCGACAAAGTTTGCACATGCACGCGGAAGAAGATCAGGGAAAAGCTTGAACTTAACTGTTCCCTTGTCCTTTATTGTCATTACAACTATCTCTTCACCTTTTTCAGGCTGAGTGTAGTTGGCAATGTCTGTGTAGGATACATTGCTTCCGTTAATATCATAGGTTTCTGCTTTTGAACTGCCGCTGTACATTGTATAGCCCGGCGATTTCTTTCCGCACCCTCCGAGAGAGGCCGCAAATAATGCTGTCGCAAGTATTACGGCAGCAGCTTTAACAGGAAACTTCTTCATTATCATAATAATACTCCTAAGAATTATCAGGGATGAACCGTTTTTAGAGTCATCCGTTATATGCACAAAAAAGGCACTGTGATGATACAGTATCTATTAACTCAGTGTGCAACTTTTATTATACTACAATACTGTAAATTTGTAAAGTCAATTTTTAAAAGACTGTCATTTTTGTAAAGTCGTATAACTTTACACTATCGGAAGCACTTTGTTTTGCGCATATACAAACAAAGAAAAAGCACTGATCTGTGCAGACCAGTGCTTTTATTACAGTGAATGTAAAATCATTCCCGCCGCTTTGGTTTTCCGAAAAACAGGATCCTGTCCGCCCGTTCACTTAGCCGGCTTAGCCTGATTCTTAGTATACTCGGAATATGTCATAACTTTTACATCAGTTATTTCAATTTCGGATAACGGACAAAGTTTATTTTCATCGACCGGAACATTCAGAATGCTGTCGAGTACATCCCAGCCGTCAAAAATCTGTCCGAAAACAGTTATCTGCTGTGAAACATTCGGAGTGCCGCCGTATTTCCGGAACATATCAATAAGGTTTTGGGTAACTTCAAAGGCTTCAGGATTGCTCTGCTTATCCTCGTCAGAAAGATTAAGATATGAATCCAGAGTTTTCTTTGTGTCCTCTTCTTCAAAGTCTATGGATCCCGGGATAATGAACCGGCTTCCGCTGTAGGTTATCTGACCTCTCCATAATGTGCCCTGAGTAAGACCTGCTGAAAGCAGCGCACCCTTTAACGGCCAAAGATCCTTTGTGATCTCAGGTTCTGTCTTTTCAATGCTTTCGTCATATTCCTTCGGAAATGTTCCGTCCGAGAATTTGCTTCCGAGACCGGCATTCAGGCCATGGTTCACTGAATAAACAAAAGTTTCCTTATAGTATCCTGAATCGGCAAGCTTTCTGAAATTTGCAACCGTTTCAGGCGCGCACTGCGGATACAGTTCCGCTGCCATATCACCGAGACTTGTTGAAATGACTGCTACCGTCGCATCATCGGCGATTCTGCCTTCAAGAGTATCTTTCTGAATCAATATCTCTTTTCCTGACAGTGCCATATTTCCTTCGAGTTTCGAGATGTTTACAACAGTTGCAGCAATCATCGATGCCGTCAGCACTATCATCGCTATAAAGGCTGTTTTTATAATTTTTCCTGTACTCCCTTTCACTGCGCTCTCCTTTGCATTATCACTTCTTCTTTATCTTAGTGCCCTGTCTTGTTTCCTCAACGATATAGCCAAGAGAAGCTATTCTGTCACGGAGTTCGTCTGCAAGAGCAAAATTCTTTTCCTTTCTTGCTGTCTTTCTCTGTTCGACAAGCTCAAGGATCTCAGCCGGGATCTCTTCCTCCTTGTTTCTGTTGTAAAGGAGTCCGAGTACGCCTGTAAGCTCATCAAATACTGCCGCACCGGCTTCGAGCTGTTCCTTTGATGTGCTGCTGTCAGCAGACATCGTGTTAAGATCACGTACAAGTTCGAAAACAGCTGTTATAGCATCGGCTGTGTTTAGGTCGTCGTCCATAGCCGCAATGAACTGTTCTCTTCTTTTATCGAAAAGAGCCTTTGCTTCAGCGCTTACTTCACCGCTCTTTGCAACTGCAATCGCACTGTCAAGAGTATTGCGGCAGTTGTAAAGTCTTTCAAGAGACGCCTTGCATGATTCAAGAAGTTCAACGCAGTAGTTGATAGGGCTTCTGTAATGTGCCTGTACCATCATGTAGCGTACAACTTCGTAGCCGTACTTTTCAGCCACTTCACGTGCTGTGAAGAAGTTGCCGAGTGACTTGGACATCTTCTGGTTGTCAACGTTGATATAGCCGTTGTGCATCCAGTAATTTGCAAGCGGACTTCCTGTAGCAGCCTCGCTCTGTGCTATTTCATTTTCGTGATGCGGGAAGATAAGATCCTGTCCGCCGCAGTGGATGTCAAGAGTATTTCCGATGTGGAAACGTGACATTGCCGAGCACTCGATATGCCAGCCCGGTCTGCCCTTGCCCCACGGAGAATCCCAGTACGGTTCGCCCGGCTTGGCAGCCTTCCATACTGCAAAGTCAAGAGGATCTTCCTTGTGTTCGCTTACATCTATTCTTGCGCCTGCCTTAAGCTCATCTATAGGCATTTTTGAGAGCTTGCCGTATTCAGGGAATTTTGATGTTCTGAAGTAAACGTCGCCGTTTGACTCATAGGCAAATCCCTTGTCAACGAGAGTTTTTACGATATCGATGATGATATCCATGCTCTCTGTTACCTTCGGATGAACGTCTGCATCCATAACGTTAAGGCCGTGAGCATCCTTCTTGTACTCGGCAATGTACTTTTCTGAGATCTCGATGGATTCAACGCCTTCCTCGTTTGCCTTCTTAATGATCTTGTCATCAACGTCAGTAAAGTTCTGAACGTACTTTACCTGATAGCCGCGGTACTTAAGGTATCTTCTGAGAACATCGAAAGAACAGATAGGTCTCGCGTTTCCTATGTGGATGTAGTTGTAAACCGTTGGTCCGCAGGCATAGATATTAACGACTCCGTCGGTAAGCGGTCTGAATTCTTCTTTTTTTCTTGTCATCGTGTTGTAGAGCAACATGATAATTATTCCTCCTCGTGTAAGTACATTTAAGAAACCGTGTCAGAGAACGGATATCTGAAAACTCCGTCATGTGTATTGAACTGTATTATTTATCTGTGTCAATGTATTTCCAGTAACCCTTAAGGTATACTCCGCCGGAAATCACAGTCAGCGCTGTCGAGATCCAGATAAGTACATCTGAAATGACTTCAAACTTTTCAGTAACTCCTGCACAGCAGAAAAGAAGGATAGCTACGATTGCAACCATTGTAAACGCTGTCTTGAGCTTGCCCCATATGCCGGCAGCCACGACAACTCCTTCATTTGCAGTAACAAGACGGAGTCCTGATACCATGAATTCCCTTGCAACTATGATGATAAGCGGGATAGCTGACATAAGTCCCTTTTCCGTAAAGCAGCAGAGCGCTGATACAACGAGGACCTTGTCTGCAAGCGGGTCAAGGAATTTACCGAAAGTGGTCACAAGTCCCTGCTTTCTTGCGATGTGTCCGTCAAGAAAATCGGTAAATGACGCCACAGCGAATATAACAAATGCTATAATATAATTTCCCGGAACCTGTTCCAGATAGAAAAACAGAATGAAAAACGGTACAAGTATCGCTCTTAAAAGCGTAAGTTTATTCGGCAGGTTCATCTGTCACCTCTCCCATCAGATCGTAGTCCAGTGATTCATTTACGTGTACATTAACAAACTGTCCTATTTCCAGCTTGTGGTCACAGTCAAAGAATATCTTTCCGTCAATGTCAGGAGCATCCCCTGCGGTTCTTCCGAAATAGCATTCAGCCCACTGGTCAAAGCCCTCGACCACTGCTTCAACAGTTTTTCCGATCATGCGGAGATTTTTCTGCTCGCTTATGAGCTGCTGCTGTTCCATTATGATCTCGGCACGGTGCTGACGGATCTCTTCATCCACCTGATCAGGCATTGTGGCAGCCTTTGTGCCTTCTTCTTCTGAATACGGGAAACAGCCGAGCTTGTCAAATTCCATGTCCTTGATGAATTCAGCCATTGAATTGAACTGCTCCTCGGTCTCGCCCGGAAAACCGGTGATAAGAGTTGTTCTTATTACCAGTCCGTCTATCTTCTCACGAAGCTTTTTAAAGAGCGCACGGAGTTCGGCTTCCGAACCGCCGCGTCCCATAGCCTTAAGTATCTTTTCGTCGCTGTGCTGTATCGGTATGTCCATATATTTAACGATCTTAGGCTCTGACGCGATCACGTCGATAAGCTCGTCAGTAATGCGTTCAGGATAACTGTAAAGAACTCTTATCCACTTAAGTCCGTCTATTTTACAGAGTTCGCGCAGAAGCTCAGGAAGTCTTGATTTTCCGTAAAGATCTTCACCGTAGCGTGTTGAATCCTGCGCAACCACAATGATCTCGGTGATACCGTTTTCCGCAAGCCATTTTGCTTCCTCAAGGACATCTTCCATAGGAACACTGCGGTATTTTCCTCTTATCATCGGGATAGCACAGTAACTGCAGCAGTTGCTGCATCCTTCAGCGATCTTTAAATATGTAAAGAACGGAAGTGTCGTAATTATTCGCTTTCCTGTACATTCGAGAAGAAGCTTGTCCTTGAACTCAACGACATGTTCGTTGGCAAGGACCTTGTCAATAAGGCTGAGGATCTCGTCCTCGGAACCGATGCCTGCAACGGCATCCACCTCGTTTGTAAACTCCGCTTCAAATTCTTCCTTGTATCTCTGGACAAGACATCCTGTAGCGATTATTTTCTTTACCGTACCCTCTTCCTTGAGTTTTGCAAGTTCAAGGATAGTTTCGATCGCCTCTTCCTTGGCTTCTTTTATAAAACCACAGGTGTTGACAATGACCACATTTGCTTTCGCCGGGTCTGTAACTATCTCATATCCGCGTTCACGGACCTTATAGAGCATCCTTTCACTGTCAACAAGGTTTTTGGAACAGCCGAGGGATACCATACCGATTTTTACAGGCATGCTGGAATACCACCTTTATTTTTTATTGTTTACTGTCTGTGCCTGACTCTGCAGACGTTTTCCACAGCAGAATGCCGTGATGTTTAAATATCCGTGCTTTATCAGTAATACGATTCATCATCGTCCTCACAGTCCATCATCTTCACAGCCGCGTTGATATCATCGAAGCTGTAACCCTGACGGACAAGCGCATTTTTCATCTTTCTGACCTTGTCGCGGTCATCAAGACTTCCGGAATATTTTTTTCTGATTATTTCACATATACGTTCCCTGGTACCGTCTTCATAGGCACTTAAGACCTCATCCACCAGTTCACGGTCGAGGCCCTTCTGATACATCTCGCGCGACGCACGGTAAGCGCCGAATTTCTTTACTTCAATGTATTTCCGGGCCAGATTTTCCGCGTAACGGCGGTCATTTATCATACCAAGGGAAACAAGCTTGTCAACTGCGTAGTAGCAGATGTCCTCGTCGTAGTTTTCACGAAGCTTCCTGAAAAGCTCAACGTACGAGTAGTCACGATAGTCAAGAAGGTAGAGCGCACGTTCAGTGGCTCTTCTTCTGTCCGAGGCAAGAAGCATTTCACCGTACTTTTCCGTACTAATCTCCGCTCCGGGTCTTAAACCGAAATCGGCAACTATGTCACGGTGGAGATATATCTTATTACCGTCTGTGACCACCTCATAAGTCGTACCCTTATATTTTGTGACAGAATTTATTATCACTCGTCAGCACCGGCAGGAGCGAATTCCTCGAAGTCATCGTCCGCACTTACGGAAACGTCATCC
This sequence comes from Ruminococcus sp. HUN007, assembly GCF_000712055.1. Taxonomy (NCBI): domain Bacteria; kingdom Bacillati; phylum Bacillota; class Clostridia; order Eubacteriales; family Oscillospiraceae; genus Ruminococcus; species Ruminococcus sp. HUN007. The sequence goes on along the minus strand of NZ_JOOA01000002.1, from coordinate 2,257,802 downwards.
TTTGCTGCCGCAGCCTGTGATGCTGCCTTTGCAGCTTCCGCAAGCTTTGCCTCAGCCTTTGCCTTAACGGTAGCAGCCGCGAGCTTCTGAGCATTTTCCTTTATCTTTTCCTCGATCTCGAGTCTTAAAGCTGTATCGTTCTTAAGAACTTCCTTGGCGTTGTCACGTCCCTGGCCGAGCTTTGTTTCGTTGTAGCTGAACCATGCGCCGCCCTTCTTGACAATATCGAGTTCAACAGCAAGGTCGAGGACTTCACCTACTCTTGAAATACCCTGACCGTACATGATGTCGAATTCACATTCCTTGAACGGAGGAGCTACCTTGTTCTTAACGACCTTACACTTTGTACGCGCACCGATAACCTCGGTACCGTTCTTGAGTGTTTCGCCCTTTCTTACTTCGATTCGTACTGATGAATAGAACTTGAGAGCACGTCCGCCCGGTGTTGTTTCAGGATTTCCGTACATTACACCGATCTTTTCACGTACCTGGTTGATGAAAATGGCAACACAGTTTGACTTCGAGATAACTGAAGTGAGCTTTCTCATAGCCTGTGACATGAGTCTTGCAAGCTGACCTACGTGAAGATCGCCCATTTCGCCGTCGATCTCGGCCTTTGTAGTCATAGCTGCAACTGAGTCGAGAACGAGAATGTCAATAGCACCTGAACGAACGAGAGCTTCAGCAATTTCAAGGGCCTGTTCACCGCTGTCCGGCTGTGAAACAAGAAGATTGTCTATGTCGACTCCGAGAGCGCTTGCATAAACAGGATCAAGTGCGTGCTCAACGTCGATAAACGCAGCGTTTCCGCCCATTTTCTGAGCTTCAGCAACAACGTGAAGTGCAACTGTTGTCTTACCGGAACTTTCAGGTCCGTAGATCTCGACGATACGTCCTCTCGGAACACCGCCGATACCGAGTGCCATGTCAAGTGTCATTGAACCTGTAGGAATAGCTTCAACATCAAGTGCCTTGGTCTGACCAAGACGCATTACCGCACCTGCGCCGTATGTCTTTTCAATCTGGGCGATAGCCATTTCAAGAGCTTTCTGCTTTTCATCATTGCCGACAGGTACCCCGAGTGTCTTTTTCTTTATTTCTTTTGCCATTTTTTCCTCCGTAAAAATAATATTAATTTCCAAAATTTAAGACAGGACAAAGATCATGCCCTGTCTTCCCTTTAAAGCAAGTTAGTTACAGATATCACTTGCTGTCGTTTTTCTTTTCTTCAGAAGCCTTTGCTGCTTCGTCTGCCGCATCTGCTGCATCTTCTTCGTCGAGAAGGTCGTCAAGATCCTTGCCGTCTTCGAAATCATCAATATCGCACTCATCTTCGCATGAGAAATCCTCGTCGAAATCATATTCGTCGTAGTCACATTCGTCATAGTCGCAGCCGCAGTCGTCATCATAATCGTAATCATCGTCGAAATCATCGTCTTCAAGAGCTTTCTTTCTGTCTGAATAGTTCTTGATTGCTACTACCGCGATAATAGCTGCTGTAACTGATACAGCTGCTGCAATAATCCCTAATAAAGTGTGTTTCATAATCTTTCTCCATTCTCTGCAGATAGAGTACTGACCGACGGAGCTCTGCAGTCCACCGTCTCGTAAACTGCATTTGACTGCAGTTCGCTGTCCGGCCCTTACGCACTGCAGGAAAGCATGTCCGCAAATGTGCAGGGCTGCTGATTTTTTTATGTGAAGCTCAGATTTTTCTGACTTTCACTGTATCGTTTACAGGTTACCTGTAAGAAACATTGTTAATGAAACTGCGACCAGCGGTGCTGTTTCACACCGGAGAATACGGTCGCCGAGCCAGATGCGCTTTATACCGGCTTCATCTGCCTTAAGAACCTCCGATTCATCGAAACCGCCTTCGCTTCCGATGAGCACCGAAACCGTTCCGGTATTTTTCAGTCCCGCTTCGGAAAAGCGGACGCCTCCCTGTTCGTAAAGCATCAGAGGCACATCGGTCTTCTTCATCTGTTCAAGCGCTTCCCCGAAGTTTATCATTGGTGTGACTTCAGGAATAATGCCCCTTCCGGACTGTTTGGCCGCTTCCAGCGCTATTTTCTGATAGCGGATGAGTTTTTTTCGCAAAATCCTTTTCGGTCGGCCTTGAAACACACCGCCTTGTAAGTACCGGCACGATCCGGTTCACGCCCAGTTCGACTGACTTCTGGATTATGAACTCCAGCTTGTCAAGCTTCGGAACAGCCTGAAAAAGCGTAAGGTCAATGCCCGGTTCGGACTTGCATTTATTGAAGAAAAGGACCTCAAGCGAGACCATTTCGTCGGATATTTCTTTAATAACACAGGAATAATCGATACCGCCGCAGGTGACAGTAAGTGCATCTTCCTTCTTCATGCGAAGTGAACGGCTTATATGACGGGCATCCTCCCCCGTGATACAGGCATATTTTTCATCTGTTATACTGTCTACAAAAAATCGTGGCATGGTATGTTTCTCCGTATCATGATTACCGGAAACAGCGATAATTCCGGGAGTCCGGGAAAATTTCCCGAAAACTTCGACCCGAAGTATTTCCGTAATTCAATTATAACTCATAACGGCAGTTTTTGCAATATTTTTTTATACTCCCGGTTCATTCTGCAGATGGCTTATATCCACTTCATTTCCCTTTGAATCTGTTCCCTTTGCAGTAATACGGTTTATAGTATAGGAGTCGCAGACAACTGTTTCGATTTCCTCCGTTTCTCTGTTTGTGACCATTCGTGTAAGAGTGATCTGAAGTTCCGAAGCAGGAAGTTCCTTTATCTTTGCATCCAGAACGTATGCCATGTTCGGTCTGTCTATGCTTTTGGCATAATAATGCTTTGCAAAATCGACAAGTTCACCGTTTGTATAGAAAGCAAGCTGGTTGTAGCTTATATCAGCATAATATTCGAGATGTTCCGTGTACGTGCGGTTCACGTCAAAGTCTATATGGTCGCGGTCTATGATCACTGCCTCAATAGTTGTATCTTTGTAGGCATCACCGATGTTGAAGATGTACACCACATCCGGCTTGTAGTTTTCGCCGTATCTGTACTCCTCTTCTTCCTCTTCTTCGTCATCTTCTCCGGTACTGTCTTCGCCGGACTCTTCGTCTTCTGAACCGTCCTCAGTACCTTCTCCGTCATCTGAAGCTTCATCTTCTTCCGGAGCATCATCCTCTGAAACATCATCGTCATCTTCAGTCTCATCAGATTCTTCTTCAGGCTCGTCCCCGTAATACTCTTCATCAGTACCGTCATCTTCATCAGCGTTACTGTCCTCATCGCCTGCTTCTGAATAAACATAGTACTTGAACGGCGTAATTATACCGTCCTCAAGACTGATGACACAGCCTGAATCCTTGTATTTGTCGCCGTAGAAACAGTAGTAGCAGGAACCGTGTTCGCTGTAGGAATACCATATCCCCCTTCGGAGCAGCGGTTCGTCCTTCGCCGGCATCGGAGCCTGTGTAGTTGCCTGCGTTTCGGCCTGAACCGGAGCTGTTACTGCCGGAGCACTGGTTTCAGCGCCCACCGGAGGCGGAAGCTCAGGAAGCTCGTCATCAATGTTTACAGTCCTCCTTCCGCAGGAAGTAAGAGCAAGAGAAAATGCAAGAAGTAATGCAGGAATTGATTTCAGTTCTGAAATGCGTTTCAATTTTTTCACCGACTTATTAAAAATTTCGTTAAGGAAACACTGATTTAATCGCAAATCCGGCTTCTCCGGATTTGCAGGAAGAGAGAAAACGGGGCTTCGCCCCGCACCCCTGCACTGATTTATGAGTAAATCAGTGCTTCCTCAGGATATAAAAAATGCAGGACAACGGTGCCCTGCAAAGATAAGAAGAGATAAATAAATATGTGTAGAACAAAAGAAAGGAGACAACAAAACGAGTGTTAACTTTAACAACGAATATTAACTTAACACTGTAATTATTATAACGGATAATTTCCGATAAGTCAAGTCATAATATCAGATTTGTATGATTCGTCAACTGTGTCAAATATTAATTGTCTGATGTACATAAATTTGTATAATTCCCATCAGAGTTTACACGTCATTTACATTGATTACATCTTGAAGATATAAATATATATCTTTCCGAAGGTAAATGAAAGCGGGATTATGAGCTTGTCCTTCTCGGTACCGATAAGTTCGTCCTGCGAATAACCGATCTTTCCAAGGGAAAGCTTTGAGCTATCCGAGGCGAAAACGTTGGCTGCGTAAAGGCCGTTCTGGAGATTAAGGAAGTTGGCAACGTCCCTGTTGGAGCAGTCGAAAGTGTCCTTTCCGGCACATCTTGCCGCAAATGCGTTGAACGCCTTCTGGCTTCCGCAGATAGCCGTGCGGAGCGAATCAGGGCCCTTGATATCCTGCATGATCATGCATTCCTGTTCTGTGTCCTTTACAGGATTGAAACTCGTGAACGCAAAGTCATCGCCAACGAAGCGGACAGAATTACGCACGAAAAGCGATGCATAATCGGCGTAGGTGTCCGAATTTTTCATCTCATCGAGATTGTAGATAGAAATTATATCACGTTTCAGGTCATTACGGGAATCGACCTCGCTCGTAAGTCCAAGTTCCTGTCTGTACGCCTTCAAAAGATTATCGTATTCAGTCTTTGTAATGTAACCCTTGTTCAGAAGCGCATCTGCAAGGGCAATATCCCCGTTGTTCTGCTTTCCGAGCAGTTCCTCCATCTGTGCCCTTGAAAGAAATCCGAGGAAAACTGCAAGGTCGCCCATGTTCTTGTCGAATCTTTTCTGCTCGCTGTGAATGTACTCGACCTGCTCGTTTGTCATGTATCCCGACTCAACAAACAGCGAACCCAGACGTTCCTTGTATATGTTCTTGTTCACCAGTGCCTCATTGAGCTGATCGGTCGAAATAATGTTCTTGTCAAGTAAATAGTAGCCGAATAGCTGTGCAAACATATCATTCACTTCCCTATAAAATAAAAATTATCTTATTCTATTATATATTAATTCACGGAAAATAGCAATACAAATAAGAAAACACTGATCAAATCAGAAACATCATTTACCCCCCGCCGGACCTAAGGAAACGCTGATTTATTCATAAATCAGCGCGGGGCTCCGGGGCGAAGCCCCGCAAATCCCACCTTCGGAAATCCGGCAAAGCCGGATTTCCGGTTTAATCAGTGTTTCCCTAAAGAAACGAACTGATATATTTCTTTTGACAAACACGCAATAATAGGTTATAATTAAAGTTATACTATATTTTACGGAGGAGATCATATGCCAAATAAACCGTTTTACATCACTACTCCTATATATTATCCGTCTGGAAATCCGCATATAGGACACTGCTATACAACTGTAGCCTGCGACTCCATCGCGCGTTACAAGCGAATGCAGGGTTACGATGTAATGTTCCTCACAGGAACTGACGAACACGGTCTTAAAATAGAACAGAAAGCTGCTGAAAAGGGCGTTACACCTAAGGAATACGTCGATGAGATCGTAGAAACTTTCAAGAAGCTCTGGAGCTACATGAACATAAGCTACGACAGATACATCCGTACAACTGACGACTACCACATCGAAACAGTACAGAAGATATTCAAGGCTCTCTACGACAAGGGATATATCTACAAGGGCGAATATTCAGGCAAATACTGTACTCCATGCGAAAGCTTCTGGACAGAATCACAGCTTAAAGACGGCAAGTGTCCTGACTGCGGCCGTGAAGTCACTGAAGCAAAGGAAGAAGCTTACTTCTTCAAAATGTCGCCTTTCGCTGAACGTATCGAAAAGCTTCTTACAGAAACTGACTACTTAAGACCTAAGACACGAGCTACAGAGCTTGTAAACAACTTCATCAAGCCGGGTCTAGAAGACCTCTGCGTTTCAAGAACCACATTCAAGTGGGGCATTCCTGTAACCTTTGACGACAAGCATGTTGTTTACGTTTGGATCGACGCTCTTTCAAACTATATTTCCGCTCTCGGATACGGCAACACAGCACATAAGGACTACGAAAAATTCTGGCCTGCAGACGTTCACATGGTTGCAAAGGACATTATGCGATTCCACGCTATCATCTGGCCGGCAATGCTCATGGCTCTCGACCTTCCGCTTCCTAAGCACCTTGCTGTTCACGGCTGGATCACATTCAACGGCCAGAAGATGAGCAAGTCACTCGGCAACGTGGTTGATCCTTTCGTTCTCGGCGAAAGATACGGTGCAGATGCGATCCGTTACCACATTCTCCGTGAGATGGCTCTCGGTGCGGACAGCTCATTCTCAAACGAGATCATGATAAACCGCATAAATTCCGACCTTGCAAACGGACTTGGCAACCTCGTTTCAAGAACAGTTGCAATGGTTGAAAAGTACTTCGGCGGTACACTTCCGAAGGAAAAACAGTCCGGCGAATTCGACGACGAACTAATCAGCATGGCTGAAGGCCTCCGTGCAAAGGTTGACGAATTCGTTGAACACACACAGATAAACAACGCACTCGCTGAGATCTTCACAGTTATCTCACGTGCAAACAAATACATCGACGAAACAGCTCCGTGGGTACTCGCAAAGGATGAGGCAAACAAGCCAAGACTCGCCTGCGTTCTTTACAACCTTCTCGAAGCAATCAGGATCTCGACCACACTCCTCAGCGCATTCATGCCAACAACAATGCCGGAAGTATGGAAGCAGATCGGTGCTTCAGAAAGCGATGTTTCCTACGAAAACGCTGCAAAGTTCGGCGTTCTTCCTGCAGACGTTACAGTTCACAGAGGCGAAGCACTCTTCCCGCGTATCGACGTTGACAAGGAGATCGAAGAGCTCAACGCACTTATAAGACAGAACGCTCCTGCTCCGGCAGAACCTGAGATCGAAGCCGAACCTCTCGCACCTCAGATTGAGATCGGCGAGTTCTTCAAATCAGATCTTCGTGTAGCAAAGATCGTTAAGTGCGAAAAGGTAAAGAAGTCCAAGAAGCTTCTCTGCTCACAGCTCGACGACGGCATGGGCGGACGACAGGTCGTTTCAGGTATTGCACAGTGGTACAGCCCTGAAGACCTCATCGGCAAAAAGGTAATACTGGTTGCAAACCTCAAACCTGCAGTACTCTGCGGTGTTGAAAGCAACGGTATGATCTGCTGTTCAGATATGCCTGACGGCAGCGCAAAGGTCATCTTCGTGGACGACTCTGTTCCTTGCGGCAGCAAGATCAGATAATCAGCGGTTAATATTCCGGTGAAAACTCTGACCCGGCGTTTTCACGGTATTAATATAACATTATTATTTTAAAGGAGTTAGAAAAATGAACAACGAAAAAACATCTCTCGGCATACCTGTTGGGCTCATGGGGGCAGCTCTCTATTTCACAATTCTCGTAGGCGGACAGACACCGTTTCTCCTTCTTGCAGCTTACGTTTTCTTCTTTGAAAAGAACGACTGGCTCAAGAGAACAGCTGTCAAGGCTTTCGCACTCGATGTAGTTCTTGCAATCGCATCATCTCTCTTGGGAATCCTTCCTGATCTTACAAGCATGATCGGTGATTTCTTAAGAATCTTCAATTCAAGCAGCTACGGCTCATTCAGCATCCCGTTCATCTCACCGCTCGTTTCATGCTTAAGAAACTGCATTTACATCATCGAAAAGGTATTCTTTATCCTTTTAGGTTTCTCAGCAATGAAGAAGTCAGATATCGCTATCGCAGCTATCGACAAGATCGCAGATCAGGTAACAGGCACTGTTTCAGCAGCTGCTGAAAAGGTTGTTTCAACAGTTAAGAAGGAAGAACCAAAGGCTGAAGAAAACAAGGCTGAATAATTATAAGTTCTGTTTTCAACAGAATTTAAAGAAGATGTTAAAAGGCTGTACGGCACCCGCCGCACAGCCTTTATTTTTACCTGAAAAACTTATATATTTACAAAGCAGAATCCCGCAGTTCCAGCTTCAGAAAAATCAGATTTTCCTTATATTCAGACTTTTATTCCACACTTTATTGTCCCGATCATGTAATTCTTTGAAAACACTGATTATATCGGAAATCCGGCTTCGCCGGATTTCCGGAGGTGGGATTTGCGGGGCTTCGCCCCGGAGCCCCACGCTGATTTATGAATAAATCAGCGTTTCCCTTTATACTGCAGACTCTGATACTTTTCCGGCCGCCTGTCTGAGGCTGAGTTTTCTCTTTCTCATTATCAGCTTTGCCTGTACTATTCCGAGGCAGAAAAGCATCGAAAAAGCTGCTGACGAAAAAGCTGAATTATAAATGGCCAGATAAATAGCCGCATCACGATTTACTGCTATATCTGCAAGTCCGAAAAGGCATTTGAAAACCGTTGCGAATTCAAATGCAAAGGAAATGCCGGCTGCTATATAAAACAAAACAGGATTGGCATGCTTTCTTATGAAAAAGAAGTCAGCTGTGGCTGCTATGCCAAACAGTGATATACCCAGAAGAACAAGCGAAGCCGGAGCAATGCTCATTTTACGTGTCGATATACAGGTGATCAGGCGTTCCAGAGCCTGAAAAACGAATGCGCTGCACATTATTGCTCCGGACACTTTCGGGTCAGCTGTTTTCTGTACCGACCTGTAAGTTCCGTATATCAGGCCGGCCGATATAAGAAGCATTACCAGCACCGCCAGAGTGCTTATGACCATAATTGAAGAGCTGCCACCTCCTGTAAAAACAGACGATATTATCGCGCTCATTCTTTCTCCCGTGGCTGCGCTGGCAACAAAAGGTCTTACGATAACTGACATAAGCATAAGCACTGCACTCACCGCATACACGGCTGTCTGCAGTCTTCCGGCCCTGCCGCTCTCTATGACCGGCTGCTTTTCAGGATAGCTTCTCCAGTCATCTCCCGTTATAAGCTCGTCCATTGAGATATCAAAGTATTCCGATATCTTCTTTGCCGTCATAAGGTCCGGATAACGCGCCCCGCATTCCCAGCGTGATACTGCCTGTCTTGTTACATAAAGATGATCAGCCAGCGTCTGCTGCGTTATACCTTTCTGTTCTCTCACAGTTTTCAGTTTTGTTCCGAATTCCATATCATTTACCTTCCTTTTAATACGTTTTTCGTTTGTGTCTTTTGTGCGATCTTCGAAGATATCTTTATTATATCCGCTCATAACGCCGAAAACAAGAAACACTGTCGAAAAACCGTGTTACCACTTTGGTGCACGGGTATTCCGGACGTATATTTGCAACCTTAAACAACCTGTTTAAACTGTATTCATTCCGGTTTTCTGATATCATCCATAAGCATTTTCTCCTTTTCCCGGTTTTCTCTGTTTTTTCAGTATATCACATCAGGCATGTCAAAGCAATACGGATAAAGTCAAAAAGCAGAAGCCACACCCTGCGGATATTTCCACAGGATGCGGCTTCTGCTGTAGTTTATCGTAATGTTTATCAGTCAAGTGCTGCTATCACTTTTGAAACGAACTGACGAAGTCTTGCCAGGTCAGTAAGCTGTACCTTTCCGTCATGATCTGTATCAGCAGCTTTCTGCTCCTTTTCATTAAGATCCTTGTCGCCTATGAGATAGAGTGAAAGTAACGAAAGATCAGTAATATCAATTTTTCCGTCGGCATCAATATCGCCTGTAACAGCATCAGGATCCGGTTTCACTGTCGGTGAAGCAGTTTCAGAAGGAAGCGGAGAAGCCGTCGGAGAGGGCGAAGCTGACTCTGCAGGCGCTGCAGTCGGAGCCGGAGCGCCGCCGGCAGTATATAGGTCCTTCGGAAGCTCATCAAGTGAAATGCAGTAGTCACTTGTGTACATTTCCTTTAAATCTTCCTTCTTGTTGAATACAGGGTTTGAAAGGAAGTTTATATTGTCTGAACCACCGTCATACCAAGGGCAGAAATAAAGCCAGTTAGCATGTTCAGTTTCAATGTTCGAAAGAGTTGAAATACAGTCGCATTCTGCCATTGCAACCATCTTGGTCTTGCCTGTAAGGTTTACAAGGCTCCAGAATGTGCTGCCTGCAGCCGTATCATCGTGCTGAACTGAAGGCTGCCAGTTGTTTTCAGCAAGATACTTTGTGCAGCTGTACTTGTCGTATGCAACGAGATCAACGAATTCATCTCCCGGATACCAGTCTCCGGATGTTGCATAGTCATAGCCGTTCCATTCCCAGATGATATTGTTGAGTCCGTATGTTTCCGTAAGAGTTTTGTATGTAAGCTTCCAGATATCCTTGTAGGCCTTTGAACCGCTCTTGCCCCACCAGAACCATGAGCCTGTTTCTCCGCCGCCGCCTTCAGCTTCGTGAAGAGGCCTGAAAATAAGCGGTACTTTGGCATCCTGAAGCTTTGTAAGCTGTTCAGCAAGCATCTTAAGGCAGAGCTGGTAGTATTCATATTCCTTTGTGCCTTCAGTGCATACCTTTGAAGCGTCAAAGTCAGTTTCATCCGGCTTGTAAGTTGACTGAGCCCAGTCTACCTTATCACCGATCTTATATGAAGTAAAATCATTCGGAACTGTAATGTGCCATGATGCAGTTGCAATTCCGTTGTTTCCGTACTGATTCTTAGTGCACCATTCAATGATCCTGTCAGTTGTACCGTCATCAGATCCGTATAGAGGGTTGGTGTTAAGGAAGTCAAAACCTCTTATTGCAGGATAAACCCCTGTTGTATCCTTGATGTACTTGAATTCTGTCTCAAAATCATGCGGACCGTACTTGTAGATCTCCTGCTGACCGGAAACGGTATGTTCACCGTAAACGGATGCAAGATAGTTCATGAGTGACTGAGTTTCCTTTGTTGCTTTTTTGTTCGAAAGCACAGCACTTCCTGAAACAGTTTCATAAACTCTTTCCTTTACCTCAAGGTAATCGAACTTTGTCCATCCCCACGACTTGGAGATCTTTATTGTGTTCTCTCCCTTGTTAAGCTTTACGGTAGCTGCAGTGAAAGGTTTGTAGTCTCCTGAACCCTCAGCTATTGAAATGTTTCCGGCCGATGTATCGTTTACGTAAAGGTTCTGCTGTTTTCCGCCGCCGACGCCGTCTGCAGCCATAATGATGTCGTACATACCGTCTGCATCAGCATTTACCTTAACTGTTATAGTTCCGTCCTCTGTCATGTAGAGAACTGATCCGCCGCTTGCTGCAGAATCCTTGTCAACTTTGACCGTGCCTGTAAATTCAGCATCTTCAAACTCGTACTTTGCGGAAGCCGCCTGAACGGAAGCTTGTTCTGCCTGCGGATAAATGCTGAAAACTGAAGCGGTAAGTGCAAGCGCAGCTGTCATGCTGCAGAATCTTCTTAAATCTTTTGAATTCAACTTAAATTCCTCCTGAAATAAATACTACAATTCACTATCATCAGGACCGCCCGGTTGATCAAATATGATCAAGCTGCGGTCGTTCTTCTGAATTTTATTATATCACATAAAAACTCGCAATTCAATTATGCAATTTCACACAAATTGCTATAAGCAATTTAGAGAATTCGTACTTAATTTAAGCAATTTAATTTAAGCCGTTTAAGTAAAAGAAAGATCCTTCCGTTCCGGTCTCCGGAACAAAAGGATCTTTAATCAGTCCATTATACAGTATGCTGTTTATTATATCGTTCTGTCAGATATGCCTGGATCACTGCTGAAATGTCAATCTGTTCTCTTCTGGCATATTCTTCAAGCCACCTTGGAAGAGTGACTGTTGTTTCTGTTTTACTGTTGTAATAGTACTTTGCATACTCGTCCACATCCACGTTCACTGTCTGAAAAAAAGCTCTTGAATATCCGTCACCCACATACGGCTTGAGAGTCTGGATATCTGACGGTTCAGGGATCCGTTCCTTTTTCATGATCAGATTGTAAATATATCCTGCAAGAAGATTTACTGCATTCGAAAGTGCCTGATCAAAGCTGCTTCCGAAAGCTGCAAGATTGTTCAGATCAGAAAACACCACGCAGTATTTACCATCCGGCCGCTGAAAAAAACACCCTGGATATGAATATATCAACTGGTATCCTCCTTCCGTACCATTATTAAAGTGCAGTCCGCAGATCCGGTCCTGCCTGAGTCAACACTCTTACGCTTATCTATAGATATTATACGCACTAAGCCCACCTTTGTCAATAATAATCACAATAGTAACATACAAAAATCATAATTTGCCTGTCACAAAAACGGCACGCTGTATCCTGCATCTCTCTATAAAACATTTGCCTTTGGGTTTACGTTGTGATATAATAAAATTGTGTGTCGGAACAGTTCTGACCATCACATATTTTACACATTATTTTTACAGAAAGGAGGAGTCTGTATCAAGCGGCAACTTATTCCGCTGCTCGCTGCTTTGCTCCTGACAGCATCCCTGACCGGATGCACAATAGTATCCGGCATAGAAACCTATCTGAAGCCCCCTAAACTGAGCGAACAGCACGAACAGATATATAACGCACTTATTAATACTGAAGGCTCAAAGATCAGTCTGAAATATCCGAAATCCGGCTCCTATCTTTCTGCATTCGTTGTGGCAGATATAGATGACGAACCTACAGAGGAAGCTATAGTTTTCTACGAAAAAGCAAACTACACCGGAAACGATCATTCCGCGCTCCGTATAAACTTTCTCGACCAGAAGGACGGCCACTGGGACTCCATGTACGATTTTGCCGATGACGGCAGCGAAGTTGAACGTGTATTTATCTCAAAGCTCGGTGCGTCTGACATGAAAAACGTAATAATCGGTACAGGTTTTCAGGGTGAAAAAAACGCACGTATCTTCTTCTGCAACAATGAACAGAAAACAGAATCAATGTCTCTGGGCACATATGCGGCAATGGATATAACCGATATCAACAATGACTCCATGAACGAACTGCTCATGATAAACCGCACTCCTGAAGGTAACACAGCTCAGCTTAAATGGTTCGACGAAAACGGCCAGCTTGTCTCCAACCCGGCACTTACGCTGGCCGAAAATACAACTGACGTACTTCAGATGATCTACGGAAAACTCAGTGAAAACACTACAGCGATATATCTCGATTCCTACATCAACACCAACACAATAATAACCGAGATCCTCCGCCCTGTAGTGAATGAAGAAACAATAAGACTCGAATCCGTTACCGCTGACAACGCTGATTCCGCTCCTGTAAACGGAACTGTCAGAAACTCTTCTCTCATTTCAAGAGATATCGACGGGGACGGAATAGTTGAGATCCCTGTAAATACCGTATTCAAAGGATACGAAGATAAACCGGAAACCGAGCAGATCAATATGACCAACTGGTACATTCTTGAAAACAATATGTTTATCAGAAAATATTCCGGATATTACAGCATTACTGACGGATATGCATTTATGATACCTGAAAAATGGGAGGACAAGGTAACTGTTCAAACAGCAAATGATGATATAATTTTCTGCAAATACGACGAAAAACCTGAAAATCAGACTCCTCTCATGCGTATATGCGTTACCAGCTCTGAGGAAGCACAGCGTATAATCAATGAAAAGGAATATGCCGACTATGTCAGAATAAGCTCAAACGGCGACACCGTATATCTTGTATGCCGGCCGGTTTACAGCGGACCTCTTGAACTTTCGGCAAGTGAGATACAGTTCAATTTCAAAATAATCACTTGAAAAGGAGAAGAATATGAAAAAGATACTCGTATGCGAAGACGAAGACGTTATCCGCGACTTCGTCGTTATCAATCTCAAACGCGCCGGCTATGACGTAACTGATGTAAACTGCGGCGAGGAGGCACTCCGTGTATTTGAAAGTGAACACGGAAATTTCGACGTTGCACTTCTTGACATTATGATGCCGGGTATCGACGGGTTTACAGTTTGTAAAAAGCTTCGCGAAAAGAGTTCCACTCTCGGAATAATCATGCTTTCGGCCAAAACCCAGGAGATGGATAAAGTCAGCGGCCTCATGATCGGTGCCGATGACTATATGACAAAACCGTTCTCGCCTTCAGAACTGACAGCAAGAGTAGATGCTATCTACAGACGTGTTCTTATGAGCTATACAAAGTCTGACGAACCTCCTGTAATCGAATCAGGTCCGTTCCAGCTTAATCTCAAAAGCCGTACGGTATCCAAAAACGGTAAACTTATAGACCTGACACAGGTTGAGTATCAGATACTCGAATATTTCATGAACAACAAGAACACAGCTCTCGACAGAACAAGTATTCTGAACCATATCTGGGGCGAATCATATGTCGGAGATGAAAAAATAGTGGACGTAAACATAAGACGAATCAGAATGAAGATCGAAGATGAACCTTCTAGTCCGCAGTACATCATAACAATGTGGGGATACGGCTATAAATGGACCGAAAAGTAAGTTTTAAACCACTTTTGCAGTCACAGAAAAAGCTAAGGAAAAAACGACTCGCAAAGAATTCCATAGTTTACAGATGGGTGTTCAACAACTTCGCAGTACTGATACTGATTCTGTTTGTAATTGCAGCCATCATGATCTATGTTATACAGGACTACTACTACGGTGCAACCAGGCAGTATCTCGAAGGAAAGCTTAATTCCATCACCAGTGTTCTTAGCAGATACTCAACCGACCCGACAAAGAATTTCTCGGCTGAAGTACGCAACATGGTTGAAACCTTTTCCGACAAGGATAAGATAGAACTTATGGCGATAAATTCAAAGGGAAAAGTTGTTCTGACTTCATCAGGGTTTTCTCCGGACGACTCAGTTTCAATGAACGACTACGATGACGCTATCGCTGCCGGTGGTTTCGGATACTGGAAAGGCCGTTCCGAAAACAACGAAAAGATAATGGCTGTATCCCATCCGGTTTCCGCCAAAAACTCAGACTATTCTGCTATGAGGGTCGTAGTATCCATGTCAGAAGTCGACAGCACCATTACATCGCTTATTCTTCTTATAATAGCCTGCTGCATGCTTGTTCTTCTTCCGCTTGTGTTCTCGGGCATATACTTCGTCGGTTCCATCGTACGTCCTGTTCAGAAAGTAAACAACGCTGCAAAGAAGTTTGCAATGGGTGATTTTACAGACAGAATACCGATTGAAACAAACGATGAACTGGGTCAGCTCTGCGGTTCTATCAACCATATGGCAGATGAGTTGTCAACCGCTGAAGCAATGAAAAATGAGTTTATTTCCTCAGTTTCACACGAACTTAGAACGCCTCTTACCGCCATCAAGGGCTGGGCCGAAACTATCGACTCGGAAAATGACGAGGAAACGACCCGTAAAGGGATCCGTGTTATAGTAAGTGAAACAGAACGTCTCTCACAGATGGTCGAGGAACTGCTTGATTTTTCACGAATACAGAACGGAAAATTCACTCTTCAGATCTCCAAGATCGACATACTTGCCGAACTTGAGGACGCCATACTTATCTACACCGAAAAAGCTCGTCACGACAACACACGAATAAGCTACAACTCACCGGAAATGCTTCCGTTTATTTACGGTGATAAAAACCGTCTGCGTCAGGTATTCATCAACATAATTGACAACGCGATCAAGTATTCCAGCAGTCCTGATCACGAAAGCTTTATCGAGATAAATGCAACCAACCTTGATGAGAATCACCTGTCCATCACCATAAAAGACAACGGATGCGGAATCCCCGCTGCCGATCTTCCGAAGATCAAGACAAAGTTTTACAAAGCCAACCATACCAAACGCGGTTCCGGAATAGGTTTAGCAGTTGCAGATGAGATCATTACAATGCATCACGGCAGCCTTAACATTACAAGTGAAGAAAACGTAGGCACAACTGTTCAGATAATTCTTCCGACAGAACCCTCAGAACTCACCGGACTGTAATTAAACAATGAAACGATAAACATGCTGGTTTACAGAGTTTATTAACGTTTTTCATCCGAATCAGCGAATCTGCAAAAATCAGAAAAGAGGTAACCATGGGCAAAGAAGTTTACAAATCAAAAATCGGCGGTCAGGCGCTGATTGAAGGGGTTATGATGAAAGGGGTTTACAAAGGGGCAATGGCATGCCGTCTGCCGGACGGAACTATTGATCTGGAAACATGGGATGAAAACAACGGAAGCAGTGCACCCTGGTACAAGAAAACACCGTTTATAAGAGGAAGTTTCAACTTCGTTTCATCACTTGTTACCGGCTACAGATGCCTTATGAAATCTGCTGAAAAACAAATGACTGAAGAAGATTCAGAAGAAGAAATGACAAAGTTCGAGAAATGGCTCACTGAGAAACTTGGAGAGAACCTTATGAGTATTCTTTCCGGTATCGCAATGGTTTTAGGTGTGGCAATCAGTTTGTTCCTTTTCAAGTTCATTCCAACTTTCTGCACCAAACCGCTTGAAAACGTAACGGTACTCAGAACAGCAGCGGAAGGTATTCTTAAAATAGCTATTTTCATTGGTTATCTTGCCGTCACAGGAATGTCAAAGGACATTAAACGTACATATGAATATCACGGCGCAGAACATAAAACTATCGCCTGCCTTGAAGCGCACGAAGAGCTGACAGTTGCAAACGTCAAAAAACAGGTTCGTTTCCATCCGAGATGCGGCACAAGCTTTATTTTCATCACTCTCTTTACAAGTATATTCGTATTCTGCTTCATTCCTTCCTTTGCTGAATTCGGAAAAGCAGCACGTATATTCCTGAGGCTCGGGATCCAGCTCGCTCTTCTTCCTTTTATAATAGGAATCGCATACGAACTCATCAGACTTGCAGGTAAGAAGACCAATTTATTCACTAAAATAATATCTGCACCGGGTTTACAGATCCAGAGACTGACTACCCGTGAACCTGATGACTCACAGATAGAAGTTGCAATCGCAGCAATAAAACCTTGTATACCTGAAAACCAGGAGGAAGACGTTTGGTAACCGCAGGTTCTGTATTAAACGAAATCAAAAACAGGTTTAAAAATGCCGGAATTGAAAACTATACTTTCGAAAGCAGATGCATAGTTGAAAGTGCATTGAACATTTCCCATGCATCGCTTCTGGCAAACCCGGACAAACCGGTTGCAGACGAAGACGAAGCTCTTATCTGTACGATGGCAAACCGACGTCTTGAAGGTTATCCTCTGCAGTATATAATAGGAAAATGGGAGTTCTTCGGACTTTCGTTTTTTGTTGGTGAAGGGGTTCTTATCCCCCGGCAGGACACTGAAACTCTGGTTGAATGTGTTTTAAACGATGCTGCAAATCTTTCCTGTCCGCGTATTCTCGATCTGTGCAGCGGCAGCGGCTGTATCCCGGTCGCCCTTGACAAGCACCTTAAAAATGCTGACATAGCCGCTGTAGAGTTTTCTTCAGCAGCACTTGACTATCTTAACATGAACATCAGCCTGAACAGCTCATCCGTTAAGGTTTACAACGGTGATGTTCTTGATCCGGAATACTTTTTAAACTTCAGTGATATTGACATCATAACATCCAACCCGCCCTATCTCACAGACGAAGACATGGCAAACCTTCAGAAAGAAGTTGCATACGAGCCGGAAATGGCTCTCGCAGGCGGCTCCGACGGTTTAATGTTTTACAAAGTAATAACAACTTTCTGGAAACACTGCCTTAAACCCGGCGGAAGAATTTATTATGAGATCGGTATACACCAGGAGGACGACGTATCACAGATACTTACTGACAACGGGTTTACAAACGTTCAGACATATCCTGATCTGTGCGGTGTTATACGAGTTGTATCCGGTGTTTACAACGGTTCTACAATGTTTTAAACTATAATACAAAAGCCGTCAACCAGCATCACAGTTGGTTAACGGCTTGTTTTTGTGTTTAATTTCAGTTTAAACGTTTAAATCAGGCTTCAGTTGTTTCCTCTTCTTTTTTATGAAACAGTCTCTTGAAAAAGCCTTTTTTCATTTCCTTGTCCTTGGTTGTATCAGCTGCGATCAGTCTGAACTGTTCCTGTTCTGCACGGTGAAGCCTCTGCTGCTGATCAAGGAGCTTCTGAAGGTCTGCTATCTGTCTGTCCTTGGCTGAAAGCTGTTCCTGAAGCTGTTTGTCCTTCATTTCGAGCTGCTGCTGCATCTTAAGGTGCTGGTCGGTATTAGTGTCCATAAGCTGCTTTATCTGCTGGTCTTTTGAGTTTATCTGTTCTGACAGAACCTTTAAAGTTGCATCAAAATAGGATGAAAACAGGTTCGTCTGTGCCTGAAGTGAAAGATCTTCATAAACTCCGTCGCCTTCCGCCTGCTGGTTTACCGGTGCATCTGCAAAAAGCTCAAGAGCTTCCTTGCTTATAAGTTTCATCTTTCCGTTATACTTTACAAACTTGTTTAATGAACTGTCTGTCTGGTTGAGTCGTTTGTAAACTGCCTGAGTTGTTACATTTGCAAGCGTTGCAAATTCTTTTATAGTAACATACTGCTGTTCTGTTTGTTCCATATATTTTCCTCCCGCGGATCACGATCTGTTGTCAACTCAGCGGCTGACTTTATTATACTGTAGTTTAATTATATCTCTTTTCGTTTGGGTTGTCAATAGATTTTTGCAGTTTACAATATTATTTTCGCATCTCCCGCGGCGCGCATTTCCGAGGTTTAATGAGGTTTAAAGGTAGCTCTGTAAACCTTTAAACTCTCTCTGTGCGAGCAACCCGCGTGGTTTCAAGTTTGCCGGTTTGTGGTTGCAACATAGTTGGTTGCAAAGGCTTAATGGTTTAAAATGTGGTTGTAAACCACTGTTTTTTCAGATTCTTTCTTTATATTATAGTATTTCTTTCCCCTCTTATACATATAAGTAAGAGCAAAATCCAGCAGTAAAATAATCCCACAGTAAAACTTTACCGTGTTATTTTGAATATTTATGCGACTGTTTGTCATAATATATAACTGGCAAATGGAAACCATTAGGAGAAAAAATACCTCTTAGGGCGAAAAGACTACCTCTTAGGGCGAAACCCTTGAAATCATCCGAAATATATTTTATAATAAAAGCATAGAAAACAGCAAAACAAAATCAAATAAAAAAACAATCAATAAAAACTAAAAATCAAAAAGAAAACGTAATTTCAGGAGGAAAAAACTATGAAAACAATTTATAATGAATGCCTTGGTAACACAGAACTCATCTACACAGCTTTCAGCGAAACAGATGAAGAAACAAAGCAGAACGTATACGGAATCATGGTAAAGGACACAAACACACACCGTGAGACCATACTTCACAGCTTCACAGCAAGACGTGATCAGGCAATCGACTTCATCGAAACACTGGTAAGAAACATAGTAGAGCCGGATTTCGTAAAAGAAATAGCAGAAGACTATATTCTCGCTTAATTAATGATATTATCTATTGATTGGTACTCCTTTCTTTAGTATAGCAATACAATGGCAAACGGACCTCTGATTCTTAAAAAATCAGAGGTCCGTTTGTATATACAGAAAAGGTTAAAATATTAACATTCACAATCCGCGTAAAAACGAACGGATATAAAAATCATATCACAAAAACATCAAATAGTATCATTATATTATTAAAAAAAAACGGTTAGACCATACATATTTTTCCACATCATATTGCTTTCATTTCACATTATTGATTTTACGAGAAATTTAAAAAAATTTCAATTTTCTCTTGACAATCGCCCGGAAATATAGTATAATAAAAAAGCTGTGTGATGCACAGCGCACAAAATGGCGGCATAGCTCAGTTGGCTAGAGTACTCGGTTCATACCCGATTGGTCGTAGGTTCGAATCCCACTGCCGCTATTATATGGCCCGTTGGTCAAGAGGTTAAGACGCTGCCCTTTCACGGCGGAATCATGGGTTCAATTCCCGTACGGGTCACCAAATCAAAAAGCTCAGAAACACTGCTTTTACGCTGTTTCTGAGCTTTTCTTTTTGCATAAAAAAATGAGTTTGTCCGTTGTTTGTCCGCTAAGGCTGCAAAAACTTAGTGAAAAACAGGATGAGATCGCATACACATATCAAGGCCCTCACAGCTTTTTTCTCTTGCTGTGAGGGCCCTGCATTATGTTATTAACCACTATCTGAAATACGCTTCCTGCAGTTCTCTCAGGTACAGTCTCAGTACTGATGGTTCACCGAAGGTCACTGCAATGCCCTGCGAGTATAAATGTGCCTGTTCCCATGCGGTCATGAGCTCTTCTGCAAGTCCTTTATCGAGATTCAGAACCTCGCTTATGCGTTCTGTCTGTTCGGCAGGCTTTGTTTTAAGAGCGCGTCCGAATATCTCTGAGATAAAGTAGAGCTTTGCCTCCGTCTCTTCTGTACCGTCATTGATGCCTATAAAAGTCGGTCTGTACCAGCATGTGCAGATATCCCGTATGAGTCTGTCCAGGCGTTCAGTATCGCGGCATACTCCCAGAGCATCCGCAGATCCGTTCATAGCCTCCGCCAGTTTATCATTCGGCAGCTCTGTCCACTCGACGCATAAGTAATACTTGAAACTTTTAAAATTCATATCAGAATCAAGTTCGATACCAACCTGCATAAGTGGTGATTCTTTCAGTCCGAGTCCTTCTTTCAGGGCTCTCATACATCTGATGCATCTGTCCCTGATTTCGCACGGCACATCCGGAAATTCTTCTGAAATCAGCTTTTCCGCAGTTTCCATGCTGAAAAAATTCCGGAACTGAAGTATCATTCTGTAAGCCGGTGCATCGGAAGTACCGGCTTCAGAAAAATCACATATCTTCGCTTCGTAGTTTTCGCAGATGCGCTTAAGCCATCTTTCGAATATCTCTTTACGCCATCCCTCATGGACTTCAAAATCATTCTTCGCAAAATGATAGAGTTTGGAGCGTTCAAAGCATCCGTTCTTCAGCGTAAGACCGATATATTCAAGTGTATCTGTACCCTTATGGCCGTATTTCAGCGCTGATGAAACAGCAAATTCGTGCATAACTTCGTAAATTATTCTGCAGCTTCTGTTTCTTCAGCAGCCTTTGTTTCTTCTGTTTTTTCTACTAATTCACCTGCTGTTGTAACTTCTTCAGTTTCGGCTGCTTTTTCTTCTGATTCAGCAGCTGTTGTTTCAGCAGGAGCTTCGGTTGTCTCAGCTGCTGTTACTGCAGGAGTTTCGGCTGTTGCTTCACCCGGCTTGGCAAACTTACAGTTAGCAAGAATGACATTGCATTCGCCGCCTTCCGGATTTGAAAGAGAAAGCTTGAGCCATTCGTACTTTGACATGTCTACGCTGAACTGTACAGGAATAGTCTTTCTGTTTACTTCCTGCTCAAATACAACTTCGCCGTCGCCTTCGATCCTGAAGATAGCCTTTGCGTCATTTGCAGATGTATCCTGGCATGCGATAGTACCGCTCATCACGCCGTACTTCTTGCCGAGGTTATAGTCAGCACTTGCAACATTCTTTGAGCTCCATCCGCTGTCTGAAGTGAATGTGAAGAGGTTTCCTGCCTTGTACTTGTTTCCTAAGCTGTCCTTAAGGTCTTCGCCGGAATCAACGATCTCAAACTGATTCTTTGTTGTGCATGTAAGATCGTAGAGATATATTGGCTTGATCGCTTCGATATCCTTGATTTCCTTTGTGATCTCGTCATCATCAATTATCTCGTCAGCCTTGTTCAGGATCTTGAGAGCATAGATATAGTTTTCCTCATCGCTTGCTGCCTTGACTTCATCCATTGCCATTGTCTTGATATAGCTTGTAAGGTCTGTCTTATCCTTGATATCATAATTCTTTGTTACTCCGGCGATCTGATCAAGAGCACCGATAATATCTCCCTTGCTTACGTAGTCAGTGGCTTTGGAGATAGCCATTGCTGTAACAGCCTTGCTTTCCATCTTTTCTGCAACTGAAGTAAGTTCTTCAGAGAATCCGAGTCTGTCCTTCTGTGAACGGGCATAGCTTACAGCACCCATATAGTCATTCTTGCCGAGTAATTCATCGACCTTTGAAGTGATCTCGTCCTTGAATGAAGTAATTACCTTGTCCTTCATAAGCTGAGCATCCGAGTAATAGCCGTCCTTTTCAATGACCTTACCGAGATATTCAAGAGCCTGCATATAATCATTTTCTTCGTAGCTCTTCTTGGCGTTTTCGTAGTTTGTCTTTGAAGTCTTGAGCGAATTGATATCGTCAGTAATATCTGTGATGAATGATGTTATCTCATTTACCTTGAGAAGTTCAGCGAAATCGATGAGCTTTTCAAGTTCTTCATAAGTGATCTCATTCTTTGCATAGCTGTCTACATATGTGTTGATACGTGTTCTCAGACCTTCTGCAAGAGTATCAAGATCCTTGTCCTTGAGTGTCTTTGAATCAAAAATATCAAGAGCAGCGTCAAAATCCTTGTTGTCAACCTGTTCAAGTATCTTGTTTACTTCACCGCATCCTGTAAGACTGAGTGCGAGACCCAGTGCAACTATTCCTGAAACGATTTTTCTGTTCTTCATGGTTTTATCCTCCGGATTATAATTATATCATTATTATTAAGCCAAAACTGATCAAACCGGAAATCCGCCTTCGCCGGATCCCCGGAAAGCGGAGATTACAGGACTTCGCACCGTAATCCCCCGCTGATTTATTCATAAATCAGCGTTTCATTAATAAAACATATTACTGATTGATAATGAATCATCAATATCATTCATGTAAGGTGAGAGTTTCCATCCGCTTTTTTCAAAGTGAACGACATATAATTCATGTCTCTCTGATTCCGAATCATCTTTTCCTTCGATCTTTGCACGAAGCTTTACTCTGTAAGCCTTGTCTATCTCTTCATCTGTTCTTAACATGCTGTAGAACGAACTGTTCTTGGTGATCTCATCCTTTTTGGCTTTGTACTTGTTTACAAAAGTGACCTCCATTTTAGCGTTCTTTCCGTATTTGTCTTCCTTGGCTTCCTCAAATTTGTCGTTCATTTCCTTCACTAATTCTTTCCATGAAGTATCTTCCTCCTTGAGTGCACTCTTGATCTCCTTGACGGAATCCTTCGGAAGCATTGCTGTAATGACATGATCAGCTTTTCCGCTGTTGTACGCCTTTACAAACTGGTTTACAGGTTTCTTGTAAGCGTTGGCTGAAACATATCCGGTAACTCCGATAACCGCTGCAAGAGCTGCCGCAACCGGGATTATTACCTTAAGATTCTTCTTTATAAAGCCCTGTTTCTGTACCGGAGCGCCTGATTCTGCTGCCGGTGTTACAGCTGTCTGCGCTGCAGTTTCAGCCTTAACGGGTTCCTTTTTCTCTTCCTTCACCGCAGGTTCCGCACTCTTTGCAGGTTCTTCCTTAACTTCAGGAGCAGGAGTTTCTTCTGCTTTCACTTCCTCTGTTACTGCCTCAGAAACAGGTGCTTCTTCTGCTTTTACTTCTTCTGTTTCTGCTTCAGTTTTCACTTCAGAAACAGGTTCTTCTGCGGTTTCAGCAGCTTCTTCACTGATCTCATTTTCAATGTCAGCCTGTGCCTCTTCGGCATCTGCAGTAACTTCCGGAGAAACACTGTCAGCCGAAACGCTTTCTTTGTCACTTTCTTTCGCAAGTGATATTGTACTTCCTGTCACATTTTCTGCAATATCATTATCATCTGCCGGTATAAGCGCATCGCAGATTTCATTTTCACACTCACAAACGCTGCCTTCCGGAATTTCACGTCCGCACTTTTCACAAACAGCCATAATTTATACCTCCTGATTATTATACTGTTAAATAATAACTTATGAACAGTATGTAATTATTTTTATATACGCATTTTCAATTATACCATATCCGAAGTACTTTTTTCAACATATTTCTTGTCAAAGCAGTTTGTATTATCTGTGGGCGAACCGTAAAAAAACAATCTTAAGTCCCGCAATTTCTACTGTAAACACTATTTTTATATTGACTTGATGTGCAAAAAATGATAAAATTTTAGTATAGAGATTATTAGTGAGAGGGGACTAATAAACATGATTTTTATTACCGGAGATGTACACGGCGAATACGATCTCCGCAAGTTCGGCAAGGACGAGTTTCCTGCACAGTCCGGGCTCACCCGAAAGGATTACATGATAATCTGCGGTGATTTCGGATTTCTGTGGGATGAATCCCGGACTGAACGCTACTGGCTGAAGTGGCTGGAGCGCAAGCCGTGGACCACGCTGTGGATCGACGGTAATCACGAAAACTACTCACTTCTCGGCCGGTACCGCATAGAGGACTGGAAGGGCGGAAAGATCCAGAAGATCACCGACAGCATCTATCACCTGTGCAGGGGAAGCGTATTCACCATCGATGACAAAAAAATATTTGCATTCGGCGGGGCGGAAAGTCACGACAAGCAGTTCCGTATACCCGGCATTTCATACTGGCCTCAGGAGATGCCGTCACTTCGTGAGATGACACTCGGGGCCGAGAATCTTGAAAAAAACGACTGGAAAGTTGACATTGTTATCTCACATTCACTTCCGACGTTTATTCTCAGGGAACTGGAAATGACAGATATCTATCATCCAAACCGGCTGACTGACTTTTTTCAGAAAGTCAATCACAATCTTGATTTTGATCTGTGGTTTTCAGGGCACTACCACCGCAACATG
Organism: Ruminococcus sp. HUN007; assembly: GCF_000712055.1. NCBI lineage: Bacteria > Bacillati > Bacillota > Clostridia > Eubacteriales > Oscillospiraceae > Ruminococcus > Ruminococcus sp. HUN007. The sequence goes on along the minus strand of NZ_JOOA01000002.1, from coordinate 2,233,319 downwards.
CAGTGTACGCATAAACACTATATGATATTCGACAGCATTGCAAAGATAACGGGGAACACTTTCGAAATAGTCGAAGGTGAAGAGCTTGACTGACGAATTCACTGCACTGACGACAACAGAAAAGAGGATCCTATACATGAAAAAAATCGCGAGCTTCACAGTAAACCATGACACACTTGAAAAAGGTGTTTACATTTCAAGAGTAGACGGCGATGCCGTTACATACGACCTCAGAATGAAGAAGCCTAATGCAGGAAGCTTCATTTCACCGAAGTCACTCCATACTATAGAACACCTTCTTGCAACTTATGTCCGCAACTCGGAATATTCCGACCAGATCATCTACGCCGGACCTATGGGCTGCCGCAGCGGCTTCTATCTTATAGTACGAGACAGCGTATCCAGAGCAGAAGTTCTTGAACTTGTAAAGAAAGCATTCGTATTTATCGCAGACTTTACCGGAACCATCCCTGGTTCATCAAAGGCGGAATGCGGTAACTATCTCGAACATGATCTCGATGCTGCAAAGGCTGATGCTGCGGAATACAACGAAGCACTTAAGAACGTTACTGCAGATGACATGAACTACAAAGACTGATAAATAACATAACATGCAAAAAGACCGTATCCCTTTGAAACAGCGATACGGTCTTTATTTTTCAGAAAATCTGCGGTCAGATCACATAGTCATTGTTATTGTTCGCACGGTCTATAACATCCTTAACGGTTATACTGTTGAGATAATCCGTAGTTCTTTTATGGAGCTCCTCCCAGATGAAAAGAGTCATGCATTCGCCTGCTCTCGGACATTCGTTTATCTCATTTTCAAGACAGCTTACCGGAGCAAGATTTCCTTCGGTGACCATGAGTATCTCACCTACGGTGCAGCTTTCAGGAGAACGGGCCAGTTTGTAGCCGCCCTGATAGCCTCTGTTCGTCTTAAGTATCCCCGACCTGTTCAGCATCGGAACGATCTGTTCGAGATATTTCTTTGAAATATTCTGTCTTGCAGCAATGTCCTTCAGCGTTACGAAACCTTCATCAGCGTGCATTGCAAGATCTATTACAAGCCTTAGCGCATATCTTCCCTTTGTTGAGATCTTCACAGTATCTCCTCCGTTCATGAAATGATAATATTATTATACCATAGGTTTACTATGTTTTCAATAGCTGTTTTTAATGCAGTTCTTCCTGAAATGTCACAGAAAAAACATACAAATTTTTATGGAAGAATATAAGATTTTATGGATTTCGCGATAGTTTTTGTTAAATATCATGTGCACAATTGCTTTTCTGACATGCAAATACTGGTCTTTTGCTGTATCTCTGTACGGCTATACTGATTTGTCTATATATGATATTCCATTTTATCTATTTGACATAACCCATATGCTATGGTATCATAATAACAGAAGATAAAAACAGATACAAAGATTCAGTAAAAAATAATCTTCTATTAAATATGACATTTTCATTTAACTTTACACATACAATCCTAACCCGAAAAGCCGGTGCTCGAAAGAGTACCGGCTTTTCACCTTGTTAAGCTTTTTTCCCTTGGAAAACGCTGATTTATTCATAAATCAGCGTAGGGGTTCGGGGCGAAGCCCCGCAAATCCCACCTCCGGAAATCCGGCAAAGCCGGATTTCCGATTTAATCAGTGTTTCACTTGATTTTCGCGTATATTATGGTATAATTATAATGTATGCAAAAAAGAATTTACCGGAAATGAGGTGTCTGAACTGGAAACAACCGAGGGACTTTCAATTGCAGTTTCCTTTGTCTTTCTCGGAAAACTGCTGCTCATACTCTTCCTTATCTTTCTGGTGACGCTTCTTACACCAAAGCTTGCTGCTTTCATCGACCGGCACCGCGGCAGAAAGGAACGACCCGGTGAGGACGAAAGACTTTATCAGGTGCGAAGTGCATTCGAACCCGCTCCTGACGACGAAAAACCATTAAAAACTCTGTTTCCTGAGGTTCAGGAACACAATAAAACCACCAGAAATGAGGACGAATAAATGGCAAAGAATAATAACAATCAGAAAATGGTCGAAGCCATCACTTCAATGGATGAAGACTTCGCAAAATGGTATACCGACATCGTAAAGAAAGCTGAACTTATCGAATACACAAGCGTAAAGGGATGTATGGTGATCCGTCCTTACGGCTACGCTATCTGGGAAAACATCCAGAAGATACTCGACGGAATGTTCAAGGCTACAGGTCACGAAAATGTCTGCATGCCGATGTTCATCCCGGAAAGCCTTCTCCAGAAGGAAAAGGATCACGTTGAAGGCTTCGCTCCGGAAGTTGCATGGGTAACAATGGGCGGTAACGAAAAGCTCGAGGACAGACTCTGTGTACGTCCTACATCAGAAACTCTCTTCTGCGAACACTACGCAAACATCGTTCACTCATACCGCGATCTTCCTAAGCTCTACAACCAGTGGGTAAGCGTTGTAAGATGGGAAAAGACAACACGTCCTTTCCTCCGTTCAAGAGAATTCCTCTGGCAGGAAGGTCACACTATCCACGCTACTGCTGAAGAGGCTATCGAAGAAACAGAAAAGATGCTCAATGTTTATACAGAATTCTGCGAAAAGTATCTCGCAATGCCTGTTATCCAGGGTAAGAAGACTGAAAGCGACAAGTTTGCAGGTGCCGTTTCAACATACGCTATCGAAGCGCTCATGCACGACGGCAAGGCACTCCAGGCCGGTACTTCACACTACTTCGGCGACGGTTTTGCCAAGGCTTTCGGCATTGAATACACAGACAAGGAAAACAAGAAGGTAAATCCTCACCAGACATCATGGGGTGTTACAACACGTCTTATCGGTGCCATCATCATGACTCACGGTGACGACAACGGTCTCGTTCTCCCGCCGGCAGTTGCACCTGTCCAGCTCGCTATCATCCCAATCGCAATGCACAAGGAAGGCGTTCTCGACAAGGCAAATGCTCTCGCAGATGAACTCAGGGCTGCAGGCATCAGAGTTAAACTCGACGACTCAGACAACTCAGCAGGCTGGAAGTTTGCCGAATACGAAATGAAGGGCGTTCCGGTAAGACTTGAGATCGGTCCTAAGGACATCGAAAACAACCAGTGCGTTCTCGTAACACGTCACAACCGTGAAAAGACTGTAGTAAGCCTCGACAATCTCGCAGAAGAAGTTCAGAAGAAGCTTACCGAAGTTCATGACGGTCTCTACGCAAAGGCTCTCGAAAACCGCGAAAAGAGAACTTACGCATGTAAGACAATGGACGAGATCATCAAGGCTCTCGAAGAAAAGGGCGACGGTTTCGTTAAAGCTATGTGGTGCGGAGAAGAAGCATGTGAAGATGAAGTAAAGGAAAAGACAGGCGTTGGTTCAAGATGCATCCCGCTCAAGCAGGAACACATCTCCGACGTATGCGTATGCTGCGGCAAGCCGGCTAAGCACATGGTTTACTGGGGCAAGGCATACTGATAACTGAGTAATATCAACTTATATGTTCAAAAGGCACCCGCTGGGTGCCTTTTCTGATAATATGGCGCCTCCGGCGCAATTCTACAAACCGAGCTGAAGGGACTCGGTTTTTCCATAGCAGTCTTCGGCCCGCGGGGGGGGTGAAGACTACCATTATACAGAGCAAACGGGAGTACCGGATTTTGATTTACCGGTACTCCCGTTTGCTTTATTTATTCAGAGTAATCCTTAAGGATAAACATTACTGTACTTGTTTCTTCATTCCCCTATAAGCACACGACTTCCTTCAAATGCAAAGCCGTACTTACGGATCCTTTCTTTCTTAATACCCTTATCAAGCAGTATCTGCTCGTATTTTCTGTCTTCTATCTGCTTCAGTGCTGCCGCCACTGTATCTTCAAGACTGTTTTCGCCTTTTCTTTTATTGATCACCTTGAATTCGAAAATCATTGCATCATCTTTTTCCTTATCCAGTGGTTCAAGAAGCACATCATATCTTCCGAATCCGCTTTCACGGTTGGATGTTACCGCATATCTGTCACGCAGGTCTACAAGAAGTCCGAGTACAAAGCCATGATAAAAACGTTCCGGTTCTGCTTCTTCTGACGGCTTCTTTCCTGTATCGAATGAGCTGAACATCGATACTGTCAGGTCGTTCATGAATTTATTCATATAGTCAAGGTCATTCTGAAGAAGGGCTTTGAGAAAATTACTGTATCTGTCGCCTTCAGCGAACCAGTCAGAGATCAGGTCTTCAAACATTTCCAGCGTTTCATGATTTACAATTGCTAACTCATACTTTTTCCCGTTTATGCTGTTTATTTTAAGATATCCGCTCATTGTAAGCAGACTCCATACTGAATCACGGGTCTTTCCAAGCTGACTGTAGACAAGTTCCTCATTTATCTGCTTTGTTACTGTTCCTCCGCAAAGGAGATACTCAAAATCACTCTTAAGTTCCGCATCACCTTCGCGCAGCAGATCACTCACAAGTGAATTTGAACTGGTATTTGCCCAGTAAGGTGCATATTTTCCTTCATCCAGAAAATTAATTATCGACCATGGATTATAGACGTCCTTAAGATCACCAATGATGAACCCGTCATACCAGTATTTAACCTTTTCCTTATCTGTATATCCATATTCATCAAGTGCATTAAACACCTCTTCTTCAGTAAAGCCAAAATACTCCTGATATTTTTTTGCCGATAAAGAGCAGATCTTAAGATTATTGAAATCAGAAAATAACGACTCCTTGCTTACTCTTGTGATACCTGTAAGTACACTGCGATACATATACGGATTACTTTTGAATGTAGTATTGAAAAATGTACGCATAAACGCAGCAACTTCATCCCAGTATTTTTTCACATAGGATTCGACCATCGGCGTATCATATTCATCGAGAAGAATGATTACTTTCTTTCCGTAATGGATCGACATCAATTCTGAAAGGAATGCTATGCTTTGTGTAAGAAGATCAGTATTTACTTTTTTCTCCGTCTTTTTTAGCATAGTCTCAGCCATTTCCTTATACATAAAACGGAATATTTCTTTTTTATCGGCTGATATTTTTTCACTTTTACTAACAAAATCCTCATAACTGGAATACACCGACATCATCGTCGTATTCATTTGTCTCAGAAAATCTTCATAAGTAATCCCCTTGATTTTAGCAAAAGTAATAAAGATTACAGGCTGGCTTCCCTGAATTTCTCTCATTTCTGCATCGTTCCAGACACTCAGACCTTCAAAAAGATCATTTCGTCCTGCATATTCCGGACTGAAGAAGCATTCGAGCATACTCATATTCAGTGTTTTACCGAAACGGCGCGGACGAGTAATCAAAGTAACGTCATCGTCTGCATTCCACCAGTCATTTATGAATTCTGTTTTATCCACCAGAAAACTGCCGCGTTCTCTGATTTTACTGAAACTCTGTACTCCTGTCGCTATTTTTCGAGGCATATTATCAGCTCCTTTCTGTTTTATTTTTTCGAAATCTTTCCTTTAAATTATACTATATTTTTACCTTTATGACAACAGAAAAACGTGATTGTTTTTTCTCAAAAACATCGTCCGGCAGCCATCCGAATGAAAATGTGGCGCCTTCGGCGCAATTTTACAAAACGAGCTGAAGGGACTCGGTTTTTCCATAGCAGTCTTCGGCCCGCAAGGGAGAAGACTACCATTATACAGAATCAAACGGGAGCACCGGATTTTTATTACCGGTACTCCCGCTGATTTTATTATTCAAAGAATTTTATCAACCTCAGATATAATACCTTCGGCATTAGCGATTTGTTCTTCAACGTCTGTTTTTGAAACAACATAAAAAGAATCATAATCACATTCCGTCCTGAGTTTAAAAAGTTCTGCGATTTTTTCAGACATTTCTGTACCAAAAACACCTGTCTTAATATAAACCTCTCTGAATTTTGAAATAACTCCGCTATGCTTTTTCATACTGTATCCATCTTTGATCAGCAAAGCACTCATAGCATGAAAAGCTGCATAATACGAACGGTTCGCAGCGCCATAATACTTTTCAGAATTAAAAAGTATTTTCGCTTCTTCAAGTGAATTCTTAGCTTTCTCGATTTCAAGCTTCGGAACAATTTCTTTAACGTCCTGCATAGCATATTCCCTCATTTATCACGTTTCTGTAAAACGGTGATATCTCAGCAAAAAGATTAAACTGTTCAACAGGCTTAACCGTTACTGTCACTGTTATATTATGATCAAGACTAAGATCACTGTCTATCTTTGCAAGTGATTTATTGTACAAACGAATATCGCTATCACTTTTATCAACAGTCAGCAGAATATCAACATCTGATTCGTCGTCGTAATCACCTCGCGCAAAAGATCCGTAAAGATATGCATTTACAAGACTGTTTCCAAAAACCGCCTTCGAACGTTCAAATGCTTCACCAAGAATAGCAATAGCTTCGCTTTGTGTACACATAAATTCACTTCCTCTCGACTGTTATTTCACGTTAGACGAACGTATTTATTACCTTAATTATACCTCATTACTTAATACCCGTCAAGGATTGGTAATAGTTTGTATGTGTCAAGTGTTCGTTGGCATTTTACTGTAATTTCCAAATTAGCTACATTGCTTGGAATATATCGTTAATAGCACGCTCCGTTTTATTGCGACAGGGTATACTTCACCTGCGATTATCCGATTGGTAATCCCACAACAGACGCATTTATTCCACGGTCCGCTTGACAACGAGCCTCTGGCAATATGATTTTCTGCAGCAGAAGCAGACAGAGCCTAAAGGCTGTGCTGCATGGCTGACCAGCCTATCATATTGCCTTCTCATTGTAAAGCGGCTTTCGAGGCATAAACGCTTGGGTATACTGAGGCTATTCAGTTTAGTATATTAGGAATCTTCGCTATCTTTGACATCCACTGAAGGTTGGCCGGTATGCTTATGTTATGAGGACATTCATATCCTTTACCTTCGCTTTTAGGAACCATAGATACAGAGAATTTCATATCTTCATTTACGAAAGGTTCGGTTACTTTGTAATCATCCGTTTGATCAAGTGTATCTGTGTTTCTTGCACATAAAATGATTGCAAGATTATTTCCGCCTTCAATGCTCCAGCAGGCTCTTCTTCCTTTCATTCTGTTTCCTATCAGAGTGAACACATTGCTTTCCATACTTCCCAGTCTTGCGTGATGTATATGTTCAGGATCACGCGTTGGCGGTATAGTAACACCTCTGTTAAAGTAATCGCTTAGAGCTTCTCTGTTTTCTGTATAATATCTGTACAGTTCTTTAGCACTTGCTGTTTCTTTCTCATCAGTTATCGAGTTTACGTAAGCCTCAATACAGTTAATGGCATCGTCGAACTTTTCCTTATTCACAAGATCTGTAAGTGTTTTTACCATGTCTGTATCGTGAATGCATTCTTTGATTTTCTTGTTTCTGTGGAACTTATCAAGAACACAGAGTGTCCGGCAATCCGACTCGTTCTGTATCCACTGTGCTCCGTCTCCGTTTTTCATTCTGAGGTTAACTACGTCCATATCGTATTTACTTGCAATGACTGCATTCTTGTGTTTTCTGAACGAAGCTGCAGGTTCGAAACTTGCGTAGGCAACCTTATTATCAAGTTTTCTTCGAACTTTCTTGTTTGGAAGTCCTGTATATTCCACACCATCGTATGCTATCATTATCTTCATTTCTTTTGATGAGCCATATGTTTTTCTGTCTTTTCCCTGCAGACTGAGCCAGTTACCATCTGCTTCTTCGTATAGAATTTCTGTTTCCACAGACCCGCAAAGCTGGCCACTCTGATTCAGTTTTGTAAGTTCTTCATTTTTCTGAATACGTCGTTTGCCTGCTTCCTGTACGACGTTCCATACAGCCTGATGACTCATACTCATTCCTGTCAGTTTACTTATGCATTTTGCAGTTTCACGGTATGACATGACACATATCTGATCTTCTATGAGTGATACAACATCTTCATCGATCATTCCAATCATATTACTTTCTATGCAATCGTCAAGAGGACAAACATATGTTTTGGCTTTTAAATCCTTATACACGGTTCTGCTGTATTCAACTATTCCTATACGTGTTTTTACGGAGCTTTTTCTCTTACCTTTATTTCGGTATCGGCTTGTATCAATGGATTCTCTTATGTACGAATCAAGTCTTTCAAGTAAGTCTGAAATGATTTGGATTCCTGTTTTAAAGAGCGATTCAATCACTTCAGTTGTTACTATTCACGGCCAAATAATGTAAAATAGAAAAATGATAATGGTGCTGAAAACATTGAAAATGCGATGTTTTCAGCACTGTTTTTTTACGTAAAAAAAGTACAAAAAAGCATAGTGGTATTTGTTTAAATAGATACCAATAAAACTATTGACATTTTCGTTGGTATGTGATATAATAATAAGTACCAAGTGTAGAAAGGAAGCTGAAATCATGTCGATTGTACGCTACACAGATAAGAAAACCGGAAGAGTGGTTCTTTATGAATCAACATCACACTACGACCCTGTAACCAAACAATCAAGACCAATACGCAAGTATCTTGGAGTGGAAGATCCGGTAACGGGAGAACTGATACCGTCTACAGGAAAGCCGGGACGAAAGGCTAAATCAGAATCAAATAGCAATACTGTTGAAACGAAGGTAACAGCAGAACCGGATTACAAGGAAATCATAAAAAAACTAAAAGAAGAAAGTATACAGAAAGATAAAAGAATCAGCGAACTTGAAAAACAAAATGCTATTCTTAAAAATCACTTACTGAACATAAAGGAATCAGCAGAAAGAGCGCTGGAACAGAAATAAAACAGAACAGGAAGCAAGCTATGAACAGGCAGTTTTTTATCAATACATCATTACAATATGAAAATAAAAGACTTAAACGTCTGGTAAAAGAATTTGAAAATGGTGAGAGATATAAAAAACTGCAGCATAATCATCATCTCATATATCTTGGATATCAGAGGCGGATAAAACAGCTTTGCAGACAAGTTCGGTCATCAAAAAATGCAGTGAAGAAAGTACGCGATATCTGGTATGAACAGCTTGTAATTGAATGCGAAAATCACACCAAAGAGCTTGATGAAAAGATAGATACAATCTGTAAATTAAGACAGGAAAACTATGATTTGTTCTGTGAGTATCAAAAAAAGCTTGCTAAGAAGGACGAAGAATATCAAAAAGCACTTGACGAGAAAGACACCATAATAGAAACACTTAAAGCCGAGATCCGGCATATGAAAGCGGTACAGGACAGAGATGGAACCAATACATCTCTGCCTACATCGCAGACACCAATCGGGAAATCAAAAGCAAGACCAAACAGCAGAGAAGAAACCGATAATTCCAAAGGAGGCCAAACAGGGCATAAAAGATCAGAGCTTGAACCACCTGCAGAAGAAGCAATAACTGATATAACGGAACATTGTTTAACTGAAGATGACTGTTGTCCGAAATGCAAAAAAGATGAGTTTGAATATACCGGAAAAACAGAAAATCGCTATGAAATAGAAGTAGAAGTTAAAGTAAAGAGGGTGAAGCATAAGTATTACGTCTACAAATGTAAGAATTGCGGGACCCTGGTGATCAGCAGAACGGCACCTGAAAAAAGAACGAAAGTAAGATATGGAGCAAACGTACAGGCAATGATACTTGTTTTGCTGAATATTATGAATTCGTCAATAAATAAGGTTCCTGTATTCTTTCAGGGCATAACAAACGGAGAGATCAGTCCGAGTGAAGGGTATGTAGCTAAAGTACAGGCCAGAGCCGCCAAAGCACTGGCAGTTTTTCATAATGATTTGCGAAGGGAGTTACTTAAAAGACTGCTCATTTACTGGGATGATACCGTGGTTTACGCCGATACCAAAAGAATCTGCCTGAGATTTTACGGAGACGAAAGAATCGCGTTCTTTGCAGCCCATGAAAACAAAGATATGAACGGAATTCTTCTGGATGGAATACTTGAAAATCTTTCTGCTGAAACATCTGTTATGCATGATCATAACAGCATCAATTACAATGAACGTTTTGTGTTCATAAATATTGAGTGTAATGCACATTTGCAGCGCGATCTTCAGAAACTTGCAGATGAAACCAATCATGAAGTACTGCTTGAAATAAAAGCATTGATATCAGCAACGATAAAAGACCGAAAGAATCTGATACAAGCAGGAACAACACGATTTGATGATGGATATCTTGAAAATTTTGAAAGCAAGCTTACAGAACTTCTGCAAAGAGCAGAAACGCTGGCAGAAGCGAATACATCAAAATATTCAGGCGGTCCGGAACGCGCTCTGATACGCAGAATCATAAAATATCGCAGCAATTACTTCGCCTGGGTATATGATTTCAGTCTGCCTACAACAAATAATCTCTCAGAACGAGCACTACGTGGGACGAAAACAAAAATGAAGGTGTCAGGTCAGTTCGCATCTTCAAAAACAGCAAATAACTATGCAATGATTCGTACATACATTGAAACATGCCGAAGAAATGGAATCAACGAATATGATGCATTAACAAGATTATGTGATGGTAACCCATATACTGTCGAAGAAATATTTGCTGAATGTGAATAATAAAAAATACAGCACCACCAGGCCGGTAATAAAACCGGTCCAGTGGTGTTGTTTTCTTTTGTACTGGGAAAATTAGGTCGTGAATAGTAACCTTCAGTTATTATATCGTGAAAATTTTCAATTTTATCCTTGTTTAATTCGATATTATATGTTATACTCATATTGGCTACACTACTTTCATGTTTATTTGTTGCAATCTTAATATTAAAGCATTGTAGCTAAGATGGCAAGTTATTTTTGCCATCTTTTTTTTATTCACTTGAAAATTTCCAGTTTTTTCGCCCACAATAATTATACACTAACTAATAGTTTTCCAAAAGCATTACATATAATTTTTAATTACAACCGTCCAAATGAATCGGTGGTCTGCCTACGGCAGACTATAAATAATGCCGGTAATCGCAGGATTACCGGCACATTTTTTTCGCAGCATCTTGACAATGATATAAATATAAGATACAATATTTATATCAAAGTATCTGAAGGAGATGATTACATGGAGAATGAAGTTAAATTAAAAATGATTTCAGATAACAACGGTGGTATAATCAGTACTAATAATGCATCAGAAAGCGGAATTTCAAGAATGATGCTTTTAAATCTTTGTAAAAACGGAATAATCGTACATATAGCACATGGCCAGTATATCCTTGCAAATGAAATACAGGACGAAATGCTTTCTGTTTCCATGAGATCAAAAAATATTATATTCTCGCACGAAACAGCTCTTTTTCTCCACGGGATTTCGGATCGCACTCCGTTTGAGCACACTATAACCTATCCTTCCGGAAAAGTGCCGTCACAAGCTTTACGTGATGTTTGTAAAATTTATTTTGTCAAACCTGAACTTTTTGACATGGGGAAAACAGAACTCACTACTCCGATGGGGAACCAGGTAATCGGCTATGACCTTGAAAGAACCATTTGTGATATAGTTCGCAGCAGAAACAAAGTAGGTACAGAAACTTTCCACGCTGCTATGAAAATGTATGTTAAAAGGAAAGATAAAGATTTTAATAAATTATATTTATATGCAAAAGAACTCCGGATACAGAAAATTATTAATAATTATTTAGAGGTACTTTTATGAACAAGGCAATGAGTTTAAAAGCCAGAATACGTAATATTGCTAAAGAAAAAAGAATCCCTGCACAGGTCATACTTCAGAATTATATGTTTGAAAAGCTGTTATTCAGATTATCAAATTCCTCATACAAAGATAAATTTGTTATTAAAGGTGGTATGCTGGTAGCAGCTTTAGTAGGACTCGATAACAGGGCAACTATGGATCTTGATACTACATTAAAAGGTCTTCCGCTTGAACCTGAAAAGATCAGAGTTGCTCTTACTGAAATATGTTCAGTTAATACTGACGATGAAATTATTTTTGAAATAAACAGTATAAATCCTATTCGTGATGATGACATTTATGGCGGATACCGTGTCAGTCTGAACGCCAGATATGATACCATACTGGTTCCTATGTCAATTGATGTTACAACCGGAGATGTTATTACGCCACATGCGGTAAAATATGATTTCAGTGAAATATTCGGTGATGAAACATATAGTTTATGGGCATATAACGTGGAAACAATAATGGCTGAAAAAATAGAAACTATACTCCGAAGATCCGTGTTCAATACAAGACCAAGAGATTTTTATGATGCATATATTCTGGCAACTACAAAAACATATGATAAAGAAACTTTCAGAGATGCTCTTAATGCAACTGCAGAACACAGAGGAACTACCGAACAGATATCAGATATCGACGGCATCATTTTGAATATTTCAGAAAGCAGAGAACTTAAAGTTATGTGGGATAAATATCGAAAAGAATTTTCATATTCCGAAAATATAAGTTTCGAAGATATAGTAAATACCATAAATGAAATTCTGATTTTTAATTAAGTTACTAAACGCTGTTACCTTCTCTTTTTCATAAATTGTGGTCTGCCTGTTGCAGACAAATTAAATGCCGGACATTCCGCAGAATGTCCGGCACCTTTTCAGAGTAATTGATATGGTAATTTCGTTATAATCTTTTAGAAAACTGTATTGAACTTTATCTCTGTAGCATCTGTTACATCAGCATCTTTGCTAACTTCGATAAATATGATCCAGTCTGCACTATTTTCGGTTCTGGACTGACTTTCTCCAAGAAGATCCCGGTAGATCGTTACTGCTTTATTTGTTACACTTTCCACCTTATATCTGTGATCTGTCGGACCGCCTTTTCCCGGATAGGCTACATACAGTTTATGTGTTTCAAACCATTCATCAGTATATTTCTCGTTTAATATCGGAAAAATACCGCCGCTGTAGAAACCGGTTTTCTCTATTTCAAGGCTCTGTTTTTCATTGTACAGGGCTTCAAATCCGGCACGGTCTTCTATAATGCTGTACTGCGGGTATTCGTCGAGTTTATTGTCTGTTACACGGACAGATATTGCTGCGCTGTATTTTACTTCCTTTTCCTGCACCACATTCTCAGCATTTTTATCGTCAGTAAGAGAATCTATCTTCTTTGAAAGATACTGTCTGAGTCTTGCGAGATCAGCGATGGCAACTGCACCATCACCGTCAAAATCAGCTACTGACTTCATATAATCTGTTAAATCTACATCACCTATCAGTACAAGAGACAACATTGTAAGATCACTTATATCCACTACTTTATCGTCGTTTATATCTCCGTATACAGCTCCGTTATGATTAGTCGGCAGAGGTGAAGCAGGTGCAGTGGTATGTGTCGGCATTGGTGTGCTTGGATCAAAGATTATCGGCTCCGAAGTTGCTTTGTTTACAGGTTCAGTCGGTGAAACAGTAGGACGAGGTGCTGCTGTCATATCCGGAACAGAAATCTGCTGAATACTGTCGATCATAGATAACTTTCTTACCTGTTCAGCATTTACAACACATGATATCGAAGAAATCAGCTTGCTTGCAGATACATCTGCGGTTTCTTCATCGATACCTGCTGTTTTGAATATCTCCTCACGCCAGTCATTTAAATATTCTTGTATTGCTTCTCTTCTTGCTGCTGATGATAACTGCGTTTTCTTACGTTCGATCTCTCTGGAACCTGCAGTCAGATCCATGTGATACTTTAAAAGTAAATCATGGTATTCCTCGGCTGATCTGGCATTAGCTGCTTCCAGTTCATCAAGTATTTCCTGTGACGGCGGAACATATTCTGCTTCGATTTTTTCATAAGCATCACCGATTTTTTCCTCAATACGAACGGATAATTCATCCTCATCAATTGATGCTCCCTCAATAATGATTCTGATATTATCAGCTTCAGAATTCACCAATTCACGAAGCTCAGCAGAAAGTTTTGAAGAATTCATTACCTTCTCTTCTGAAACTGTCTCTGTTCCTTCCTGATTTTCTGCCATAACAAAACCCATGCTGCCTGGTTGAATTAACATTGCAAAGCTTAAAACTGCTGCGATAATTCTCTGATCATTTTTCATAAAGATTCCTCCCTGCAAAAATTGCACGTTGCATGTTTGATTTTCTATCTATACAGTGTAAAAAACAAGTCACAGGTAACACCTGAAACTTCTTTTTCCGTCATATCATTTCTTCTTTTCATGCTTTCTATTTATTATACACTCGAAACCTTTAAATATCTCTCCTCTTTTTTCAGATTTGTAGCAATCGTATATTTTCAGTCCAATAATCAGTACAGTCTGTACAACAGCATAAATTAAAAAAATACCGCGGATATTCTGATAAAGTATATCCACGGCAGTTATTCTGGAAAATGTGGCGCCTTCGGCGCAATTCTACAAACCGAGCTGAAGGGACTCGGTTTTTCCATAGCAGTCTTCGGCCCGAAGGGGTGAAGACCACCATTTATACAGAGCAAACGGGAGCACCGGATTTTGATTCACCGGTACTCCCGCTGTTTTTATTTATTCAGAGTAATCCTTAAGGATGAAAATTGCTGAATATCAGAATGATGTTATCTTCTTTGAAAGATACTGCTGAAGTCTTGCAAGGTCTGCGATAGTTACATCACCGTCGCCGTCAACATCTGCAGCTTTCAACCATTCTTCAGGTAAAGGCTTGTCTCCTAAAAGATAAAGTGACAGATACGACAGGTCTCCGACGTCTATCACTTTGTCTCCGTTGACATCCCCTTTTTTCTGACTGTCATCTTCTGCATGTAACTTTGAGCTGTCATATGATCCTTCAGGTTTCTCTGAAAGTGCAAGTCTGTAGCCGAATTCTTCTGAAACAGGAAAGTTGTTTATCTGATCTGCTGTAAGTACCGCAAAAATATAGGTCGAATAAGCCGTTTCAGGTGTTTCCTGTATTATGTCTGCATCTACGCCTGCATTACGTAATCTGTCCAGTTCTTTAAGCGTTGCTTCGCTTTCCGGTTCACTGAGCATCTTTGATCCGTCATCCGCTCTGAAACGCACCGCAAACTTTCCTTCCGGATAAGTTGCACTCAGCGCCTGAAGCTTTAAGCTTGCATAATACTCTCCCGGCGGGATTTCAACCGTAGCTCTGTATTCATCTGCTCCCTTTATCGGATTGCCTAATTCATCGGTAGTCTGTTTAAGATAATAGACGCCGTCTTCGAGATAATAACCTTTAAATCCGCTCATTACATATGCAATACCGTCCTTATCCAGTACCTCATTAGGTGCGGCTGAGCAAACCGCAGCTGTCGCATTAAATAACACTGATAAACACAAACCTAAAGTAAACATTTTCTTTTTCATATTATTACGCCTCCATCCATGCAACGCCATACTGTACTGAACCAGTATAGCTATTCGGTATCTTTTTTACATAAATTGTATAATCTCCAGTTTGAGTTGCTGTAAACTCAATGTTCTCAACATTATTATACCACGTCTGCGATTTCCAAACAACTGTATTATCAGGAGCAACTACCCACAAATCAAGATCCTGTAACGCATGTTCTATTACTGTACTTGACGGAGTATGCGAAGTGCTATTAATTGAGTTGTACTTATGAAAAGCAAGAGATACTCGTACATCGAGTCCCGCTGTCGGAACATTAAAAGTATATGAATCTTCCGTATTAGTTGATGAAACCGTTCCATAATAATAATTATCATAATTTACAGCATTTGCTGTTAAACAGCATAGAGATTATACATAATCCAATTATCCCTTTTTTCATAAAAAAGGAATGCTCCTTTTACTTCATTGAAAATACAATTTTATCACATTCATCGTAAGGTACATTCGCTACATATACAGTCGTTAATAAATTTCCTTTTCCGTACACCAAAGTATATTGTCCGTCTTCTTTAGATACCTTTGCAGTAACACCGTTTAAACTGATCTCCGAGATATTATAATGATCACTTGGATAAACGACTTTAGAAAAATCTTCTTTATTATTGAACAACATATAATCAAGTGCAAGGCTCTTATCGCCATTGTGAAATACAAAATCAACTTTTTTTACATAGTACAATGAAGCATACTCTTGATTAACAAGTTCAAATCCTTCTGGAATATACGCAGGTACTTCAGCGGAAATGCCGTGCTCAGCACATTCTTTTTTTATTCCATATTTATCATCGTCATCTACTGCATCATTATAACTGACTGAAAAGCCCTGGTTTGTATAATTAACAATGACTTCAAATAAGTTTTTATTTAATGCCTTTACAGACACAACATTTGCTGAAAGCAGTAAGATAGCTGTACAGGCAGCTGTTGTGACGATTTTTCTGAAAATATTTCTTTTAGGTTTAGTCTTTTTAAGATTTGCGATGGCTTTAAGTATTTTTTCATCTGAAGTGTTGCGCACATATTCTTCTGCACCTGTAACTTCACAAAACAGTTTGGTCAGATCCGCTATCTTATCATAATCAGGATTTTCCTTTGAAAGTTCAGCGTCTACCTCTGCTCTCAACCCTTCAATTGCCTTTTTTTCTGTTTCTGTATCACTCAGAATTTTAATAAGAAGTTCTCTGTCAGTCATGATCAGAACCACCTTCCTTACAGGATCTATATACTGCGCTGTTTGAAGTTACCATTTTTTTTACAGAGCACCCTTCTAAAATATTCATCATCATTATTATCCTTTCTCATTATCTCGGATCCTCGATTTTCTTTTTTATTCTCATAACTTTACAGTATAAAGCGTTGACCGTCATACCATTACGAGCTGCGAGTTCATTCTTCTCTTCGCCCATAAAATAACTTTTAAGAAGAGCATATTCTTCATCCGAAACGCCCTCAAAAATACTTCCGCTGATATTATCCGGAAAACCATCATCCGGTGCAGATATTTCATCAGTTACTTCATCGAACTGAGGATTGTTCCGGTTATACTCCATTATTTTATATCGCGCTGTTTCATACAGCCACGCTCTGATATTTTCATCAACACTTATATTTTGCTTTTTATAAAGGGCAAAAAACACCTCCTGCACAATGTCTTCTGCATCTGCTTTTCCGCGGTGCATATGCAAAAGAACATACCTTGTCAGTTCTTTTCGATATCTCTGAACTATTAATTCAATCATTATGAGTACTCCTTTGATTGACCTCTATATAGTAATGACGATTTCAGAGCAAAATCTGTCACTCGATTCGAAACTTTGTATACATAAATAAAAGACGCATTTCTGTTTTGTGCACTATGCTGTGCATCGGCCATCCGAATGAAAATGTGGCGCCTTCGGCGCAATTTTACAAAACGAGCTGAAGGGACTCGTTTTTTCTATAGCAGTCTTCGGCCCGCAGGGGTGAAGACTACCATTATACAGAACAAACGGGAGCACCGGATTTTGATTTACCGGTACTCCCGCTGTTTTGTTTACATCAGTTTTTCAAATTCTTCAGTACTCATACCTGCATATTTTGCAGCTTCGGGAACTGATAACTTTCCGTCTTTAGCAAGTCTGACAAAACCATTTACAGCTGTTTCAAACTGTTTGTCCTTTTCCGCAATGATTTTGTCCTTGCGTTCACTTTCTTTTTCAAGCTGACTGATTTTTTCGTTTTTCCTGTCATCTTCGATTTTACGCACATAATCTGAATGTTCTTTGGTATATTCTTCGATACACAACTTGACCACCTCCGCACGTCTGGATTCCAGTATTGCTTTTATTTCTGAATCTTCCGGCAACGATTCTATTGCATTATTTATCGCATCTGCTAGTTTTTCACTTTCAATTTCTGCATCTGCGTCATATATCGCTCCGTATCTTCTTACCTGCTCCACAAACATCGCATAATCCTTAAGCGGTCTGCATGAATTCAGCAGGTTTTCATTTCTTCCGTTATGATAATTCTATCTGAAGTTCCTGCGTAAATGCCGTTCTCCTCCGGCATGTTACTGTTAGTGTTTTTCTTCATAATTGTCCTCTCTTAAATTATAAAATATTTTTGCATTTAATGCAACACCAATATCTTATCATAATTATCTTATTTTGTCAATAGTGTATTTTAATGTTATGGGAGATAAGAACATTTATGGTTATGCGGTTGAAGTATATATGTGTAAATCCTTTTTTGTGCCATAAAACAGATAAGCTGCACCGGAAGTATGAATCAAAATACGCGACAGATAAGCTGATTTGAAAATGTGGCGCCTTCGGCGCGATTTTACAAAACGAGCTGAAGGGACTCGTTTTTTCTATAGCAGTCTTCGGCCCGCAGGGGTGAAGACTACCTTTATACAGAACAAACGGGAGCACCGGATTTTGATTTACCGGTACTCCCGCTGATTTAATATTTTTGTATTTATTCTTACGCCCCCGGACCGGTTATAAGTATCACACTTACAGTATCTTCTTTAAAGATGACCTGTACTTTGACTTCAGCACCATCCTCTTCATAAATGATGCTTCCGGAATCCGGTGATGCAGGCTCGCCGAAGGCGGCAAATGCGTCTTCCCTGCTGCTTCCGCAGTGAAGTCCGCCGGCGGTTCCGGCTTCCGTTCCCGGATAAAGGCTTTCGCTTATCTCAATGGATGCGATCGTTCCGTCCTCATCTGCCTGGATCGTCATTCCGGCGTAGTAGTATTCGAGGATTGGTTTTCCCGTAAGACAGCTTTCCGCACTCGATGACGGAGCCGCCTGCGGGCCTAAGCCTTCAAGGAGGTCGTTTATATTGGCACCGACCGTGATCTCTGTTCCGTTGTAGATGACCTTCGCTCTGTCGGCTATCGTTCCTTCGATGAACTTTGCCTCTGAAACGATCTTCTCATTTTCTTCCGGTACCTTTTCATCCGTATCGCTCTCCGTTTTGCTGTCAGATGATGAAGCGGTCTTTGCACTCTTCGCCTCATTTACAGCAGCTTCAGAGAAATAAAGCGGTCTGTCTGCGATACCGGTATATGATCTTCCGGCTGAAATAACTTCAAGGCTGTACTCGCCTTCTGTCAGAACTGATGCGTCAGCGATCAGCGAGAATCCGAATTTATTCGTTCCGCCCAGAAGCTTTTCCTCATAAACCGGGAATGCTTCGTAGATAACGGACGTATCAGCATTTGAAAGCCGTACATATACTTTGCCGTCCGGCGAGAGCATTTCGCGGCTCATTTCGCCGTATATCCTTGTACCGTAGGACTCCTCGCTGAAGCTGAATCCGACCGATGCACCGCTTTCAGCGATCTCACCGATATCCGTTCTTACCGGTGCCGGCATAAGCGGAGCCGTGCGGAACAGATCGTTTATGTTTCGTTCTACTATTTCGTAGATCATATCTGTACCTTCCGTGACGTTTGACATGTCAGGATAGTCGGCACGGACAAACATCGTCTGGTCATAATTATCGATAAAGAACGGCAGAAGAGCTCTTCCGAATGAGTCACGTACCATGTACAGGCTTCCGTTTCCAAGACTGGATATCTTCCTTGTAGCGATCCTCTTGTCGTTTTCCTCCTTATCGCTCATGAAATTTTCAAGCTGTGAGGCTATGTCCGTAACTCCCGAAGGGATAACGAACTCAAACGGCTCAAAGCTTATATTCAGATCAAACTGATAATCTCTTGTTCCGATGAACGGGTAAAGCATCTTGTCAATATCACCGCGCCAAACCTTTTTCGGAATATAGTCAGTATTGTCATACACCTTGTGTTTCTTGCCCATTGCATCGGTTATTCCGTAGTATCCGAGCAGAGCACCGTAGTAATTCCAGTGGGTGTCACGCTTATGGTAAAGCCCGAATGATTTCTTCTCGCTCATAACGCTGAGCATATCAATGTAGCTGACGTTGTTCGTGAAAAGCATCTTCTGCAGTCTTGCAAGATTGTTCGTATCTGCCTTTCTGTATCTTGCCGGCATAAACTCGCTGTAAACAGATGCCTTGTTCGGCATAGGAACGAACAGGAACTTACCGCCTTTTTCAGTGACATTCTCTTCGAGAAGAGAAAGCGAAACGGTTATCGAACGCAGACGCTCATCTGAAAGAGCATTGGTGTTCATGTAATCAGCCACTGAAGCTTCACAGAATATCCAGCCGTCCCTTCCTGTTATAACATTGGCGGCATCGCTTTTGAACACGCCGCTCTTTACAGCATTTGCAGCCGTAAGAACAGCCGAACGGAAAGGAAGACGGTCTGCAAGAAAATCTTCACATTCTTCGGAAAAATCAGTGTTGACCATTCCGTCTGCAGTAAGTGAAGGTGTCTTCACCGGCTCGCGTTTTTCAAGCGCAGCTCCGGACTTCGAGAACGGATAGAAGAGCATCGGAACGGTACACATAGCAAGAAATACCGCAACGTATATCCTTTTGTATTTTTTCTTCATGATACACCTTCTCTCAGAATCGGAAATAAATAAACGGGTTGTAACTGCCTGAGCTCAGTGAAAGGATACAGAGCACGTAGATAAGTAACGAGCAGGCATATTCCGCTATCATGCAGCCCTCAGAGTAATCTGAATCCGCCATTTTCGCCTCGATCTTTCTGAATACCGGTGCTGAAAGCAGTACGGCAAACATGAACGATACGACGAACAGAGGTGAGATAAGTGCAAACACCTCGTTGTTTACAGCGGCATTGCCGGCCTTTATGTTGAACATATCTGTCAGCACACCTGCGGCATGGGCCATGGAATCAGCACGGAAAACAACGAATGCCGTTACTGTGACCAGAAGCACATAGATGTGGCTGAACGGTTTGAACCATTTTTTCTTTACAGGTATAATGTCATGGTTTTCAAGGAACTGGCATACACCGTGTATCAGGCCCCACACGATAAATGTGAAGTTTGCGCCGTGCCAGAGTCCCGTGAGGAAGAATACGAAAAGCTTGTTGAAGTCTGTGCGGAGCTTTCCCTTTCTGTTTCCGCCAAGCGGGATATAAACATATTCCTTAAACCATGTGGAAAGTGAAATATGCCATCTTCTCCAGAAATCCTGGATGCTTGATGAAATAAACGGATAGTTGAAGTTTTCCTTGAAGTCAAATCCGAAAATGCATCCGAGGCCGATGGCCATATCGCTGTATCCGGAGAAGTCAAAAAATATCTGAAGTGTGTAGCTTAAAGCACCGATCCATGCCGGAGCTGTACCAAGGCTGTCTGTACTGCACGAGAAAACCTTGTCTGCAACGAGGCCCATCTGGTTGGCAACGAGTACTTTCTTTCCGAGTCCGAAAATAAAGCGGAGTATACCGCGGCTCACTCTGTCCGAACTGAACTCACGGTGACGAAGCTGATATGAGATATCTTCGTAGCGTACTATAGGTCCCGCAATGAGCTGAGGGAAGAATGATATGTACAGAAGCACGTAAAAAGGATTGCGCTGAAGAAGCTTTTTGTTTCTGTAAACATCGATAACATAGCTTAATCCCTGGAACGTGAAAAATGAAATGCCTATAGGAAGCCTGATGTACGGCACATTCAGTTCGCTGTTCGTTAGTCCGCCGATAACTGATCCGAAAAATCCGAGATACTTGAAACCGATAAGCAGTCCGATGTTTATAACAGCTGCAGTGACCACATACATCTTTCTGGTTTTTGCGTCGCCTTTTGTGACAAGTATTCCGAGAATGTAATTGCATGCAACTGACAGAAGCAGCAGTACAACTGCGGAAGGCTCACCGAAAGCATAAAACACAATGCTCGCGGCAGCCAGTATAATATTTCTTACCTTAATGCTCTTTGTGAGTGCATAAAGAATGAAGGTCAAAGGGAAAAATATAAATAAAAATGCAAGTGAACTAAATGTCATGCGTCAATCCTCCTGATCTTCGTCTTCTGTGCTGACACCGTCTATACGGCGCCTTCCGACAGGATGTTCCCTGTAGTCCGTGAAATTCGCATCGTAGTTGTCATAGAATGACTTTCCTTCAGCAAACAGCGGATCGAAAAGTTTTCCACCCACTGTAAACCAGCAGTGCGATGTGTCATGGCATACATAAATGTCGGTGTATCCGAGCTCACGGAAGAGGAATGCCGTCGCGCATGAATCCGATACGCAGCATCCTGATCCGTTGTCAAAAATATCGTTTGCAAAGGTTATCTCCCAGTCCGGAGATGTCTGATAGATGTTCTTGAGTATTCTCCATCTGTGATATCCGTGTTCCTTCATCTCCCAGTTAAACAGCTTAAGGCGCTTGTCCTCCATGCTGTCCTTCGGCGAAGTCTGTTCCAGAACTATCTTATGAGCCTTCATCATAGTTTCTATCTTGTAGGTATTATAGTCAGATTCTTCTGCCTTACCGTCAGCATCAACTTTTATACCGTCAACCATCGTATTCTTTGCAAGTACGCCGGTCAGACGGTCAAAGCAGTAGTATCTGTCATCTATCTGCTGCCATCCGGTCTGCATTACGCCTTCCTCGTCAAAGTAATACTGCTCGCCGTCGATTTCCTTGACTCCGGTCACCTTTCCGTCCTCGTAATAGAACTTCTGACCTTCATCCTCATCCCAGTGTGCCTGTGATATAGCGAACTGCACTTCGCAGGAATCTCTGTAAATACCCATTCCCGAAATTTTCACCGTACCGATCCCGGCCTCGGTGTTGTGCTCATAGGTAACGGTATAATCAGCATTTTCCGTAAGCTTGTTTTTATTAATGTCTGTAATTACCGGTACCGGTGTGATCCCACTGCCGGTAAACTGATATGATTCCTCTATACCGGTTATGCTGGCTGAAATAAGACTGTACGGATTTTTCATTCCTTCAGACTCATCTACGTTCTTTAACGTCTTTTCGCTGCCGCACACCCTGCATCTGCATGAAATATACTTTTTAGCATCAGCCGGTATGACCAGAGTCTCATCGTAATCGTGATTCTTTACAATAGGTTCCGTACAGGTGTAACCGCATCTGACACATGTAAAAGTCCTCAGTCCCGGATTGGAGCAGTCTCCCTGTTTTGTAACAACAGCCTTATAGGTGTGAACTTTCTCCTTGTTGAAGGCAAAAACAAACAGGACCACTATTGCTATCGGAGCAAGAAGGATCAGCAGATTTCTTAGTTTAAGAGATCTTCTTTTTTTCTTTTTCATCTTCATAGCTTTCTATTCTTTGTTATTCGGGTAGTTTCTTCATATTGGTTCCGTCCGCTTTACAGCAGACACGGCAGGCAGAAAAGCCATACCGATACAAAGCCCGGCGGGGCGATATTCTCCGGCGGGCTTTGCTTGTTTTAAGTGAATGCCAGAGCAGGTCCGGCTTTCACTGTATCTGATTTTATAGTAAACGAAAAATTCATTTTTCGTTTACTATTAGCCGATATGCAGGGAGCAAACGTAGTTTGCGGATCTGCAAGGCAATATAAATAAATTAATTATAGTGAACGTAAAAATCTTTTTTGCGTTCACTATAATTTATCCGCAGTCTGTATATCCGTTTTTATGCCGTGCGGAATTTTTACTATGAAAAGTAACTGCTTAAAACCGGTCACTCAATAGTAACTGACTTCATTACCTGTGGTGTAAGCGGCTTGTCAGCGTAGTCTGTTTCAGTTTCTGCGATCTCGTCAACCACTTCAATACCGTCAACTACCTTGCCGAATGCAGCGTACTGACCGTCAAGATGAGGAGCGTCTTCGTGCATGATGAAGAACTGTGAACCGGCTGAGTCAGGTCTCATTGATCTTGCCATTGAAATAACGCCTCTTGTATGCTTAAGGTCGTTCTTTACACCGTTGGATGAGAACTCACCCTTGATGTTCCAGCCCGGGCCGCCCATGCCTGTACCTTCAGGACAGCCGCCCTGGATCATGAAACCAGGAATTACTCTGTGGAAAATAAGTCCGTTGTAGAAGCCCTGATTAACAAGCTTTTCAAAGTTTGCAACTGTGATCGGAGCAATCTCCGGATAAAGTTCTATCTTGATTTTCTTTCCGTTTTCCATTTCAATTACTACCATTTTAAACTTCCTTTCTGTCGGATGGCCGTATCATATGCCGTCGCTGTATGGGTCCTGCATGCAGACCGTGACCGGTCTGATCCGTGTATATCAGAATTTGTTTACGAGTTCTGAACTGTCAACTGTATATACAATAGTGTCGTTTGTCTTTGTACGGTCCGGATAATATGTTACTGTGAGCTCTTTCCAGTCCTTTGTATCTATTGCAAACGGAATAAATCCTGAAACTGTCTGTCCCGGTTCAAGCTGCGCATCATATCTTTCATTGCCGTTGTATGCGTTTGCACCGTTGGCCGCTGACACAGCAGTGAATATATTATCCTCGTATTTTCTGCCGTCGATGGATATCTCAAAATCGTCAAGCATACGAACGTCAACTGTCTGATTACCGTTGTTCACAGCAGTAAATACCATTGCATATGAATATCTGCCCTTTGAATCAGGTTCGTCAGATGTAAGTGCAAGTTCATCAAAGCTTACCTTAAGGCCAAGGTCTTCATAACTGTAATCCTCACCCTTGTTTGCAGTATATTCTTTTCCCGGCGGAAGCGGAGCTTCTGTCTGGGCAGGTGTTCCGTTGTTTACAACGCTTGTAGTTGATTTTTCGCCGCAGCCCGTAAAGCAAGCCACCGCAAGTATGCCTGCAGCAAGAAGAGCTGAAAATCTATTTTTCATTGTATTACCTCCGTAATTCATATGGTACACGATTTTTTCCGGCATTGCAGTCGTGCATTATAATTGTATCATTTTTTTGATTTGTATTCAATAGTATTTGAGCAAAAAATTAAAGACCTTCTGCGATTTTCATCACTTACGGTCTTTAATTTGAAATAATATGTTTCTTTTAAATATTATTCAGCGTTTGGAGCGCCTACAGGACAGACACCTGCACAAGCACCGCATTCAACACAAGCGTCAGCATCGATAACGTACTTGTCATCGCCAGCTGTGATTGCTGAAACAGGACATTCTGCTTCACAAGCGCCGCATGAAATACATTCGTCAGAAATTTTGTATGCCATATTCAGTTACCTCCATTGAAATTAAGAACATCCCTCTGACGTTCTTCTAATATTATTCTATCAGAGGTTAAAAAAAAATGCAATAGATTTTTAAATTTATTTTTGATATAATATTTGTTGGAAAGGAATGATTTTATGTACATAGATTTTCACACCCATGCATTTGCTGACAAGATCGCAGAACGGGCAATAGCTGCACTTACTGAAAATGCCACTGACTGCGGTTACAAACCGCTTACCAACGGAACAGTGGCAGATCTTAGAAAAGTCCTTACAGAACAGGGCATTGACAAGGCGGTTATCCTGCCGATAGCTACAAAACCTACACAGCAGACCATTATAAACAACTGGGCACACGAGATAAAGGACGACTTCTTCTGTCCTTTCGGAAGCATCCATCCGATGGCGGAGGACTGGTCCGAGGAACTTGAAAGGATAAAGTCACTCGGTCTCTACGGTGTCAAATTCCACCCGGACTATCAGGATTTTTTCGTAAACGATGACTTCATGTACCCGATATACAGAAAATGTGCTGAGCTCGGTCTTCCGGTGGTCTTCCACGCAGGATACGATCCTATTTCACCAGATGTTACTCACTGCACACCTGAAGCGGCTGCAGAAGTCTTTGATAAAGTTCCGGAACTTACAATGATCCTCGCCCACGGCGGCGGAATGAGGCTGTGGGATGACGTTGAAAAATATCTTGCGGGCAAACCCGGAAAACTCTACTTCGATGTTTCTGTTATAGCAAAGGAAATCTCCGGTGAACAGCTTTACAGAATAATAAAGGCGCACGGAGCAGACCGCATTCTTTTCGGCAGCGACTGTCCTTGGGATACTCCGCAGAACGAGATAAAAATGATAAACGATCTTCCTCTTTCCGACGAAGAAAAGGAACTGATTTTCCACAAAAACGCTGTTGAACTTCTCAGACTTTCAATATAGTTTTCAACAGTTTGTTAACTGTTTAACTGATGTTTTAATAGTTTTCATACCGAAAACTTATAAAATTATATGAAAACTGCACTTCAAAAAACAGTTTCAAACATCCTTTTCCACACTTTCAACCGAGTTTTCAACAGAGTTGAAAACCATGTGGAGTCTCAAACGGTTAAAATGACGGTTTTGATTTTTATCTGTAACCACTGATCAGATCGTAAATGCGGCGAAGCCGTATTTACGGGCGGGGATGCGGGGCTACGCCCCGTATCCCACGCTGATTTATACACAAATCAGCATTTCCATAAACAAAAAAATCTGTCCCGACACTACCATCGGGACAGATTTTTTTGCTCTGTAGTTTTTAAATGAGGTAATTGAGGTCACTTTCTCTGAATATATCATACCATCTGCGGAACAGCGATCTTTTCTGAGGAAACTTCCGGTTCGGTCTGTACCTCCGGGAATTCGACTTCAGCGATGAAAAGATCTCCGTCGATCTTTATATCAAAACGGCCTCCGCAGGCTTCCGTGAAGCTCTTGGCTATTGAAAGTCCAAGGCCGCTTCCCTCAGTAGTTCTCGCCTTGTCACCTCTTGCGAATCGTTCGGTGATCTCTTCCGGTGAAAAATTCATTTCGTAGGAAGAAGTGTTTTTCACCGTGATCCTAACACTTCCGTTTGCCTTTTCAAGCTTTGCAAACACTCTCGTGCCGTTCATGGAATACTTCAGCGCATTGTCAAGAATGTTCTGGAGCACACGGTACATTTTCTTTCCTTCAGCATCGATAAATGCTGAATCTGCTTTTATTTCAGTCTTTATCTCGCGTCCGTAGCGTTCCTGTTTGTCGCTCATGTCAGCCAGCACCTGGTTCATGAGTATAACTGCATCGAGACGTTCTATGTTCACGTCTGTACTGCTTGTCGCCTTGGCAAGGTCAAACACATCGGAAACTATGGTGCGTAATCTGTCCGTCTTCTGCTCAAGCACTGCAACATAATCCATGGCAGCCGGCGGAAGTTCCTCCCTTGACAGCAGATCAACATAGCTGATTATTGAGGTCAGCGGTGTTTTCAGGTCGTGCGAAACGTTGGTAACAAGCTCTATCTTCATTCGCTCCGAACGTATCTGTTCCTCGACTGCAGTCTGTATACCGTCTGAAATGCAGTTTAATCGTGTCGCCATACCGTATGTGACTGACGTTTTTGATGTGATCTTCGGTGTGTAGTCACCCGAACTTATGCCGGTTATCTGCCGGCTCAGATCATTGAGCTCCTTTAAGTCCTTCATGCTCTCGTAAATATAGAATATGAGTATCAGGATCGCTGCCACAGGTATTATCAGAAAAATATTCGTGAGCAGAGCTGCGGCCACTGCTACGATACCGGCTGCAACTGCTTCTGCAACTCTTATAAAAAAGCGTATTGTGAAAGCTTCGTTTCTTGACATCCAGACGCTGCCCATAACATTCTTTGCCTTCGCCCACATCTTTTTGATCATACCGGTCACAAGAAACGTATCGGTCACTTTTCTGCATTTAAACCTGTTGACAACCGTATCAACAGAAGCAACTGCTACCATAAAAAGAGCCGTAAGTCCGATACTTGCAACACTCTTTACTAAAATATTGTTCATCCCGTAATGGTCAAAACTGCTGACAGATTCATATGCAAATCCCGGTGCCATGACCACAAACATGAACGGTATAACGAATCCCGTGATTAGAAACAGCTCACCGTAAATAGTATCCCTTGTTCTCATCACGAACTTTCCGGTTTTTTCATCATATCCGCCTGATGCGATTATGTAAATACCAAGCATGCCCGACAGTGCAAGAACTGCAAATGATGTCATCAGCTTCCGGAACCATTCCGCTTCACACTTTTCCGATTCAACAAGATATTCCTCGTACTCATCCACAAGTTTCTGGACCGGATAGATCTTTACACTCGCAATACCCGAATTTTTCAGCTCCGTATTCTGCATGTCGATCGGTTCGTCAGCATCAAAGCTCGGATAATCACTGTCATTGTACATCTGCGGTATAGGGACAGTGCCGTCACGGTTTATGTAGATTCTCGCACCAAGGTCATCGTAGTAGTACTTAAGCCCTGATGTGTCATAGTCATACACTGCATATCCCCTGCCGTTGCTGTAGTAGTAATACATGCCCTTCGTATTGGTATAACCACGGCAGTCCGTAAAACTGAGGCCCGGGATCAGCGATGTGGCGTATTCATTGTACGAATGGTTTTCGCCGTCGCGTTCAAGGGTCATCTCGTACATATATTTACTGTTTACATCAGCTGTTTCCCCGCCGTTCGCCGCAACAGTCTTTCCGCCCGACTTCATCACATATCTGTAATTTTCCGATTCAGGTGCGACAAGCTTACCGTTTCTGTCTACTATTCCTGCATTGTACATTTCCGACTGCAGAGACGACTTAAAATATTCATTTCCCTTTATTTCTCCGTTCGCGTCGATATTTGCTTCATACATATGAAGTATTAGCCACAGCTTTCCGGAAAGATCGGCCGTATCAGCATAACGGTCCGAAACACCGTATCCGTAGCCTGAGCTTTCCTTCATGTCTTCATATTTCATATAGTTGAACAACCCGTCAACTGCGTTATATGCCGACAAAAATGCCAGCACCATCGCTGCTATGACAGCTATTTCCCTTGTTATCTTCTTTTTTAAGAAGTTCATTTCCTACCCTCCAGGAATTTTTTCTATTTTATAACCTATTCCCCAGACCACCTTAAGATATCTCGGGTTGCCCGGATCTATTTCTATCTTTTCTCTTATATGCCTTATATGCACCATTACAGTATTTTCGACTGAGTATGATGTTTCGTTCCACACTTTTGAATATATCTCTTCCGCTGAGAACACCCGTCCTGCGTTTTCCATCAGAAGTTCAGCTATTTTGTATTCCGTTGCGGTCAGTTTTACAGGCTCCCCGTCAGCGTAAAACTGTCTCGCGTTTCTGTCAAGTGAAAGTCCGCCGTTTTTCAGCACGTTACTGTCCTGAGTCTGTGCTGTTCCTGCCGAACCGAGCATCAGGTATCTTCTCAGGTTTGAACGTACTCTCGCGGTAAGTTCCATAGGATTGTAAGGTTTGGTTATGTAATCATCGGCTCCCATGGAAAGTCCGAGTATCTTGTCACTGTCTTCTGATTTTGCCGAAAGCACTATGATAGGTATGTTCTTTTTTTCTCTTATCCTCATCATAGCTGACAGTCCGTCAAGTTTCGGCATCATTATATCTATAAGTATAAGCTGTATCTCGTTCTGCATCAGACAGTCAAGGGCTTCAAACCCGTCATATGCCTTTACTGTCTTAAATCCTTCCATCTCCAGTAATCTGGATATTGCGTTTACTATGTCGTGGTCATCGTCGACCACAAGTATAGTTGATCCTTCTAATGTGTCCATGAAAATCTCCTTTGCTATTCCAGTAATCTTTCGGACCTTTCCAGTTTATTGTAACACAAACACCAGATAAATTCAAACTCCGTTTTCATCATTTCATCCCCTTTGCTGTTCTTTCCTTTGTTCTTTGTTAAGCAGGCAATCCGGCTTCGCCGGATTGCCTGAGTGAGGGGGTTGCGGGGCTTCGCCCCGTGCCCCACGCTGATTTATTCATAAATCAGCGTTTTCATGCGCGCTTTTTTCTCTATGATTATATTATAAAATACGATTCTTAAATTCCCTCGGTGATAATCCTTAAGTTTTTCTTAAGGATGAAAAAAGGAATGTTCCACGTGGAACATTCCTCGGTTTGATTATTTTACTCCTTATAATATCCAAGCTCCGAAACAAGTTTCTTAACATCTTCCTTACCCTGTCTCGGTCCTGATACTGAAATCATTGTATTATCAGCTTTTACTATCAGCATATAATTCTTATCCGCACGGTCAACTTCACTTATAGTGTAGTTCGCACCGTGTTTTTCCGAAGTGATTATAGACGGATCATGAAATGAATCATAACACAGCTCAAAAGTATCTTTCGCTGATTTCTCACCTTTATCATAGCGATAAAATACGATCATATCTATATTCGAATTATTTTTTGAAGATCCGGCAAGTGTATGCATACCAGCACCATTTCCCTGCTGCACTTCCGAACTTTCACAATAACCTGAACTGACAAGAAACGCCCGCACATCATCTGTCGTCTTCAGTTTGATCGAATTAAATGAACGTAAAAGCAGTATTAAGGCTACTCCAAGAATAACTGCAGTAGTTATTATCCACGTAAACTTTGATTTCAGTATATTTCCCTGCAAATTTTATTTCTCCTTCCGTTACTTACATTTAAAAAAATCAACTGCAGCATCAAGGTACTCAGTATAATTATTAACAAATCTTCCGTCGTTCAGTATCTCAGCCTTAATATCGAGATCCTGAAAACTCATAATATTATGAAGCGTTATGGTAAGATCTTTTTCTTCCGCAATCTTAAGTATCCACTTCGCACAGTTGTCACCGCCTGCAGTTGCGTTGAAAAACCAACCAGTGTTATCGTGAGCCATTAAAATAAGGGTTTTCACTCCATCTGAAAGGTGAAGCGGAGTAATAGCACCAAGAACAGGACTTTCAATTACATGAGCTGATACGACTTCAGACCTGTCAACATCCTTTATCATTTCTTTTGAAAGATCAGAAGTTATCCATTCATCCTCGTATTGATTTGCGAAATACAGCCGAGGATTATAAATTTCGCCTTCCGTTTCTCCAAAATATATTTTCAGCATGATATCACCTCATGTTTTTTCGTTTGTGAATAAATAAATTATACTATATTTCAAACACAAAATCCACCCTGTGATAAATAAAAGAGCGAACCGCGTTGTGGCTCACTCTTTAAAAAAGGTAATTCAGAATTCTTCGAATTCTGAATTGCTATTAATGAAACCGCGCTAAAGCACGGTTTATCATTTTTTTACACTTAAAAGTCAAAACAACTAAATAATCTATTACTTGTTATTTCATCTTCCATGATATGTGATTACTATTGCTGCGTTTTTCGGATACATTCTGCCGCCGAACTGAACTTCTATACCATTTACCGTAATTTTTTCTACTGAACCTTGTCTCTTTATTATTCCAATCATTACATCATGGAGATTTACACAACTAACATTAGTGAAGCCCAAACCTTCTAAAGTTAACAAAACCTCATTAAAGTTTCTGTCTTCGCACGGAAATAGTGAAGTAGGAATTCTAATACCACCGGTCTCCATAATCATTCTTTTGTTATCTATAAAGTGAGGAATTCTTATAAGTGTAATATATCCACCCACCAAAATCACCGGTATACCAACATATAATGCAGTAATCAATAATATCAGTGAAACAATAATCCATATAATTATCAAAATTTTATTAAAACGTCTCCAATTTTTGATTTTTCTCTCGATCTTTTTTTGACGCTTTAATTCTTCTGCCTGAACCTGTTCCCTCTGATTTTGTTCTCGTTCTTGAAGCTCCATCTCTCTTAATCGAATTTGTCTTTCTGTTACTGCTTCAATAACTCTAGCTTCATCGATTATTCTTTGTGTATGTGAACTTCTGTAATCATCAAGCATTATCTTTGTACCACAATACTGACAAAACGCAAAATCTCTATTATCGTCATTAATGGATAAGTTGGCACCACACTTTTCACATATTAACGCCCTCATGTCATCCCCTCATTCTATAGTCATATAAATTTGAACCTTCCTATTTCAAAATCTTAAAAATATAAGTTGCTTATTCTAAGAAAAGCAAGGTTGTTGAATTATCGGATTTCTTTACCCATCCGTACGCTGTCATACTTACAGTCTTATTATTAACCTTTACTGTAAACTTCTGAATAACATAAAGATCTCCAATTTCTGATTTGTATTCCGAATCAACTTTGGTCAAAACATTATCTACGACTTCAGCTTTTTCTTCATTATCAACATCAATGAATTCAAATTTTTCAAATCTAAATGATTTGCCTCCGCTAAGTTTTTCTTTTACCAATTTAGCTAATTCTTTATGACTGCCATCCCATAAATCCATCTGATTTTCTATCCACTTTGTGTGGTCATCTTCCGGTGATGAATCACCATTATTATCCTGAACTTTTCCTCTATTATTTGACATTAATTCAAGCGGTACATTTAAAAACGGATTATTATCAGAAACGCTAAAATGTTCTTTATTAATTCTGGCATCATCATTTGAATCAATATAATTTTTATTTCCTATAAATTGATCAACATCATCAACAGTATATACATCTTCGTTCAGGCTCACATTAGCTGAAACTTTAATATAAGTATCACTGCCTGAAATACACAATTTCATATCTTTAACCTGCCATGAACTTTCCGATTGTGTATTCCAGTTACCTTCACTGACTAATTCTAAATAAAAGCTACTTAGATCGTCATAACTATGGAATTTAGAAACATCATAAGTATAGCCATCGCTTTCAAAAACATCTGTTGCCTGACAATTAGTCATAGCTACTATAACCGCTCTTTTAGCCATCTCATAAGAAGTTTCTTTTATAACATTATCATCATTATTATTAGTATTTGATGAAGTACTCGTATCTTGCTTTTTATTCGGATCATTTTCTTGTTTTAAATGATACGTAACTACAACTTCACTGGACTTATCAAATACAGCTCCATACTTATAATCTGTTTTATTATTAATAGAAACTGTTTCCACACTGCCTTCTGCCGTTATTCCCCATATAATATCATATAACGGATTTTCTTTAATATTCGTAAAACCAGCATCTTTTAAAGTTGCAATTACGTCTTTATAGTTTTTGTCATAAAAACTACTGTTTGTATTTTTTATTTTAACCTGATTAGGTTCTAATTCTTCTTTACGATCAAAATATTTTTCAGTTAATTCTATACTATCTGTATGGCAAGACAATTTATATCCTATATCTATATCCGCATCTACATCTATCGAAAGAGTGTTATTAATTGATTCATCTGAAGAACTCTTGAATACAAGTTTATGCTTTCCTTCTTGAAACTTTAATGTCCAATTTGCATTCTGTCCATGATTTAACGTACAATATTCTTCATCATCAATTATGACATTAACGTTATATTTGTCAAAAAACCAATTTGCAATAAACTCAATATCAAAATTCACATTATAAAGTAAGTATGTAGAATGACTGTTTATCGTTATTTTACTATCTATTTTTATCGAATCACCTTTATTTATAACTGTATTATCCTGCAATACAACCTGATTATAGTATTCATCTTTAAATTCATCCGGATTCAAATCAGATATTTCTTTTATTTCAATGTTTTCAAAGCCAATCTCTTTAAGCTTATCTTTTACTTCTTCTGGTGTCACATGCTCAAATTCATCTGATGCATATGGATATATAATATTTTTTAAATCATAATAATATATTATAACCTCAGAATCTCTTTTTACCTGCTCTCCATTACTAAACGATTCCATTCCGTTTAGTGTTATCTTTTCTACTTCATTAACTCGATTTTTATCTATCAGATCCAATTCTGATACAGCAATACACTCTATGTTATTTAACCCCAGTTTCACTAAATCACTTTTAATTCTCTCATAATCCTTACCTACACAATCCTCATTAGAAACAGTTAAGTTTACATATTCATTATTTTCAGAATCACTTATACTTGTTTCCGATTGTTTTGTACTATTATCGTTATTACAAGCGCAACACATAGTACAAAGTAAAAATGTCAAAAATAAAACCGCTATTTTTTTCATAATTTAATCCCCCTTATAAAAAATACCACAGTTTTATAATACAATAACTGTGGCAAAAAATTATAAATTGACTTACCCCACAGTCAATAATCTTCCCTTACATCAATCAAATTGTGCCTTTGTACCGAATTCTCTCCTAAATAATCGAATAATTTAGGAACTTTTCTACCTATGATTATACCACAATAGTTCCTGTTCGTCAAGCAAAATAGGAAGTATCATTCATATATATGCTTGTCAGGAGGAAGAATAATGCTTATTTTTGATTTTAAAACTATTGGGTGCAAATTATATAACATCAGGAAGAAAGCTGGTTTAACTCAAAGTGAAGTTGCTGAAGCAGCAAATCTTTCAGATAGAACATATGCAGATATTGAACGTGGAACCGTTAATATGCGAATTGAAACTATTTTAAAAATATGTTCTGCGCTTAAAATTACTCCAGATGCTGTTTTAACCGAAGATATACCTAAGGAAAGGCTGATTTATTCATAAATCAGCGTGGGGTCCGGGGAGAAGCCCCGCAAATCCCGCCTTCGCAAATCCGGTAAAGCCGGATTTCCGATTTAATCAGTGTTTCCCTAATATTACTGTAAAACAAAACGAACTCTTTGATCAACTTTCAAATTGCTCAATACATGAAAGAGAAACGGCACTAGAATTATTATCCGTCTATCTGAAATCAATAAAACTTTGATGATGAAGAACCATGTTCTGTTATAAAGCAAAATAAAATCAGCATATCTCCGATCAGTAATAAATACGTAAGATATGCTGATTGACTTTCAGATAAGTTTTTTACAATTATTCGTTCAATATTTTATAGATTTATGTAATCACAATTACGCTATCTATCGCTCTCATAAAATCGGTAATTCAGAATTCTCCGAATTCTGAATTGCTATTAATGAAACCGTGCTGAAGCACGGTTTATCCTTTTCATCCTGACGGAATCTATATTACAGATACTTTCTGATTACCTCTGCTGCCGAAAGAATTGCTTCCTTTTCATTTGAATTCAGATAGCATTCATTCAGCTTTGATTTGGTATACTGAAGATACGAATCCTTTGTTTCTGAAACTAACAGCTTTGTGAAAAAACGTTCCCAGCTAAAATATTCTGAACTCTCAGCAAAGTCTTCGGTATGCTGTAAAATATCAGCTACTCTCTTTCCATCTATAAGTCCGGATTTCAAAATGAGCCATTCAAAAGATTCAGGCAGATAAAGACTTACTTCCGGATGGTTCTGAATATACTTGAAAATCTCATTCATCTCAGATCCAAATGCTGCACCATCAGCAATAACAAGTATATTTTTTCCCTCGTTATCTGTAATACTGCGTCGTATATTCGTTTTGCCTCCTGCACTGATACACTCACTTTTTTCATTAGTTACAGCTTTGAAAAACTCATAACCGGAATTTGAATCTTCCACTACTATAAGTTCAGCAGGCTCTTCACTTATCATATCGTCAGAGGTATAAAGTCTGTAAAACGAATTATATGTCTGCCTCATATCGGCATACTTACCGGATTTATGAATACCGTAGATCTCCTGTACGGAATACGGAAGATTCGGCAGGCTTTCTCTTGTAACGATCACATAGTAATTGTCTGTACTGCGAATCTTTTTAGCAAAAGCATCAGTCTTGATCATCGTGTTTTCTTCATCGATGAAAATAATGCTGTCCTTTACGCCATCAAGAACAGCTTCCCAGTTCGAGTTGTTCAGCGTAAGACATCTTTTGTCACATGAAATATCAATACCTGAATCTGTGCCCAGTCTGTCATATGTATCTACCATGGATACCAGAGTCGTTTTTCCTGTCCCACTGTCACCGCGTACTATTGTGATATTCCTCTTTATATCAAATTCGAATTTTACTCGCTTGTTCTGAACGATAATATGGTGCTTGCCTTTCATAGGTCATCTTTCCTCTATTCTGAAAGCTTCATCAATATATTCTTTGTTACTGTTCACAGTTTTTCCTGTATTGACGATGTATGCACTGAAATCATCACAGTCACTGAAATCCATTATGTGATGAAGATTAATTGTCAGATCTTTTTTTCTGCTTATCTCAACTATCCATTTGGCACAGTTATCTCCGCAAGCTGAAGCATTGAATATCTTTCCGGAATCATCGAACTGCATCAGCATAAGCGTTTTGACACCACCGGAAAGTTCCTTTACTGAAATCGAACCGAGTACCGGACTGTCAATAGCTCTCGGACTGATAACATCAGATTTATCGATATCCTTTATCATTTCAACAGAAAGCGGATCTGTTATCCATTCATCTTCATAGGTGTTGTCAAAATACGTCGGCGGATGGTAAACAGAATTCTGAGCATCGCCAAATATTATTTTAAGCATGATATCACCTCATGTTTTTCGTTTAGTGTCAAATAAATTATACTATATTTCAGATAAAAAATCCACCTCATTCTGTCTTCAATTCATCTTGCTTTCCATAGCACGCCGAAGGCGTTCATTTTACTGCAAAGTGTCCCCGCTGAATTGTTCCACGTGGAACATTCCGGCATTGACAGTGCAGGGTGGCTGTGATACAATAAAAGCCAGAAATACTTACGGAGGTAAAATCATGGGACCATACTATTATGAAGTGATCAAAATCGACGGCGACTATGCCACACTGAAAAGAACGGACATCGAGACTGATGACACAATGCTCATCGCTATGGCACTTCTTCCGTTCGGGACCGACACCGGCAGCCGTCTCAAATGGGAAAACCTTGAATATTCAATTATATGAGGAAGATAGTAATTGACGCCGACGGATGTCCGGTAACCAGACTGACCGTCAGCATAGCGAAAGAGAAAAACATTCCGTGCACAATAGTCTGCGATACTTCACATGTTTTCGATATTCCGGAAGCAAAGGTGATAACCGTGGAAAAAGGTGCGGACAGTGCCGACTTCAGAATTGTAAATCTTCTTAAGAAGGGCGATATAGTAATTACCCAGGACTACGGCCTTGCTGCCATGTGCCTTGCAAAAGGGGCTTTCGTCATAAACCAGGACGGCAGGCTTTACACTGAAGAAAACATCGGCGGACTTCTCGAAATACGTGCGGTAAATAAAAAAAGCCGCATGACGCGCCATCGTATCCCGCACATACCGAAACGTGATCCTGATCAGAACAGGATCTTTGAGACCGAATTAAGAAAAATGCTGGAACAGCCTTATCAGTAAAACACTCTTACAAAGGAGATGTATAGCTATGATCATACACTGTGAAAAATGCGGCGCACCATATAACGATTTCTTCTTCTGTGAACGATGCGGACACATGCTGGGCGAAGAAGAATCAAACGCTCATAACGATGAGAAAAAACCACTTAAATCCGAAAGCGACCGTGACGAAGCATACAACAAAATTGTCGGAGCAGACAGAAATGATCCCCGGAGCAGTTCCGACAACAGGACACTGATCATAATACTCTCCGCTGCCCTGCTGCTTCTCGGCATTCTGGCAGTGTTTTTATTTCAAAGATAAAAATTCGATTCGAACGGGTCACCAGGGTGGCCGTTTTCTATAGCACGCCGAAGGCGTTCATTTTCAAACAGAACACCCTTATCCGCATCATTCACAGATAAAGGTTTATATCTCGAAATGGTAAAATGCTAATTATTTTATTTTATCCCTCAAAAATGGTTGACAAGTAATCCTGTTTATGGTATTATAATAGCGATGATAAATTTATCCATTATATCTAAAAAATAATATTGCCCATCGACCCGGGTCATGGTATAATTAAAGGAGATACCATGAAAAAAATCAAAGGTATAAACAGAAAAGCAAGTAAAAACAAAAGATACAGGCGGCGCATCGGCTACAGGGAGTTCATCAGTTCCATCGAAGCCAGAAAAGCACTTGTAAAGAGTTTGAATCTAATGGACGACACATTCTTCGCTGCCGTCATGGAAGATACGGAAGTGTGCACTTATGTTCTCAGAGAAATAACCGGCATTGATACACTTACCGTTAAGGCGTGCAAAGTTCAGTACCATATCCGCAACCTTATATCTCATTCAGTAATACTTGATATCCTTGCTGAAGATGATTCAGGGCGGGTATACAATATCGAAGTTCAGAAATCAAACGAAGGCAATCATCCTAAACGTATCAGATCCTATCAAGCTAATCTTGATTCTGTCCTGCTCGGAAAAGGATGTGATTATGACTCACTTCCGGAAGCGTATTTCATCTTCATATCGGCTTTTGATCCGTTTGATCTTGGTGACAATTATTACGAAGTCGAACGAAAACTAAAAGGTCGTGACAACACCGTTCCGAACGGAGTACATGAGATCTATCTGAATACAAAAATAACGACCGACCGCGACATCACAAAGCTTCTTCAGTATTTCAAAAACAGTGATGCATCCCGCGATGATTTCGGTCCGCTGTCTGATAAAGTACGGTTTTATAAAAGCAATGAGAAAGGTGGAGTTTCTATGTGTGAAAAAGTTCAGAGACTTATTGATGAATCAAATGAAGAGTTACGTATTAAATATACTAAAGAACTTGAAAAAAGAGACAGAGCTCTTGAAGTGAAAGACAGGGCTCTTGAAGTGAAAGACAAGGCTCTTGAAATAAAAGACAAGGCACTCGAAAGGGAAAAAGATCTCAATTTCGCTCAGGCTGCTGAAATATCTCGCCTCAAAGCTCAGATTGCTGCAATGCAGGGAAGTTAAAAACTTCATTATTAAATTCAGCTGTTCAAACCAGATTTATTTTAACGGCCGTCCCGCCAGGGCGGCCGTTTTCCATAGCACGCCGAAGGCGTACATTTTCAAAAAGAACACCCTTATCCGCATCTGCACGGGTAAGGGTGTTCTCTTATTCATATCACTTTATTTCTTTTAAATACATTGTTACTTTCTTCTGAATATTTGCTGCCGTTTCTTCGGTCGTCTGACCTCCTTCAAGATAAAGTTCCACCTGTTCATAAATGATCTTTCTTATATTGCTGTCTGAAAGTGAAGTTACTGTGGCTGATGCGATCATATCATCAAAAAGTTCACGGACATGGATATCAGGACTTTTAACTTTATAATTTTTTCCGTAGCAGTCAGTTGAAGTGGTGTTTTTATCTCTGACATCACGTTCCCAGAGTTGCTCGTAGACTGATCTCTTTATCGGAAGTGAATACATAAAGAACATCAGATCATCAGAACTGTTCATTTTGATCTGCGCATCATCTGACAGCATAAATTTCAGAAAATCAGCCACTCCGTCTTTTTTATCAGAAGTGTCAAATACAGCCAGAGAACACACGGGTTGAATAACAGGTCCGCTTTTTCTTCCTGAAGGAAGTCCGGTAAATGTCATTTCTTTCAGAGCATATCGTTGTCTTTCAGACGCATAGGAACTGAACGAGGCTAAATCAAATGGTTCAAACATACATTTTCCTTTATTTATTCTCGTTTCATAATCTGAACGTCTGCCGTCTTCCTGTGGTTCATGGTCCATATTAAAATATTCTTCCTCAGTAACTCCGCACTCTTTTATTATTTCGAGTACATTTTTAAAATTCTGATTGTCGAAATCACAAGAATAGTTTTCTGTATCAACAAATTCAAAAATATTTTTACAAATGAGTGAATCAATAATCCGTCTGTACGGTTCACCGTAAAACAACGGTCTTTCACTCTGTAATTCTGCAAGTTCACTGAGTTTTATGTCACCGATATCACCGATTATTTCTTTGTTACCGGCAAGTCCATTAAGAGCGAACGTAAGCGGCAAAGCATACTGTCTGCCATTTACCTTCATAGAATCAAGTACATTTTCAAAATAATCATCTCTGTTAAGATCCGCTTCGGAAAGCAACGTGTTAATATCTGTAAACGCATCAAATCCGACATATCTCGTGTAATCAAAATCAGCATTGAAATAAACCATATCAGGAACGTTTCCTATGATCACCTCATGTTCAAGTGCTGAAATACCTGATTCAGAAAAATACGAATCATACTGAATATACTTACCGTAATCGTCCAAATGGATCCGATATTCTTCATTGTTTTTATTGAATTCCGTTACCAGTTCTTTAATTCCAAAACTTAATGAACTAACTGCTATACTGATAACCCGTCGTTCCTGTATTTTTTTCAGAGTTTCCTCATCAACTCTTCTGAGGAGTCTGACCCCCATACCATAACTGTAATTGCTGTTATCACCAAAATCATGTGATCCGACTATTATAGTATTTTCATCCAGAACTGCATTTTCATACGGTACATAGTCAAAATCCGAATCAAGCCAATTAATCAGTTCTTCGCTTTTGTTATCTTTTAAGTTATATCCGTAAATACCATCACTGACTACAAAGCATACATCATATTTTCCGTCAGACTCAACTATATCTGATATATTATAATCAACATTTCCGATTACTGTAATACTGTCCGAATCGAAGTCGATACTGCTGATCTCAGTCCCCGATTTTTTATTGATGCCTTCACAGAAACAGCATGTATCACCACTCGTAAAGAAAAACAATGATGATGCCGTAATACCGGATTTTCTTGTTGTTCCGTCACTATTACAGAATAGCAGTTCATTATTCCCGTTATCCATTATTGCAATTCTGCCGGTACTATCTGCAATAAAATCCTGATAGTAACAATGATCATTCTTCTTCTCAATATTCACAGTCGCCTTAACATTAAATTCCGGATCGGTGTTTACCATGAAAAAAGTTTCACCATTACTGTCTTCATCATAAAGACTGCATAGTATCCATAGATCACCGTTATCAAGACTTCTTATTTTTCTTATAGTAGCATCTGGTCCGCATCCGAAATCATCTGTTTTTTTCTTTGCAGTAATATTTCCGGAAAGATCAGTTCTGCAAATGTACATTCCTGCTTCGATTTCATTTGTATTCTGTCCGGAATACAATATCAGATCACCTGATATTGCAACAGAAGAAGGAACGTTTCCCTCCTTTTCGATTTTGGTAAAATCAACTATCAGTTTCGTTTTTTCATCCTCGATACTGCAACCGTACAAACAATTCTGATCAAAATATGTAAAATCAAAACCATCAGGCGCCTTACCTCTTGAAATATTCGCCCATCCCGACAGCATATAATTGTTGATAGCTGTTTCGTATCTTCCGGTAACATTACCTGTATCCGGATCAAGTTTATCAA
Source organism: Ruminococcus sp. HUN007 (assembly GCF_000712055.1). Classification (NCBI taxonomy): domain Bacteria; kingdom Bacillati; phylum Bacillota; class Clostridia; order Eubacteriales; family Oscillospiraceae; genus Ruminococcus; species Ruminococcus sp. HUN007. The sequence continues at coordinate 2,192,469 of NZ_JOOA01000002.1, read as the reverse complement.
ACAGATATAAACTACCGGACTGTGTTTTTTTCAAACTGAACTTTAGAAGACTTCGGATCAGAATATATTACTGGTTCTCCGTTTCTGTCAGTCATTATTCCGCTGAAGTTTCCTTCCATATCAGATTCAATATTTTCTTTTGAATACAGAAGTTCTCCGTCCGGAGAATATGCATACAAAGTGTACTCATCTGATCCGTTACTGTAGACAGTGAAATACCTTCCGTCATCACAGCTCGTATATCCTCTGAAAAGAGTGTTTTCTTCACTAAGTATTTCTTTATCAACAACTGATTTTTCCGATACAGACTGAAGTTCATTATTATACTTTCTTACAGTCCAGTCAGTAATTTCTGTCCCTTCGAGTATATATTTTTCTGCAATAAAGTTTCCCTCATCATCTTCACCTATCTGATAGATCCATTCTTTTTCAGAAAAATGGATTCTGCCGGATATTTTCATTTCATCACGGCTTATTCTCAGAAGATCATGTTCCCCGGAACTGTCTGTTCCATACACCCATATGTCGTCATCTGTAACACCAAGAGGAGTAAAATATTCTCCGTCATATCCGGAAAGATCTGCTTCATATTTCTTATTTTCCGAAGCGTCGTATAATTTTAAGAAATAATTCACTTCACCGTCGAACATCATATATCCGCCGAAATAAAAACCGTTTTCATTTACTGTAAAGGTTTCCGGATAAGCATTTTTCAGAGATAACTTAAAATTATCATCTTCCTTAAAATAATTGGTTATTATCTTCTCTTTATTCTCATTCTTATCTTTCTTTGTTCCGAGATATACCGCCGCTGCAGCAGCCGTAACAGCGATCAGGGCAGCAACGACTACGATCTTTATTTTCCTGCTTTTCTTTCTGACAACATCCATAACTATCGTCCTTTCTGTTCCGGAACCTGAAACGACTGGATCTTTTTTATCAGAAGTGCTCTCCATTGCTGAACTCTGCGGTGGTATTATAGCTGACAGATTTGATTCTGCCGTACCTTTATCCGTTTCAGATAATCCGAACGCTTTTCCGCTTCTTTTTATCTCAGCAGAAACAATTAAACTGTCATCGATATTTCCGAATACTCTGAACATATCTTCTCTGGTCATGGCTCGAATCCCCTTTCCGTCAGATATTTATGAAGTTTATGACGCAGGCGGCTCAGAAGTGCTGAAACGCTGTTTTCCGTCATATCAAAGATCTTTGCAATATTTGTGACACTCTCCGCATGCCAGTATCTCAGCACAAAAATATTCCTGTTTTTATCCGGCAGCGAGGCCAGAAATTCGTTCAGGGCTTCCGCCAGTTCTTTCTCATCACTTTCCGGATCTGCTGTTCTGTCCGGCAGAAGTTCCTCCATTTCCTCAAGAACTACGTTCATCTCTCCGCCGCCTCGTTTAGCCGTTTTCCGCATGTTATATCTGTCAAAAGCAAGATTTCTCGTTATCCTTCCGATAAACGCCGGAAAAACCGCAGGGCGTGCCGGAGGTATTGCATTCCATGTTTTCAGATATGTATCGTTCACACATTCCTTTGAGTCTTCCCTGTCATTCAGAATATTCATTGCAATGGAAGTACAGAACGGTCCGTATTTTTCATCCGTTTCCTTAAGAGCGATCTCGTTTCTGTCCCAGTAATGTCTGATTATCGTTTTATCATCCAATAATTTTTCCTCCCTTCACTTATACTGACGGGATTTCGTCTTAAATCTTACGGTCAATTCTTATTATAACTCATATTTTTATAAAAAAACACTTCAAACCAGCTCTATAAAAATGTTCCACGTGGTTTATACTATATATTTCAGACACAAAATCCATCACATTCTAATTTCAATATGTCTTGATTATATAGTAGCATTTATGTTATATTAAATTGTAGAGTGTTACAGCAGACTTGTTAAACCACTCCAATCATGTTTAAAGTTATTTTTTATCAGAAAGGCAACTTTTTTATGAAACCAAAGCGCAACAACAAAATAAAATCAAAAGTTAAAATATACTAAATTTCAATCCGATATGGGAGATAGATTGCGAATAGCAAAAGAAAATGGAGCTTCATACGAACTTTTTTCTAATTCGCCTATACCAGATAAAATTAAACAATGGCTTACTAAAAAAGGCATTCCATTCACTGAAATTCTATTCTACAAGCGAGGTGTAACATATGAGCTATGAAGCATCTATAACACTAAATTGTGAAGATTTTTCAAACAAAATCTCCGATTTTATTTTATTGCTTAGTAAGCTAAATTGGGAATCATATAACTACAATGGTTTTACCGAATATCTTCCTGTTGAAGATAAAGATGAATTCAACTGGAAAACCGAACAATTATCTAAAGATACACTTATAAATATTATCAACCACAAGCAGAAAAATAACGAAATAATAGGCATTAATTTATTTTTTAAAGGTAATATTAAAGCCGGATTATCTGTTTTAGCATCATCAACACAAGAAATAACTCTTGGGCTGAATCTATATAGAAAAGAATTATCAAACAAAACAACAGATTTCTCCTGGTATTTTCAAAATGTTATTATTCCTTTACGAAACAATGGATGTATGATTAGTCAGTTACATTTTGAAGAGTACTTTGGTTGATTGAACGCTAATTATAAAACAAACTTTCCGTTTCAGCATATACGACTTTAGAAATAAGCATTCCAAAAGATTTTCCTTAATTCAGGTTTATAACAAAGGCTGTAATTGGAATATAATAAAATCAACATATCAACTCATGTCAAAACACGTGAGATAATAGATTCCATTTCAACGGTCAGTCTAGGGCGGCCGTTTTCCATAGCACGCCGAAGGCGTTCATTTTACAGTGAAATACTCTCACCACAGTGCCACTCTAAATATTTCCACACCACGCAAATACGCGATCATGCCAGAAATTCATATGAATAACTGGCGAGCGTGCCACTTTTTCATATGAATAATGTGATTTTTCCTTGAAAAAGCATCGTAATAATGATATAATAATCTTGACAATATTGCTGACCAGGCTTAAGAAAAGGAGTTTCATATGGAAAGATCAGTAATGAACGATTTAATCAAATGGAAGAACAAGAAAAATCGTAAACCGCTGATGATTCTCGGTGTCAGACAATGCGGAAAAACATATATAGCAAAAAAATTCGGTGAAGAACAGTTTGATAATGTTGCATACTTTAATTTTGAAGGAAATGAAGCTTTAAATTCTGTTTTTGAATACGACATGGATGTTAAAAGAATCGTCCATGAATTAAGTACGGTGATTTCCAGCTGCAAAATAGTTCCGGGAAAAACACTTCTGATATTAGACGAAATTCAGGCATCGCCCAAGGCGATCACATCCTTAAAATATTTTTGTGAAAATATGCAGAAGCTGCATGTTATAGCTGCCGGATCTCTTCTGGGAGTGTCACTTAAAAGAGGCGGGTTGTCTTTCCCTGTCGGCAAAGTCGAAAGAATAACAATGTATCCTCTGAGTTTCAGAGAGTTTGTTGCAGCCAATGGGGACGAAAAACTTTTTGAAGGAATTGAATTAAGAGATAAGCTTCATGAGTTACCGACACTTTATACGGAATCACTTCGTAAACACCTGCTTAATTATTACATCATAGGCGGAATGCCGGCTGTAGTAGAGACGTGGATCAATTCGCACAGCTACGAAGAGGTCGAAGCTGTTCAGGCAGAGCTCATAGAGGATTACGAAAATGATTTTGCAAAATATGCACCAATAAACGAAGTCGCGAAAATCAGGCAGATATGGCACTCGATTCCGGAACAGTTAGCACGTGAAAATAACAAGTTTGTTTTTTCACATGTTAAAGAAGGCGGCAGAGCAAGAGAACTTGAAGATGCCCTTGAATGGCTGATTGATGCCGGCTTAGTATATAAACAAAAACTGATTGAAAAGCCTGAATTACCTCTCTCATATATGTCGGATGATACATCATTCAAAATCTTTATGTCTGACGTGGGATTGCTTAGGTTCAAGGCAAACGTGTATTACAGAACCATTCTGGATGGCGACGACAGATATGTAAGATTTAAATGGGCTATAGCCGAAAACTATGTGCTGACAGAACTAATAAAAAACGATCTTCCGTATTATTACTGGAGATCGGGAAATCAGGCTGAGGTCGATTTTCTGACTGAATATAAAGGCTATATGATTCCTGTTGAAGTTAAATCAGCTGAAAATACACATGCAAAAAGTTTCAGTAACTTTATATCGAAGTATAAACCGCAATATGGATTCAAAGTTTCAATGAAAAATATAGGCGATAATCAGGTTAATGATACAATGGTCTATAGCCTGCCTTTATATTTGTTGTGGCGGATCAAAGAATACGTGGAAGAAACCTAAAATACGATAATTAATGATGATCAACTTTTAGAAAAATACGGTCGTCCGACAGGACGGCCGTTTTTCTATAGCACGCCGAAGGCGTTCATTTTCAGGCAGAACACCTTTACCGGCATATAATCCATTTTATCTTAAAATTCATATTGCCTATAAACCTGGGTCATGGTATAATTATAACGACCGACCGCGACATCACAAAGCTTCTTCAGTATTTCAAAAACAGTGATGCATCCAGTGAAGATTTCGGTCCGCTGTCTGATAAAGTACGGTTTTATAAAAACAATGAGAAAGGTGGAGTTTCTATGTGTGAGAAAGTTCAGAGACTTATTGATGAATCAAATGAAGAGTTACGTATTAAATATACTAAAGAACTTGAAAAAAGAGACAGAGCTCTTGAAGTGAAAGACAAGGCTCTTGAAATAAAAGACAAGGCACTCGAAAGGGAAAAAGATCTCAATTTCGCTCAGGCTGCTGAAATATCTCGCCTCAAAGCTCAGATTGCTGCAATGCAGGGAAGTTAAAAACTTCATTATTAAATTCAGCTGTTCAAACCAGATTTATTTTAACGGTCGTCCGCCAGGGCGGCCGTTTTTCCATAGCACGCCGAAGGCGTACATTTTTTTTGCAGGAACACATCAATTAATGTTCCACGTGGAACATCAATTGCAATCTCTTTCCATAGAAAAGGTATCGGCACGTCAAAGACGTGCCGATGCTGTTGATAGTGCACCGCCGGTGCACATTATCCAACTCTAATTCACCGTTATTTCAAATTGGCTATTGACAATTGCAAAACGGTAATTTATAATGATAAAAGAAAGGAGTTGATCTTATGACATGGCAAGAGAAAGTTAAACAGCTTATGGACGCAAAAGGAATAACACAGAAGAAGTTATCACAGCTCAGCGGAATAACAGAAGCATCGGTCTCTCGCTATCTAAAGGGTGACAGGACAGCTCGCTTGGATATTATCATAAATTTTGCAAAAGCTCTTGATGTAACAACAGCGTATTTGCTGAATGATGATGATCAAACATATATAAAACCTTATACAGAGATAGCAACGGCGATTGCAAGAAACGGAAACTCTTTGACAGCAGAAGAAAAGTATAAGCTGATTGAGTTAATTCTCGGAAACGGAGACTAAATGTATCGAAACGGCAACGATTATGAGAGAATGGCTCGATTGGTAATTGATATTTATATTGATTACAATATCACATCATTTCCCGTTGATGAGAAAGAGCTATGCAAAAAACTCGGTTTAAAGTTAGTACCATATTCTGCGTATCCTGAAGAAACTCAGGAATTACTCAGAAAAAGGTCTCCCGATGCTTTTTATTCTCCGGCGACACATGATACACCCCCTACTATATTCTATAATGACAAAGTTGAATCTTACGGAAGGCAGCGGTATTCCATATTTCATGAGATCAAGCATTATGTGAATAATGATACTGAAGAAAGCGAATTCAACGATGATATGGCTAATTATTTCTCAAGATATATCATGTGTCCTATTCCATATCTCATTAAAGCCAATATCAATGACGAGCTGACCTTGATAACTGATCACGGTGCTAGCGGTGATGCTGCTGAAAATGCAATCAAAAATGTACGTAACCGCAGAGCAACGTACGGCGATAAGATATTTGATTACGAACAACCACTCATTGATTTATTGTTTCCTGACACTTCTAAGGAGGAATGCTTATGATTGCATTATAAAGATAGGTCTGTACTACCAATGCAGGGTTATCTTTTAATTGATATAAAACATAATAATTTAGAGGATACAAGTGTCCTTCAAGCAAGCATAACGCTTTGTATCCTCGGAAAGTGAGGATTAAATGATCAAAGGTATATCCGAATATGAAAAGTATAAAGTAATAAGGCCAATAATTGGCGGCTGCAGTTTCGATACCTATCATATACCGATTATAAGAAAAACAGATGTTAGTCGCATTGATTGGGAAAACCTGAACATACAGGGCATACAGAATCTTTCAAAGAAACGTGACAATCATAATTCCTTAGTACATATGTTTATAGATGATTATAAACTGTTGGCTCTTTGGAATAATCCATTGAAAAAGATTGCTCTTTTCCGTACTTGCGCAGCAATAGCTACACCTGATTTCAGCATCTATCCGTCTATGAATTACAACGATATACGTCACAATGTATACAAAAGCCGTTGGCTCGGCTGTACATGGCAGAATTACGGAAACATTGTGTTGCCAACACTGGGCTGGGCGGGAGAAGAAACATTTGATATTAGTTTCTGCGCAGTAGAAGAAGAAACACCTGTTATTATTTCAACTATCGGCTGTCAGAATCGGCAGGAAGAGTTTTTATTAGGCTTCAATGAAATGAAGAAAAGACTAAATCCTCCTATTATTATAGTCGTAGGTGACATGATACAAGGAATGACAGGTCGATTTATCAATTTCAGATACACAGATAGTTTCGCTGCGGATTTTGTTCAAATGAAACTTGATGGCATTTCCGCTGTTTTTGAAATCAAGGAGGCGATTTAAATGGGTTCAAGAGGTGCATTTGTAGATGTAAATATGGGTGATTTCACATTTAAAGATGGTGGTCAGAATTATTATTCACTTGGAACACTATCAAGTGACCCTAATGTTAAGGTTCTTATTCAAAATAAGGGATCTGTTAAAGCGCCTGAGTTTTCTCACACAGAAGGAAGAGTGTATGCAATTGTTCAAGACGGAAAGCTGAAACACCTTTCCTATTATGATCAGGAACACAAACAGCATATAAGTATTGACCTTCTTCATCCTCATAAAGGCGTACAACCACATATTCATGTTTATCTTAATCATGATCCAAATTCACCTGGTGTTTCACCGACAACTGAGCAGAAAGAACTTATAAAGAAAATCAAAAAGGAGTTTCATCTGTTATGAGAGTTAATGAATATAATACACTGGACGAGTTCACCAACGAATACATAGGCATATGGAATCCATCAGAAGGTCATTGGTACGGGCTTGATTTCAAGTATAACGATACAGTATATCGCTTGCATACTGGTTCTATGTATAACGCTACAAATACTATTCTTATAGATGGCAGAACAGCGATATATGGTCTATATCAGGCTACAGATAACAGCAATGCCAATGCGTATATTTTGCTTGGCGAGTACGCAGATATGAATGATTTGTTGGAAAGTTCGGTTATTGGTAACCGCAAATTCAAAGATATCATCATGGATGATGCAACTGAGATTTTAGGTAAAGACTGATGTCATAGCAAAAAAAATCCACATGATGCTACCAACATCATGTGGACGTGATTCAAAGGATACAAGTATCCTTCAAACAAGCATGTATATTATAACGCAAAAAGCATTACTCGTCAATAAAGATGATACTTTTTTGTTTGCAATCACAAATATCATTTATTGCTTTTAGTAAATTCTTTATCAAGATTAAGCTAAAACAATTGTAATTAACCTTAAGTATAGCAAAAACAAATTCAACGGTCGTCCTGATATCAGGGAGACCGTTTTCTATAGCACGCCGAAGGCGTTCATTTTCAGGCAGAACACCCTTATCCGCATCATCCACAGATAAAGGTTTATATCTCCAGATGGTAAAATGCTAATTATTTTATTTTCTTCCTCAAAAATGGTTGACAAGTAATCCTGTTTATGGTATTATTGAATTGCAGATAAATTTATCCAATTAGACTATAATTTTTTGTTACTATTCACGGCCAAATAATGTAAAATAGAAAAATGATAATGGTGCTGAAAACATTGAAAATGCGATGTTTTCAGCACTGTTTTTTTACGTAAAAAAAGTACAAAAAAGCATAGTGGTATTTGTTTAAATAGATACCAATAAAACTATTGACATTTTCGTTGGTATGTGATATAATAATAAGTACCAAGTGTAGAAAGGAAGCTGAAATCATGTCGATTGTACGCTACACAGATAAGAAAACCGGAAGAGTGGTTCTTTATGAATCAACATCACACTACGACCCTGTAACCAAACAATCAAGACCAATACGCAAGTATCTTGGAGTGGAAGATCCGGTAACGGGAGAACTGATACCGTCTACAGGAAAGCCGGGACGAAAGGCTAAATCAGAATCAAATAGCAATACTGTTGAAACGAAGGTAACAGCAGAACCGGATTACAAGGAAATCATAAAAAAACTAAAAGAAGAAAGTATACAGAAAGATAAAAGAATCAGCGAACTTGAAAAACAAAATGCTATTCTTAAAAATCACTTACTGAACATAAAGGAATCAGCAGAAAGAGCGCTGGAACAGAAATAAAACAGAACAGGAAGCAAGCTATGAACAGGCAGTTTTTTATCAATACATCATTACAATATGAAAATAAAAGACTTAAACGTCTGGTAAAAGAATTTGAAAATGGTGAGAGATATAAAAAACTGCAGCATAATCATCATCTCATATATCTTGGATATCAGAGGCGGATAAAACAGCTTTGCAGACAAGTTCGGTCATCAAAAAATGCAGTGAAGAAAGTACGCGATATCTGGTATGAACAGCTTGTAATTGAATGCGAAAATCACACCAAAGAGCTTGATGAAAAGATAGATACAATCTGTAAATTAAGACAGGAAAACTATGATTTGTTCTGTGAGTATCAAAAAAAGCTTGCTAAGAAGGACGAAGAATATCAAAAAGCACTTGACGAGAAAGACACCATAATAGAAACACTTAAAGCCGAGATCCGGCATATGAAAGCGGTACAGGACAGAGATGGAACCAATACATCTCTGCCTACATCGCAGACACCAATCGGGAAATCAAAAGCAAGACCAAACAGCAGAGAAGAAACCGATAATTCCAAAGGAGGCCAAACAGGGCATAAAAGATCAGAGCTTGAACCACCTGCAGAAGAAGCAATAACTGATATAACGGAACATTGTTTAACTGAAGATGACTGTTGTCCGAAATGCAAAAAAGATGAGTTTGAATATACCGGAAAAACAGAAAATCGCTATGAAATAGAAGTAGAAGTTAAAGTAAAGAGGGTGAAGCATAAGTATTACGTCTACAAATGTAAGAATTGCGGGACCCTGGTGATCAGCAGAACGGCACCTGAAAAAAGAACGAAAGTAAGATATGGAGCAAACGTACAGGCAATGATACTTGTTTTGCTGAATATTATGAATTCGTCAATAAATAAGGTTCCTGTATTCTTTCAGGGCATAACAAACGGAGAGATCAGTCCGAGTGAAGGGTATGTAGCTAAAGTACAGGCCAGAGCCGCCAAAGCACTGGCAGTTTTTCATAATGATTTGCGAAGGGAGTTACTTAAAAGACTGCTCATTTACTGGGATGATACCGTGGTTTACGCCGATACCAAAAGAATCTGCCTGAGATTTTACGGAGACGAAAGAATCGCGTTCTTTGCAGCCCATGAAAACAAAGATATGAACGGAATTCTTCTGGATGGAATACTTGAAAATCTTTCTGCTGAAACATCTGTTATGCATGATCATAACAGCATCAATTACAATGAACGTTTTGTGTTCATAAATATTGAGTGTAATGCACATTTGCAGCGCGATCTTCAGAAACTTGCAGATGAAACCAATCATGAAGTACTGCTTGAAATAAAAGCATTGATATCAGCAACGATAAAAGACCGAAAGAATCTGATACAAGCAGGAACAACACGATTTGATGATGGATATCTTGAAAATTTTGAAAGCAAGCTTACAGAACTTCTGCAAAGAGCAGAAACGCTGGCAGAAGCGAATACATCAAAATATTCAGGCGGTCCGGAACGCGCTCTGATACGCAGAATCATAAAATATCGCAGCAATTACTTCGCCTGGGTATATGATTTCAGTCTGCCTACAACAAATAATCTCTCAGAACGAGCACTACGTGGGACGAAAACAAAAATGAAGGTGTCAGGTCAGTTCGCATCTTCAAAAACAGCAAATAACTATGCAATGATTCGTACATACATTGAAACATGCCGAAGAAATGGAATCAACGAATATGATGCATTAACAAGATTATGTGATGGTAACCCATATACTGTCGAAGAAATATTTGCTGAATGTGAATAATAAAAAATACAGCACCACCAGGCCGGTAATAAAACCGGTCCAGTGGTGTTGTTTTCTTTTGTACTGGGAAAATTAGGTCGTGAATAGTAACAATTTTTTTATTGCCCATCGACCCGGGTCATGGTATAATTAAAGGAGATACCATGAAAAAAATCAAAGGTATAAACAGAAAAGCAAGTAAAAACAAAAGATACAGGCGGCGCATCGGCTACAGGGAGTTCATCAGTTCCATCGAAGCCAGAAAAGCACTTGTAAAGAGTTTGAATCTAATGGACGACACATTCTTCGCTGCCGTCATGGAAGATACGGAAGTGTGCACTTATGTTCTCAGAGAAATAACCGGCATTGATACACTTACCGTTAAAGCGTGCAAAGTTCAGTACCATATCCGCAACCTTATATCTCATTCAGTAATACTTGATATCCTTGCTGAAGATGATTCAGGGCGGGTATACAATATCGAAGTTCAGAAATCAAACGAAGGCAATCATCCTAAACGTATCAGATCCTATCAGGCTAATCTTGATTCTGTCCTGCTCGGAAAAGGATGTGATTATGACTCACTTCCGGAAGCGTATTTCATCTTCATATCGGCTTTTGATCCGTTTGATCTTGGTGACAACTATTACGAAGTCGAACGAAAACTAAAAGGTCGTGACAACACCGTTCCGAACGGAGTACATGAGATCTATCTGAATACAAAAATAACGACCGACCGCAACATCACAAAACTTCTTCAGTATTTCAAAAACAGCGATGCATCCCGTGATGATTTCGGTCCGCTGTCTGATAAAGTACGGTTTTATAAAAACAATGAGAAAGGTGGAGTTTCTATGTGTGAAAAAGTTCAGAGACTTATTGATGAATCAAATGAAGAATTACGTATTAAATATGCCAAAGAACTTGAAATAAAGGACAAAGCACTTGAAAGGGAAAAGGATATCAATTTCGCTCAGGCTGCTGAAATATCTCGCCTCAAAGCTCAGATTGCTGAAATGCAGGGAAGTTAAAAACTTCATTATTAAATTCAGCTGTTCAAACCAGATTTATTTTAACGGTCGTCCGCCAGGGCGGCCGTTTTCTATAGCACGCCGAAGGCGTACATTTTCATAAAGGACACCCTTATCCGCATCATCCACGGATAAGGGTGTTCTGTCATGTCATGTCATATCATATCTTCTCTTTTATTCGTTCTATCTTCTCTTTCACCTTATCGATCTTATCATCAATAAAGTCATTCTTCAGATCATCTTCAAGGAAAGCGGCCTGTATCTCAAAATATCGTTTCAGATGTTCCGGAAGAGAAGTCTCCTCTGTATACAGCGCATGAAGGAAACGATAATTTTCGCTCTTCTCCATCGCATAGAGCTTTATCTGATTCTTCAGTTCCTCGTAGCGGATGATCATCTCGTTTTCCTTTGCAAACTTCTTTATACGTCCGACCATCTGGAAGGTTTCTGCAAGGTCGATGAAAAATACTCCGTAAAATATACCTATAAAGAACGAGAACAGCAGATTGTGTGCAAACCATTCGAGAGCATTCAGTATATGCGGATGGATCAGGAAGTAGTAGACTGCGCCGAGCAGAGTCCAGAAAAATGAAAAACGCAGACAGATGATTCCCTTGTAGTTAAACTTCATCTGCGAATAATCCCAGAGTTTGAGGTTCATCCGCACAATAAATATCTCACCGGCAATCAGTTCAATAAGTGTCATCGCGACTGACATTACGAGGAACAGCACTCCCCGCCTCATGTATGTTTCCTGCACGGGAATGTAGTCTTCGAGTCCGGCAAGCAGATAAAGCAGCGTCAGGCCGAATCCGTAAAGCGGAAGATACGGTCCGGTCAGAAATCCCGGATTGACCCATATATGCTCCTTGTTCGTTATTTTGAAACGACGGTAAAAAAGTTCAAGTATCCATCCGGAAATGCATCCTGATGAAAATATGAACGCAAGAATAATAAATCTGTAAAACATGAATTTTTCCCCTTTATAAACCTCATATTTTCAATTGTTATTCTTAACTCAGTCCTGAACGTTTTTCATATCCTTCTTTTCAACGACAATCAGCAGAACACAGTTTTCCGTAAGACTGAATTTCGGATTGGCATGAGTCCAAAGTTTTCCGCTTTCCCTGATTGCAACGACATTCAGATTCATTTTCCTGCGCAGTTCCAGCTCCATCAGATTTTTACCGATCCATTCCTTTCTCGGTTTCATCTCGATCATATACATATTTGAGTCAATCTCAAAAAAGTCCGTAAATGAAGAGGATATAAGTATACTTGCCGAACGAAGTCCGCCTTCACCCTCCGGATTGATTATCTTGTCGGCGCCGACTTTTTTCAGAATGGATGACATACGTTCCGATGCAGCCTTTGATACAACGAAAGGAACTCCCTGTTCCTTAGCCACTGATACAGCCATTATACTCGCACCCATACTTGTTCCCATCGCCGTTACAACTATATCCATATTCTTAAGTCCAAGTGCAGTTACTTCATCTTCGTTCTCCAGATTCGCACATATCGCAGATGTACACTGGTGTGATATTTCTTCAATAATAACTTCGTCCTTGTCAACTGCAAGAACATCAGCCCCCATGCTGTACAGATTCTTCGCAAGGCTTCTTCCGTATTTTCCCAGTCCCAGAACAGCTACAGATTTCATTGTTTTTCCTCCTGATATTTATCCTACGTAAAATTCACCTTCAGAATGTCTGATCATATTATTGGTCCTCCTGTCACTTGAGAAGAAGACCGCCATGGAAATCGGACCTATTCTTCCGAGATACATCGAAACTATCACAATGATCCTCCCGTAAGTATCCAGATGTGAGGTCAGATTTCTTGAAAGGCCTACCGTGCTGAGAGCACTTACTATTTCATACGCTGCATCAGTAAGAGCAATACCGCCTCCTGCCATAAGAAGCGAAATCATAATAAATACGGCAGACATACTGACAAACACTATTGCTGAAGCCTTTCTCATCATTTCTTCTGTGACCCTGCGTCGGAAAACGGTTGTTTCGTCTTTTCCCTGCATGTACGAAAGGGCATTGAACAGAAACAGCACAGCAGTTACCGTTTTTACACCGCCGGCAGTACCTACAGGAGATCCGCCGATAAACATCAGAACAAAACCGGTAAAGCAGGTTTCCTCCGTAAGTCCGTCCTGCGGAACAGAAGCGAAACCTGCTGTTCTGAATGTGACTGACTGAAAAAAGCTGTTCATTATCTTGTCCGGCAGCGTCATACTTCCCATCGTATCCGGATTGCTGTATTCCGCAAAGAATACAACAGCAGCTCCTGAAACAACAAGAACTGCAGATACCACAAGTACCAGCTTGCTGTGTTCGGAAAGTCTCGAGATCATGACACGCGGACTGAATCTGTGACGGATCGAATTTCTGATCACTTCAGCCACATCAAACCAGACTACGAATCCAAGTCCTCCGAGTGTGATCAGGATCATAGTGAGGATCATAAGATACGGAGAATCGTTGAATATTATCATACTGTCAGGCCCGATCACGTCCATACCGGCATTGCAGAATGCTGATACAGACTGAAAAACCGAAGCCCATATTCCCTTTGCCGGACCGAGAAGAGGCACAAATTTTACTGCATACAGTACCGCACCGATACCTTCCGTAATAAAGACGCTTTTGAAAACGCGCTTAAGGAATGCAAGCAGTCCGGTATTTTTCTCGACATTCAGGGAATTTTCAAGAAGAATACGATCTCCCAGTGAAAACTTTCTCTTTCCCAGAATCATTATCATTGATGCAACAGCTACTACACCAAGTCCGCCTATCTGAACGAGCAGAAGCATGATGATCTGCCCGAGAAGGCTCCAGTGCGCATATGTGTCAACAACCACAAGACCGGTAACACATACTGACGTTGTCGCTGTAAACAAAGCCGTAAGCAGATCAGTACTGTTTCCGGGTGCGGTCGCTGCCGGTATCATGAGCAGCAGTGTACCGAGCACTATCGCTGCCACAAAGCTGAGCGGAATAAAATGCACCGGCGAAATTCTAATTTTTTTCATAATTCATAGTTCCTTTATTAAAGAGCATTACGTCTCATTTTCGGAAATGAGTTTTCTTAACAGTGAAAGGTCTGTCAGATCGACATTCCCGTCAGCGTTAATGTCTGCATTACGGAACGCCTGTCCTTCAGGATTTCTTTTATCAGAAAGATATTCCGAGAGTTTTGTCAGATCGGATTTATCGACTTTACCGTCCAGATTTACGTCACCGGGCTTTTTCTCATTATCAGCCTGTACGGTCGGCGAGTAATCCGGAAGATTCGGATCTGCGGCACCGGGCGGATCAGACTGTGCATCCGGAGGACATGCAGGCTGACATGCTGCTCCGGGAGCCGGTTCTGTTTCCTGGGGTGCGGCAGGTTCTGGCTCATAGCCAGGCACGTTCACCGCAGGTTGTGTATTCTGGTCTGCCGGTTTTGTATTCTGGTTTGCCATTACAGGTGACGGTTCGTCAGCCGTATCCGGCGCGGTCACGGGAGCCTCCGTTACATTACTGTTATCAGATCCTTCTGTATGCGGAGAATTTCCCGGTTTCAGCGGAACGGGCCTGTCACCGTAATTTTCTGTCACTCTTTCCGTCCGTTCTGCGGCAGTTTCTCTGACGCTTTCTGTTTTTGCGGCAGTATGTTCCTTATCATCTTTTCTGTTTTCAGCACTTTTTTCCGTTACTTTATCAGGTTTTCTTTCTTCGGTACCTGCTTCAATCTGCGCGCCTGTTGCTGTATCTGTTACCTGATCTGAAATAATCAGAGCATCTCCGCTTACCGGTGCTTCAGTTACCGGCACATCCTCCTGTTGTATTTCCGTATACGGAACAGTTTCCGTCATGGTCACGGCCGATATTTCAGGATCTACAGATACTGTAAAGTCCGGATCACTGGTCATCTGTTTTCCTTTCAGGAAAAAGGATAATGCAACTACCAGGGAGAAACAGGCGGCAGCTGCCGGTATTATATATATAATACGTTTTTGTTTCTTCTGATGAGGACGGTTTGCCGCTTCTATCATATCATCCGGCAGTTCATTCATCAGTTCAGTAAACTTTAATGGTGTCACATCAATCCCTCCTTTTCAAGAAAATCGCCAAGCTTTTTACGTAACCGCGACAGTATGACATTTACATGATTTTCGGTAATACCGAATTCCTCAGCTATTTCTGCCGTTGTGGAAAAACGCCAGTAACGGAGTATGAAAATGTCACGGTGATCCTGCTTCTGTTTTCTCAGAAAGGCAGTCAGTGCTTCCTTTATCTCATTTTCCCTTTCTTTTGTTTCGAGCTGCGCCTCAATGTTTTCACCTGAAGGAAGAAATTCCGCAATTTCATCAAGAACAAGTCCGTTCTTTCCCTCACCGCGTTTTAATCTCTTCTTTCCCTTCAGGATATTCAGTGAAATATTTCGTACCGTTTTCAGAAGATACCCGTAGAAATTGTCTGGCTGTGCCGGAGGTATCGAGTTCCATACCGATAACAGCGCATCGTTAAAACATTCCTTGGCTTCTTCTTCATTTTCAAGGATACTCCCTGCTACCCTGCGGCAGGTGTATCCGTAATTTTCGGATATCTGTTCAAGCACCCGTTCATCACGCTTATTGAACATTGAGATTATAGTTTCGTTATCAGTAATGGTGATCACCTCTGATTCTCTGGTTTTAAGTCTGTACAGATGAGACGCTGACCACACTGGTAACGCTGTTTTCCTCTACTTATACAGACAACATCCGGAATTTAAAATTACACTTTTCAGGAAATAAAGATTTCATTAAATAATGCTTATCAGACTGTAAATCAAAAATCTCCGAAAACCATTGTGATCTTCGGAGATATTGTTGTTATAGTTTCTGCACGATCATCAGATCTGAACTGAATAGTTAGGAGCTTCCTTTGTGATGTAGATATCGTGCGGATGGCTTTCCTTAAGACCTGCACCTGTGATGCGTACAAACTGAGCTCTTTCGTGAAGTTCAGGAATTGTTTCACAGCCGCAGTAACCCATACCTGAACGGATACCGCCGACAAGCTGATAAATTGTATCGCAGAGAGGTCCCTTGTAAGGTACACGACCTTCAACGCCTTCAGGAACGAGCTTCTTTGTATCCTTGCCGTCCTGGAAGTATCTGTCCTTTGAACCGCATTCCATGGCACCCATACTGCCCATGCCTCTGTATACCTTGAATGAACGGCCCTGGAATATTTCAGTAGCACCAGGAGCTTCCTCGCATCCTGCGAGAAGTGAACCGAGCATTACAACGCTTGCACCGGCTGCAAGAGCCTTAACGATATCGCCTGAGTACTTGATACCGCCGTCTGCAATAACCGGAACGCCGTACTTCTGAGCAACTTCAGCAACGTCGTAAACTGCTGTGATCTGCGGAACACCGATACCTGCAACAACTCGTGTTGTACAGATAGAACCAGGTCCGATACCAACCTTAAGTGCGTCTGCACCGGCCTTGATAAGTTCTTCGGCAGCAGCTGCTGTAGCAATGTTACCTGCAATTACAGGAATGTCAGGGAAGTGTTCCTTAACTGTCTTTAAGCATCTGATGATGTTTGCGCTGTGGCCGTGAGCTGAGTCGAGTACGAGTACATCGACCTGAGCTTCGATAAGAGCAGCAGCTCTTTCGAGAACGTCATTTGTTACGCCGATAGCAGCACCGCAGAGGAGTCTGCCCTTTGCGTCTCTTGCTGAGTTAGGGAACTCAACAGCTTTTTCAATATCCTTGATAGTGATGAGACCCTTGAGATAGCCTTCATCATCAACGAGAGGGAGTTTTTCGATCTTATGCTTACGAAGGATCTCCTGTGCCTGTTCGAGTGTTGTTCCTACTGAACCGGTAACAAGGTTGTCCTTTGTCATTACGTCGCCGATCTTTGAGTTAAGATCAACCATGAATCTCATATCACGGTTTGTGATGATACCAACGAGCTTGCCCTTTTCATCTACGATCGGGACACCTGAGATCTTGTACTTGCCCATGAGTTCATCAGCATCACGGACAATGTGATCTTCTGTAAGAGAGAATGGATTTACGATAACGCCGTTTTCTGAACGCTTTACCTTGTCTACTTCGTCAACCTGCTTTTCAATTGACATGTTCTTATGAATAATTCCTATACCGCCTTCACGAGCGATAGCAATAGCCATTTTGGATTCTGTTACAGTATCCATGGCAGAAGCCATTACAGGTGTGTTGAGTTTAATTGTCTTTGTAAGATTAGTACCGAGTTTGATCATATTCGGTGTTACGTCTGATTTTGCAGGGATCAGAAGCACATCATCGAATGTAAGACCTTCTTTTACGAACTTATTGTTGAAATCACTAAGCATAAAAACACTCTCCCTTAAAAAAATGTATTTCTATTAGAATACTCTATTTTGCGACTTTTGTCAAGTAAAAAATATCCCCGGAAGTAACCCCGTTCTTATGTGATTTTACCTGTACACGTCCGTATTTTTCCCTGAATGTGTACAGGCTGTAAATTTCATTTAAGTCGGCAATCCTGCGAAGCCGGATTGCCTGTTTTAGGCGACTTCGGGGCTTCGCCCCGTGTCCCCCTCTGATTTATGAATAAATCAGCGCTTTCTTAAACTTTAGGTAAAAGTTTTTCTTTTCTCATGTAAGGAACAAGAGCCTTAGGGATATTTACTGAACCGTCTGCATTGAGGTTGTTTTCAAGGAATGCGATGAGCATTCTCGGAGGAGCAACAACTGTGTTGTTGAGAGTATGAGGGAAATACTTGTTTCCGTTCTCATCCTTAACTCTGATGCTGAGTCTTCTTGCCTGTGCATCGCCGAGATTTGAGCAGCTTCCTACTTCGAAGTACTTCTTCTGTCTTGGTGACCATGCTTCAACGTCGATTGACTTAACCTTAAGATCAGCGAGGTCGCCTGAACAGCATTCGAGCGTACGAACAGGAATATCAAGTGTGCGGAAGAATTCAACTGTGTAACTGTAGAGCTTGCGGAACCATTCCATTGATTCTTCAGGCTTGCAGACTACAACCATTTCCTGCTTTTCAAACTGGTGTATACGGTAAACACCGCGTTCCTCGATACCCTTTGAACCAACTTCCTTACGGAAACATGGTGAATAGCTTGTAAGTGTCTGAGGAAGATCACTTTCAGGTACTATAGTATCAATGAACTTACCGATCATTGAGTGTTCTGAAGTACCGATAAGGTAAAGATCTTCGCCTTCTATCTTGTACATCATGTCAGCCATGTCGTCAAAGCTCATAACACCTGTAACTACTGAGCTTCTGATCATGAACGGAGGAATGTAGTAAGTAAATCCTTTGTCGATCATGAAGTCTCTTGCATATGAAAGGATACATGACTGGAGCTGAGCAACGTCACCGCAGAGATAGTAGAAACCATTACCGCTTGTTCTTCTTGAGCTGTCGATATCGATACCCTTGAGCTTCTCCATAATATCAACGTGGTAAGGAACTTCGAAGTCAGGAACGGCAGGTTCACCAAACTTTTCAACTTCAACGTTTTCTGAGTCGTCCTTGCCTATCGGAACTGAAGGATCGATGATGTTCGGAATAGTCATCATCTTTGTGCGGAGTTCTTCCTCAACTGTTCTCTCTTCAGCGTTGAGTTCTTCAAGTCTTGCAGCCTGAGCATTTACCTGAGCCTTTACTTCTTCGGCTTCATCCTTTTTGCCCTGAGCCATGAGACCGCCGATCTGCTTTGAAAGCTTGTTTCTGTTAGCACGGAGTGCTTCAACTTCCTGCTTGATGTCGCGGTTCTTCTTGTCGAGTGCGATTACTTCATCAACAAGAGGAAGCTTTTCATCCTGGAACTTGTTTTTAATGTTCTGCTTTACGATGTCAGGGTTTTCTCTGACAAATTTAATGTCTAACATGATATATTACTCTCTTTCATTTATTGGTATTTATAGTGTCAGCAAGTCTGTCTGCAATCTCGCGCAGATCATCCTTGTTGTAGAATTCAAGAACAAGCGTGCCCTTGTCATTGCTTTTGTTTTTTATAAGAACTTTTCTGCCTAGACGTTCCTTAAGGCTCAGTTCCATCTCGCGGAAATAGGTGTCCGTTTTTTTAGGAGTAGTCTTTCCCTTCTTTTCTGACTTAAGGGACTTTACCGCATTTTCAAGTGCTCTTACCGTAAGAACACCGTCAGCGACCTGTGAAGCGAGTTCCTTTATTGTTTTCTCATCATCGAGTGCGAGAAGAACTTTTGCATGACCGGTAGATACCTGACCGTTTCTGATCATTTCAAGAACTTCATCAGGAAGGCCGAGTATGCGTATCGCATTGGTAACTGCCGAACGGGATCGTCCTGTCATTTCGGCTATGCTCTCCTGAGTCATGTCATACTTTTCGGAAAGCTCCCTGTATCCCAGTGCTTCTTCGACCGGATTCAGGTTTTCACGCTGGAGGTTTTCAATGAGTGCTATCTGCATTGCCTCTGAATCGGAAAATTCCTTTATAACCACCGGAACTTCCCCGAGACCTGCGACTCTTGCCGCTCTCCATCGTCTTTCACCGGCCACTATCTGGTATGCCCTTCCGTAAGGCCGTACAACGATCGGCTGAAGCAGACCGTGATCCTTTATCGAATCTGCAAGCGAAGCGATGGCTTCCTCATCGAAGTCTTTTCTTGGCTGAAGTCTGTTCGGTTCGATCTCGGATATTCTCAGTGTACTCTTTCCCTGTACCTCTGAAGCATTGTCATTTAACAGCGCTCCGAGACCCATGCCGAGTCCGCCTTTCTTTGGTGCCAAGCGCATCACTTCCTTTCAGATTTGTTTTTCTTCTTTGATTTCAGAATGTCCGTGAGTTTCTTCTTCGGCTTCTCAGTGTATTTCTCACCGAGAAGTTCGCATCCGAGGCGCGCATATGCCTCGGTTCCCTTCGAACTTTTGTCGTAGTACATTACCGGCATTCCGTAGCTCGGTGCTTCCGAAAGGCGAACATTACGCGGTATCGTCGTTTCGAACACCTGATCCGGAAATACCTTTTTCACTTCATTTACCACCTGGTTCGTAACGTTCAGACGCGGGTCGAACATAGTGAATAAAATTCCCTCTATAGTGAGTGAAGGATTTTCATTTGAACGAACATGCCTGATTATCTGGTCAAGCTGAGAAAGTCCTTCGAGGGAGAAAAATTCGCACTGAAGAGGGATTATAAGGCTGTCTGCCGCAACAAGTCCGTTGAGTGTGACAAGACTGAGCGAAGGAGGACAGTCGATGAAAATATAGTCGTAGCTGTCACGGCACATGAGTATCTGCATCTTGAGACGCTTCAGACGGTCATCAAGGTCTGCGATCTCGATCTCGGCACCCGCAAGGGCCGAAGTTGAAGGAACAATGGATACATTTTCGAACTCTGTAGCAATTACAGCTTCACCGATACCCGCTCTTCCAATGAGCAGATCGTAGGATGAATATTGTACCGTTTTCTTTCTGATACCATATCCGCTCGTAACATTTCCCTGAGCATCAAGGTCGATACAAAGCACTTTCCTGCCCCTGCTTCCGATAAAAGCCGCAAGGTTAATTACAGTAGTGGACTTGCCCACACCGCCCTTCTGATTGGCTACAGCGATCACCTTACCCACTTCATATTCCTCCTGTTCCGAATAATAGTCTACCTATTATTATAGCATATATTATTAGTAGTGTAAAGAAAAAATCCTCTGTGAAATTTCACAGAGGATTTTTAAATGTTCCACGTGGAACATGGTACGCCTGCGGCGTGCTTTTGAAAACGGCCACCGTTCGGCGGCCGTTGGAATCGATTCTTTAACAAGAACTCTTTAATGTTATTATTTTTTTAACAGATCAGCAAGTGTAATTTCATCCGGCTGTACATTTGAAACTCGCTTATACTCAATTATCGCTGATACAAGTAAAGAAACATCGGCAAAATAATTCCGGATAAACACTTTATTTTTTACATCCGGATATTTCAGATTTATTTTGCAGTAATCGCTCGGCTTTTTTCCGGATTTCTTGTAATCTTTATATTTATTCTCATTGAATATTACAAGCATTTCTATCTCCGGTGCAGTAATAACGTTAATTACGTCTACTTTCTTTGCATACGCTTTTCCAAGCGAGAATTTTTCTCTTCGGGAATCGAGAATCCTGTAAACTGTTATTTTCTCTGAAAAACCTTTTCTTAAATATTTCTCTTCAAACTTTGCTGCATTTCGACAACGTAAAGGCTCACCTTCGAGCATATCATCTCTCGTAAATATCAGCAAATCATTATCAAGAAGAATCTCAATTACAGCCTGTTCAGCTGCTCCTTCACAAATACATGCTATATAAGACACTATTCATCCTCCTTCTGAGAACGTATAAGTCTTTTCTTTAGTTTCATATATGATTCATATTTCGGCGATGTTCCTTCAAGATAATCACTCTGATATACTTCGCTCTTTTTCAGATCATTTCTGTCAAGAATATAAGAGAGATTTTTCGAATTAATACCATCTGTATTTCTAACGATATAGATATTATCATTTCTATCAAATTCATCAAGCAGTTCTGCATAATGAGTTGAAAATATCAGCACTGCTCCTTTCGGATTTATTTTATTATCCCTGTAAAAACCTATAAGCGTCGAAATGATCTCATGATTAAAATGATTTTCAAGTTCATCAACTATTACATAACCACCTGTTCTGAAAGATCTCATAGCATAAATATAAATGTTGATTCCCTTTATTGTACCTGATGAAAGATAACGGTTAAGTTCCAGAGGTTTTGTCATAATAATCTCTTCTTCATTTTTAAATTTGAGTCTTATATCTGAAGATTTTCCTTCTTTCTTTATTTTCAGATATTCAACTGACGGATCAAAGAACTCTATCAGTTCAGCAGGACAATCATCAAGTATGCTAAGTTCATTAAGATTTGTAAACTGAAGGGTATCTGTTAAAGAGATCCTGTCGCCGGTTTTCTTATTAAAAGCAACACAAATACTTACATCCTCAAGAAGAAATGCTTCGTCCGTATCTCTTTGTATTTCAGTTTCAATATCATCAAAGTCATATAAGTTCTTCTTGCTTTTTACTTTGGCTGTCGGTTTGGATTTCAGATATTCATCTTTAATATACAGTCTTTCCTCTTTCTTTGAAATAACCGTATGGAGCAAATTAACTGTATTATTATCTGCATAGAAATATATATCCAGTACCACTTCACTTTCCGGAGAAAGATTCGAAAGAATCTCTGAACAGCTTATAGTATTTAGTGCTTCATTATTCAGCATACGGCACACCAGAGTCAATAGTTTCAGTATTGTAGTTTTACCGGATGCATTTACACCTATAAATGAAATAACATTGTTCTGATAATAACTTTTACTGCCAACTGTAAACAAACATTTCATATCTTCAGCATCATCTTTACTGACTCTCTGCAAAGCAGCAAAATCAAATTCACAGTTACCATAAAAATGAGGTAAACCACTTGCACATATTTTTAAAAGTTTCATTAGCTTTCACTCCATATCAACAGAAAAACTGATTTTATAATATGATTATAGCACTTTATCTGTTAAATTTCAACTTTAAAAACGTATTTTACGTTTTTAAGTGAAAATGATTTTGAAAAAACCTCTTTTTCAAAAACAGTTGCACGCAAAGTGCAGCTGTTTTTTCAATTGTGCCGAAGGCACCACCATTTAAATGGTACGCCTGCGGCTGTACCTTCAACAGGCAGGCACAATGTTCATCATGTACCTGCCTGTGGTTTCAGTTAGATCCTATGAAAAAATCCTCCGTGAAATTTCACAGAGGATTTTTAAATGTTCCACGTGGAACGTTTAGTTTTTATCCCAGTATGCCGGGTATGGTCCGTACACTGTTGCTATCGATTCGGGTTCTTTATACACCGGAAGGTGAGAGCCCGGTGGAAGAGGCTCTCCAGGATTTTCTGCGTCGCCCATTAAATATCGCTGCATCATCAGTATGTCATATCCGTCCAGACCATAATCACCGTTAAGATCACCGCTCCACACCACGCTCTCATTCACGTTGCCGCTCTGGAAGTCAATGGTCGAATCCTTCATTATAATAAGATCAGCGATATTCAGATCATAATTATGATCCATATCGCCCTTTGCCTGTGGAGGGGCATACATAGCCTGAGGTGACGGTGTTTCGGCTACTGCAGCAGAAAGTCTGTCAGCCGAAAATGCAGTTTCGTCATTGCCCTGATCAGAAGCGCCGTCAGCTTTAAGGCTTTCATTTGCCTTTAGTCCCGTACTCAGTGCACATGCTGCTGAAAGAAGCGCTGCTGTAAACATGGTCTTTTTCGTTTTTTTCATAACTTTGATCATCTCCCAATATAATCATCATCTCATGAATTTACATCAATCTTTGTAAATGACAGATCATTTATAATTTTCTTAAGTTCGGTGTCTTCAAGCGATGATCTGATATAGCAGTAGTGCGTGTCATCAATGAAGAAGAACGCGCCGTCATTGTTGTACCATACATCGCTGCTGTCAAGTTTATATGTGTTTCCGTCAGAAGCACCGTAGCGGTTTCTTATGTAATCTCTCTTGCTGCCGGACTCTGCGGCAATATCCTTATCAACAGTATAAATACCAATTCTGCACAGGCGGCTGTTGCAGTATGCATAGTATGCCGTACACATATCTTCAGAATCAGAACCTGAAACAACAGTAACTTCGCTGTTTTCAAATCCGTCCGGAACATAGAAATATCCGTCCGACTTGATTCTTTCAAATGCCTCGCGGCCCTTATTGCTGTATTTTTCCTGTTCGTAGTCGCCGCTGTCTATAAGGCTCTTAAGTCTGCTGTAATTTGGTAACACAGCATCCGGCCACGGTTCATCCATCGGCATTGCAGTAGGACTCAGTGACGGTTCAACCGGTGACATTGTCGGTGCAGATGTTGGATAAGATCCTGTCGGCATTGATGTTGGCGCTGATGTTCCGGTTGGAGACATCGTTGGTGCTGATGTAGGAGTCATTGTTGGTTTCGGACCATATGTTCCGCTGTCTGTTGGTTGTGATGTCGGATCCGGAGCACCTGTTCTGCTCTCTGTCGGCTGTGATGTCGGATACGGAGCACCTGTTCTGCTCTCTGTCGGCTGTGATGTCGGATGCGGTGATCTTGTCGGAGACATCGTTGGCGCCGAAGTTCCTGTAGGTGCCATCGTCGGTGCCGAAGTTGGATCCATACTTGGTTCCGAAGATCCCGTCGGATACATCGTTGGTGTGGACGTTGGTCTCGGCGACCTTGTCGGACTCATCGTCGGTGCCGAAGTTCCTGTCGGACTCATTGTTGGCGCAGATGTTCTTGTCGGATTCATTGTCGGTGAAGACGTTCTTGTTGGGGATGCTGTCTTTGTCGGTGACGATGTCGACCTTTCAGTCTGCGCAGCTGACGGGGTACCGGAAGGACCTGTTCCGCCTGAAGGCGAAGCTGACGGTTTCGGACTTACAGCAGTATTTCCGGACACGATAACAACGTTCGGATCAGCGGATGCACCGGCAGAAACTTCCGTTACTGAACTGCCGGTATCTGCAGGAGAAGAACCATCACTCCCGCTCACCGCTGCATCCGTTACATTTTCCGGTTCTGTTACCGGTTTAATAGAATCAGATACCTCACTGGTATACTGTTCTGAAACGCTTGTCGTGGTTTCCGTTACAGAATTATCAATTTCAAAATCTCCAGGCGGCTTCACCTGTGAACCAAGGTAAACAGCTAAAAAATACCGATGCCGCAGATGCTGTTACCAGTACCGCCGGCAAAATGTGTATAAACGGAAACGCTCTTATTTTCATCGTTTCCGGATCGTAGTTTTCGGTCTCACTTACATACTTGTCATCGATTTTGTCGATCGCATCAAAAAGCTGTTCCTTATTCACGCATTGAACCCCCTCTCGTCCAGAAAACTTCTGAGGTTTTTACGCAGTCGTGCAAGAATTGTTTTCACGTTTGCCTCCGTAACGGAGCATTTTTCCGCTATCTGTGCCTGTGAATCAAGGTACCAGTAGCGTCTCATGAAAATAAATCTCTTTCCGCTGTCAAGGCTCTCGACAAATTCATTAAGAGCTTTTACAAGCTCATTCTCATCAAATTCACCCTCGGTATCAGATCTTCCGCTGATACATTCTTCAAGTTCATCGATAGACAACACCGCATCAGCCTTCCTTTTTGCTCCTGTAAGATATCTAAGTCTGTTCATGCAGTGATTTTTTATAATGCGGAACAGAAATGCATTGAGAAAATCCGGACGCTCAGACGGCATCCTGTTCCATGCAGTAAGATATGTATCGTTAAGGCATTCTTCCGAATCCGAGTTATCATTAAGTATCTTTTTCGCTATACTGAGGCAGCGGCTGCGGTATTTTATGTCCGTTTCACTTATCGCCCGCTGCGATCTTGCCCAGTAAAGATCGATTATTTCGTTGTCTTCCAGCATACTTCCTCCTTGACTGTCACATACTTTTTGCCTTTCATAAGTATAAGTGATTTTCAGTTTTATTTCAAGAGGGAGCGATGGAAATGTTCCACGTGGAACATTTCCATAATGCTATCCCTGATCATTCAGGCGATTCATTCGGATTGTCAACGATACCTGCGAATACTGGTATGTTGTTTTTGTCAGTAACATAGTAGAAGAATGGCCTGTCAAGTGTGAATCCAACTTGTTTGTCCGGAGGTGCAGGACAAGTTGTTGCTATTGCTACAACTGTATATGCAGCGCCCTCGCAGCCCTTTTCATCGACTCTGATCCTTGCTTCATGGTCGATCATGCTCACCTTGGCACCAGGGATACCGTTTTTATCGTAGTCAACAACTGCGTTGAAATCAGCTTTTAAATCATCAAAAGCATCTGAAACACCCATCTGCTTTGTCGCGTCTATGAGATCAAACTTTGATGCAACTTCAAACTCAGGTACTGTAAGGGTAACGGAACAGTTCGCAAAGTCAAGCTCTCCTGCATAAATACCTGCTAAAGTTTCACTGTCAGAAATGATATTCTTTATATCAGTGCCTTCATCAGGAAGAACAAAGTTCATTTTATATCCGTCACGAAGATCTTCAGCATAAAACATGAAATTATCTGCAAATCCTACTTTTCCGTTTTCACGTTTCTCCATAAATTTACAGTCTTCATCTTCACCGTCCGGTTTATGGAAAGCACTCGTTTTAGTTTCACTGAACTCTTCGTCCCAGGTCTCTTTAAAGGAAACAGTGTTGATTATCTTCATGATCTCTGATTCCGGATCCTCGATCTTAATTTCAGGCTTTATCTTTCCGCTTGTGTTTGTACAGATCCATTCCGATATCTCTTTTTCAGTCTGCTTTGTATTATTTCTGAAATCTTTCGCAAAAGAAACAGCATAATAATCCTTTGCTATCAGGTCAAGTGTATCCTGCTTAAACTCCCACTTGTCATTTAACCAGAGTGAATTTGCAAGCAGACAGTAAGCCTGAAAATCATCAAAATTAATTGAACGGAAAAGAACGTCATTTTCCTTACGGACACTTTCGATATCCTCAGCGCCCAGTGCCTTTACTATCTCGTCTCTTGTATTGCCCTCAGCACATTCAGCTGTCATGGACAGAGCCATATAATAGCTGAGAGGTGAATATACCGGATTTTCCTCACCCTTCGAATCTACGGTGTCAACGAGAACATTTTTTGCTGAAGCGGCAGCAAATTTCATGTATCCTTCTGCATCGATCTTATCGCTTATGCTACTGATATTCTTCAGATCAGGTGATGCAAGAGCACCCGCAAATGATGCTCCGAAAGCTGATACTCTCGGCTCGATTATTTCATTTTTCAGAAGAACAAAATCGGCAACATTTAATTTCGCGTCAAAGTTTTCATCGGCTCTTGCGGCTTCGTCCTCCTTTAATTCACCCGCTCCGTCAAAATACTGTGACATCGTGAGAATATCCGCAGCGTCAATTTTGCCGTCACCGCTTATATCTCCGGTATATTCGTAGGTATAGCCTGCACTGACCGCATATCTTTCCGCAAAGGCACCACGGTGTCCTCTGAACACAGTGTCCTTGTCAAGCTCAAGATCTCCGATGACTGTAACCGTATCACTCAGAGTAACTGTTTTCAGATTATCAGTATTCTTAAACGCCACATCCTGCAGCTCGTAAATACCGTCCGAAACTATTACGTTTTCTGAACCGGTCAGATCAACAGATTTATAACCAAGAGCAAATATGTTTCTTAATCTCTGATCTCCTTTTTCATAATTACTAACCGGCTCACCATACATGCAGACAGACGGTACTACAAACGTATCAGGTCTGTCATCTGATTTTATACTACTCATTACAGTATAATTCGCACTTTTACCTGCATAAAATACCACCTTGCTGTCTTCGTCAACAGTACCAGTGTATTTGGCGCTGCCGCCTTCAGCGAAACTTAAAGTCGACGGACGGCAAAGTCCCGACACCACACATCCGCATGTCAGCACCAGCGCTGCTGTTGCTGCTGTTATCTTTTTAAATTTCTGTTTCATAGCTTATCCCCGCCTTTTCAAACTTTTTTCTTTCTTCTCTTTATTCTTTATGTTTGTCTTATGAAAATAGAATAATATGTTTTTGAAATGCCTGCAGAACTGATGATCAGATCATCCCTCCCCGTCGCAGCACCTTATCCGCAGATGCTGCGACAAGATATTTCAGCCTGATCATAGTTTCTGTTTTTTCATCTCTGTCTATACAGTGTAAAAAAAATCTCTAAGGTAACACACTTTTTAAAAAAAATACCGACTGTATTATCAGCCGGTTTTAATGGTGGTCTGCCGAAGGCGTTCATTTATACAGAGCAAACGGGAGCACCGAATCTTCACCGGTGGTCCCGCTGCATAGTAATATAATTTTGCTCAGATATAAATGACTAATTTACGATTGACTAAATTTCATTGCTGTGTTATAGTAATAATAAGGAGGGATGATCATGTTTATCGGACGAAAAAAAGAACTTGCTTCACTTGAAAAAATGTATCGCAGCGGCAGATTTGAATTCTGCGTTATATACGGAAGAAGACGTGTGGGAAAAACCGCTCTGATCAATCATTTTTTAAGCGAAAAAAAAGCCATATACTTTATGGGAGTCGAAAGCAATGAAACTCAGAATCTTATAAATCTGAGCCGACAGATAAATGAATATACCAGCGGCATTGAAACTGAGAGCAAATTTTCATCTTTTCAGACAGCACTGGAAACTGTCTTTGAATTATCCAAAAAAGAAAGAACGATACTTGTCATTGACGAATATCCTTATGTCGCCAGATCCTCCAAGAGTCTGTCCTCAACACTTCAGATGATCATAGATAAATATAAGGATTCTTCGAAACTTATGCTGATACTCTGCGGTTCATCCATGTCATATATGGTTGATAACGTACTTGCATACAAATCTCCTCTTTACGGTCGTCGTACCGCACAGATGAAAATAGAACCTTTCGATTTCTTTGAAGCCGGAACTTATTTAAAAAATATGAGTGATACGGACAAGGCGCTTGCATACGGTATTGTAGGCGGAACACCTCAGTATCTTCTGCAGTTCAGCGACAACGCCAGCATAGAGGAAAATATAAAAAGATGTTTCCTTGATCCGGTTTCATTTCTCTATGAAGAACCGGTAAATCTTATCAAGCAGGAAATACGTGAACCAGCGATCTATACCGCTGTAATATCCGCAATAGCCAGCGGTGCTTCAAAGATGTCAGAAATTTCGGTAAAAGTCGGAGAAAACACAAATGTCTGCTCCGCTTATCTTACAAACCTAATCAATCTCGGTATTATAGTAAAAGAAACACCTTACGGTGAAGATCGTTCCCGGAGAACGCTGTACAGACTGGAAGATAATATGTTCCGCTTCTGGTACCGGTTTGTTCTGAATAATATTTCACTGATATCCAGAGGCGCTGATGAACTTGTATATAAGAGAATCGAGCCGCATCTTTCTGAATATATGGGAAGTATTTTTGAAGATATCTGCAGGCAGTATCTCTGGAAACTCCTTATTGAAGGAAGATGTCCTGTGGAATTTTCATCTCTCGGAAGATGGTGGGGTACAGATCCTGAAAGCAGATCACAGACAGAGATCGACATTATGGGTGAGCAGGACAAAAACACTGCTCTTTTCGGTGAATGCAAATGGACAAATGAAAAAACTGATACCGGTGTCCTTGAACTGCTTATTAAAAGAAGCAGACTGTTTCATTACAGCAACGTTCACTATTATGTTTTTTCCCGTTCAGGTTTTACAGATGGCTGTATAACAAAAGCCGCTGAAACCGGAAACGTTACTCTCGTGACATACAGTGACATAGCAGCAGAGATAACGAACGTTCCGGATTAAGAGGTCAAGCTTTCCCTTAAAACATGTCGCTATTTAAGGGAAAGTTTAAAAGAATAAGGATTTTACCCTTACAAGCTTGAACATTCCCTTAAAATATGCTATTATTTAAGGGAAAACCTGAGGAGGTAAGGGCATGAGAGTTTTTAATTATTCAAAATACAGCTATTATAAATGGGATTCAGAAGTATTAGGGTTGATTGCAGCCATATATAAGGAAACAGGAAAACAGGAATTATATTTGAAGCAGCGTCCGGAAGAACTTGAAAAGCTTGTAGAAATTGCAAAGATTCAAAGTACAGAAGCATCTAATGCTATTGAGGGAATTGTAACTACAAATACTCGTATAAAACAGCTTGTTGAAGAAAAAACAACTCCAAGAAACAGAGATGAGCAGGAGATAGCAGGATACCGTGATGCTCTTAACATAATCCATGAAAGTTTTGACGCCATTCCTATTACGCAGAACTATATTCTTCAATTACATAAAATTATGTATAGTCATATGAATAATCCGATGGCTGGTCAAACCAAGAATGTTCAGAATTATATAAGTGCTTCTTATCCTGACGGACATACTGAGATTCTCTTTACACCACTTGAACCTTATGAAACACCGGACGCATTGAACAGAATATGCGAGGAGTATAATATCGTTATCGGAAATATGAAACTGGAACCGCTTATAGCAATTACTGTTTTCATACATGATTTTTTATGTATACATCCGTTTAACGATGGAAATGGTCGAATGAGCAGACTACTGACTACTTTGCTGCTATACCGAAACGGATTTTATGTAGGAAAATATATTTCACTTGAAGCTAAAATCGCTAAGAATAAGGATTTATATTATGATGCTTTAAATCAGTCACAATACGGATGGCGTGAAGGAAATGAAGATATACTCCCGTTCATAAAATATATACTTGGAACCATATTAAGTGCTTACAAAGATTTTGAAGAAAGATTCTCTTTAATTGAAAGAAAATTATCCGCACTTGAAATCGTCAGAAACGCCAGCCAAATGAAGATAGGAAGATTCTCAAAACAGGATATCCGTGAATTATGTCCTTCTCTTAGTTTAAGTTCAATAGAAGGATCTTTAAGAAAATTAGTTGAGGCGGGCGAGTTAAAAAAAGAAGGACAAGGAAAGGCAACATCATATTACAGAATAAAATAAATGTAAGGTATTATTATTCGGCCCGCAGGGGTGAAGACTACCTTTATACAGAGCAAACGGGAGCACCGGATCTTCACCGGTGCTCCCGCTTGTTTTATTTATTCAGAGTAATCCATATGGATGAAAATTGCTGTATATCAGAATGATGTTATCTTCTTTGAAAGATACTGTCTGAGACTTGCAAGATCGGCGACAGATATTTCAGAGTCATTATCTACATCTGCATTTACCTTCTGACGTTCTGATAACTCTACATCTCCTACCAGTGCAAGTGAAAGCATAGTAAAATCACTTACATCGATTACGCCATCTGTGTTTACATCGCCGTAAAGCCACTGCGGTGCTATAGTAGGACATACAGTCGAATCTGTTGGACTTACCGTAGGAGGAAGTGTTGGTTCGTCCGTCGGGCGCACCATTGTCGGTTCCACCGTCGGCAGACGAGTTGGGTCAGTTGTCGGTATCTGTGTCGGATTTACTGTCGGCCAACGGGTTGGGGCAATTGTTGGTTCTACCGTCGGTGGACGGGTCGGTTCTACAGTCGGCCACAGTGTAGGAGTTGGAAATTCACCGGCATTTTCGGTAGTTACCTTTTCTGTATCTGCAGGAACTGTAACGACAGGCTCAGTAACAGGCACAATCGTCTGAACATCAGTTTCTTCTGTTACCGGCTGTAATGTGATCTCAGATCTGCCCTGAGTGATCACAGTCTTTTCCACGGAACTGCTGCCTCCTGATGGTGTTTCTGTTTTTGCAGGAACTGTCACTGCATACGGAGTACTGCTTTCATATCCGGATTCCGTATAAGATGTTTCCGTATTCATAACAGCTGAACCTGTTTCCGCTGAATATGAGGTTTCCGTTTGTATTTCTGTTATTGAAGCATCGGTTTCACAAGATTCGGTTTCAGTAACTGTATCAGTAACAATTACACCGTTATCTATCTCAGGATCAAGCATCTGATTTACTGAATTGTGAAAATGCAGGCAGGTACACAAAGCAATGACGGCAGCTGATGCCGGCGCAATTATATATACAGGCTTTATGCTTCTGGTTTCCGGTTCATATGTCTCCGCTTCTGCTATGAATTTATCGTCGATCTTCCATATAGCATTTCTCAGCTGCTCCGCATTCATTGTTATCCCACCCTTCCTTTAAGATATTCCTTCAGCTGCATTCTTGTTCGTGAAAGTATTTTCATTACATTATCCTCGGTCATTGAACAGTGTCCGGCAATATCTGCTATGCTGTCAAGATACCAGTATCTTCTGACAAATATGTACCGTCTGTCTTTTTTCAGCGATTCAAGGAATTCATTGATAGCATTTACAACTTCCGATTCATCAAATTTATCTTCAACACTGCTGTTTCCGTCAACACATTCTTCCAGTTCTTCAGTGGAAAAACTGATATCCTTCTTTCTTCTGCTGTTATTATTGAATCTTAATTTGTTAAGTGAATGATTCCTTACGATCTTGAACAGAAAAGAAGATAGAAATTTCGGTCTTTCCGGAGGCATCAGATTCCATGCTGTCAGATATGTATCGTTCAGGCATTCTTCTGCATCTGAGATATCGTTCAGAACAGATCTCGCCACATATATGCATCTGCTTCTGTATTTTTTATCAGTTTCCGTTATTGCACTTTCTGAACGTTCCCAGTACAGGTCAATTATTTTTTCATCTTCCAGAACCATTCACCTCCCTTATTTCTGTATATCCGGCGCGTTTTCGGTGATACAGGTGCGTCAAAACCACACCTGTATCTGCTTTACATCAAAAAACTCTGTACCGCCGTTTATTACCTTTTTCCCTGTAAATACGCACTTACGCTGTCCACTTCTTTATCTGTGATCACAACGTTTATCTTTTCACTGCTCATTTCTGAGTCTTTGTCCAGTTCAATAAAGATAGCCCAGCCTTTTTCCATAGGTGATACATTACGCTGTTTTAAACGTGTTATTTTTATTTTCTGACTATCGACATGAGTAATCTCATGGCCAAACTCCAGATATGGCTCCTTCAGAAGAACCATAACAAGATTATGATTTTCAAACCATTCCGCATCATAGTTTGCTTCATCATTAAGCCTTATCATTTTATCCTGATTCTGTTCAAGATATTCATTAAGCTCTTTCTCTGAAGTGAAAACCTCAGTCTGCGGACCGATGATATGATTACTTGCCGTACAGTAATTTACGCTGAACTCATATCCGTCGGCAGAAGGATCTTTCACTGGTTCTGACGGAGTTTTATCATCAAATGAAACGATCTTCTTTGAAAGATACTGTCTGAGTCTTGCAAGGTCAGCAACAGTTATTTCAGAATCACTGTCTACATCTGCATTTTTCTTCTGACTGTCTGACAGCTCATTGTCTCCTAACAGTGCAAGTGAAAGCATAGTAAGATCACTTACGTCGATTATGCCATCGCCATTAAGATCTCCGGTGACAGATTCTAAAGGCGGAGCTACAACCGGCTCTGTTGGTTCTACTGTTGGTTTCGCCTGATGCCAAGGTGGTAAAGCAGTTACTTCAAGAACTTCATCAGCTTCGCAAAGTTTCTCAAGCTGTTCAGCATTCAGCGTAGTTTCTGTTTCAAGAAGGTAAATAAATTCATCATCAATCTGAAGATATTTAAACATAGTCTGATTAATGCTTCCAAAAGAATCTATACCGGCTGCATCAAAAATATCCTTTACATAGCTGGTACGCTCTTTATCAGTCACTGTTCCTAATTCTCCGGAAGCAGATTTTATCCTTACAGAGACTTCTATATTTTCTTCACCTTCTCTGATTTTGTCCAGAAGCAGCTTGTTTGCTATCTTTCCTTTGTATTTGCCTACTTCATCACCAACAGTTACAATCGCATAGTTTCTGGTGAGTGTTTCAGCAGCAGTGATCTGCTTAGAAGTCATTTCGCCTTTAATACAATGACTCATTTCATTTCTGACTATGGTAACATCTTTGCGATCGACACCAATTGTCTGGCACGCTTTATCCATTTCCTCATCAATTTTCTGAGTATAGTATTCCTGACGCTGTTTTTCAATTTCAGGATCAGTTATAGCACCGTTTTCATTTATCTGTTTTCTGAGCTTTCCTGTCATGGTTTTGGCTTCTTCAGCGCTTATTCCGCTTTTTTCAAGTGAAGCCTGATATTCATTCAGAAAATGAGCAGTATACACATCACTGACTCTGTATAATACGTAACATTCAACAGTTTCAGTATCTGTGACTTCATCAGTAGGAGCTCCGCCACCCCATTTTTCATCGATTTCGTATTCGCCTTCAGAAAGCCCAAGCTCTTCTGACATTTTTTCTGCATTTTCACGTGACGGCGGAGTAACGGTATAATACTGATTTTCCTCACCGTTTTTTCCGTACACAACAAGCGTAACCATAAAAGGTTTTGATTCACTTTTTTCCGTAGATATACCGGAGTTCTGTTTCTCATTAACATCAGTGTTGTTCTGTTCAGCTGCACCGGCAAAAGGTACTGCACAGACAGATGATAAAAGCAATGATGATAATAAAACAGCAGTTAAAGTTTTCTTTTTCATAAAAATACCGGTGATTCGTCATTTGTAGTGGGTAAGGCCTATCTTCAGGTACGCATTTATTCCACGATCCACTTGACAATGAGCCTCTGTCAGCATGATATTCTGTCCGCCGAGGCAGGCGCCGCCTAAAGGCTGTGCTGCCTGGCAAACAGCCTATCACACTGCCTTCTCATTATCAAGTGGCTTTCGCGGCATAAAAGCTCAGTTATACCAAAGCGAATGTTTTAATAGCATTATTAACAGCAGTGTCAATATCAAGCTTTCCGCAGTTCAGATATATCATTGTTTTGAAATACTCCATATTTCTAAAACCACGTGCTCTGCACTTAACATTTTGTATTATGCAGTTTACGCCTTCAAGAATAGCATTTGTATATCTGTAATCAAAGTAGTTAAGTATTTCAGTCCAGTGACTTTTAACGAGTTTGCAGAACCCTTTAATGTCATCAAGGCGTGAATGCATCATCCAGGAACATAGCTTTTTTAGTCTTGGTTCTGCACTTTGTCTATCTATGCACTGCTCATAAATATCCTGTAGTTCCACTCTGATAGCATATGCTCTTGCAGTCTTTAAATGCTTTGCAGACTTAAGGATTTTCTGTTTCCATTCGAGTTGTTTGTCTGTCAGATTGCCTTCGTTTTTCAGCCAAAGATATTTGCTTCCTTTAAGCTCTGACTCATACTTACTCTCTTTTTTCCGTACTTTATCAACTGCTTCATTAGCGTGTTTAATTACATGAAATTTGTCAGCTACTGTTTTGCTGTTTTTAAAGTTTTCAGTTATTCCTTTCTTGAATCCAAGGGACATATCACATGTAACAATATCTATATTGTCAGGAACTCCTTTGTGTTCCTTGAAGTCAGTTACAAACTTATCTACTGTTGTATGATCTTTTCCTTCTGTTGTATAGATTACTTTGCGTTCGTCCAGATCAACCATGACACTTATGTAGTTATGTCCTTTACGGCTTGTTTCATCAATTCCTAAGTTTCTGACTGATGAATAGTCTTCAAGCTTACGTGCGTCATCAACGTAATGCTTGATTACTCGCCAAAGTCTTTTATCGTTCACTTCCAGAAGCTTAGCAATTGATGATACGGACATATGTTTTGCATATTCCATCACCATAGCTTCAAACAGCAGCGTGAATCCTGAATTCTTTCTTGCCCACGGTACACGAGCTGTTGGACAATGGCCTTCTCCGTCACTTACTTTAGGCACTCTGGCGTGTATATATGTTTTGTACTGAAAGAAATTCAGATGTTGCCATGTTCTTTTTACGGTGTCGTGGGCGCTCTTCTCAATTGGTTTTCCATCTGCATCTACCCACTGCTTTCCATCATCAAAATAGAATATGAACCTTGCTCCTCGTTCAAAGTCTACGTCTATATGAAGTTCCATTTTCGATGAACCTTCTTTTTCTGGTTTAAGTTCTACCTTGGTGACTTTCCATGGATATTCGAGCTGAAGTGCTGCTGTGAATAAAGCTGTATTATCAAACAATTGTATGTACCTTCCTTTATTTACTGGTACTTTAAATGATACTCCATTATATGAATTTTAGCAAGTGGCTTTCATGGTCTACCCACTATAAACGACGAAAGGCCAAAATACCCCCTAAGATTTGTATTTATTCAGAATCACTCGAAGTCTGTAAAACTTCCTTTAAAGGCCTCTATAAATACAGTGTCTTCCCGCACAGATTTCTGACAGAAAAAATTCAAGTTTGTAACAACTTACAAAACGCGCACTAGTTAATTAGTGATATCGCTGTGGCTCAATTTTAAAATCATACATTATCATTTCTAAATGATTATTCTCCGTAGTCTTTACTTTAGATTATACT
This sequence comes from Ruminococcus sp. HUN007, assembly GCF_000712055.1. Lineage (NCBI taxonomy): Bacteria > Bacillati > Bacillota > Clostridia > Eubacteriales > Oscillospiraceae > Ruminococcus > Ruminococcus sp. HUN007. The sequence goes on along the minus strand of NZ_JOOA01000002.1, from coordinate 2,155,992 downwards.
GTATTTTCACATTTATGACAACAGAAAAACGGAATCGGTTCTTCCTAAAATCATCCTGCAACAGCCGTCCGAAAGAAAATGAATGGTGAGCTGCCAAAGGCAGCTATTTGATAGTATCAGGCATCGCAATGCCTGATACCTTTTATATGCCGAAAAGGCGGAAATCTCTTCATCGGAGACTTCCGCCTTTGATTATTAACTTTTATTATACACCATTTGTCTAATTATAAGTTATGCTTTTATCTTAGAGAATCTACTTTCTTTGAAAGATACTGCTGAAGCCTTGCAAGGTCGGCAAGTGTCACCGCTCCGTCGCCGTCAACGTCAGCAGCTTTCTGCTGATCTTCTGTAAGTTCCTTATCACCTAAAAGTGCAAGTGAGAGTCCTGTAAGGTCTGTAACATCGATTGAACCATTAAGGTCAACATCACCAAAAATATTTATCAGGATGTCTGGCGTTGGTAAAAAATTCGGAGCAACCGTAATTTCAAGTAAATCTTTGCTATAACCTTTTTCAGTAATACACTCTTCTAACTGCTGTTTCGCCTGTTCTGATCCGACTTTTACTGCTACCTTACTATTCTCCGGATTTTCAAGATCAAGCTTATCACTTGCTTCACGTATATCGATATCATGATTGTTTCTCATTAGTTCAGTTACTTCATTCAGAAGTTCATAAACAAACTTATACGGTGCCCAGGGACCCGTCGGATTATTTATATCAAGTTCCGTACCGTTCCACTTATTTGCTGTATTTTCATCTGCATATATTACAGCTGCTGTCTGGAAAATCATCAGTGCAGCTGTTATACCTGAAATAATCAACGATCTCTTTTTCATAAGTAATTCACTCCTTGATACCATTTATGACTGACTTAATGTCTCGAAGGTTTGTAACTATCATTCATGTACCCTACAAAACTGTTATATTCTTCGAAATACAACAGCACTATCATTTGTTCCAAAGCATCTTTTAATGCATATTCACTGAGTTCATAAGTACTGCCGTCATCAGCTGAAAAAGTTTCTTTCTTAATGAATCTTCCAACCTGATCTTTGTCTGCTGTACAGAAACGCGTATAAATCACTCCATCAGATGTTTTCAGAATTAGCGGGAATTTCTCTATACTGATTTCAGATTCTGATAATGTCACAGAGTCTGAAATTTCTGTAATATCTGATACAGGATGACCTGTAACTACCTGCACCTGAACAACAGGATAGTTCGGATAGGCCTCTGTTTCTGAAATGTTTAGCGTATCAGGAACAGTTCCGACATCAGGTATATTCGATTCAACAGGTTCTGTATAACTATGGAGTATTGCTGCGGTTTCAGCGTTCTGAACAGCACTCTCATCTGAGCTTATTTCTGCTTCATGCGGAATTTTTGTTGTTTCATAAAAATCACTGTCCGGTTGTGTAACGCCGTTATTTCCGGTTGCTGTTATTTCTGTGTTTACAACTTCTGATTCGGTTAAATTAATGCCATCGGCAATTATATCCGGCTCATTTGTTTTTTCAGGAATTTCTTCAAACACCTTACTTTCTGTAAATGTCGTTGTAACCGTATAACTGTTACTTATTTCAGTTCTGTGAGGAGCTCCGGCAGAATTATAATAACTGACACCGGCACATATTGCGATAGCTGCAGCTGAAGCCGGTGCAATTATATATATCGGTTTTCTGCATTTATGTTCCGGTACATAGTTTTCTGCTTCTTCTATAAATTCATCGTCTATCTTGCCAAAAACTTCTCTTAGCTGTTCACCAGTCATTATACCCCCACCTTTCTTTTTAGATACTTTTTAAGCTGCTTTCTCAGTCTTGAAAGTGTGGCTCTGACATTTTCCTCAGTCATTGAAGAACGCTCCGCAATTTCAGCGATACTGTCAAAAAACCAGTATCTTCTGACGAGAATAAAACGCTTGTCTTTATTAAGAGAACGAAGAAATTCATTGAGCGCATTCAAGACCTCGGTCTCATCAAACTTTTCTTCAGTATCATTTTTTCCGTCAACACATTCACCAAGTTCATCAATGGAAAAACTCAAGTCTCTTTTTCTCTTGCTGCTGTTAAGGAACCTTAACCTGTTAAGTGAATGGTTACGAATTATTCTGAACAGAAATGAAGAAAGTATTTTCGGTCTTTCAGGCGGCATGAGGTTCCACGCTGTAAGATAAGTATCATTCAGACATTCTTCAGCATCTGAAATATCATTCAGAATAGACCTTGCCACATACAAACAACGTTCTCTGTATTTTTTATCCGTTTCAGCTATTGCATTTTCGGATCGTTCCCAGTAAAGTTCAATTATTTTTTCATCTTCCAGAGCCACTCACCTCCTTGTCAGCTCCTTTGAAGGCCTTCTAATAATAAAGTGTTCATTCAGAAACGTTTGTGACAATCAAATTTTAAGTTTGTATGATGTCACAAGTAATCCACTCGCTAATTGTGAATAATAACAACAAATAATAAAGCTCTCAGATGACGCTGGCTGCGTTTTCCGAGAGCTTTGCTGATTAAATTATATACCGCTATGAACGTTAAGTCAATAAAAATATGAATTTTCTGATTTTTTTGGACTTAACTGTAATGATCTCAGATATACTGAACAATACAGCAATCAGCGGGAGCAACGGATTTTGATTTACCGGTACTCCCGCTGGCTTTATTTATTCAGAGTAATCCATATAGATGAAGATTATTGTATTCATATCGCTTTATCAGCCTCAAAAATGTTCCACGTGGAACATTACAAATCAATCATCTGTTCCGTCAACCGGACTTTCAGTCGGTACTGCCATCTTATCCTTATTCGGCTGATTTTTGCTTGCTGCAATCTGCTCTTCAGTCGCTTCTCTGGCTCCGCTAAAACCGTTTTCTATTGCTTCCGGATCACGTTCAACTTTGCTGTAATCTGTTCCGTCAATCGGAACGGCTGTTGGTACCGGTGTTGGAATCGGCTGTTCCGGTTCAGGGAAAGTTTTAGGTTCCGGAGTTGTGTATTCTGTTATTCCAAACTGGTCATAGATCTTCTTTGCTTCTTCATCAGTAAGGCTTTCATTTAAGAACACATAATAATTGCCTTCTTCATTTCCGCATTTCAGTAAGAACATATCTTCACTGCTTATTCCGCTTACTGTTTTTTACTGACGCCATAAGTCCTGTTCTTTCGACTGTACTTTCAAAGAATGCATTCCGTGTTTTCTCATCCAGTGTACTTTCATCAAAAGTATGAACGCATCTCTTGGTATATGCTTTTCCACTAAGGGTTGCATAATCAAATGTGTGGTTCTCCCTGTTTATCGGCCAGATATAGTCATCTGGTATCTGTGGTCTGTCGATAGTAGTAGGAGTTGATGTTGGTGCAACTGTCGGTTCCGGTGTCGGTGCTGGAGATGAACCGGAATCAAGTGACTCTATCTTCTTTGAAAGATACTGCTGAAGTCTTGCGAGATCAGCGAGGGTAACAGCTCCGTCACCGTCAATATCTGCTGTTATCAACTGAGCATCAGAAAGAGTATTATCTCCGATAAGTGCAAGAGAAAGAAGCGTTAGATCTGTAGTATCAATGGTTTTGTTCCCGTCAAGGTCACCTTTGATATCTACTCTGGCACCATCTGGTACAAGTCCACGATATTCATTGAAGCTTATGATGTAATATTCAATCAAATCCGGATGTTCTTCTATTATGTCAAGATACTTATATACTTCTTCTTCCGTAGGATTTATAAATATTGCTTTACGAATATCATATCCGGAGTTTTTCGGATAAAACATTGCCGAACCAGGAACTAAAATATCATTTATATCAGCACTTTCTTCCGGAATAATCATAATGTACATTTTATCGTTGTACAATCCTTTATCGAGTTTGTTCCTGTAATACTGCGGCGAACCCAGTTGAGGCTGTGACGAGGTATCTACAGACGATGAATAAAAATGATAGGACATAGACTCAAAACACTCAAGTTCAGAATATGCTTTGAAATCTTCGGGAGGTGCGACAACATTGTACACGTCTTTCACAGAAGTGAAATCTATTCTGTGAGTTTCTTTTAGTTTTGGAAGATCCGTACCTGGTTTGACCGTAATGTCGCATGAGATTGTACCTTGTTCTCCGGTAATGCGATCAATAACCTGCCAGATATCTGTTCCATTATCCAGCAAATCTTTTATCTCAGGTTCTTTTAAAGCTTCGGCTGAAACAGTAGAAACAGACCAAGCTGATACTATGAGTGATGATAACAGTAAAGCACAGATCTTTTTTGTTTTTTTCATAGAGAACATCCTTTCATAAAATTTAAAATGTGTGTTCGGATTTGATTATGATTATGTTTTAAAGAACTATTACATAATTTTAATGAATCAAAGCTTTTTTACAATGAATCATTTAAACTATTTTTGTTCTCTGCTTATTATACACATTAAAGTCGGAATTATCTTATGGATATTCCGAAAGTTTGTTTATCATGTACATTTTCACGTTCTGTTAATGTTGATTTAGCCAACGAACTAATAGTTGGCTTTTATACTCTTTGAGCGTAATATTCTTCCGGAGTCAGATAGCTGTCAGAATATTCGCCATCTTTGCTATTCTGTATTTGTGGCTAGCCCGTGAACAGTAACCTTAACTGTAATAATCTCAGATATACTGAACAATACAGCAATCAGCGGGAGCAACGGATTTTGATTTACCGGTACTCCCGCTGCATTTATTCAGAGTAATTGATGAGTATTTCGATATTATTGAAACAACTTATCCTTCTGTCGGTACGGCTTTTGATGCAGGAATCTAGGAAAACACTGATTTATTCATAAATCAGCGTGGGACTCCGGGGCGAAGCCCCGCAAATCCCACCTCCGGAAATCCGGCGAAGCCGGATTTCCGATTTAATCAGTGTTTCCCTAGTCCTTATCCGGCTGATTTTTGCTTACGGCAATCTGCTCTTCAGTCGCTTCTCTAGCTCCGCTAAAACCGTTTTCTATTGCTTCCGGATCACGTTCAACCTTACTGTAATCTGTTCCGTCATTCGGTACGGCTGTCGGTACAGGCATCTTATCCTTGTCCGGCTGATTTTTGCTTGCTGCAATCTGCTCTTCAGTCGCTTCTCTGGCTCCGCTAAAACCGTTTTCTATTGCTTCCGGATCACGTTCAACTTTGCTGTAATCTGATTCGTCATTCGGTACGGCTGTCGGTACAGGCATCTTATCCTTGTCCGGCTGATTTTTGCTTGCTGCAATCTGCTCTTCAGTCGCTTCTCTGGCTCCGCTAAAACCGTTTTCTATTGCTTCCGAATCACGTTCAACTTTGCTGTAATCTGATTCGTCATTCGGTACGGCTGTCGGTACTGCCATCTTATCCTTATCCGGCTGGTTTTTGCTTGCAGCAATCTGTTCTTCAGTTGCTTCTCTAGCTCCGCTAAAACCGTTTTCTATTGCTTCCGGATCACGTTCAACCTTACTGTAATCTGTTCCGTCATTCGGAGCGGCTGTAGGTGCCGGTGTTGGAATCGGCTGTTCCGGTTCAGGGAAAGTTTTAGGTTCCGGAGTTGTGTATTCTGTTATTCCAAACTGGTCATAGATCTGCTTTGCTTCTTCTTCGGTAAGGCTTTCGTTTAAGAACACAAAGTATTTTCCTTCTTCAGTTCCGCATTTTACAAGGAACATATTATCACTGCTTATTCCTTTTACGGTGCTTGCAAATTCCATGACGCCTCCGTTATTACTGCGAACAAACGGATTCACTTTTTTCTCATCAAACTGAGTTTCATCAAAGACGTGAACACATCTCTTGGTGTATGTATTTTCTTTATACGTTGCATAGTCATAAGTGTTGTCTTCTCTGTTCACCGGCATAATATAACCTTCCGGGAACGGTTCTCTTTCGATCTGCTTATTCGAAAAGCTTCTTTTTACGCCGATCATATTTGCCGAACCTTCCGGAACTTTCTTCGCACAGTACGCTCCGAAATTAGCCAGATCACTGATATTAAGAGCGGCATCCATATTTGTATCGGCACATATTTTCTGGCTGTCTTCCAGTTCGACATCTCCTAAAAGCCAGAGTGAGCAAAGTGTTAAGTCTGTCACATCTATTACTTCAGAACCATCGATATCTCCTATAAGAATCATCGTTCCCTCAGGCATATTCTTACTGATCTGATCAAGTGTTTCGGATTTTGCGCTGACTACTGCAGATGTCATAAATGATGCGCAGGCGATAATGCTACACATTGCTGCTATTGCTTTTTTCATATAAATCATCCTTTCTCAAATAATTATCCTGATATTCGTTATTCTAATTAAATTTAGTTATTCCTAAAGTTTTAAAAATCTTGTCTTCCTCTTCAGCAGAAAGACTGTCATTTAAGAACACATAATATTTGCCTTCGGTTGCACCGCATTTTAGCAGGAATATTTCATCACTGCTAAACTCATTCACAGTTTTTGCAATTGCCCTGCATCCTGATCCGGTCGATACATCTTCAATAAAAAAACGGAAGTACGATATTTTCACCTATATGATCTTCTGAAAAAATATAAACACAGCGTTTACTGTATGATTTTTCAGATAATACAGCATGATCATAACTGTTATTTTCTCTGTTGACCGGCAATACAGGATCTGGTGACGACGGTTCAGGTGGTAATGTCAAGATTTCTCCACCACCTACCGATGTCGGTCTTTGCGGTACAGTAACTGCCGTTTCCGGCATCGGAGTCGGCATTGGCGTTGGTCTTTCCGGCACAGTTACCGGAGGATCCGGTGACGGAACGGGTCGTGGGGGCGGAATTTGTTCCGGATGCGGCTCTTCGGTTACAGGTGTTTCTTCGACAGCTGTTTCGGTAACGACAGATGTATCCGCAGCAGGCGATGCTTCAGTAATAAGATATGATTCTGTCACCGAATGCGGTTCTGTTACCGGATAAACTTCTGTGCGGCGGGGTGCAGAAGGTGTTGGTGACGAAGGTGATGCTGTTTTCTGATTGGCTTCTGTCGCTTCATCGGTAACTGAATCAGAAGTATCTGAAGACTTTGATGTTTCCGGAATGGACGGTTCTGTAAAAGGTGCTGGTACGGTACCGGCAGATACATCTGAAACAGCATCTGTACCTGATGTTCCGGCTGTCGTAGCTTCGGTTGTTACCACCGTCTGCACGCTGTTATCCACTTCAAAATCATGCGGATCACTGGTGTATCCCGGCAGATTATTTACAACTGCGATGGCCGCTGCCGATGCGGCGAAAGCGGAAACTATCAGTACGATATGACCTTTTCCTTCTTTTTTATACTCCGCCGCCTCTTCGATAAGATCATCATCGACCATCGAGACAGCATCGATAAGATCATCTCCTGTCATACCTTAACACCTCTTTTCGTCAGATACTCCTTAAGCTGTTTCCGCATTCTTGACAGGATCTTTCTGATATTGTCTTCGCTAAGTCCTGTAAGGTCGGATATCTGTTCAAAGGAATCAAAGAAGAAATAACGTCTTAGAAAAACAACTCTTTTTTCCTTGCTGTGTTTTCTGAGGAAATCACTTATAAGCCCCGCAAGCTCCTTTAAATCAGATGTGTCTTCCACATCAAATGTGCCGACCGCGCTTTCGGATATCTCATCGATCGGAACCTGTGCGCTTTTCTTTCGCTTATCCGCCGTATAGTAGCGGAAGCGTTTAAGTGCAATGTTCTTTGTGATCTTTGCGAGAAATGCCGAAAGGTGAGACGGCCTTTCAGGAGGCATGCTGTTCCAAGCTGCAAGATACGTATCATTAAGACATTCTTCTGAATCGGAAATATCGTTTAGGATATTCCTTGCGATATACATACAGTGTTCCCTGTATTTTTTATCGGTTTCCGTAATGGCAGATTCAGAACGGAGCCAGTAGAGCTCGATTATCTTTTCATCTTCCATGTCCTGCAGTTTCACCTCTCTGTTATTCCGGATATAAAGAGAAATGCCCAAAAGCCTGTTCTGATTTTCAGAATCTTCAAAGCTTCTAAATGTCCCTTCATATACTAAGTACCCTTACGCATTTCGTTTGTGACACTATTTTTTAAGTTTGTAGAAAGTTATAAAACAAGCATTGCCAGTTTGTTTTATTTTCACAAAAGGTACCGAACGTCAGTTTCAAATGATGCCCGATACCTTTTATTTTAAAGTGTTTATTAGTCTTCTGTAATTGTTATCTTAAATTATACTATATTCTCACGTTTATGACAACAGCAAAACAAAATAGTTTTTTTTGCAAATATCGCCATGTTGCAGCCGCCCGAATGAAAATGTGGCGTCTCCGGCGCAATTTTACAAACCGAGCTGACCAGCTCGGTTTTTCTATAGCAGTCTTCGGCCCGCAGGGGTGAAGACTACCATTATACAGAAGCAAACGGGAGCACCGGATTTTTTACCGGTACTCCCGCTGTTTTTATTTATTCAGAGTAATCCTTAAGGATGAAAATTGCTGAATATCAGAATGATGTTATCTTCTTTGAAAGATACTGCTGAAGTCTTGCAAGGTCTGCAAGTGTAACTGCACCATCAGCGTCAACATCGGCTGCCTTCTGCTGATCATCTGTATTGAATTAATTATCGTGAACGTAAAATTCTTTTTTTGCGTTCACTATAATATTTATTTCTGTGTAGGATCATTAACAATGCCGATGAAGACTGGTGTGCCGGCAGCGTCTGATATGAAGTAGATAAACGGTCTGTCTGCATTGAATTCATATTGCGGACACGCACATTCATCACAGTTGATCAGTGTGTAGGCTGCTGCTTCGCATCCGTTTTCACTTACATCAATAACTGCCTCATGAACAAATTCGTCAACAGGAGCAGATGTCTGATTTCCTAAAAGAGGTCCGAGGTCTGCTTTGTCAAATATACTTGTAACTCCAATATCAGTTAAAGTATCGATAATGTTAAACTTCGATTTTGATGAAAACTTCGGTACTGAAGCAGTAACATCATACTCACTTCTGTCTTTTCTTTCAAAGATCCTCTGCATTACAGTTTCATCTGAAACAAGATCTGCGACAGTCTTTCCTTCTGCCGGAAGAACAAAATTCATTTCATATCCGTTAATAAAACTCTTGATGTATGTCGCAAAATCTTCATCCAGAGCAATATCCGCACGGTCATAACCCTTCATGAACTGACACTCTATGTCGCTGTCAGCACCTTTGAATATTCCGGTTTCCGTATCCGTAAATTTCATATTCCAGCTGTCCTTAAAAATTACCGTGTTAATTATCTTAAGAACGGCTTCCGTACTCGGAAGTATTTCCGGTTCAAATTTTCCGGCTGTGTTGTCACTTATCCATTTCGTGATCTCCTTACAGTCATTCTGTGAACTAAGATCTCGCAGGAATGATGCTGCATAGTATTTATCCGCAAGATTTTTTATAGCGTCTTCCGCCGGGGTAAAACGACGGTCTATCCATATGGAATTGTTTATCTTACAGTAGCTGTCATTATCAAAATAAAGAGAATCGAATACATTCTTATTGATAGCTGCAAGTTCTTCCTTATCGGAAACTTCAAGCAGACCAAGAAGTTCATCAAGGCTTTCGCCATCACAGCATTCAGCCAGCATTGATGTCGCCATGTAGATGCTTATCGGTGAATAAACTCTGTTGACGCCTTCATTCTCATCGTCCGTATTAAGCAGAATATCATCAGAGAAGCTTGCTGCAAACGCTGAATAACTGTCCGCTTTCTTCCTGTCAGCAACTATACGCGATGTCCTGTATACCGGCAGAGCAAGTGCCTCTTTGCTTGCTGTATTCGGAACATCATTTAACACAGTATCCAGTGTATCGATCTTTTTTGAAAGATACTGACGCAGTTTTGCAAGGTCAGTGAGTTTTACCTCTCCGTCATTATCTACGTCCGCACTCTTTTTCTGAAAACCTGAAAGTTCAATATCTCCGATGAGATACAGTGAGAGACATGAAACATCTGTCACATCAATTACCCCATCCGCTGTGACATCACCTTTAACAAATTCAGCCGGTAATGGCATAGGAGGAGTATCTGTTCCATCTGCAGTATAAAGAGTTTCCGTCAGTACATAGTGCGGATTCATGGCTGCTAAAGCATTAACCATAAATCTTAGTTCAAACTGTTCTCCGCTCTGTTTAAGTTTCATAAAATCTTCATAATATTCAGGTGATGTTGTTTTATTTCTGAAAATGAACCAGTGATTGTAGAATTCATCTCCTGAAGACTGATAAGAAACGTTTTCAAGGCAAAACTGCGGATAGCTTTCTATAAATTCTTCAGTTTCCATTTCAGTTGAAACATACAGATACTTAAGATTAAAACCTGCTTCAGTAACATCACGTCTGTTTTCTATGCTGAGAACATTACTGTCATTTTTAAGCATATCAAGGACAGCAGTCTCATATTCTTCACCTGCAATGTAAAACCTGTATTCATCACTGTCATCATATTTATAGAATGTGACCTTGTATTTATCAGACGCACCGATCTTTTCATTGATTTCCTTTACAGGAGGCTCCGTTCCTTCACGCATTTTAACAACTGAATACAGTGCTGAATTCGGATTTGCAACCTGTCCGATCTCAAAATAGTGAGTGTCACCGGACGGAGTAACTGCAAAAGCTTTTCTGCCATTGTTTATCTTGTACACAAATGCATCCGGCTCAAAACCCGCAATGAAATCATCCATTGTCGTGCCTTCAATATGCTTAGGTGCTCCGACAGGATAATCCCACTGTTCTATTCCGGCAGTAAAAGCTACACTGTTATCTGCAGCACATGCATAAGGTACGGTACAGAATAGTGACGATACCATCGCCAGGGATAATAATGCTGCTGTTATACGCTTTCTCATGTTTTATCATCCTTTCGGTCAAAATCTGTTTTCACCGGTCCGCCCGGAGCATACGTCAGCGTGCAGACCGGCGATCTATTAAATAAGAACCATACAAAAATCACTCAACCCTGTCAGGCAGAGCTTTGATTTGTTTCTATATATTATACACACGAACACTCAGATTATCTCCGTAAATTTTTAAATTTTTCTGAGTAACATTAAAGTTTGTGAATAGTGTATATTTCTCGCCTTCAGTATTTGTACATATATACGTTACACTCTATTACAATATTTCGACCTGAATTCCTATACGTATTGTCATGGTGGTCTGCCGGAGGCAGACTATAGATAGTGCCGGACATTCCGCGGAATGTCCGGCACCTTTATTATTGATGTTGTCGCATCTGCAAAGCATCTCTCACGGATACGATATCTGATTGATCCAAATTTGATATTTTGATTTGAATCAATATTTAGCTAAAGTAAAACTGCTCCAGAACGACTCAGTTAAAACACTCTTATCAGCATAAACATTAACCAGAACACCTTCATAATTAAACATAACATATACTTTGCTATTATCTTTTAGTTCTGATATCATTGCACCAACTTTTTTATCATTTGCAAGGCATATCTCAGATTCATATATTTTCTGATAGGACTCATAGTTTGCGTAATTATCAGGATTTGGTGCATCCGGAGCAATCATTTTCAGAACTTCATAATATGTTTTCGCTGAACTGAGGTCAGGGTTTTCAATAACACCAGGATAGGCAATTCTTACACTAACATCGTTATCGCTCGCCTTGCAATGATACCATATCCACGGTAATTTATACAGATCTGTTGTCATTAATGCGATATTTGATACATCTACATCTTCATCAATGGCAGGAACATAAAGATCAACAGTATTATTCTTAAATGCAGCTATGGTCTTGTCAAATAATTCCCCATTATTATCTGTACCAAATACTTTAGAAGAATCCTGTTCTGTTAATGCTTCATAAAGATCATCGTATGAGTCAAACAAAAAAGTATTAGATGCCGGTGGCTCATCTAGTGACAGTATAACCTTTGAAAGATACTGTCGTAGTCTTGCAAGGTCAGCGAGAGTTATTTCGCTGTCACCGTCCACGTCAGCTGCCTTCTTCTGACTGCCTTCAAGGTCAGTATCGCCAACAAGGAAAAGCGATAAGGTTGAAAGGTCGGACAAGTCAATTATTCCGTCAGAGTAAATGTCTCCTAACATAACAGTATTGGATGTATCAGCTGCGTTATAAATCAGTTCTGAACTTGTTGCAAACTGCTGACGCCCATATTCTGTAGCGATAAGAACGTCATATCTGAACGGAACATTATTATCATGAAGTTTCTTTATTGAACTGTAGAACGAAGGATATGTCTCGGTATCTTTTCTTACCTTGCATGAAAATACATAACTCCAGTCTTCCGGAGCATCACACCAGTCTTTATCTGATTCACGAAGCGCACGTCCGTTTTCAAGTAAAAGACCCGGATATTCCTCATAAACCTCATCGATGGAAAGATCAGTTTTTATACAGAAATTTGTAAGCGCAGATTCACATTCAAGAATATTCTGACATTCCTCTATTTTCACCACATTACTGTCATGTTTTAAAAGATCATAAACAGTATCTTTATATTCTTTATCAAGTACGAAAAATCCGTATTCATCGCTGTCATCTATTCTGTAGAACTTAACTTCGTAGTTATCTGATGCACCGATTTTCTCATTGATCTCTTTAACAGGTGGTTCCGTTCCTTCAGCCATTGTTACTATGGAGTATTTTGAGCCTTTAGTATAGTAACTGTGACGTTCGTCCGGTGTAAATGCGAGGAAGCCATCTCCGTAAGCACCCTGACAGTCTATAACTACCGTTCCGGATTTTAGAGATTCTATAACATCCTCAACTGTCCCGGATATTCTTTTACGTGTTCCGCTGTATTCTTGCCAGGACTCTATTCCTGGTGTTAAATCACTTTCGACTGCAGATACACAGGTTAAGGACGACACCGAACTTCCAAGTAATGCTGCAGTTAAAACTGCACTTATAATTCTTTTTTTCATCGAAATTCCTCCCTATCCTCACTCTGATAAAAGCATAATTATCAAAGCAAACTTTACGACTAATTTACCAAAGGTTTATCCCCTTCTGTTTATTATACACACGAACACTCAGATTATCTCCGTAAATTTTTAAATTTTTCTGAGTAACATTAAAGTTTGTGAATAGTGTATATTCCTCGCCTTCAGTATTTGTACATATATACGTTACACTCTATTACAATATTTCGACCTGAATTCCTATACGTATTGTCATGGTGGTCTGCCGAAGGCAGACAAATTTAATGCCGGACATTCCGCGGATTGTCCGGCACCTTTTCATCACCACTCCGGCGTTATACTTTCGATAACACATTCATGGTGCTTGTCTTTATTATAATTTATCCCCACAAGCAGGATCTCATTTTTATATCCTTTAAGGGCTCCGCTGTAGCGTTTTTCCTTTATCTGATTTATCGCTGCATCTGCGTCCTTATCGTATTTCAGCTCTATTATCATCGCAGGTTTGTTTCCGGCTTCTGCACGAGGAATCATTACTATGTCTGCAAAACCTTTGCCGGATGGTAATTCTCTGATGACCTGATAATATGCCGGTGCTGTAAAGTATGCCATTGTTATTGCACAGCTCATGGCGTTTTCATCATTGTACTTCAGTATCGATGAATAGGTCTCATGAGCAATTTCTATGATCTCGGCTACTTTATCTGCTTCTCCGTCAATTGTCGCCCAAAGAAGATCTTCACATCTCGAAAGTGTATCAGCAATATCTTTCCATGATCCTGTCTCCAGAGCCGACTGGAATGCAGTCTTTACTTCATAATTTGGTATAAACGCTTTTCCTCTTTCGGCGTCATATCCAAGATATCCGAGATGGATAAGTGCCGTAAGAGCATCATCTTTTGAATTTATCATGGAAAGATCATTTTGGAATTTAGTCACATTTACACGGACTTTCTGATCATTTAGCATTGCAATAACTGCTTCCTTAAGTCCGTCGAAGTTCAGTGTTATGAATGTGTTGATGCTTTCAAATGAAGATGTGTTTTTCCAGTATGATTCAAGACTGTGCCATTTTACTGCAGATACTACTGAATTCGGATTGTACATATGTTTTCCGTTTATAAGATATCCGTTATACCATGCTTTTACTGATTCCGATGACATATCATACCTTTCACAGAGATCATCCACTTCTTTCTCTGTAAATCCGTAATATTCCGTGATATCTCTTGAACTAATCATAGTGTATTCCATAAAATTATTAAGTGCCGATTCGTTCTTTATCTTCTTTATCGGCATAATACCGGTTATATATCCAAAGCCGAGAAATGACTTTGATTCTTCGCTTTTAAAAAGTGCATGAAGAAATTTCATATATTTGTGTACAAGTTCAGGAGAATCGGAATAATTCCTTATTATGCAGTCCCACTCATCGATTATTATAACAAACTTTATACCATACGGCATTTCATCACTTACTGTTTTAAGATAAACATTATTCAATACTGAAGCTGTAGATGCACTGTAATCAACATCCGGATAAACGGCTTTTATTTCAGCAAACAGATGTTCCTTTATTTTTTCAATAATGTTTTCCTTGTAATCATCCTCAAATGAAGATATATCAAGATGTATTGTATTATACTTATTCAGATGTGTTTCAAAATTTTCTGATTTTGATATTTCAAGATTTGAAAACAGTTCCTTTGAATCACATCCGCGGCTGTAATAGGATTTCAGCATACGTGCCGCCTGCGATTTTCCGAAACGGCGGGCATGGCTTACTGAAATGCAGTTTTTTTCTTCATTAAGAAGTTTGTTTGTTACGTTTATAAGTCCGGTTTTGTCGATATATATTTCACTTTTAGCATCCTTGCGAAAAGCTTCATTTCCCGGATTAAAATAGATTCCCATTTTTTCATTCTCCCTTCTGTCTGATTTTTAACGTAGTCTTTCCTTTAAATTATACTATATTTTCACGTTTATGACAACAGAAAAACGGAATAGCTTTTTCTTAAATCGACATACTTTAGCCGTCCGAATGAAAATGTGGCGCCTTCGGCGCAGTTATAAAACGAGCTGGTCAGCTCGTTTTTTCTATAGCAGTCTTCGGCCCGCAGGGGTGAAGACTACCTTTATACAGAGCGAACGGGAGCACCGGATCTCAATTTACCGGTACTCCCGCTGTCTTTATTTATTCAGAGTAATCCTTAAGGATGAAAATTACTGAATTTTCATATTCGCATTAATGTTGTCAAATACAAGCTCACTTCTCGGAATAGCTGCAGCCAGATGCCATTCTGTATTGTCATCTTCATCCGGCTCGTCATTGTTTATGCTTGTTCCTACAGTCACTTCAAGCACACCGTTGCTCTTTACCATCAGATCTTCAATCCTGTATTCGATATTTTTCTTCACAGACGGCTGATCTGCAATGTAAAGAACATTGTCCTTGAAGAAATTATCTTTCAGTAACTCGTCCTTTATATGAGTGTATTTTCCGTCGTAAAGATCATTGATACGGTCAAAATCTTCCATTGAATCGATCAGACTTATATTTACTGTGTTACCCTTTGATTCAACTTCCGTTTTCGAAGCAGACTTTACTGATTTTTCATTGATCTGATTAATGATCCTGTATCCGTTTTCACCCTCCTGAGAATGGCCGTTGCTTACAAAGGAAGCAACATCTGACGGATCTATGACGCTCTTAGGAACTGCAGCAGCGAGCATCCTATAAACCATCTGTTCTCCTCCGACAGATACCTTAGTACCGTCTTCATAATAATGCACAGTGGTATAAGTAATATAGTCCATTCTCAGATTATTCTCTTTATCGAAACTCAGCCTGTATATCCAGCTTTTCGGATTGGTGTTGCCGGAATATAAAGTCTGATAAACGAGGAAGTTATCATCGAAGAATTCCTTTGAAATATCAAGTCTGTTTATTACACCTGAAGGCTCGATACCGTTTTTGCTCATTTCTTCTTCAAACTGTTCCATCGATGTTATCATTCCTGAAACTACAGGATAACTTCCGCCTTTAAATCCTACGTTAGTAGAGTTCACTATCGTACACTTGTCAGTAATATAAGTACGTTCCCTGATTTCATTGAAATGAACAATAGTTTCACTTTCACTGTTTTCAGATGCCGGCACTACTGTAATGTAGTGAAAAACACTCGCCAGAGCCGTCATAAATTCAGGGATCTCCTTGTCGTAGTAAAGATGAACATTGCCATCCTTATCAAGCTTCACTCCGGTCAGAGTATATTTAACTCCGTTGCATCCTTCCGAGTTATCGACCATGACTGCAAGTCTGTTAGTCTTAAAGAATTCCTCGTTTGCTTCGATGCCTTTCTTTGCAAGTTTCTTGTTTTCTTCACTGTTTATGCCGATATATTCATCATAATCCTCCATCGAAGATATCATTATCGACTTAAGATCAGAGTTCCATTTATCTACATCTACACCTACTGTTACAGTTTCGCAGCTGTCGCTGATATCGGTTATATCACTTGTAACAGCCGGAGATGGAACCGATGCATTCGGTGTTTTTCCAAGTGAATCTATTTTCTTTGAAAGATACTGTCTGAGCATCGCAAGATCTGCGAGTGTAACATCTCCGTCACTGTCAACATCTGCTGCTTTCTTCTGGTCTTCAGAAAGATTTCTGTCACCTAAAAGTGCGAGTGAAAGTTCGGTAAGGTCAGTTACATCTATCTTGTCATCGGCGAAAATATCCCCGGCTTTAACATTATCTTTATCATTATTGACAGGTACAGCCGGTTCTGCAGGATCATCAGTTTCATTTTCCGGAACAGTCGGACGATCAATGAAGAACGCCTTTAAATCTTCACCTTCATAGTTTTCATACCAGTCAATATACTGATTCATTACTTCTTCCGAGGCATGAATGTAATAAACAACATCGTTAGCCATAGTATAAGTATTATACATTTCCGAATCAGGGAGAAGAACTTCGTTTATATCGAAGCCATCCGAAAATTCAAGAAATATATATGTATCTTCTGTATATCCTCCATTTTTAAAGAGCCATCTGTATTCCTTTGCTCTCTCTGCTCTGGCTGCAGCACCGGAAGTCGGTGGAAACCAGAACTCTGCCTTTTCTACTATATCAAGTTCAACGTATTCTTTTAAATCTTCCGGAAGAGTCTCAATAATATAAGCATCATCTTCCCAGTACTGCTGAATGTAGTGATATTCTTTAAGTTTAGGAATTTCCGCACCTGGTTTAACTTTAAACATTACAGCAACCTGTCCCCATGTACCATCTGCAGCAAGACAGTCAAGTATTTCTGAAATACTGAGGCCACTGTCTTCAAGCCGTTTTATACGTTCATTTAGTTTAGGCGCATCTTTCTTAGAGGCAGAGATAACAGATGGGCTGTTATCCTCGCTTTTAGATTCTTCTGCAGCAAAAATATAAACTGAATTTGATGCAAGCATACTTAGTGCTATGATCCCCGCTAATGTTTTTCTGATTTTTTTCATAAAAATCAATCCTTTCATAATATATTCTATTATCAGTTGTTTTCACTCGTTGTATACGATACAAAACAGTTTTTCGTATTAAAATACATTACCCGTATTGTATCTCCATAAAAATTCTTTAAGTAATACACTTCAACGGTATAAGTGTTGCCATAAACATCTTTCATAACTTCCAGTGTAATTAATCTGCCGATTTTATCTGAAGGTATGATCTCAGCACGCTTATAATACACACCGTCCGGATCAATAAGATACTGCGGAAAATCTTCCAGGCTTACTTCAGAATGTTCTGTCTCACACATAACAGTTACATCGGCAGATACCTGAGTCACGGTCTCTGTTTTTTCTTCATTTTCCCATTCAGGCACCGGAACAGGTTTATATTCCGTTGTAGTTACCTGAACCCCTGCAGGATTCGGTATAAATTGCGGCTCAGTAATGATATTTTCGGTCATCGCAATTGCCGTACCCTGAGGATTCGTCAGATAAGTCATTTCCGTTTCAGCTGGTTTATCAGTTACCGCCGGTTCAGTCACCGGAACTACTGTATGAACTTCACGGGTGACTACAGCCGGTTCTGTCTCCGGAACTTTAGTCTCTTCATTCTGTCGCTCAGTCAGTGCAGTTTTTTCGCCTGAACTTCCGCCGTTTTCGGATGATGCTTCTGTTTTTGCCGGAACTGTCTCCGCATACGAAATACTGCTTTCATATCCGGTTTCCGTTTCAGTCACTTCCGTATTTTCTCTGACCGTATCTGACGCCTGCACCGGCTTTTCGGTTTTAAGGACATCTGTTTCATACAGTTCAGTCTCAGTAACAGTCGTTACAATGGCAACTGTGTTATCTATCTCCGGACGAAGCGCTTTGTTTACTGCATTGTGATAATGAATGCAGGTACATAATGCAATTACCGCAGCTGATGCCGATGTAATTATCCATATCGTATTTCCGCTTCTTTTCTTAGGTACATATATCTCTGCTTCTTTTATAAACTTATCATCGATCTTCCAGATAGCATCTCTCAGCCGCTCCGCTTTCATTATTATTCACCTACCTTTCTTTTTAAATGCTCCTTAAGTTTTTTTTCTCGTTCTTGAAAGTACAGCCATTACATTATCTTCACTCATCGAACAGTTTTCTGCAATATCTGCGATACTGTCAAGGTACCAGTATCTTCTTACAAATATATATCGTCTGTCTGTTCTGAGATTTTCGAGGAAATCATTTATGGCATTTACAAGCTCTGACTCATCAAATTTATCTTCAACATCCTCAGAGCCCGAAACACATTCTTCAAGTTCTTCAATGGAAAAACTTATATCCCGTTTTCTTTGCTTGCCGTTAATGTATCTTAATCTGTTGAGTGAATGATTTCGGATAATTTTATACAGGAAAGCAGAAAAGAATTTTGGTCTTTCTTCAGGTATCCGGTTCCAGACTGTCAGATATGTGTCGTTCAGACATTCTTCCGCATCTGAAATATCATTAAGAACTGAACGGGCTACATACAAACATCTGTCTCTGTATTTTTGATCCGTTTCAGATATTGCTCTTTCTGATCGTTCCCAGTATAAATCGATTATTTCTGTATCTTCCAATAATCATTCACTCCTCTCGTTTATATTTTCGCTTCTATAAATATAGTGTAAATCCGAATACGTTTCTGACAAAATAAATTTAAGTTTGTAATTATTCACAAATTATGTGTTGTAGAATTATTCATCTTTTACAATTCAATCTGCATATGATAAACAGAATTTCCGGTTTCACTGTGGTTTATTTCCATATGGATATTATAAAGGATTTCAGGATATGTTTCAATACGTTTATACTTCCGTATCAATTTTATATTAATAATTGCTTGCAAATGCTTGCACTTTTCAGGTAAAAAGATTATAATAATAATTAGGGAGTGTGATAATTATGCCAGTAACAACACCTGTATATGCACGTATAGATTCCAATTTAAAAGAAAAAGCTGAAGATATTCTGCGTCAGCTCGGAATTACTCCGGCAAGTGCTATACAAATGATGTATAGTCAAATAGTAATTAAAAGAGGTATTCCGTTTGAACTGCAGTTACCTGCTGAAAAACCACTCGAACTCGGTAAAATGACAAGAGAGGAGTTGGACTCTGAACTTGCAAAAGGAATAGACTCACTTAATAACGGTCAGGGATATTCTGCTGATGAGGTGGATAAAATCCTTGCTGAGGAATTCAATATATGAATTATAAAATAATTTATTCCCCATTAGCTTTAGATGATCTCAGAAATATTTATTCGTATATTTCATTTGAATTAAAATCACCAGATACTGCAGCTAAACAAGTAAAAAAAATAAGGGAAAGAATAAAAGCACTGAACACTTTACCTGAAAGATATTCTCTTGTTGATTGGGAACCATGGAAAAGTATTAATATGAGAAAAATTCCTGTAAGCAACTATACAGTATTTTACAAGGTGGATTCCTCTGAACTATCTGTTACAATTGTGAGAATTATTTATTCCGGCAGAGATATTGAATATATTATTAATAACACTGAAAAATCGTAATTTCAGACCAAACCTACAGTAATACAGAATCCTAAATAAAATAGCAAAGGTGGTCTGCTGCGGCAGACAATTATAATGCCGGACATTCCGCGGAATGTCCGGCACCTTATGTGAATTTTATTTTAGCTGATAAATCAAAATGCTTCTTCTGTTTTTACTTCCAATAAATAATTTTTCAGCATAGCGATATCTTCTTTAGAAGTATTCCATGTCATTTCATAATCAATCGATCCATAGTGATGTGCAAATATATCCCTCATTCCAGCAATGGCTTTCCACGGCATAGCATTATATTTTGATGTGAACTCTTCTGAAAGATTCTTGATAAGTTCGCCTATCTGGAGAATAGGCATCGTAATTGAATTACGGTATATAAAGCCATCTTCTTTATTGAAAAACAAATCCTTGTCATTATGAAATGCCTCATGTGTTTTCGATATCTCATCACAATACCGCAAAACTTTTTCGACTATGACAGCATCCCTTTTTTTATCTTTCATAAAGTAAAATACCTTCCCTTCGTGCATTTTCAATTATTATGTCATCAGAAGAAGTATCGGAAACCACATCAACATGACGATTTAAAGCACTTTCCAGTTCACTTACAAAAGACATATACTGAATCAGACTTTTAAGATTACCTTTGCTTATAAGAAAATCGTAATCACTGCTTTCGTCGGCATCTCCTCTTGCCATTGAACCGAATAGCAAAATTCGTTCCACACCATATTTCTGAGCTATTGGCACTATGACAGCTCTGACTTTTGCATTATCATAACCATTCATGCTGATTCCTCCTTCCGATATTCATAGATAACTGATAATTAACGTATTTATACTGAATTTTGATTATTCTTTAACATTCAAATTTTGTGATCACTGTATTTATAGCTGTTATATTTCTGTATCTAATTAAAGTATACCGTATTTTAATCTATAAATCAATGATTTCAATAAAAATCGGCAATCACGAAGTGGTGGTCTGCCGATGGCAGACAAATTAAATGCCGGACATTCCGCGGAATGTCCGGCACCTTTTCAGAGTAATTGAATAAAGTAAAATTCATCTTTATCTTCATGCAGATATGCCATTTAACAACCCTGCCTCGTACATATTTTTATAAATTTTCTCCGGATAATATGGAAGAAAACGACGTAAGTCATCGAATTTTATCTCCTTTTTCTTCATATATCTCACCAGAGCAAGAGTTAATTCCTCACCTTCAATTTCAGATACGATTGTAACTTCTTTAAGAAGATCGAGAAACTGTAAGACTGAAACATTCTGGTCATCGACCTTTACATATGGTTTACGGAGTATCACTTTTATATTTGCCACATTTGTTTCACGATAATCTTTTGTTGCCTTGTTAGTATAGATCTCGTATACAGCTGAAACCTGAGTAGTTAAACCAAGCTGATTTGCGAACCACATTCCGCTCATATAACCACAACGTTCTGTTCCGTTCATAAGATATTTTTTTCGGATCACCGCATCAAGTGAAAGCGTTGAACCAGACTTAAAAATAGATTTTCTCGGAATAAAATAAATACCTGTATCAAATCTTTTAATCCTTCCGTCCAATGTAAGTTTTTTTAATTGCTGCCTCATAACCGCAGCATCCATATCAGGAATACTTATTTCTGATAAAAAGATCGGCTCATCTGGTTTATAAATTCCAGTAAGGTATTCATAAACTTCATCTATCTTTGTCATTATTTCAACCTCCTCTCAATACATTTTAGCAGAATTATTCTTCTATATTGTATTATATATCAAATTTAAAGAATTTTCAAGTAGTTATACTTTGAAAATTCAGCATTAATAACGGTGGTCTGCCGGAGGCAGACAATAAAAACAGCGCAGGACATTCCGTGAAATGTCCTGCACCTTTTTTCAGAGTAATTGATAGAGTATTTTCGTTATTATCCAAGCGAATCGATCTTCTTTGAAAGATACTGCTGAAGTCTTGCCAGATCAGCAAGTGTAACTGCTCCGTCACCGTCGATGTCGGAATATTTCTGCTGATCTGCTGTAAGCTCCTTGTCGCCGATAAGCGCAAGTGATAGTTCTGTCAAATCGCTAACATCAATTATGTCATTAAGATCAACATCTCCTAATGCAAATCTCGTAGCTTTACAAGGTAATGGCGCATATACTTCATCATAATAGTCTTTATCTCCATATGTATTTATTACATACAGCATTCTCTGACCAACTTCATAATTAGTCAGTGACTTGCTATCGCCATTATTGAATCCATATCCTTCCGGATTATCGGGAATCGTAATGGTTATACTGTAGCCGTTAGGTATTTCCACAGTGCTTCCGTCTACATCCGCCGTTTTTGTCGTTAAGTCAAGATCAAACAAATCTTCAGCATTCCACGGCAAACTTACGTACTGATATTCCGGATCAATATAACTGTAAACACCTTTCAAATGAAGTTTATCAAACAAAAGATCAATAAACGCTTTTTTTCGCTTAACGTTTATTTCATAAGTTTCTTCTGGATTCTTTGGAGTCAGCTCTTCTTTGTAAGGTTCAAGCTCAGTAATTATTTGTTTAATCTGTTTTGAAGTTAAGCGTATCACAATATCGTGATTGGCAGGTTCTTTAGCTAAACCCTTCTCTTGTAAAACAGTTTCTATCTCGGAAAGAGACTTTTCAAAAAATTCTGACATGAAGATATTCTCTGAAGCTGCAGATGCATGCAGCATATTGGCAGCAGTTCCGGTGAACACCATTGCTATACTTAAAATTGTAGCTATTATTCTCTTTGTTTTCATATCAAAGCACCTCCTGTGATATAAGGCCCTGCTGAATGTATTCATTAAGTTTTGACTCAAGAGAAGAAACATCAATTCCTTTACTTGATAAATATAACTTTAATGCAGTTACATCAGTAAGATCAACTGTTCCGTCATTGTTATAATCTGCAAGCACCATTTGGACATTTGAAAAAGATATTAAATTTCTGTATTTCCTGATATAATGCACCGAAAGTACGAATCGGTGAGCTGCCTCCGCCAGCTTATTATAGTATCATGCAGCAACGCTGCATGATACCTTTTATTTTGCTGCGATTAAATAACGTTATTATCAGAATTTATCGATTTTCTTTGAAAGATACTGCTGAAGTCTTGCAAGATCGGCGATGGTAACTGCACCGTCACCGTCAACATCAGCTGCTTTTTTTCTGGTTTGCTGTAAGGTCTTTATCACCTATTATTGCTAAAGAAAGATCTGTGATATATGTTACATCTATAGTACTGCTCTCATCAACATCTCCAACTAAAACATCAGCTTCATCCGAGCTGCTGGATTTATAAACAGTCTCTGCCATTTCAGCAACTGTGTATCCACCTGAACTCATAGCTATAAGTGGAGTTATTTCGTATTTAACGCCACTGTTATCAAGTTTTAACAATTCTTCATACAGTTCCGGAGTATGCTTATAGTCATTAAATGTAAATCCAAGAGTATAACCCTGTTCTTTTTTATCATCGTCAAGCGAACCACCAAATTCTTCAAATGAACTCAAAGCAAATGAAGGATACTGTTTTTTGAACTCATCTTCAGTAAGTTCCGTCGAAACATAAAGATCTTCAAGTCTGAACTCATCTTCTGTAATTTCCTGACGGTTTTCTATTGACAGAACATCCTTATCATTTTTCAGAATATCAAGGACAGTGTCTGCATATTCCTCACCTGAGATATAGAACCTGTATTCATTACTGTCAGCATACTTGTAAAACTTAACTTTAAGATCATCACCGGCACCGATCTTTTCATTGATCTCACTTACCGGCGGCTCTGTTCCTTCACGCATGGTAACAACTGAATATGATAACCCCCATACATTTGAGTTGGAAAAATGATAAGTCATTCCTTCTGGTGTTACCACTATTGCTTTTTTATTGTTGCTGTATCTGTAAACAAATGCACCTTCACCGAACGAAGTAATCAAATCATCAAAGCTGACACCTTCTATACGTCTGAACGTTCCTGACGGATTCGACCACATTTCTATTCCAGGTGTGCGTGTTCCTTCAGAGGTTAAAGCGCTTACAAAAGGTACTGAATAAACTGATGTTCCGAGCATTGCTGCTGTTAAAACAGCACTTATAATTCTTTTTTTCATAAGAAATTCCTCCTTTTATGAATCATTTTCTGTTTCTTTAACATATATCAAATACTCATCTTCGCTTTTAAAATAAAAAATACTAACCTGATCATCAGATACACTTTTCAATGGATATTCACTTACATCATATCTCAATGAATATTCACTTACTTCATAATCATTCCCCTCATCATCCGAAAGAAAAATATTTTTTATGAATTTCCCGGCATGTCCTTTGGTTATTAATAAATTTCGCTCATACTTAACTCCATCCGAAGTTTTTAAATAAACAGGAAAATCTTCTTTTGAATGATTGTGAATGTGAGAACCTGTCTGTGAAACCGACGGTTCCGATAAAGAGGTTATATCCGTAACTTCAGCAGGTGGTGCAGACGTTGATACCGGAGACGAAGTTGATTTCGGACTCGGAGACGGGTATGATGTTTGCGACGGCACCGGAACAGGAACTGTTTCTATGCTGACCGGTGTTACGGTTGAGACATCGGTCAGCGGGAAAACGGTAGGTTCAGTAACAGGAGCTACTGTCTGAACTTCACGAGTGACTTCTCTCGGTTCTATTGCCGTAATATCTGTCATTTCCGGAGGTTTTAAGTCTGGTACATTTTTTTCACCTAAGCTTCCAACGTTTTCGGACGTTGCCTCTGTCTTTTCCGGTACTGTCACCTCATACGGGATACTGCTTTCTTCTCCGGATTTCATTCCGGTCGCTTCCGTATTTTCTGTGACCGGCTCCGATATCTGAACATGCTTTTCAGTTTTAACGACATCTGTCTCATACGTTTCAGTTTCAGAAACACTCGTTGTGATCACAACGCTGTTATCTATCTCTGGCCTGAGAGCATGCTCGGTAGCATTATGAAAATGAACGCAGGTACATAAAGCAATTACCGCAGCTGATGCCGATGTAATTATCCATATCAGTTTTCGGCTTTTTATTTCCGGCTCATAGTGCTCGGCTTCTTCTATAAATCTGTCATCGATCTTACCGATAGCATCTCTCAGCTGCTCTGCATTCATTATACTCCCACCCTTCTTTTAAGATGTTCTTTAAGCTGTTTCCGTACCCTTGAAAGTATCGCCCTGACATTTTCCTCGGTCATGGAACACTTCTCAGATATGTCAGTGATACTGTCAAAGTACCAGTACCTTCTGACAAATATGAACCTCCGGTCCTTTTTAAGCGAATCAAGAAACTCGTTGATGGCAACCACCACTTCATTTTCATCGTACTTTTCTTCCGTGCTGCCGCTTCTGTCGATACATTCTTCCAGTTCCTCAGTGGAAATGCATACGTCCTTTTTCCGCTTGCTGTTGTTATAATATTTGAATCTGGTGAGTGAATGGTTCCTTATGATCTTATACAGAAAAGACGCAAGAAATTTTGGTCTTTCCGGTGGCATCAGATTCCACGCTGTCAGATAAGTATCGTTGAGACATTCCTCTGCATCTGAATAGTCGTTCAGTATCTGATTTGCGATATACATACATCTGCTTCTGTACTTTTTATCAGTTTCCGTGATCGCACTTTCCGAACGTTCCCAGTAAAGATCTATTATTTTTTCGTCTTCCAGAACCACACACCTCCATTCTGGTTGCGAGTGTTTGCCTCCCGGCTTTCACTCTATTAAGGCCTCTACTAATATAGTTTCCTGTAACACGCGTTTGTGACAAATAAAAATTAAGTTTGTAGAAAGTCATAAATCAAACATTATCAGTTTGTTTTATTTTCACAAAAGGTACCGAACGTCAGTTTCAAATGATGCCCGATACCTTTTATTTTAAAGTGTTTATTAGTCTTCTGTAATTGTTATCTTAAATTATACTATATTCTCACGTTTATGACAACAGCCAAACAAAATAGTTTTTTTGCAAATATCGCCATGTTGCAGCCGTCCGAATGAAAATGTGGCGCCTCCGGCGCAATTATAAACCGAGCGAGCTCGGTTTTTCCATAGCAGTCTTCGGCCCGCAGGGGTGAAGACTACCATTATACAAAGCAACGGAAGCACCGGATTTTTATTACCGGTACTCCCGCTGGTTTTATTTATTCAGAGTAATCAATACAGAAGAGAATTTCTTTATAAAATACATCCGCTGCTATTTAAAATGTTCCACGTGGAACATTTTATATTGTTTATTGCTCACCTTTCGCAGTCGGATCACCGATTATGCCTGCAAAAACCGGAACATTGTTTTTGTCGGCAATGTAGTAGAAGAACGGTCTGTCAATTGTAACTTCAAGCGAGCTTAAAGGTCGTGGTGCCGGTGCTGTTGAGACCAAAACTATCTGTGTATATGCTGCACCTTCGCAGCCGTCTTTATCTGTTTTTAATACAGCTTCATGGTCGATCTTACTGATTCTCACTCCATCTATAGCATTTTTTTCGCAGTCAATAATATTTGAAAAATCGCCCTTTCCAAATGCCTCTTTAATGCCCAGTTTTTTTCGAAGCGTCACGAAGATCGAATTTTGAAACAGCTTCAAATTCAGGGAAATACATATTCAGCTTACATTCTGCAGTATCGTAGTTTTTTCCGTAAATATCTGCCATAGCTGCATTGTCGGATACGATATCATTAATATCAGTTTTTTCATCCGGAACTACAAAATACATACTGAACCCATGAAGCATTTTCTTGCTGCATACCTTGTATCTGTCGCCAAAACCAACAGTGCTGTTTTCAAGGCTTCTCATATATTTACATGTCACATCTGTTCCGTCATTTCTGCGGAAAGTATCATCTTTTATGTCATAGCAGCTCTCTTTCCATGAATTTTTATAAACTACGGTATTAATAAGCCTCAGATACTCTTTATCCGGATCTCCTAATTCGATCAGCGGCTTTATCTTATTGTCAGTGTATTTATATATCCAGTCTTGTATATCTTTTTCAGTCTGCTCTTTTTGGGAATAATCCTTTTTAAACGACGCTGCCTTATAGCGTTTGTTAAGCTCGTTAATTCCAGTATATTCAAATATATACCGGTCATTCAGCCAGACTGAATTTGTACTGCGGCAGTAGCTGTTATCATCTTTAAAATACAGTGACAGAAGATTATTGTTCTCTGTACGCAGATCTTCCATGTCATCTGCACGAAGCGCATTTACTATTTCTTCCCTGGTGGTAGTATCTGCACATTCTGCCGCCATAGAGAGTGCTGTATAATAACTTAACGGTGAGTAAACCTTATTTATTTCTCCCTTTTCATCATCTGTTTCAAGAAGAATAAGCGGCGTAGAGTCATATACAAACTCCATGTATCCGTCCGCACCTATCTTCTCTCCAGTTTCTTTCAGGTTCTGAATATCAGGCACTGCTGACGGAACAGCTGCAGGCTCAGTCGGAGGAACTGTCGGATCACAGTTATAACCCGGCTCCGGAGATGCAGGCGGTTTCGGAGAAGGCAGATTACTGAAATAAGCCTCCCTGCTCAGATCTGTTATTTTCTTTGCAAGAAACATTTTTAACGTTGCAAGGTCATCAAGCTGAACTTTTCCGTCATAGGTCACATCCGCACAGATCAGCCTGTCGCCGGTAAATGTTTTCTTCTCCACAAGGCCAAGTGATATTGTAGACAGATCTGTAACATTAACATTTCCGTCAAGATCCACATCACCCGGAATCAGTAATGAATCCGAAGCCTGCGCCGTTTTTATATTACCCGAATCAAAACCGCCAAACGATATATAGCATCCTGCAGCTAAAGTAAATGCGGATATCAGAGCCACTATCTTATTTTTTCTCATTTTAACCAGTCCTTTCATTTTTCATCTTTATAAAACTTTCTTTCGGTTCTCAAAGGGGTTTTATATACTGTTTTTCCCCTCTGTCCTTATATGTTAGCGCCCACCTATCCTGTCATCCAAAAGTGAATGTATTTTGTCAGGGCAGGGACAGTATTTTGTCAACTGAATTGGAAAAACAAACTGACACCCCCAGCACGGAGGTGTCAATTTCAATCTAGAGAGCTATGCTCTCGGCAAAATCCCACATGGCGCTCAGGTCGCTCCCCAGCGTTGCCCTATCCTCCATTGTGGGCAAAAGCCCGTTAATCAAGTTGAACCGCAACATCAGATAATCAGTGACCGGCTCCGGTTACTTCGTTTTCAAGTACAATATCTACAGATTTGCTGTCGATACAGGTCTGTTTCATCTGTGCACCATAGATAAGTGACTGACTGCAGGCACGGTTTACGAGTCGTGGATTTCCGCCTGAAAAAGTAAAAATAGATTTCATTGCATCTTCAGTGAAGACAGGATTTTCCTGTCCGGCATAATGAAGCTGTGATTCAATGTACTGCTTGGTTTCTGAAAAATCCATAGGAGTAAGAAAGCATTCAACATCTACTCTTTCAAGAATGGCTCTGTATGCGGAAAGACGGAGTTTGTCCCAGAGTTCAGTCTGACCCGAAAGTATTAGTGCCATTGGATTTTCGGAATCCATTTTGTAATTCAGAAGAAAGCGGGCCTCTTCAAGCATTTCTTTTGGCAACAGATGTGCTTCGTCAAGAATCACGACCACTTTACGTTTCTGCATATTCCTCATTATTTCAATCTGCTTATGCAAAGCGTTTCTCGCTGCATTGCGATGAAATTCGGATTTGCATCCGAGCTGGTTCAGGAGATAGTTGTAGAAGCTTCGCGGAGTCAGTTTTGAATCAGAAACGTACAGAACCATGTACTCTGATTCAGGAAGTTCATCCTTTAAACGACGAAGTGTACTTGTCTTGCCGGTACCTGGTTCACCAATCAGCAGTGCGAATGACTGTTTCTGTGCAGTGATGATCAGACGACTGAAAACTTCAGTATTCTGATGTGTTCTGTGCAGCTGATCAGATGGAATACCGCGCGTAAACGGTGTATGCTGCATACCATAAAACATTTCAAACATTTTCAGCACCCTCCAATACCTGTGAATACGAAATAATAGCTCGACGTTCCTTTTCCCCGGCGCTCTTTGTAACAGCATCAAGAAGTCTTGAAGAATCCGCTGGGATACTTTCAATTTCAGCACGTTTCGGTTTTTTAGCAACGTGTGTACCTACCTTAGCCGGTTCAGCGTAAAACGGTTCATGATTCTTTGCTTCAATCCTTACACGTGCAATATTCTGAGGATCATAAACAACATCCACCTGCTGTCCGGCATAAAGAACGCCAACATCATAATCTTTACCCATGAAGCTGATACATCCTGACTTGTTAACTTTACGGGTTTCACAGTGCAGGAAAGCAGTTGAGAGTATTGCATCATCCGGATAGCGTAATGGCATGGAATCGCATTTGAATGCCTGTTCCGGGGTTATTCCGAGTGCACTGTGTATTTTACTGTGGTAACATTCAGAGAGCCAGGCGTTAAACAGTCTGTTCAGTTCTTCTATGCTGTCAGGACGGTTCAGGTTTACCTCTTCAATGAACGAGTCAACGGTATGGTTGAAGCGTTCCTGTTTTCCTTTACCCTGAGGATTACGCGGTTTAGCATACAGCAGTTTAATACTCAGAAGACTGCATGCACGCTTCATCCATTGGGTACGATACTGTGAACCGTTGTCGAAGTAGATACGACGGGGAAGTCCAAATTTCTGAATGCCTTTCTTCAGTGTATCCTCAACAATGCTCTGCTCCATATCTCCATAAAAACTCAGCATGAACAATGTAACGTGTTGCATCGTCAATCAGACACGACATGTACGTTGGCTGCGGCTTTCCGTCGATAGTCAGCGTTGGTCCGTATTTCAGGTCTCCCTGCCACAAGTCACAGCGATGAACTCTGGCAAAACGCTGTGAACCGTATCCATGATCCTGATAGGTCTTCATCATCTGAGATGAATAACCCGCCCTTGATAGTGCACGCTGAAGCGTCGTTCGTTTCAGCATGCCAACTTCGACCTTGTTTTCAAGTTCAAGTATCTGGATGATGGTAGGGACGCTTCGTGACGGAACTTCACGGCGCAGACGGATTGCCTCTTCCAGGATCTCCTTAGTGATCACGGTATTCTGTTCCGGTACTTTCCCTTTGGGTTTTAATCCGTCGATTCCATTTCCGTTATACGCATCCACATAGCGCTGGAGTGTTCTTGTTGATACTTCAAACGTATCAGCTAATTCCCGGCGCTTGCCGTAATACTCATCCTGAGACAGAGTGGTATCAAGCAGTGGCGCTATCATGATCACACGCTGTTCAGCTATCTCTTTTGCCAGTTTCTGATTTTTCATGTCCATAGAGGTACCTCCTTGTAGTTGATATCTCTATCATAGTACAGGTCAGACTGAAATGACAGGCGAACTAATGAACTTCCATTCATTGGAATTTACGACTATTCTGACAAAATAGGTGAGCGTGTCAAATGTTGATTCAAAACTGCTTCTGACGACCAGTGCAGGATGCTCAATTTTAAGTCTTCTGACAGTCGCAGAACCAAAATTCAGGAACTTTCTTACCCAGTTTCGGATGCGTATTATCGTGCTGTCATCAACATCATAGTTGTCAAGACCATCATATATTTCAGCTATTATTTCAGTACTGAGATGTTTGTAAGGAGCAACGTAATCCGGAAGCTCGCGGTGATAACGGTCGCATTCCGGGCAGTAGAAAACTCTGAGAGACAGAGTGATTCGCTCTTCGCCGGATACGCGCAGATACCGTCTGCACCTTCCGTGTGACTTCATTGGTTTGCCGCAAATTGGACAAACAGGTGAATTTGTTCCTGTAATTTCGACGATTCCGTCCTTGACTTTTTCACGAAAAAATGATATACTTTTCATTGTTGAGGGACGATAGCTGTGTCATAATTGCGAGTTATGACGATCAAAACAGCTATCGTTTATTCCTTTCTAAAGGTTAATACAATTATTATATCATTTTTATAGATAAAAACACAGACGGCATCATCCCGAAATTCGAATCGGAACGATGCCGTTTTCTATTATTTGTTACCGCGTGCCCGAAGGATGGGTTTATCGCGTTGGTTTTCCCGTGAGCATTCCGTGTCTGGGCCGCAGTTGCAGGACTGACTTTCCAGAATCTTGTACATTTCCCTTGACAGAACTGTTGCCTGCGTGACAAGATACAGTGCCTATTGGACGACATTATGGGTGGTCGGTAACACTTATAGTGTAAAAAAGATCTTAAAGGTAACAGTATTTTTTCAAAAAAATTACCGACTGTATTATCAGCCGGTTTTAATGGTGGTCTGCCGGAGGCAGACAATAATATAGCGCCGGTAATCCAGCAGGATTACCGGCACATTTCCGTTATACTTATATACTATTTATAGTAAATAAATCAATTGATTTTTTAAGAAATATATATTATAATATATATAAAGAATATACAAAAAAACGCACAAATTTTAATTACAAACTAAGGAGTGAGCTCTATGAGTACAAAAGAAATTGCATACAGCATTATCGATCAGCTTGGCGAAGAAGAATTACTCGGTTTTATTGCTCTTTTCCACAGAGTTTTTCCTCCGAAAACTGATACCGATACAACAGACGAACGCTGCGCAGCTTTCGAAAGAATGAAAAACGTATGCCGCTACATTCCTGATCTTGATGAAAAATCAGAGCTTGATGAGTATCGCGAGGAGAAATACGGAAAATGAGGGTACTGATAGATACTAACATCTTAATTGATTTCTACGGAAAGAGACCTGAATATTATGATGCTGCAGAAAAAATAATTGAACTTTGCACTAAGCAAAATATAACTGGATGTATAGCAGCTCATTCTGTTACAAACGCATTCTATATTCTCCGCAAAGATATTCCTCTTGAAATTCGTCGTAATACGCTCAAAGATTTATGCATGATAATTGAAGTAATCGGTATTGACAGTCATAAACTTATTTCAGCACTTAGTAACAGTGAATTTTCCGATGTTGAAGACTGTCTTCAGACAGAATGTGCAAAACAGTTTTCAGCAGACTACATTATTACGAGAAACATTAAAGACTTCGAACATAGTCCTGTTCCCGCAATAACTCCGGATGAATTTTTAATAAGGTGGTCTGCCGGCGGCAGACAATAATATAGCGCCGGTAATCCTGCTGGATTACCGGCACCTTTTTTAGCATAATAAGTGGTTATGTTTATAAACCGGGCTGTGAAAACAGCCCGGTTTTTCTATAGCAGTCTTCAGCCCGCAGGGATGAAGACTACCTTTCAGCGAAAGCACCTTTCAAAGGTGTGGTCTGCCTCCGGCAGACGCTTATCAAGTTTCTCTGCCTTAAATCGAATCAATTTTTACAGAGTTAAAGCTTATTGAATACATTGACAGGAAGTATCTGATCTTCGCTGCGTTTTCGCTGGATGAATCGTTGAGTTTTACTGATATTTTTTCTTCACCGTCAGTTTCTTCTATTTTGGCATAGCCGTAAATATTATTCTGCGTCATAAACCGGCTGATCAGTTTTCGCTGTAATTCCATGTCATCTGTCTTCTGTGCAGGAAGATCAATTACTATATCGTTGATCCTGCATTCGAATTTTGCCGGATCATATCTTTTTTCAGCTATCATATCATTTATCTTCTGAACGTCCTCATCATTCTGGCAAAGTATTACCAGTATCTGATCGTTGTCCTTGAAGTAAAGATAACAGTCTGTGTTGTTTACAACTGTAAAATTAATAACATCATCAAAAGCAGCCTGACTGTCAGGAACATTCGAAGAACTTTCAGTTTCCTCTACTTTAGCTTCAGAAGGTATCAGTATTTCTGCTTCGGCTCCATGTGGTGACGGTGATATCGGTTTCATTGATGCCGGAGCTGATGACGATTCCGGTTTTGCTACCGGTTTCGGACTTTCTGCAGCCACTTCATCAGGTATGTCAACTGGTCTCTCCTGCGGACTCACAGGCTGCGGAGAAACTCTTTCAGCTACAGGCACAGGGGCTGCTGACGATTTAGGCGTGATCATCGGTTTTGGCGAAGAATTTGTCGGCTTCACGTTCTCGGCTACAGCATCTTCTTCAGCCTTTTCGACTGCTCTGGAAGTCACCTTTTCTACAGGCGCCAGAACAGCAACTGCGGTCTCACGCGGCACCTGCTTTTCCGTTACTGCCGCTCTTGTCACTTCAGCTCTGGTTACTGCGGCTCTGGTCGATTCAGGCACCTTTTCCTTTTCAGTCACCGGAGCTTTAGCCGTTTCATGTACATGCTGTCTCTCCGTTACTGCCTGATCCTGTTTTTTCCCGCTGTCGGCAGATGGTTTCGGACTTTCTTTCGCTCCTGATCTTTCTGTACTTTCCGGCTTTACCGTCTCTGAAACATCTGTGACCGGTTCCGTACTTAAAGCTCCGGAAACTGCCTCAGTGACGTTGCTGCTTTCTTCTGTCACTCTGTCTTTCTTTTCCGTAACTGCTTCATTACCTTCAGGAGTTTCTGCAGGTTCATCCTCAGAAACCAGTGTAGTCTCAGTAACCTCCGGCACTTCCAGAGTGGATTTGTCCGGATTCTCCGGTTTGTTCACATTAAAGTAGATCAGCGATCCTGCCATGATAAAGAATGAACATGCAACTGCAGCGATACCGGCTGTATTTTTAATTAGTACTATTCTTTTTCTCTTTTTTTCTTCGTATGCATCCCGCGCTTTAAGCACGGCGTCTGCCATTTCTTTAGATGTTCTCATACTGAAAACCTGCCTTCTCCATTATGGATCTTAATGATGATTTAGCACTGTACAGTAAATTACTTATCTGTCTTTTTGTTCTGCCCATTATTCTTGCGGTATTTTCGATGTCCATATCCTCAAAATATGCAAGATACAGCACCTGATAGTAATCAGGTTTAAGCTTTTCCATCGCCCTTCGCAGTTCAGTGTTCTGTTCTGTACGAAGGTATTCCTTTTCCACATCAGTTCCGTCCGAAAGCATTATATATTCTTCCACCGGCTGATCTGAAATCCTGTTTCTGTTTCTTTTTAAATAGTTAATTGCCGAATTTCTTGCTATGGTATACAGCCAGGTCTTAAAGCTCGCTTTGCCGTTGTATTCATATTTTCTTACAGCAA
Organism: Ruminococcus sp. HUN007; assembly: GCF_000712055.1. NCBI lineage: Bacteria > Bacillati > Bacillota > Clostridia > Eubacteriales > Oscillospiraceae > Ruminococcus > Ruminococcus sp. HUN007. Next base: position 2,121,830 of record NZ_JOOA01000002.1, on the reverse strand, counting down.
GTTTTACAAAGGTATCCTCAATGATATCCTCAGCAGCCGACTGATCTTTTACAATACCATTTATAAACAGTATAAGTCCGTTATAGTAAATGTCAATGATCTCTCTCAGACCATCATCGTCCCCGTCAAGATAACGGCGATAGCAATCCGCATCTCTGCCCATAGGACACCTCTCGCTTTCCGCTTCTGTATATTATACACCGGAGATCTCCGGATATCTTAGTATTTTTAAAAATTTTTTTCGTACCATTTTTCAGACGCATATCTGTACCCTTCAGCGCCTGTAGACATTTTATATTATATCCGAAAAATTATTATTTTGCAAGACACAAAACAGTAATTCTGATCAAAAAATGAGATAACATCTTTATAATGTCCGTGAACAGTGCACATATTTCAGATTATCAGTTTGTATACTTTTACAAAGTTTCATTTTCTGAAAAAATATTTTTAAAATTACTAAGATAATCGCTCCGGAGATGTGTATAATAGGTACAACCAAATACGATGCAGGCTGATCTGCAGCCTGACACATCGGCATCAAAATCTCTTTAAGGAAACACTGATCAAATCGGAAATCAGCGTTTCCTTAATACAGGTAATATGAAAGGATGATAATTATGGTAAAACTCAAAAAAGCAATTGCCGCTCTTACGGCTCTCGGAATGATTATGTCAGGTTCGCTCACAGTTTTTGCTGATGAAACACCCGCAGCCGAAATTCTTATCGGCGATGTCAATTCTGACAGTAATGTGGACATTACAGACCTGTCCTTCATTTCACTTTTCCTTTTAAAAGACGCAGAATTCACAAACGCTCAGCAGAAGGCAGCCGACACTGACGGTGACGGAAATGTTACACTTGCAGACCTCGCAAGAATCAGACAGTTTATTTCAAAGAAGATAAACAGACATGAATTTTGCGGCATAACCCTCACAGATATAGTGAATACAGCGATAAGAGATAACCTTCCGACCTCTTCCGCAATAGAAAAGTTTTATGAAGACATCGCTTACATTTATGAATTCCCTTCAATAGAATCAGACCTCATTGAATGTACTTTTTCTGACGGAACCGTGATGAATGTCAGAGAAGCACTGGCAGAAGGTGTGGTATCAATATCCGATCTTGATAAATACGGCATAAGCTACTTCAAAAAGCCAAAAGAAAAGTACGAACTTAAAGCCAGAGTATCCGAAATATACGATGACGGTATGCTTGTAATACCGGAAGACAAGAATATTACTGAGGATAAGGTTTTCATTCACTGCAAACAGATGATCACAGATCTCAGCATTGACGTCGGCGACACAGTAAATATTGAATATGACGGAATGGTGATGACCAGCTATCCTGCGCAGATCAGAGCTTTAAATATAAGCATTCTTAAAAAGACTTCTCTTGAATGAACCAAGCTTACTGGATCATTCTGATCGAAGTGGCCAAGAATACTGTTTACTGATGATTCAATAATATTATTACGCAATTATCAATTACTCCTTAACGCAGCACCGAAGCATTCAAAAGGACCTGCTTTCGGTGCTGCCTGTTTTTGTCTGCCTCCGGCAGCACCATTTTTGAAAGCAATACCGTGAATGTACTCCGTATGTTCGCGGTATTTTTTGTTTTCTGATGTGTAAAGTGCATTGTTCACTGTTGCTTAAAACCCGTAAAAATGTTATACTAAAAAAGAACAGACCGTAAAATTTGAAAAGAAACCAACCGGAAAGGAGCAGAAAACATGCCGCGAAAAATAGGAACGGGAGTACAGAGCTACAGTCAGCTGAGAGAAGACAAGTGTTTTTTTATTGATAAGACTAATTTTATTAAAGACTGGTGGAGTGCCGGGGATGAAGTCACTCTTATTACGCGTCCTCGCCGTTTCGGTAAAACACTTAACATGAGTATGCTCGAATGTTTTTTCAGTCCGGAATATGCAGGACGAAGCGACCTTTTTGAAGGCTTAAGTGTCTGGAATGATGCAGAAATGAGAGAGTTGCAGGGGAACTGGCCTGTGCTTTTCATCACTATGGCAAAAATAAAAGGAACTAACTATGATGATTTTCTGAATCAGATGAATTCTTCGATGTTATCGCTGTATTCATATTACGAGAAATTAGTGAATGAAAGCGAAATAATACCATCTATAAAAAAAGAACAGTTCACTATGATGTACAGGAAAATGATTCATGTACTTGTTAAGAAAGATGATGAAAAGCCAGACAAGGAGATGCTTACACAGGGGGTTGCTTTTCTTTTGGATTTACTGAAGAAGAAGTATTTGCAGCCCTTGATGAATATGGTTATACGGACAGGGAAAAGATAAAATACTGGTATGACGGGTTTACCATCGGAACACAGAAAGATATCTATAATCCGTGGTCGATAATTAATTTCCTTGATGAAGGGGTATATTCACCTTACTGGGCAAATACCAGTTCCAATAAACTTGTAAGTGACCTTCTGCGCGAAGGCGATGCGGAAATGAAAAGTGATTTTGAGCATCTTCTCTGCGGTGGAACAGTGATAAAGCAGATAAATGAAGAGCTTGTGTACAGCGATCTTAGCGCAGATGATAATTCTGCCTGGAGCCTGCTTACGATGAGCGGATACCTGAAAATTGAATCACGTGATGAGGAGAATGAAGAATATGAGCTGAAAATAGTGAATTTTGAAACGGTAAAAATGTTCCGAAACCTTATTTCAAAGTGGTTTAAAAAAGGAAACAGCTACAGCAATTTCATAAAAGCGCTGCTTCAGAATGACCTTGATTACATGAATAAATTCATGAACGACCTGACAGTATCAATGTTCAGTTCATTCGCTACAGGAAAGAAGGCCTTTCGTCGTTTATAGTGGGTAGACCATGAAAGCCACTTGCTAAAATTCATATAATGGAGTATCATTTAAAGTACCAGTAAATAAAGGAAGGTACATACAATTGTTTGATAATACAGCTTTATTCACAGCAGCACTTCAGCTCGAATATCCATGGAAAGTCACCAAGGTAGAACTTAAACCAGAAAAAGAAGGTTCATCGAAAATGGAACTTCATATAGACGTAGACTTTGAACGAGGAGCAAGGTTCATATTCTATTTTGATGATGGAAAGCAGTGGGTAGATGCAGATGGAAAACCAATTGAGAAGAGCGCCCACGACACCGTAAAAAGAACATGGCAACATCTGAATTTCTTTCAGTACAAAACATATATACACGCCAGAGTGCCTAAAGTAAGTGACGGAGAAGGCCATTGTCCAACAGCTCGTGTACCGTGGGCAAGAAAGAATTCAGGATTCACGCTGCTGTTTGAAGCTATGGTGATGGAATATGCAAAACATATGTCCGTATCATCAATTGCTAAGCTTCTGGAAGTGAACGATAAAAGACTTTGGCGAGTAATCAAGCATTACGTTGATGACGCACGTAAGCTTGAAGACTATTCATCAGTCAGAAACTTAGGAATTGATGAAACAAGCCGTAAAGGACATAACTACATAAGTGTCATGGTTGATCTGGACGAACGCAAAGTAATCTATACAACAGAAGGAAAAGATCATACAACAGTAGATAAGTTTGTAACTGACTTCAAGGAACACAAAGGAGTTCCTGACAATATAGATATTGTTACATGTGATATGTCCCTTGGATTCAAGAAAGGAATAACTGAAAACTTTAAAAACAGCAAAACAGTAGCTGACAAATTTCATGTAATTAAACACGCTAATGAAGCAGTTGATAAAGTACGGAAAAAAGAGAGTAAGTATGAGTCAGAGCTTAAAGGAAGCAAATATCTTTGGCTGAAAAACGAAGGCAATCTGACAGACAAACAACTCGAATGGAAACAGAAAATCCTTAAGTCTGCAAAGCATTTAAAGACTGCAAGAGCATATGCTATCAGAGTGGAACTACAGGATATTTATGAGCAGTGCATAGATAGACAAAGTGCAGAACCAAGACTAAAAAAGCTATGTTCCTGGATGATGCATTCACGCCTTGATGACATTAAAGGGTTCTGCAAACTCGTTAAAAGTCACTGGACTGAAATACTTAACTACTTTGATTACAGATATACAAATGCTATTCTTGAAGGCGTAAACTGCATAATACAAAATGTTAAGTGCAGAGCACGTGGTTTTAGAAATATGGAGTATTTCAAAACAATGATATATCTGAACTGCGGAAAGCTTGATATTGACACTGCTGTTAATAATGCTATTAAAACATTCGCTTTGGTATAACTGAGCTTTTATGCCGCGAAAGCCACTTGATAATGAGAAGGCAGTGTGATAGGCTGTTTGCCAGGCAGCACAGCCTTTAGGCGGCGCCTGCCTCGGCGGACAGAATATCATGCTGACAGAGGCTCATTGTCAAGTGGATCGTGGAATAAATGCGTACCTGAAGATAGGCCTTACCCACTACAAATGACGAATCACCGGAAAGAAGCCGTCAGAAGAAGCAGAACCGGAACGTTTCTATCATGGTTTTGTTCTCGGACTGCTGGTGGATCTTCGTGACAGATATGCTGTAACATCCAACCGTGAAAGTGGATTCGGAAGATATGACGTACTCCTTGAACCACTGGATAAAGAAAAAGATGATGCAATGATATTTGAATTCAAGGTGCTTAACAAAAGAAAAGGCGAAAAAGATCTTGAAGATACAGTAGCGGCCGCACTGGGACAGATAGAAGACAGAAAGTACGAGCAGATACTTCTTGCCAAGGGCATAAAGAAAGACAGGATCCGCAAGTACGGCTTTGCATTCGAAGGCAGCCGTGTGCTTATAGGTGAATAAATATTTGAAATAAAATCAGCGGGAGTACCGGTAAAAAAAGGTACTCCCATTTGTTATATTACAGCAGCAAAATTTAGGAAAACACTGATTTATTCATAAATCAGCGTGGGACTCCGGGGCGAAGCCCCGCAAATCCCACCTCCGGAAATCCGGCGAAGCCGGATTTCCGATTTAATCAGTGTTTCCTTAGTCAATCGAAAATCAGTCATTTATACTTGAGCAAATTTGCTGATTAACGAAAAAATTTTTTTCAAAACCACTTTGACTTTTTCAGAAAAAAAGGTACTAATAAGTGAAAGGATCAGGACGATCCTTCTGGAAGGAGGAGATCTCCTATGGATAACGGTGAAAGTAGCTACCGCCGTTTTCTGTCAGGTGATAACGAAGGTCTCCGTGAGATCATACATCTTTACAGACAGGGACTTATCCTGTATATCAACAGTTTTGTACAGAATATTCATATTGCCGAAGAACTCGCAGAAGATACATTCTGGGAACTGATGTGCAAACGCCCTGTATTTTCAGGAAAGAGTTCCTTTAAAACCTGGCTGTATTCTGTCGGGCGGAATATTACGATGAAGTATTTAAAAAAACATTCCAAAATGAATATCGTACCGCTTGAAATACAGGAAAATCTTGCGGATGAAGAAGATATTGAACGCAGTTATATCAGAAGTGAAGACAAACGTATGCTTCACCGTGCTCTGCACAGTCTTAAGCCTGAATACCGGCAGATACTGTATCTGACCAGCCTTGAAGGATTCAGCAATTCCGAGGCGGCACTTATTATGAAAAAGACTGACAGGCAGATACGATCACTGATCTATAACGCGAAGAAAGCTTTAAAAACCGAGCTTGAAAGGAGCGGATTTAAATATGAAAACTGATGATGAAATGTATCAGAGTCTGCTTTCAAGATGGGAGGATTATAAGGATAATAAACGCAAAAATACAACCAGAATAATTTTGGTTCCTGCAGCTGTTCTCGGAGTTTGTTTTGCGTTCTGGGTAACTGGTAATGTAAACAGGATCCTGAAAACAGGAGACAGCGATCATTCAATTGTACCGGCTGCATCATCAGAGAACAAAGAAAAAGATACAGTCGATCCGGAAACAAGGAAACTGAAAAAAGCCATTGATCCTGAAAAGGCGACCAAAGACGATATCTTTTATATGATGTTAAACAGCGTTGATTACTATGATAAAGTATCAGGAAGATTTATTCATAAATCATACAGAAGCGAATACTATGACGAAGTGGTATTTCAGACATGTCTTTCTGAGACAAGTTCGTATACTGATTACAGAATTTACAGGAACAATGTGAATGAAGAAAAGATCATCGCCGGAACAGCTGAATGTGAATCAGAAAACGCAAGATATTGCGACGGAGAAAGTTTTATAAGCGTTTATCCAAAAGATAAAACATGGGAATATATAAACAACGAAATTATTCCCCTTACTAAAGTTGTACATGTACCTGATCAGGACAGAATTACTGAAAAAAATGGTATTGTAGGTTATGCATATGAAATTGATCCGACTAACGTTATGATGTCAGATGTATGTCTTTTTCCTCAGGAATATGCTTTCGGTTTCTTACATGATCGGTCGCTATGGGAAGTAGAACAAATAACAAATTATCAGGACAGAAAATGCTATGTTATCAAAGGAACAGCATCTGAGTCATATGGTGGTCAGATGAATGTTTCATCTTTTGAATTTTTAGTGGATACAGCTACAGGTGTTTTAATGCGTTATGACGGATATGATGAGAACGGAAAATTACGTGATTTCATGCATACGGACAATATCAGATTTGAAGAAAAAGCTGAAGAAGTTACTGCAATTCCGGATAATATAACTGAAGAATATTCGAGTGTCGGAGATCATATTCCTGCAGACAGTTATATCGAAACAGACGAAAATGCAATCGACTATGATGCTTTGCTTGAACCTTACAGAACAGCGTTTGATGAATTCAATAAATCACACGGTACAACCTACGGATTTATGAGCGATGAACAACTTGAACAGCATAACATGGACAAGCAGCAGTATCTTAAAGAAATGGCGGATGTTTATTCAAAGATGAGCATAAAAGAATTTTATGATAATCTTGAAAAAGCTTATGAGGCAGATTTAAAAAATTCAGAGATGATGAATAATAATGGGGGTATTTCAAATGAAAAAGAGTAAACTTTTATCAGTACAACTCAATTAATAGCACTTCGCATACTCCGTCAAGTACAGTAATAGAACATGCGTTACAGGATCTTGATTTGTGGGTAGTTGCTCCTGATAATACAGTTGTTTGGAAATCGCAGACGTGGTATAATAATGTTGAGAACATTGAGTTTACAGCAACTCAAACTGGAAATTATACAATTTATGTAAAAAAGATACCGAATAGCTATACTGGTTCAGTACAGTATGGCGTTGCATGGATGGAGGCGTAATAATATGAAAAAGAAAATGTTTACTTTAGGTTTATGTTTATCAGTGTTATTTAATGCGACAGCTGCGGTTTGCTCAGCCGCACCTAATGAAGTACTGGATAAGGACGGTATTGCATATGTAATGAGCGGATTTAAAGGTTATTATCTTGAAGATGGTGTGTATTACCTTAAACAGACCACAAATGAATTCGGAAAACCAATAAAGGGCGCAGATGAATACAGAGCTGAGGTTGAAATCCCGCCGGGAGAGTATTATGCAAGCTTAAGGCTTCAGGCGCTGAGTGCAACTTATCCGGAAGGAAAGTTTGCGGTGCGTTTCAGAGCGGATGACGGATCAAAGATGCTCAGCGAACCGGAAAGCGAAGCAACACTTAAAGAACTGGACAGATTACGTAATGCAGGCGTAGATGCAGACATAATTCAGGAAACACCTGAAACGGCTTATTCGACCTATATATTCGCAGTGCTTACAGCAGATCAGATAAACAACTTCCCGGTTTCAGAAGAGTTCGGCTACAGGCTGGCACTTTCAGAGAAACCTGAAGGATCATATGACAGCTCAAAGTTACATGCAGAAGATGACGGCCATAAAAAAGGTGATGTCAACGGAGACAAAATAATAGAAGTCGGAGATCTGTCGTATCTGTCACTTTATCTTTTAGGAGATAAGCCTTTACCTGAAGAATGGCTGAAAGCTGCAGATGTTGACGGCGACGGTGATGTAACTATCGCAGACCTTGCAAGACTTCAGCAGTATCTTTCAAAGAAAATCGATAAATTTTGATAATGACGTTATTTAATCGCAGCAAAAATAAAAGGTATCATGCAGCGTTGCTGCATGATACTATAATAAGCTGCCGGAGGCAGCTCACCGCATAAAATAAAATCAACGGGAGTACCGGTAAATCAAAATCCGGTGCTCCCGTTTGTTCTGTATAAATGAACGCCTTCGGCGTACTATAGAAAACGGTCGCCTTGACAGACCGGACGACCGTTGAAAGAACTTCGCTTTGCTTATCGGAATTTTAGATCCACCTTTTTGAGTTCGAATTTAAACTATTATCAATTTATCTATGATTTTTTGGCTGCGGCAAGTTCCGCTTTCAGGCGAGCGATTTCAGCTTTATCTTTTTCATGTTCAGCTCGTTCTTTTTTAAGAGCTTTTTCGTATTTAATACGAATTTCTTCATTTGATTCATCAATAAGTCTCTGAACTTTCTCACACATAGTAACTCCACCTTTCTCGTTGTTTTTATAGAATCGTACTTTATCAGAGAGCGGACCGAAATCTTCGCAGGATGCATCGCTGTTTTTGAAGTACTGCAAAAGTTTCGTAATGTCTCTGTCGGTTGTTATCTTTGTATTCAGATAAATCTCGTGAACTCCGTTTGGAACTCTGTTTCTGCGGCCTTTGAGTTTTCGTTCGACTTCATAGTAGTTATCGCCAAGACCGAAAGGATCAAAACTCGAAATGAAGATGAAATACGCTTCCGGAAGCAGATCATAATCCCATCCTTTTTCAAGCATTACGGAATCGAGATTAGCCTGATAGGCTCTGATACGCTTCGCGTGATTTCCTTCATTTGATTTCTGAACTTCGATATTGTATACACGTCCTGTATCATCTTCAGCGAGAATATCCAGTATTACCGAATGGGATATGAGATTGCGGATATGGTACTGGACTTTGCATGCTTTAACGATAAGCGTATCGATGCCGGTTATTTCTCTGAGAACGTATGTACACACTTCCGTATCTTCCATGACCGCTGCAAAGAACGTGTCGTCCATGAGATTCATGCTTTTTACAAGTGCTTTTCGTGCTTCAATGGAACTAATGAATTCCCTGTAGCCGATTCGCCTCTTGTAACGTTTGTTTTTACTTGCTTTTCTGTTTATACCTTTGATTTTTTTCATGGTATCTCCTTTTTTATTATACCATGACCCGGGTCTATGGGCAATAAGAATTTTTAGATAGAATGGATAAATTTATCATCATTATTATAATACCACAAACGGAACTATATGTCAACTATTTCTAAGGAATTTGAATGGATGTATAATATTAACTTTTAAATCGATGCATATATGGCCATCCTGTTGTATAATGGTAGTCTTCACCACTGCGGGTCTAAGACTGCTATGGAAAAAACGAGCTGGTCAGCTCGTTTTGTAGAATTGCGCCGGAGGCGCCACATTTTCAAATCAGCTTATCTGTCGCGTATTTTGATTCATACTTCCGGTGCAGCTTATCTGTTTTATGGCACAAAAAAAGGATTTACACATATATACTTAAACTGTATAGCCATAAATGTTCTGGTATGCTATAACATTAAAATACACTATTGCAAAATAAGATAATTATGATAAGATATTGGTGTTGCATTAAATGCAAAAATATTTTATAATTTAAGAGAGGATAAAGATGAAGAAAAACACTAACAGTAACAAGCCGGAGGAGAACGGCATTTACGCTGGAACTTCAGACAGAATTATCGATGATGTGGTAAAGGGAAAGCGTGATTACAAAGATTCGCTTTTCTGCTTTATTTTCGGAAGTGAAGAATACAAGCATTTTTCACTTGCTCTTTACAATGCAGTCAACGGTTCGGATTATACTGATGTCAATGATGTGACTATCAACACTCTGAAAGATGTGCTGTTTATTAATGTACGAAATGATATATCTTTTGTGTTAAAGGATGTAATGAATCTCTATGAACATCAGTCAACATTTAATCCGAATATACCGGTCAGGATGTTCATTTACAGCTGTAAACTTATCAACAAGTATATACATGATAATCAGCTGGATATTTACAGTTCGACGCAGCTTGAACTACCGACACCGAAACTGTTATGTTTCTATAACGGCATTGCCGATAAGGAAGATGTATCTTATTTACGTCTCAGTGATTCTTTTAAGAAAAACATCGGTAAGACAGATGGCGGATCGGATATTGAAGTAACCGTAAAAATGATAAACATCAATAACGGAAGAAATGAGAAACTGCTGAATTCATGCAGACCGCTTAAGGATTATGCGATGTTTGTGGAGCAGGTAAGAAAATACGGAGCGATATATGACGCAGATGCAGAAATTGAAAGTGAAAAACTAGCAGATGCGATAAATAATGCAATAGATTCGCTGCCGGAAGATTCAGAAATAAAAGCAATACTGGAATCCAGACGTGCGGAGGTGGTAAAATTGTGTATTGAAGAATATACAAAAGAACATTCAGATTATGTGCGTAAAATCGAAGATGACAGGAAAAACGAAAAAATTAGTCAGCTTGAAAAAGATAACAGTCAGTTGAAAGAAGATAAAAATCAACTGAAAGAAGAAAGTGAGCGTAAGGACAAAATCATTGCGGAAAAGGACAAGCAGTTTGAAACAGCTTTAAATGGTTTTGTCAGACTTGCTAAAGACGGAAAGTTATCAGTTCCCGAAGCTGCAAAATATGCAGGTATGAGTACTGAAGAATTTGAAAAACTGATGTAAACAAAATCAGCGGGAGTACCGGTAATAAAAATCCGGTGCTCCCGTTTGCTCTGTATAATGGTAGTCTTCACCCCTGCGGGCCGAAGACTGCTATAGAAAAAACGAGCTGGTCAGCTCGTTTTGTAGAATTGCGCCGGAGGCGCCTCCTTTTCTGGAATAACTGCCGCGAATATACTTTATCAGAATATCCGCGGTATTTTTTGGGGGTTCTGCTGTATAAAATGCACGGTTTATGGCCTCGCCAATTTACGATTATTACAAATTTGAAAAAAGAAGAAAGATATTTAAGAGGTTAGTGTGTATAATAAATATAGAACGTTAATCACAGCAAAATAATGGGGGATGATTTCATTATGAAAAAAGCAATACAGTTACTGATCGCAGTAATATTCTGCTGCTTACTGGCTTCATGCACCAGAAAAGATAACACTGAAAAACCGGTGGTGGCGGAACCGGATGATTTTTATGTTATAAAAAATGAAGTCACACTGCCGTATGAGATCTCCTGGTCGGATAACATACGCTGTACGGAAAATACGATATATATCGGCGGATATTCGGGAACTGCGGATATAGATTATGCGTTTTCGGTTTACGATGCTGAAACTGAAACCTTTAAACACCTGGACAGATTCAGGAACTACAAAGGCGATGTGACGACAGCATATCTCGGCAAAAGCAGGATATGTGCCGCATACATAAAAGAAAATGAATCGTACTTTGTGGTCTGTGATGCGGAAACCGGAGAAGAAATAAAGAAAATCGAGACGGAACCCGGTAAAAGAATAACATCTTTCTTTGAAGATGAAAACGGCAGACTCATTGCCCAATTTACCGGAAATACAGGAAGACCGGAGATTGTTTCATACAGTGATGATTACAGCACCACGGAACCGGTACCGGTTTTTGAAAATATACCGGATGGAAATACGATCATTTCAGATCTGCTCTTTGATTCCGGATATTATTATGTGCTGACTTCTGAAAATTCGGCGGATGGTCAGAAGATAAGCGTGTTCGTTGTTTCGGAAGACGGAAACGTTGTCAGATCTTTTGCAGATGTCATGGCTGATACGAACGGAATCTATGAAGCTTCTTACTTTAATTCACGGGGAAATCTCTGCATATCGGTGCGTGATAATACGAATATGCTGCACCGGTGCATAGATGAGATCAGACTTACCGACGGCAGCATTGTAAACCGTTATGATGATGATTTCGGCGATGAAAACATTATCACACCGGAAAGAGTAAGTAAGAATTCTGATTTTTTCTTTGCTGACGGTGATATTCTTTACAGATACTCCGCAGATGAAAGCAAGAAGACAGTTTTTTTCGCTGGATGAAAAAAACGGAAGGCTTGCCTATGTTTCCGGAAACGATAACAAACTCCTTTTCTGTTCCACGGTATACGGAAGCTCGGAAACACCTGTTATATATAAGTACGACCGTGACGGAAACCAGACCGGTATCATAAACGCACCTGAGTCAGGTGATCAGATGACAGTATTGCAGGCAGATGTGCTTTCGGACGGGAATGCTGTTTTTCTCTCGGAAAATGAAAACGGCGGCTATGCTGTTTCGTGGACTGATAAAGACGGGAAAATCATAAATCAGACCGATGTTTTTGAAAACACAGAAACCGAAAAAGCCGATATTTGGGCGGGAAATAACTCTGAACTTTATGTTCTCGGCTGTACTGATGATGACTATTCATACATGGTCTTTGACAGTAATGCTGTAAAGATACGTGAAGGTTCAGGCAATTGTCCTGACGGACGTATAAAAGAAATGTTCTTCATGAACGGTTCTGATTTTATACTTTACGAAAATGCAGACTGGGAGAAACGTATTATCTGTACCGATGAAAAGATCGCTTTTGATGATTTCGTTTATCCTGAGTACGGCACCCAAAAAGTATTTTCGCTGTCTGACGGAAGTGTGTGTTATTTCGATGCAGACAGCGTTTATAGAACTGATGCGAATGGATTTTCAGGGCGTAAATTTATTAACTGGAATGACTGCGGCATTATCCACCTTGTAGGTGCAATGGGTGTTATGAATGATGACTGTATCGTTTGTCTGACTTCAGGAAACGGATTATCTTTTACGGTACTTGAACGCGCAGATGATGAACTTGCCGGAAAATTAAGAAATCAGAAAGTACTTACCGTAGGCGGTGTGGGTATAGGCAGAGGAGATCTTACGGAACTTTTTGAAGAATTCAGAAATGAAAACAAGGAATACAGATTATGCGTCAGTGATTATCAGAAATATTCCGCCTCCGATCCGCAGGAATGCACAGACAAACTTAATCTTGATGTAGTTTCCGGAAAAGTACCGGATGTACTTATCGGGAATTATGAACTTGACCTTGAGTTCTATGCTGAACGCGGACTGTTCTGTGATCTTAATGAATTTATGGAGTCAGATGCGGAGGTAAACCGTTCTGATTTTCTTGAAAACATTTTTGACTGTTATGTAACTGAAGGCAGTCAGATGTACGTTCCGGTATGTTTTGATATTTACGCATTTTACGGAAAAGAATCTGATCTTGGTTCCGGAAACGGCTGGACGACAGATGAATTCCTTGACCTTGCAGAAAAAAAGAATATGTTCTTTAACACATCCAGAGGCGTTATGCTCCGTTCACTGGTTTATGCTGATTTAAGTGGTTTTGTGGACCGGAAAAATAAAAAATGCAGTTTTAATGACGGAAGATTTGAAAAGATCCTGGAATATATATATGAAAACGGCATTCCGGATGAAAACTATAAAGGATATGATTCCTATCCGCAGGGCAGTACGGAGTATAAAGATTACTACAGAAGATTTTCCGATGGTCTCTGTCTTACTGAATATGCCGGAATATCGGCTTTAAGCACTCTTGCGGGATTTAAAAACGGTGATCTTAACGGCGAAAATATCGTCCTTAAGGGTGTTCCGTCCGATGATAAAAGCGGTCCGCTTGTTTATTCAAGAATAACTGCCGGAATAAGTTCATCATCAGAGCATAAGGAAGCCGCATGGAAACTTGTTAAAAAGCTGCTTTCAGAGGACTATCAGACAAAAGTGACGTCAACTGCTTCCTTACCTGTCAGAACATCAGTTTTTGAAAATGCTATGAAAAACTCACGCCGCAAAGGTTTCGGCTACAGAGCAGACGGTAATTTTTACGAAACAAATCCGCTGAGCGATGAAGATGTAAATGAGTTCGTAAATATCGTAAAGTCCGTAAACGAAGCATATTCATCCGACAGCAGGATTAAGTCAATAATCGATGAATCAGTCGGCGAATATTTTAACGGTTCGATGACTTCAAAGGAAGCAGCGGAACAGATACAAAATAAAGTATCACTTTATCTGAATGAAATAAAGTAAAAAACAGCCAGCCGGAGCTGCGGACTTTGTCCGTAACTCCGGCTGGTTTTGTCATAATGTTTTTCAAATTCATACTCCTGATATTTTTCATTACAACGGCTTCGATTTTATCTTTCCGGATGCACGCGGATATTTCGGCGGACATACTGCGGCTTTCTTTACTACAACCAGTCTTCTCTGTTCACCGTTTATTTCGTAGTGCTCGTCCTTTTCGATCTTTCCGCCGAGAAGCTTAAGCGCATTTCCGGCAGTCCTTATGTCTTCGGAAGGCCCCTTCATCGCACAGAAAATACCGCCCTTTTTTACAAACGGCAGACAGTATTCCGAAAGCTCCGGCATTGCCGAAACCGCCCTTGCCGTTGCAATGTCGTACTTTTCACGGTACTCTTCCTTCTTTGCAAGAAGCTCAGCACGTTCGTGTATACATTCGGCTTCTATGCCGGTCTTTTCACATACATCTGACAGAAACTTTATTCTCTTGTTAAGTCCGTCAAGAAGGGTTATCTTAAGTCCCGGAATGTATATCTTCACCGGAAGCAGCGGAAATCCCGCTCCCGTACCGACGTCGATGACCTTCATTCCGTCTTCGAACTTTGCAAACCTCGTTATCGCTATGCTGTCGATAAAGTGCTTTATCAGTACTTCCTCCGGCTCAGTTATCGCCGTAAGATTCATCACCTTATTCGTCTCAACGAGCATTTCTGCATAAATATCAAGCTTTTCATAAACTTCCGCCGTAAGCGAAAGTCCGTTTTCTTCAAACGCCTTCCGGCAGAATTCAAATTCTGGAAGCATGTCACACCTCAGACTTTCTGTTTCTTCTGTCCTGATCAAGCCAGATGAGAAGAACTGAAATATCCGCCGGGGAAACACCGGAAATTCTTGATGCGTGGCCTATGCTGAACGGACGAAACTTTGAAAGCTTTTCCACTGCTTCAAGGCGAAGTCCCTTGATCTCGTGGTAGTCGATATCCTCAGGCAGACGCTTGCCATCGAGCTTTCTCATCTGCTCTACCTGAGCTATCTGCTTCTGGATGTATCCGTCGTATTTTATCTTAAGATCGACCTGTTCACATACTTCGTAGTCAAGCTCCGGTCTGTGTTTGTCAAAGTCCTTCAGCATGAAATAGTTGAGCTGAGGTCTTCTCATAAGGTCGATCATCTTGCATCCTGTAGTCATGGCAGATGTGCCGTTTGCTTCGAGGAATGCGTTGAGTTCCGCTGTCGGACGTACATTGAGAACACTTATTCTCTCAAACTCCTCAGCTATAAGTCTCTGCTTTTCAAGAAGCTTTTCATATCTTTCGTCGCTTATAAGGCCTATTTTATGTCCGATCGGAGTAAGACGCTGGTCACAGTTGTCCTGTCTTAACAGAAGCCTGTACTCACTTCTTGAAGTCATCATTCTGTACGGATCGGAACATCCCTTTGTTACAAGGTCATCGATGAGCGTACCTGTGTATGAACTTGCACGGTCAAGTATCATCGGTTCCCTGCCCTGAATCTTAAGTGCAGCGTTGATACCTGCAACAAGTCCCTGGGCAGCAGCCTCCTCATATCCGCTGGTGCCGTTGAACTGTCCTGCTCCGTAAAGTCCACTTAATTTTCTGAATTCAAGTGTAGGAAGCAGCTGTGTAGGATCGCAGCAGTCATATTCTATCGCATAGGCAGGACGCATGATCTCAACATTTTCAAGTCCCTTTATCGTTCTTAAAAATGCAAGCTGAACATCCTCAGGAAGCGATGATGACATGCCCTGCAGATAATATTCATCCGTATCAAGACCCATCGGTTCAATGAAGAGCTGATGTCTTTCCTTGTCGGCAAAACGTACCACCTTGTCCTCGATGGACGGGCAGTATCTCGGTCCAACACCTTCGATAAGTCCGCCGTAAAGCGGTGAACGGTGAAGGTTTTCCTTTATTACCCTGTGTGTTTCAGCATTTGTATAGGAAACATAACAGCTTACCTGATTCTTCAGTGTGCTCTTGTCAGTTTCAAATGAGAACGGAACGATATCCTCATCGCCGTCCTGTCTTTCAAGAACGTCAAAATTGATGCTTCTCTTATGAACACGGCACGGAGTACCTGTCTTGAATCTTCTCAGTTCAATGCCGTTTTCCTTAAGTGAATCAGTCAGTTTCATCGGAGCGATAGTAGCATCCGGTCCGCCGTTGTATGATGATTCACCTACATGTATCTTGCCTCTGAGATAGGTACCGGTTGAAATAATAACCGCCTTCGCCGAATATTCCGCACCGAGAAGTGTTCTTATACCCGTTATCTTTCCGTCTTCGGTAAGAATTGCTGCAACTTCAGCCTGCTTTATGTCAAGATTCTTTTCCGACTCACAGACATGCTTCATGTAACGGTGATAGAGTTTTCTGTCAGCCTGAACTCTGAGGCTGTGAACAGCCGGACCGCGTCCGCGGTTGAGCATTCTGCTCTGGATAAAGCACTTGTCGGCACTCTTTCCCATCTGTCCGCCCAGTGCATCGATCTCACGTACAAGGTGACCCTTTGCTGTGCCGCCTATGGAAGGATTACACGGCATATTGCTGATCTGGTCGAGAGAAATGGTAAAAAGAGCTGTACTGCATCCCAGTCTTGCAGCTGCAAGTGCTGCTTCAACTCCGGCATGTCCCGCACCGACAACAATAACATCATAACTTCCCATTGTATATTCCATTAAAACTTTCCTTTCCTACTTTCCGACGCAGAAGCGTGAGAATACTTCATCTACCACACTGTCCGTAACTTTTTCACCTGTAAGCTTCAGAAGAGCTGCAAGAGCTTCGTCTATAACAACAGTTACCGCATCAAGGCTCTCGCCCGCCTTCAGTGCAGCAAGAGCTTCATTCACTGAATCAAGTGACATTTCAAGGCATAGCTTCTGACGTTCATTTGCGATGATACCGTCGTTCGAATCGATCTCCTCGTTTATGAACATCTTTTCAAGTACCTCTTCAAGTCCCTCGATACCGCCGGAAGTCTTGGCGGATATTTCTATAACATATTTAAAATGCTCACGCAGATATTCTATATCAGCGACCCTCTCCTTGTCCGATTTGTTAAGAAGAGCTATCGCATTTCTTTCCTTAAGTGAATCGATGATCTTTCTGTCATCATCTGAAAGATGCTCCGATGAGTCAAAAACAGCAAGTATAAGGTCAGCTTCCTTTATTTTTCCGTAGGCTATCTCGACACCGCGCTGTTCTATCTGGTCATCAGTGTTTCTTATGCCGGCAGTATCGGAAAGACGGATGGTAAGCTCGCCTATCTTTACATACTCCTCTACAACATCTCTTGTCGTTCCGGCAATATTCGTAACGATACTTCGCTCATATCCGCTCAGACAGTTCATGAGCGTTGACTTGCCCACATTCGGTCTGCCGACAATAACGGTATTTATACCCTCGCGTATTATCTTTCCGTAGTCGTAGGTAGCAGAAAGTTTCATAAGATCTGATCTGATATCCACAAGATCTGCTTCAAGCTTATCCGGCTCGACAAACGGAATGTCTTCTTCCTCCGGATAATCGGCCCAGGCCGCAAGATCACCAAGGATCTTCACAAGCTTTTCCCTTACCGAAGTAATTCTTCTGAACATCGCTCCGTCCTTCAGAGCAACGGCAAACTTAAGTTCATTCTTTCCTGTCGACGAAATTACGTCCATTACCGCTTCAGCCTGTGTAAGTGACATTTTTCCGTTTAAAAATGCCCTTTTCGTAAACTCACCCGGTTCAGCAAGCTCTGCTCCCGAAGCAAGCACGAGTCTGAGTATCTGTCTGGTTATAAAAAGACCTCCGTGACATGAGATCTCGGCAACGTCCTCGCCTGTATAGCTTTTCGGTGCACGGAAAACCGTCAGAACAACATCATCAAGTTTTTCACCTTTTTCCGAAACTTCACCGTAGGCACAGGTGTAACCCTCCATTTCAGAAACCTTTTTTCCACTGTAAGCCTTGAACACCCTGTCAGATACCGCAAATGCATCTTCGCCGGATATCCTTATAACTGCGATTCCTCCGACCGCATTAGGTGTTGATATTGCTGCAACTGTAGACATAAATTTTCCGCACCGTCCTCTGATACTATATAACTAAACATTTCCCCGATGAAAGATAATTTCACCGGGGAAACAATGATCATATTTCGATTTTTCCGTAAAGACCAGCCTTGAGGTCATCCTCCGGCTTTGGTTTTTTATAGTCCTTTTCAAAGCTTGTCTTAAGATCAAGTGACTTTGGCTCGAAGTTTCTGTTCTTTCTGTCACCGCCTCTGCGTCCGCCGCCCTTGCCGCCGCGTTTGTCACCGTGTCTGCGTTCTTTCTTCACAAGTGATGAAATGATGATCTTTCTGTATGGTTCCTCACCTACAGAACGTGAAGAAACGCCTTCTATTTCTGAGATCATTGAATGAATGATCCTTCTTTCGTAAGGATTCATCGGTTCAAGAACTGTGGAACGTCCTGATCTGAGTACATTCTTTGCGATCTTCTTTGCAAGATCTTCAAGAGTCTTCTTTCTCTTTTCCCTGTATCCGTTGCTGTCAAGAACAACTCTGTAGTACTCATCATCTATTCTGTTGCAGAACATTGAAGCTAAGTACTGGATAGCATCAAGGTTCTCGCCTCTTCTGCCGATAATAAAGCTTGTGTCATCACTGCTGAGGTTGATTATTACGCCGTCCTCAGTTTCTTCATAAGTATACTCTGCTTTAACACCCATCTTATCGAAAATATTGAGAATATACTCAACTGCTGCTTCAGCCTTGCTGCCGTCAAATTTCTTTGCAGGCTTAGGTGCTTCTGTCTCTGCAGGTGATTCTGCAGGAACTGCTGTTTCACTAACAGTTACCTCAGCAACCGGTACTGCACCTGCTGCCGCCGGTTCAGCAGGATCATATACAGCTTCTACTCTTGCATCGCCCTTGATGAGTCCGAAAAGACCCTTCTTTGGTTCTTCAAGAACAGTAAAACTGATCTCTGATACTGATACACCAAACTCTTCTGCTGCTTTCATTTTAGCTTCTTCAACTGTTTTGCCGATAAATACGTTTTTCATTCAATCACTCCTTTTTACTGATTAGAACTAAAAATTTATTCTGTGTCATCACCGTATTTCTGAGCCATACGTCTTCTTGCCGCCTCAAGTGCATCATCGTCCGTACCCTCATCGGTGTATTTAACATCAATTATCTTTCTTGCTTCGTTTAAAGCATTTCTTGTTTTTTCATTGTACTCAGACTTTGAAAGTCCGCCTCTTGCCTTTGCGGCAGAACCTGAATAAACATCAGAAGTACCGTTCTGCTGAGCCAGCATTTCCTGCTGCTGCTCCATAAGCTTTGCCATAAATCCCGGCTTTTTGTTTTTGTTCTTTTCCTTGTCAGCTGCCAGAAGTGCTTCACATCTTTCCTGTGTGTAGTACTGATTGAAAGCGATCATCTGGATAAGACCGAGAAGTCCTGAAACTGTCCAGTAGAATGCCGCACCTGAAGGGATCGAAAATGAGAACCAGATGTAGAATACTGACATACCGTACATCATAAGATTCATGCTTCCCATTGTTGCAGCTGCCGGATTGGTCTTCTTCTGGTGGAGCTGTGAAATAAATGTAGTAGCAAGATTTACAAGACCTGAAAGGACCGGAATGACAATAAGTGCAATCGCACCTGCTGTCCACGCCTGCGGATGAAGATCAGCCTTTGTAGCAAGGTTGATATATCCGAGGAACATGTTGTGCTCCTGAAAGTCATTGATCTTTGTTACAAAATCACTGCCCATTTCCGAAAAATAGCTGCTGTATGAAGGATTAGTGGCATATTTGATAATAGCAAGTTCCTGATAGTTCGGAGAAAGATCTGTTTTTGAGATATCAGGAATTTTTTCAAGTATATCGTGAGCAGCTGAAAGAGTTTCCCTGCTGAAACGCAGAATATGTGTCAGAGGCTTGTAAACAACGTCTACGATACCAAAAAGTATAGGAAACTGAATAAGCGCCGGCAGACATCCTGCCATCGGGTTTACGCCTTCCTCAGTCTGAAGTTTCATCTGCTCTTCCTGAATTCGCTGCGGATTATTTGAAAAACTTTTTTTGATTTTTTCGAGCTTAGGATTCAGTGCACGCATCTTTGCTGCACTCTGCTGACTCTTGATATTGAGCGGAAGCAGAATAGCCTTTGTCAGTATGGCAAATATGATAAGCGACAGTCCGTAGCTCTTGCAGAAATTATAAATGCCGTACATTATCCAGCCAAGCGGATAACCTAAAATTTTCAAGTATTATCTCCTCCATCTTGTCTTCTTTTCTTGAATAAAATGAATTCCTCCGGAACATTGTCGATACCGCCTTTGCAGAACGGATTGCATCTGAGTATACGCCATGCGGAAAGTACTGTTCCTTTTATGATACCGAATCTTTCTATTGCAGTTACGGCGTATGCAGAACATGTAGGAGTAAAACGACAGCAGGGTGGAAAAAGAGGAGATATGAATCTCCTGTAAAGCCTGACAGGAAGCAGATACAGTCTGATCATGAACGATCTCATTGATTGTTTTCCTCCGTCTGTGACAGATATGCATTTATCTGACCGGCAGCATATTTCTTTATGTAGCTGTCGAGCACATCTTCCTTTACCTCTGCAGCAGACCTTCTGGCAACAAAAACAATGTCAATGCCGACAGGAAACAAAAGTTCATTATCACGATAAGCCTGTCTTATTATTCGTTTTGCACGGTTTCTCATAACAGCATTGCCGACTTTTTTTCCGGCTGTTATGCCGAATCTGTTGCACGGAAGTCCGTTTGGTTTGAAGTAGATAACAACAGTCTTTGAGACTATTGACTTTCCATGCCTGTACAGATCCAGAAAATCTTTATTTTTATTTAATACCTCAGTATAAACCATAAAAATGTTTTCTTATTAATTAAATAGACCACAAAATCAAAACAAATTGTGGCCTTCATGACATAGTAAATAAATTGTTGCTGTCAGCAACGGGATACCGTCACTGACCAGCTGAAAACAAATTAGTGAGTGAGTCTTGCTCTGCCCTTTGAACGTCTTCTTGCAAGAACCTTGCGTCCGTTAGCTGTAGACATTCTCTTTCTGAAGCCGTGCTCCTTCTTTCTGTGGATCTTCTTTGGCTGATAAGTTCTTTTCATTACTATTACCTCCAGTGTCTTAATTTAATATACAAGGCACCCGGTAGTGTGCCCTACAGTTTTATTCGTGCTGTAAGCTGATAATAGCAGCTTAAATATTCATGAAAAAATGAATAATGAATAAATAACATAACCCTGCAATAATAAATTATATCCCAACATAAACAGCTGTGTCAAGTGTTTTTCGGAAATAAAAAAAATAATGTATCAATCCCACAATTACAAGGCTTAAAATCTATACTATATAACGTAACCTGCATAAATATATTTCGTTAACGAGCTGCGGTTAACGGAAAGTTAACGCAGGCACCCCGTTTTTTCGGGGAAAAGACACTAAATCTGATTTTTCTGCATCTGAATAGTTAACTTGAAAAAATCTTTTGGCTGTGTTATAATGATAATAATTGTAATTGTGTCCTTTTTAAGGTCACGACCAACAGATCCGGAGCAGTGGGAGACAGTTAACGAAACGATCCGGAAAATATTATACAGGAGGATGAAAACAATGCCGGAAGGCTATTCCTTTAACTCTTTTGATGAGCTTTTTGAGAAAGTCAAAAAACATTGTCTTGATTCAGGAGCAGTACAGGAAACAGCGTATAAACTCTGGATCGTTCCTCTCGAAGCACGTGACTTCGACGGGAAACAGGTAACACTCTTTTTTGCAACAGATTTTCAGAAAAACACATTCGTATCAAACTATGAAGCAACTTTTAAAAAAGCTTTTCTCGAGGTAACAGGCATCGAGCCTGACATAGTTATCACAACACAGGATCCGCAGAGCAGCGTAAAAAAATTCGATACCACGCAGATTGACATCATAAGCAGACAGCTTGAGGAAAATTTCGAGGGAGCTGAATACGACTACACATTTGATACTTTTATAGTAGGCAGTTCAAATCAGTTCGCCTACGCTGCATGTACAGCAGTTGCAAAAGGCAACAACGACAATAACGGCAGAACCTATAACCCTCTTTTCATTTACGGTCCGAGCGGACTTGGCAAAACACATCTTCTTACAGCCATCTCAAATGAAATGAAAAGCCGCAAGCCTGATATAAACATTGTATATGTAACAGGCGAAACTTTCTCAAATGAACTTATTGAAGCAATAAAGATGAAAAAGGAAACCACCACTTTCCACGAAAAATACCGCAAGGCTGACGTACTTCTGGTCGATGATGTACAGTTCATTGCAGGCAAGGAAAGTACCCAGGAAGAATTTTTCCATACATTCAATGAGCTCCACAAAGACGGCCGCCAGATCGTCCTTACATCAGATAAGCCTCCTAAGGACATCAAAACACTCGAAGACAGGATCAGAAACAGATTTGAATGGGGACTCATTGCAGATATCTCCACTCCTGATTTCGAAACAAGAATCGCCATTATCAGAAGAAAAGCAGAACTTCTGGAACTGAATCTTCCTGACGAAGTCTCAGAATTCATTGCAAACAGACTCAAAACAAATATAAGGCAGCTCGAGGGAGCAGTAAAAAAACTCAAGGCACTTAAGCATCTTGCAGGCAGTCCTCCGACGATCGCCATGGCTCAGAGCGTTATAAGAGACATTCTCAACGACGATCAGCCTATACCTATTACAGTGGAAAAGATAATCGGTGAAGTTGCTAATGTATACAACGTCACACCTGAAGATATACGTTCCCAGAAACGTTCATCACAGATCTCGACAGCCCGTAAAGTCGCTATTTACGTAGTCAGGGAAATAACACAGATGTCACTTGCTTCAATCGGAACGGAATTCGGCGGCCGTGACCATTCTACAATAGTATATGCCATAAACAGTGTTGAACATAACCTTAAAACCGATTCAAATCTCCGTGAAATGGTAGATGACATCATAAAAAATATCCGTGACAAAGGAAAATAAACAGCTATTCAATAGCTTTTCCACAACAGTTTCAACACAATGTGGAAAAGTCGGTTGAAAAATTCAACTGTTCCGGAACACTGCGTTAACGGTTTTACGTGCGAGTTAACCCACCAAATTTCAACCGGATTTGAAGGTTAACGTGAAATTGTTTTTGGATACTGTGAAAAGTTAACTGTTGAGAAATCAGATTTTCAAAAATATTATCCACAAGTTTTTTAGATTCAACTCCACAGAATTCGAACATTTTCACATGGAAAAATGTTCTCCCCTTCAGTTAACATTCATTCAAAAGAGCAGTGTTGACCCGGGTTGTACGGATTCTGCGTCAGTTAACGCACTTTTACACAAATCAACACTCCCTGCTGCTACGGCTGTTAACTTTCTTTTTTATATTTATTATTTTTTTAATAACGCTGTACAGTTAACCGCGTTTAATCAGAAAGGTAATGTTAAAAACATGAAATTCAAATGTAACAGAAATAAGCTTCATGAGGTAATAACGAATGTTTCCAGAGCAGTTCCTGCAAAATCAAATATAGCTGCGCTGGAAGGTATAAAGCTCAGTCTCTCAGGTGATACGCTTGAGGTTACAGGCTATGATCTTGCATTCGGAATCAGATCATCCATTAATGTCGAGTCTGAAGATTCCGGTGAACTGGTGGTTAACGCGCGCCTTTTTGCTGAAACGATCAGAAGAATGTCATCTGATGATATCGAAATAACGATCGATGAAAAAACTGAATGTTAACATTCTCGGTGGTGCTGCTGAATATGATATTTCAGCAATGCCTGCTATTGAATATCCTGATTTTCCGTCCATAGGCAGTGAAAACAGCCTGAGTATTCCTCAGTATATTCTCAGAAACATGATCGAACATACAAATCATGCGGTTGCTGTAACTGATACCAAGCCTATACTTACAGGCGAACTTTTTGATCTTGAGGATAATATTTTCAGATTGGTTGCTATCGACGGATTCCGTATGGCAATAAGAACGGAACATACTCCGATCAGTGAAAAAATCAGTTTTGTCGTTCCTTCCAGAACTCTCAATGAAATATCAAAACTGCTTGCAAAAGGAGAAGCTTCCCAGGAAGAAAGTGACGGAGAGCAGACTCCTGAGAAAATCAGCAAAAGCGAACTGTGTCAGATCTACGCCGGTGAAAAGAATATCACTTTCGAAATTTCCGGATATTATGTGGTTTCCCGTCTTCTCTCAGGAGAATTCCATAACTACAAATCAAGTCTTCCGACAGAATTCAAAACTGAAGTTATCGTAAAAACAAGAGAATTCGCTGAAAGTATCGAAAGATGCTCGTTGCTCATAAGTGAAAAGAACAAATGCCCTGTACGCTGTGCTTTTGAAGACGGTTCTGTACACATTGACTGCAAAACCACTATAGGCAAGGTGAACGACATCATCTCAGCTGAGGTTAACGGCGAAGCGCTGACTATCGGACTTAATAACAGATATCTTATGGATGCTCTCAGAGCATGTGAGGCAGACAGGATCAAGATCCAGATGACTGCGCCTAACAGACCTGTAAAGATCGTTCCGGTTACTGGTGACAGCTTTATGTATCTTCTCATGCCGATACAGCTCAGAAATTAAAGAAGGTTTTCTTAAATGAAAAAGATAGAAACAGCTATAACAACGGAGTTCATTAAACTCGATTCTCTTCTTAAATTTGCCGGCGCTGCTGAAACAGGCGGTGAGGCCAAGGAAGCCGTTCAGAACGGTGAAGTTCTATACAACGGTGAAGTATGCACAATGAGAGGGAAAAAAGTACGTCCGGGCGATACAGTTACCTACGGCGATATCCAGATAACCGTCAGGTAGGTTCTGCATGTACATAACAAGGATCACGGTATCGGGATTCAAGAATCTTAAGGAAATAGACCTGATTCCCGGCAGGGACTTCAACATAATCTACGGGCAGAATGCCCAGGGAAAGACAAATCTTCTTGAAGCAGTCTGGATCTCAACAGGCTGCAGAAGTTTCAGAGGCTCGAAGGAAAAGGATTATCTTGCCTTTGACGAAGATGAATTTGATATAAAAATACAGTTCGAGGACGAACAGAGAACTCAGGAAATATCTTACCGCATGGTAAGAAAAAACATGAAAAACAAGCTTATAACACTCAACGGAGTCGTTCAGAAGAACAGCAGCAGGTTGTTTGAGAACTTCAAGTGCATCGCATTTCTTCCGGATGACATAGAACTTATCAGGGGAACTCCTGAAAAAAGAAGGAGTTTCGTTGATCTGTGTTACTCACAGCTGAAACCGAAGTCCATGAGTTTTATAAGAAAATATGACCAGCTTACAGCACAGCGTAATGCTGTGATAAAAAATATAATCCTCGGAAGGGACACTGAGGAAAGTCTTGAAATATGGGACAGACAGCTTGCGGCGGTCGGCTCATACATCACTTTTATGCGTAATCAGTATGTTGCGATACTTAACAGGTACTGTAAGGAACTTTACAGCAGGATCGCCGGTGAAGGCGAGGAGCTTTCAGTTTCCTATCAGTCGAATATTTTTTCTTCTGACTTTGAATATCCTGCGGCACCTGACACATCGATGACAGAAGTGTACTACAGCAGACTGAGAAACAGTGTAAGTGATGACTTAAGGCTTGGGTATACTCATACCGGAGCCGGACGTGATGACATATCCTTAAAAATAAACGGACTTAGCGTAAAGGATTACGGATCACAGGGGCAGCAGAAAAGTACAGCCCTTGTTATGCGTCTTGCACAGGCTCAGATCTACCGCGATGAAAAGCGTGAGTCGCCTGTCATCCTTCTCGATGATGTGATGGGGGAACTTGATGAGAGAAGGCAGAAATTCGTATGCAGCATAATTGCAGACATGCAGGTCTTTATAACCACTTGCAACCACAGGGCAGTTATCGCAGAATGCGACAATATTTTTGAAATGCATGAAGGCCGCATCGTAAATACGGGAAAAGAGAGTTAGCCTATGTATGTTCATCTTGGAAACGATGTTTCCGTAAATGAGAAAGGGATTATCGGTATATTTGATATAGAAAATACTTCGCTCGGAAATGACACACGAGAATTTCTGAAGCGTTCGGAAAAGGAAGGAAACGTAGTCAACGTTTCCTATGAAATGCCGAAGAGCTTCATCGTATGCAGTGACAAAAAAACAGGAGAGACCGTTTATATTTCGCAGATAGCGGCATCTTCACTGCACAGACGGGCGTTAAAGAGTATATAGCAGAAGGAGGATAATAAGTTGGCTGAAAATGAAAACATTGAAGTTGAGTCAATAGTAAGACCTGAATCAGAAGAATATACTGAAAATGAAATACAGGTTCTCGAAGGTCTGGAGGCTGTAAGAAAAAGACCGGGCATGTACATCGGCTCGACAGGGCCGAGAGGTCTTCATCACCTTGTTTACGAGATCGTTGACAACTCAATAGACGAGGCACTTGCCGGTTTCTGCAGCGAGATAAAAGTTGATATACTTCCAGACAATGTCATCAGAGTATCTGACAACGGACGAGGAATCCCTACAGGTATCCATCCGACTGAAGGTATTTCAGCGGCAACTGTAGTTTATACTGTTCTTCATGCCGGCGGTAAGTTCGGCGGCGGCGGATATTCCGTATCAGGCGGTCTTCACGGCGTTGGTGCGTCAGTTGTTAACGCACTTTCCGAATGGCTCGAACTCACTGTAAAGAACGGAAAGAATATTTTCTTCCAGCACTTTGACAGGGGTAATTATGAAAAGGAACTCGAGATCATCGGTGAGACTACTGAAACAGGTACTACTGTCGTTTTCAAGGCTGACAGTGAGATATTCACTGAAACAACCGAATACGACTACGAGATCCTTCTCAAGAGACTCCGTGAACAGTCATTTCTCAATGCCGGTGTAAAGATCATCATCTCAGATCTTCGTGACGAAGAGAACGTTGTTTCTGAAGTTCTTCACTACGAAGGCGGTATCAGACAGTTCGTTGAACATATCCACAAGACAAAGGGTCTTGAAGTTCTTTCCGATGATGTTATCTACATTTCAGGAGCCGATGAAAACGTTACTGCCGAGATCGCTCTTCAGTACAATGACAGCTATAACGCAGTTATCCTCTCATTTGCAAACAACATTCACACAGTAGACGGCGGTACTCATGAAACAGGTTTCAAGAATGCCCTCGTCAAGGTAATAAACGACTACGGAAAAAAATTCGGTCTTCTGAAGGAAGGCGACCGTCTTCTCGGCGATGACGTCCGTGAAGGCCTTACAGCCATCATTTCAGTAAGACTCAGGGAATGTGAATTTGAAGGCCAGACAAAGGGAAGACTCGGAAATCCTTTTGTAAAGCCGTTTATAGAAAAGCTCGTAAACGAAAAGCTCATGGATTACCTTGAGGCAAATCCGGTAGTTGCAAGAACTATTTTCGACAAGAGCGTGGCTGCACTCAATGCGCGTGAGGCTGCCAAGAAGGCCAAGGAACTTGCAAGAAGAAAGACTGCACTTAACGGCAGCTCACTTCCTGGCAAGCTTGCTGACTGTTCTGAACGTGATATCGAATTTACTGAAATATACATCGTCGAGGGAGACTCTGCCGGCGGTTCCGCAAAGGAAGGCCGTGACAGAAGATACCAGGCTATCCTTCCTCTGTGGGGCAAGATGCTCAACGTTGAAAAGGCACGTATCGACAAGGTGTACGGCAACGAAAAGCTCATGCCTGTTGTTACAGCACTCGGAACAAGCATTGGTGAGGACTTCGACATTACCAAACTCCGTTACGGCAAGGTCATCATCATGGCCGATGCCGATGTCGACGGTTCACACATCAGAACTCTCCTGCTCACCTTCTTCTTCCGTTTCATGCGTCCGCTTATAACAAACGGAAACATCTACATCGCACAGCCTCCTCTTTTCAAGATCTCAAAGGGCAAGAAATTCAAGTATGCATTCTCCGATGAGGAAAGAGACCGCTATATAGCTGAGTTTGAAGCAGAAGGCGGAGCAAAGGCTGATGTACAGCGTTACAAAGGTCTTGGTGAAATGGACTCTGAGCAGCTTTGGGAAACGACCATGAATCCGGAAACAAGAACGATGATCAGGATCGACATGGAGGACGCTGCAAAAGCAGACGAGATATTTACCATTCTCATGGGTGACAAGGTCGCTCCGAGAAGAGAATTTATTGAAAAGAACGCAAAGTATGTTCAGAATCTTGATATCTGATAATTTTGCGAAAAGGAATATAAAATGAATGAGAAACCATTAGTTTCAAAGGATTACAGCATAAGTCTCGAAATGTTCGGAAATGCTTTTAAGGATTTTCAGAAAAAGTTTACATACCCGAAAAATATTCTTATGACCTGTGCTTTTTCCCTTATCGGGCTTTCCTACATTCCCTATCTTTTTAAGGATCCGGGAAATTCGACCTGTATTCTGATCGTTATCGTGTGCATTTTTCTCACAGCAGGTATCTGGCTGAATACTGCGATGATCAGAAAGAATCTCATGAATTCCATCGAAGGAATCCAGGGAGACAGGTATTCGGTGGATATATTCGAAAGCAGCATGAGTATTTTCACGAAGGAATTTGCCGGTGAAAAGGAAAAGGCTGAAGAACCGGAGGACGAAAAGCCTGTATCTGATGAGAAAAACGAAAGCACTGAAGACGAGGACTTCTTTGCCGAGACTGAAACAGACGCTCCGGCGGGAACTGTAAAAACAGTTATAGACTTTGGTCTCGACAATGTAAAAATACTCGAAAAACAGGACTACTACATCATTTATCTTGTAAAAAGGATGTTTTACGTACTGCCGAAAAATATCTTTGACGAAGATGAAAAGAAGATAATAACCGAAAGCTTCAGAAAAGCTAAATTCATAGAGGAAAGGAAATGATAAAAGGTGGATTTTGAAATTGCCAACAGCAATGCAAAATTGATTCAGAGAAACATTGAAAAAGAAATGGAAAAATCGTTTCTTGACTATTCAATGTCTGTAATTGTATCCCGTGCGCTGCCTGATGTCAGAGACGGTCTGAAGCCGGTTCACAGAAGAATTCTGTACACCCTTCATGAAAACGGACTTACACCGGACAAGGCATACAGAAAGTGTGCCGATACTGTAGGTGCCGTGCTCGGCCGTTACCATCCTCATGGTGACTCTTCTGTTTATGACGCACTCGTAAGACTTGCCCAGAAGTTCTCACTGCGCTACCCTCTCGTTGACGGTCACGGAAACTTCGGTAGTGTCGACGGTGACCCGCCGGCTGCTTACCGTTATACAGAAGCAAAAATGACAAAGATGGCTGTGGAAATGCTCACAGACATCAACAAGGAAACAATTCCGTATACATCAAACTACGATGACAGACTTAAGGAACCTGTTGTACTTCCTTCAAGATTCCCTAACCTGCTCGTAAACGGATCGGTTGGTATCGCCGTTGGTATGGCTACCAACATTCCTCCGCACAACCTCGGTGAAGTTATTGACGGTATCGATCTTCTCATTGACAATCCTGAGTGTACTCTCGACGAGATCATGGAGTGTATCAAGGCTCCTGACTTCCCTACCGGCGGTATCATCATGGGCCGTGCCGGAATGAGAGCTGCCTACGCTACAGGCCGCGGCAAGATCACCCTCAGGGCAAGAACGGACATTGAGGAGATCAAGGGCAGAAACTGCATCATAGTTACTGAGATCCCTTACATGGTAAACAAGGCAAGGCTCATCGAAAACATTGCAAACCTTGTAAAGGACAAGCGTATCGAAGGTATTCACACTATCCGTGATGAATCTGACCGTGACGGTATGAGAATTGTTATCGAGCTCAAGAAGGACGCTGTACCGCAGATAGTTCTCAACAAGCTTTTCTCATACACACAGCTTCAGGATACAATAGGCGTTATACTGCTCGCCCTTGTAAACGGCGAACCGAAGATACTCACTCTCAAGCAGCTGCTTGAAAAATATCTTGAATTCCAGGTCGAGGTAATTACAAAGAGAACTATTTTCGATCTGCGCAAGGCTCAGGAAAGAGCTCACATTCTCGAAGGTCTCGTTATTGCTGCTGACAACATCGATGAAGTTATCAAGATATGCCGCAGTTCACGAAACATGACTGAGATCAAGGAAAGACTCTGCGAAAGATTTGCTCTGACTGACATTCAGGCTGAAGCTATCGCAAGAATGCAGCTTTACCAGCTCTCCAACATGGAAAGACAGAAGATCATCGATGAACTCGCTGCGCTCAATATTAAGATAGCTGAGTACAATGCAATACTTGCTGATGAAAGCAAGGTCAAGGAGATCATCAGGGAAGAACTTGCTGTTATCAGAAAGAAATACAGTGATGAAAGACGTACTGCAATCGAAAACGTAAGCGGTGAGGTCGATATTGAAGATCTTATCCCTGAGGAAGACTGCGTACTCACATATACAAACATCGGCTACATCAAGCGTATGGCTCTTGATGCGTACAAGACACAGAAGCGCGGCGGCAAGGGCGTGCTCGGCATGAAGCAGCGTGAAGAGGACGTTGTAAACGAGATGTTCATCGCATCCACACACGACAATGTTCTGTTCATCACGACAAAGGGTATCATGTACAAGCTCAAGTGCTACGAGATCCCTGAGGGTTCAAAGGCTTCAAGAGGCCTCAATGCCGTTAATCTGCTTCCGCTTGAAGATGATGAAAAGATAGCCGCCATGATCAAGACTTCCGACTTTGACGAGGGCAAGTTCCTTATTCTCGTTACAAAGAACGGTAAGATCAAGCGTACAAATCTTTCAGCATACAAGAATGTACGTAAGAACGGACTTATCGCTATCGGTCTTGACGAAGGCGATGAGATCGCTGGCGTTCGTATGACAGAAGGCAATGCTGATCTTCTTATCGCTACAAGAAACGGTATGGCTATCCGTATTGACGAAACCACTGTACGTCCGCTTTCAAGATCTGCTCACGGTGTTAAGGCTATCAGACTCCGTGAAGGTGACTACGTTGTTTCCATCGCAAGAGTACGTGAAGGTGCTACGGTTCTTACTGTATCGGACAAGGGTCTCGGAAGAAGAGCTGAGCTCGACAGTTACCGTATCCAGAACAGAGGCGGTTACGGTCTTCTCAACTACAAGGTTTCGGAAGAAAAGGGTCATGTCTGCGGAATCAAGGTCGTTGACGAAACAGATGATATCATCCTTATCTCACTCGACGGTGTAGTTATCAGAATAAGAACAAGCGACGTAAGAATAATGAGCCGTTATGCAACAGGTGTAAAGGTAATGAGAGTTGACGGCGATGACCGCGTAGTTACATTTACCCGTGCAGAACACGACGATTCAGCTGAGATCGAGGCTGTAGAAAGTCCGTCGGATGAAGAACTCCTCGCTGAGGAACAGAAGGCTCTGGAAGAAGAAAAGAACGAAGTCATAGATGAAAACACAGAACCTGATGACGAAGAAACTGAAACAGAAAATGAAAACGAAGATGAATAATAAGTAAATCCGGCTTTGCCGGATTTATAGTGGGAGTGTGCGGGGCTTCGCCCCGTTCCATACGATGTTATAAATCAACGTTTAAGTAAATGAAAAGCTGCGTGAAAATTATTCGCGCAGCTTTTTTCGTAAGTATTTTAATTTATAAGGTCGATAACTACGATCTCCGGCGGATTGAAAAGACGGAATTTTCCGAGACCGCTGGTAACTATCATAGTGGTGTTTTTTTCAGTGTATTTACCGAGACTGTACTTCGGAAAGAATTTTCTTTCCGGTGAAAGTACGCCGCCTATGAGCGGAAGACGGACGCATCCGCCGTGGACGTGTCCGGACAGAACGAGATCACAGCCGTACTTTGCATAGGCATCGAGAAAATTCGGATTATGAGCAAGAAGAATGTTCACACATTCCGGATCCGGTTTTTCACCGAGAAGATTATGTATCTCCTCATCTGACAGTCCTCTGAGATTACGATAGCTTCCGTTGTTTTTATAGCATTCCTGGTATATTGTAAGTCCGGAGACTCTTATTTTTACATCATCTTTCTCTATAATTGCCGTGGCATTGTCGAGCAGAGTGCAGTTTTCCTTTAAAAAAGCGATGAGCTCCTTATACAGTTTAAGATTTACATTTTCCATATCAGTTTCATGGTTACCGAGTGAATAGTATACCGGAGCGGTTTTGTTAAGTTCGATAATGAGCGGCTTCAGTGTGTCAAAATTCTTCACCGAACGGCTGACCATGTCACCGGTGATAAAAAATGCATCCGGCTTAAGATCCGTCGCCGCTTTTATAAGTGCACTGTTCCCCGGTCCGAAAACTTTCTTGTGCAGATCGGAAAGTACGACTGTTCTGAATGAAACTTTCTTCTTTGTATTTATCGTATAATAGGTAGTTTTCATTTTTCCCCCTGTGCTTTTGGTTTTACAGTAAAAAGTATAACATATAAACGAGAGGAAAAGCAAGGATTTTAAGGATCCTTTTGTGGGAGTACCGGAAAAACCGATTCCGTTTTTCTGTTGTCATAAACGTGAAAATATAGTATAATTTAAAGGAAAGACTACGTGAAAAATCAGACAGAAGGGAGAATGGAAAATGGGAATCTATTTTAATCCGGGCAATGAAGGATTTCGAAAGGCTGCTGAAAGCGAGATATATATCGACAAAACCGGACTTATAAACGTAACAAACAAACTTCTTAATGAAGAAAAAAACTGCATTTCAGTAAGCCACGCCCGCCGTTTCGGGAAATCGCAGGCGGCAGAAATGCTTGAAGCATATTACAGCCGCGGATGTGATTCAAAGGGACTGTTTTCGGAGCTTGAAATATCAAAATCAGAAAACTTCGAAACACATCTGAATAAGTACAATACAATACATCTTGATATAGCTTCATTTGAGGATGATTATAAGGAAAACATTATTGAAAAAATAAAGGAGCATCTGTTTGCTGAAATAAAAGCCGTTTATCCGGACGTGGATTACAGTGCGTCTACAGCTTCAGTATTGAATAATGTTTATCTTAAAACAGTAAGTGATGAAATGCCGTATGGTATAAAGTTTGTTATAATAATCGATGAGTGGGACTGCATAATAAGGAATTATTCAGACTCTCCTGAACTTGTACACAATTATATGAAGTTCCTTCATGCTCTGTTTAAAAGCAAGGAATCAAAGTCATTTCTTGGCTTCGGTTATATAACCGGAATTCTTCCGATAAAGAAGATAAAGGATGAATCGGCGCTTAATAATTTCAGAGAGTACACAATGACTGACTCTGGAGCAGTAACAAAATATTTTGGATTTACACAGAGTGAAGTTGACGGACTTTGCGAAAAGTACAATATTAATAAGGAGTCAGTAAAGGCATGGTACAATGGCTATCTTATAAATGAAGAGCATATGTATAATCCGAATTCGGTAACGGAAGCTATGCATGCCGGACGACTTGATTCATACTGGAAAAATACATCTGCGTTTGATACAATAAATACTTATATAACGCTGAATTTTGACGGACTTAAGGAAGCAGTTATTGCAATGCTTAATGATCAGAAGATTCGTGTGAATGTAAATACATTCCAAAACGATCTGTCAATGATAAATTCAAAAGATGATGCGCTTACAGCACTTATTCACCTCGGATATCTTGGGTATGACGCCGAAAGAAGAAAAGCGTTTATACCAAATTATGAAGTAAAGACTGCGTTTCAGTCGGCACTGGAGACAGGATCATGGAAAGATATTGCTGATACACTTTCGAGATGTGAAGATCTTCTTTGGGCGACAATTGACGGAGAAGCAGATAAAGTAGCCGAGATCATAGAAATTGCTCATGAGACCTATTCATCGATACTGAAGTACAACGATGAAAACGCCATGAGCTGTGCAATAACAATGGCATACTTTACAGCACCGGCGTATTATCAGGTGATACGAGAATTACCATCAGGCAAAGGTTTTGCAGATATAGTGATGCTGCCGCGTCCGGAAGCCGGAAACAAACCTGCGATGATAATAGAACTTAAGTATGATAAGGATGCGGATGCCGCAATAAAACAGATAAAGGAAAAACGCTACAGCGGAGCCCTTAAAGGTTATAAAAATGAGATCCTGCTTGTGGGGATAAATTACAATAAGGATAAGCACCATGAATGTGTTATTGAGAGTATAACACCGGAGTGGTAATAAACGAACGGGAGTACCGGAAAGGAGCGGATAATATGCCTCGTGAATTAGGAACGGGAGTACAGAGTTTCAGCCAGCTCATAGAAGATAAGTGTTTTTTTATTGATAAAACTAATTTTATTAAGGAATGGTGGAAAAGCAAAGAAGCAGTTACCCTTATCACCAGACCGCGACGTTTCGGAAAAACGCTCAATATGAGTATGCTCGAATGCTTTTTTAGTCCGGAATATGCAGGAAGGGCTGATCTTTTTGAAGGCCTTGATGTCTGGAACAACGCTGAAATGAGAGAACTGCAGGGAAACTGGCCGGTCATCTTCGTTACAATGGCAGCAATAAAAGGCGTTGATCATAAGGATTTTCTTGAACAGATGAATGCAGAAATGCAGTCAGTATATTCACGTTATGAAGAGTTTATAAATAACAGTGATAAGATCTCGGATGCAAAAAAAGAAAAATTTAATCTTTTTAACAGGACTATGATCCAAACAATGGTTGCTGAACAGGATGATTCTGAAAAAAAAGTCAATACAACTTTACTTACAAAGAGTATAGCGTTTCTCTCAGAACTTCTTTCTATCCATTACGGAAAGAAAGTCATTATTCTTCTCGATGAATACGATACTCCAATGGTTGAATCGTACGTAAAGAAATACTGGGATGAAGTAGTCGCTTTCATGAGAAAGTTCTTTAATACTACATTTAAAAGCAATCCGTATATGTATCGCAGTATACTTACAGGTATCACACGAGTAAGCAAGGAATCATTGTTTTCGGATTTTAATAACCTGAAAGTTTATTCTTTATCAAGTCAGAAATATCAGGAGTATTTCGGCTTTACAGAAGAAGAAGTATTTAATGCACTTGATGAATATGGATATACAGATAAGGAAAAGGTAAAATACTGGTATGACGGATTTACCATTGGAACACAGAAAGATATTTATAATCCGTGGTCGATAATTAATTTTCTGGATGAAGGAAAATATGAACCGTACTGGGCAAATACAAGTTCAAATAAACTTGTAAGTGATCTGTTGCGTGAAGGCGATGCGGAACTGAAAAGTGATTTTGAGTATCTGCTCACAGGCGGAACGGTTACGAAACAGATAAATGAAGAACTTGTTTACAGTCAGCTTGACAAAACACGCGATTCAGTATGGAGTCTGCTTACAATGAGCGGATACCTCAGGATAAACAGCATAAAAGGAAAAAATTATGAGCTGGAACTTGTAAATCATGAAACAAAGGAAATGTTTGAAGGAATGATTTCTAACTGGTTTGCAAAAGGCGACAGATACAGTAATTTCATAAAAGCGCTTCTTCAGAATGACCTTGATTATATGAACAAATTCATGAATGACCTGACGGTATCAATGTTTAGTTCATTCGATACTGGAAAGAAGCCGTCAGATGAGGCAGAACCTGAGCGTTTCTATCATGGTTTTGTTCTCGGACTTCTGGTTGACCTGCGTGAAAGATATTCGGTAACATCCAACCGTGAAAGCGGATTCGGAAGATATGATGTACTTCTTGAACCACTTGATAAGGAAAAAGATGATGCAATGATATTTGAATTCAAGGTCATAAACAAAAGAAAAGGTGAAAATGATCTTGAAGATACCGTTGCAGCTGCGCTAAAGCAGATAGAAGACAAGAAGTACGAGCAGGTACTGCTTGACAAGGGCATTAAGAAAGACAGGATCCGAAAGTACGGCTTTGCATTTGAAGGAAACCGTGTGCTTATAGGTGAATGAACACCTGATAATGTATTTGTAACAACATCACAGTGAAAATGTACCGGTCATCCTCTGGATGACCGGTACTGTTTTATAAGCTGCCTTCGGCAGCACAATATAAAGTCACTGACAACTTGCATGATGATTCAATCATAAAATTGTACACTCATACAAACTTTTTATTTCAGCGACAGAAAAGCATGAAAAAACGGGATTAATATATAGAGGAGGAATCAGATGATCGAAGAAACTTTTTTAGAAAGAATTATGGCTGATTATTATGAAGTTCTGATAAGATATTGTATGGCACGAATGCATCGCGGTTATACGGAAGCTGAAGATGTTGTACAGGAAGTTTTCCTTGCCCTTAGTCTTAAAGAGAATATAAATCTTAATGATAATATTAAATCATGGCTGTATAAAACCGCAAATTACAAGATCATGAAATATCTGAGTAAAAATCCATGGTTCGAAGACATCACAGAGATAGTTGACCTGCCGGAACAGGAAATCACAGAACCTGAAGATAACATCTTTGAGCTGCTGTCAGATTCAGAACTTGATCTGCTCAAAAAATATTATTACGGAGCAGATAAGGAGAAACTTGCTTCTCAGAATGGATTATCAGTTAATGCTCTTTACAGCAAAGTAAAACGAATTAAAAAAAGACTGAAAGAATCACAGAACCAGGGTGAAAATAAACATAAACCATAGAGTGAATTTGTAAATGTATATAAACTTTTTTCACTGGCGACAGATTCTGAAGAAAATTCGGGATATATATAGTGAACGCATAAAAATTTACACGTTCACTATAATTAAGGAGGAGTTCTATATGACGGATGAAGAGATCATGGAAATGCTAAAAAAAGATCCGGATTTTAAAAATAAATTTTCAGTTTTCATTTCCGAACTTATCGAGAAAGAAATGTCAGAAAAATCTCCGGATTATGATAAAATAGACCATCTTTCAGAGTTATACTGCAGCATTACCGGTGTTAATGAAATAATAAAGCAGAGAAAAGCGGAAAATATAAACAAAATTATTAGCGAAGCTTCAAAGGTAAAACAGAAAAGAAAGCATCGTACAAGAAAAACTTTGACTGCGATAGCAGCATCAGTAGCTGTAGTATTATCTGCAAATGTTGTTTCTACTGCGGCTTTTGGTGTAAATATATTTAAGGCTATAGTTCATAAAGAAGAAAAAGGATTTTTCATAGAATATACAACCGATGAAAAACTCGAAGATCCGTATGGTATAAAAGCTGAATGTGCAAAATATGAAATTTATCCGGAATATCCAAAGTATATACCGGAAGGATTCGAGGTATTGGAAATCAATCATGAAGATCTTGGAAAGGAGAAAACTCTGGATTTTTTATATTATAAAGATGATATGACAATAGGTATTTATTATGATGTATTTGATAATCCAGAAGAAATAAAGAAAATCAAATATCCGAGCGATGATTTAAATATAATTGAAATAGAAATAAACGGATATCCGGCTGTAGTTTCAAAAGAAGATGATCAGTGTACATTATCATATGCAAAGGATAATGTATTGCTGAGTATATTTACGGTCAATGTTCCTTACGAGGAATGTGATAAAATAATTGAATCAATAAAATGATATGGAGGAAAAGGAAATGAAAAAGAAAATTTTATCTTTAGGTACAGCGTTTATTATGGCGGTAATGGCTGGAACTCAGCCATTGAACGTATTTGCAAGTGAATTGAATACGGGGCTGCAGTATGAAGAAAGCGAATTTGAAAAAGCAGAAGGACTAATTTCAAAGTATTATCTTTCGATTGATAATGATAACGGTGATGTATCAATAACAGCACAGACAAAATCCAACAGCGTTATGGCTGTTATTGGATTTAAAAATATTTCAGTGCAGTATAGCTCAGACTGTATAAACTGGACAGAAGAAGTACATGTTTCTGATAAGTTGAACTATAACAGTACAGGTAAGACTTTAGCGGGATTTCCGGTTTCTGTTGTTGGTAACCGTTATTATCGAGTACAATTGAATCATTATGCAAATAATGGTTCAGGAACAACGCAAACTATACCAAATATATCAAATGTTATTAGGATAAGTTGATGTATTGAGTAGAAAAAGGAGATGATACCAGTGGAGTAAAAATCTGTTAGTATGCAAATTTTGTGAGAAAAGAAATTGGATTAGAAAAAATTAAACGGGGGAATTTATCATGAAGATTTTTAAAGGGATGTTATCGATGTTTACAGCATTGGCAATGTTTGTACAATGCCAAGTGTAAAAGTAAGTGCAACAACAATTTACGGAGACGTAAACAATAGCGGCACCGTAGATTTGACTGATGTAAGTTTACTGAATTTGTATTTAGAAGGCTCGGTTTCTGCTTCAAGCATCAACAAAAAATATGCTGATGTTGATCAGAATACTGTTTTAGGGAAACGCTGAATAAGTCGTGATATAATAAAATATCCTTGTAATATTGGAATAATATTGAAATGCGAATCGCTATTCGAGCATTTACCTCATTTTTTTATTATTTTTTGCGGAATTAATCCGCATTAGGGTACACTTACCCCTTGCAAAATTCTGCAGTTCTTCCTGCACGAGAACACATCAGCAAATTTGCTGATGCGAATAGAAAATTGAATCTATTCATGTTCTTTTTTATTCCTTTGTATGCTACTTTTGAGTATCCAAATGTATTCTTTACAATGAGGAAAGCATGTTCCACTTTGCATCTTACTGATGACTTATCATGCTCCATCTTTTTATCCCAGTTAATACCGTTATAGTCATCTGAGGTTTTTAAACTTGACGGTCTTTTATTGATTTCAAACTTCATGTTTTTATGATGCTCATCCTGTTTTATGGCATTCTGTGCCGGAACACCAAGATAACCAGAATCGCCGTACATTATTTCATCATCATTGCGAATAAGCTTAGATGCTTCAGTGGAATCATGCACATTTGCCGCTGTTCCGGTTATTGTATGCACATATCCTGTTCCAGCATCTACTCCAGCATGTACCTTCATTCCATGATACCACTGATTGCCTTTCTTAGTCTGATGCATTTCAGGATCACGTTCTCCCTTGGCATTCTTTGTTGAACTTGGTGCTGCAATTATTGTTGCGTCAACAATTGTACCACCATGCATGATAAGTCCTGCCTTTTCAAGTCGATCATTAACGTCCTTGAAAATAGCGTCGCCGATATTATGTTCTTCAAGAAGATGTCGAAACTTCAGTAATGTTGTTGCATCCGGAACTTGTTCATGCATAAAATTTATTTTCATGAATTTTCTCATTGCATAGCTATCATAAATAGCATCTTCGACACCTTCATCTGATAGATTGAACCAATCCTGAAGAAGATACATTCTAAGCATGGTCTCGATACCTTTTACAGGTCTGCCATGATTACCTGACGGATAGTAAGGAGCGATTATCTGAATCCATGAATCCCATGGAATTATCTCTTCCATTCTATTAAGAAACGCTTCTTTTTTTCCCTGACGCTTTCTAAGGGAATATTCCATATCGCTGAAACTTAACTGTCCGTTCATATCAAAATACCTCGCATAATATATTTTATTAACTACATTATATCATATATACGACAATTTGTCAATACTAACGTCGATTAAATCAGCGTTTCCTTAGATGTATGTGATTTAAAAACTTTAAAAGCATACATTAACCATTCACTTTCATACCTGCCTTACAGCGAGAGTGGCAACACTTATAGTAATTGTAACAATTATGTATTTCCGAGTGATTCTCTAAGATACTATACAAAATATAAATGCTCTACAGGAACAACATCAACATATCCTTTAAATGCGTTACCTAATTATATGCCTCGTACTGGAAACTACGACGGAAGACAAATAGATTCTTCCGCTAATGCTAAAAGTGTTGTGCATTTAGAGTTCGAAGATAATAATGGTCAAGGATGGCGAGGATCAGGCTTCATTATAGATAAGCACATAATTGCTACGTGTGCGCATTGTATTTATAATGGTACTTCGTTTTTCGACAATTATACAATCAAAATCTATGATTCTAATGGAACAACACTTTTAAATACACTTTATGCCAAGGAGCTTCATGTTCCAAGTGCTTATATATCAAACCCATCTAAATCTAATGATTATGGTTTGATTTATGTTGATTCCAGTCTGTCAAGCTATGGTAATATTGCATTAGGAACCGCAACAGATTATTTTATGACCACTTCTTCTGATGTATCAATAAGCGGTTTTCCTGGAGAAGTGTCTGGATCGCCAGTTGGAATTGTAAGATATTTTGAAACCGGTAGTGTATTATCAACATCAACAGACGATTTATTAAAAACAACCGCTTACGCAAGTGGCGGAGATAGCGGTGGTCCGATGTATATTGAATATACTCTTGGTAATGATACATTTCGATCTGCTATTGGAATATGTGGTTATTATAACTATGATTCTGGTGTAAGATATAGTGAAGGCGTTAGAATTACAACTCCAGTACTTAGATTTTATATGGATAATGAGTACATAAACAGCGTTAATTAAAACACATAATTTGAAAGGATGATTTTATGAAAAAAGTAATTTCATTAGTGACTGGTGTGTCAATGCTGCTTTCTTCATTCATACTACCTGTAAGTGCGGAAACAGAACCTAGCACAGAGCCTGAAAAGATATATGACACAGCATTATCCTCTGATACCAATAAGATAACCGACCTTGAACAGATAGCCGGTCTCTTAAAAAATTATATAGATGAAAACCATCCGGGAGATGCGACAGTAGCAATTAATGACAAAGATAGCAGTCTGGATGTGATATTCCGAAAGACAGCTATCGGTGAAGAAGAGTTCGACGGTGAGATCATTTACTGGAATATGGCTGAATATTTAGAAGAGAATAACGTAGATTCATCTTTCATTTCCAACAAATTTACTGTTTCGTTTCTTGCAGCTGCAACTGCAGCAACTTCTTCTGTAACTACAGGTGATATTAATTTTAATGGCTCAATCGATGTAACAGACCTTACTGAGCTTTCACTTGTGCTAATAGGCGATAAAGAACTTTCAGCTAATCAACAGAAAGCAGCCGACGTTGACGGTGACGGAGCTGTTACACTCGCTGACCTTGCAAGACTTCAGCAGTATCTTTCAAAGAAGATTGATAAACTTTGATAATGAGTTAGTTACAGCAAAATAAAAGGTATCATGCAGCTAAGCTGCATGATACTATAATAAGCTGATAAAGATAGCTAAACAAAATTATATGAGGAAAAAAGAGATTAATGGAGGTTTTTATGAAAAATATATTGAAAATAGGAATAACAAGTTTGGCGTGTTTGATGCTGTTTATACCAATGGTAAAGGTTAATGCAGTAGTTTATGATCCGGCACTTGATTATGATTCAAATGGTGTGGTTGATGTTACAGATCTTACAATATTGTCGTTGTATCTTGAAGGCGATATTTATGTTTATGATCCAAGTATTTTCGATGTTAATGGTAATAACATTATAAGTCAGGCTGATCGTGCAGCTTTTCAGGCGTATCTTGCAAATTGAGTTACAAAGGGGTGAAAGAACATGAGAAATTTTACAAAGTCTTTTTTTAAAAGAACCATGGTCATAATAATGGTTGTAGCTTTTGCTTTAACATTTACACCTTATGATATAAATGTTACTGATGCGGCTAATAGTAATATGACTTATTTTATTTATAATGCATCAAATGCTTCATATGAAGGATCATATACAATATATGCAAATACTCCTTTGATGTTACCTGCAGATTGCCAGGAACAGTCTCGTACAGTTTTTGGCGGAGATGACAGGGTGCTGGATTATTCAAAAAAAGGAGTTGTAAAGCTAATAGGTACAAATGATTATCTTGGCACAGGTTTTATCGTTGATGATCATGTTATAGCAACTGCAGCTCATTGTGTAACAACTTCATCAGCTACGTCTAAAATAGTTGATAGTATTTTAATCCAGACTTTAGATTCGAATAATAATATTGTTAGTACATATGTAACACCAGTAAAAATACATGTTCCATATAATTGGATGGAATTTCTTCAGAATCCAAACAGTACATTTCATACAAATAATGAGTATTATCATTGGAACTATGATTACGCACTTATAACCGTAGAACAAAATTTGCATTCATATAAAAAGTGTAATCTTTCAATTGCTTTGGATGATTTCTATCCTGCATCTAATGATACCAATCCATCGGATAATGCTTCGGTTAGTGTAACGGGTTTTCCACAGTATATTAATGGAGTATTAAAAAATAATAAGACAACTCATAATCTTTATACAGGGACAGGAGTTACTTTGCCTTATACTAATATGAATTATCAGGGTGAAAATCCATATGGAAGACTTATGTTTTATGATACAGATATATCAAGTGGAAATAGTGGAAGTCCTGTTTATTATACTGAAACATATAATTCGAAAGTGTATTTTGATGTAGTAGCAATTTGTACTGCTCAAAAAGGTTATGCTAATGTCGGTTTACGAATCAACGAAGATATGCTTAAATTTTATTTGAGTAATTCACATATTTCATATTGATTACTTGAACGAGAGGATGGTATTCTATGAAAAAGAAGAATAGATTGATAGTTAGTTTTCTGTCTTGTATTTTATGCACGGGTCTGTATTCAAATGTAAATGCAGCAATAACAGAAGAAGCTCCTGTACGCTGGATAGATGAATCTTATTATGAAAATTATAATGAGATAGAAATAAGCGAGGAGCTAAAAGACGCTTTGATCATTCCGGATAACCCGAAAAGCATAAAGATAATGGCGGCTAAAGATAAAAAAGGTTTTCTTTATCTGTTATATCGTATGCCAGCAGTTTTGAAATTTGAACCTGTTTCTGGAAAGCCGGTCAATACCAAAGAAATATCGGCTGTAATCTCAAAAGATTGTGATATTTCTGAAAAAGAATTTAAAGTTCAGATTTTTCAGACTACAGTTTCAGAAGGAAATATCAGTAAAATTGTAGATGAAGTGTCTGTGAGTTTCAATGATGAGTATTACCTGGATGAAAATGTGGCAGAGTCTGTATGTGCAAGTCTTGAAAAGAATGTTATGGCTTCAAAGGTATACTATAGACCATCATTTTATAATTCTGCACAGATAGAAGTAAGCACTTATTATCCTTTGGAATATGGTAAGACAATCTCTGAAATTTTGAAAAAGAACAACATAGAATCTGAAGTAAAAAACATCAGAAGAATCATCGGAATACTGTCATGTGGTAATAATGAATTCGTATGAGGATGTTTTCAAAGCAATTGAACTTATTTATTCAGCTACTGGCTTGCAGTCAGCAGTATCAGCTTTTGCAGACGGATCATCGGTAACGCTTCCGTCAGAAATAGAAGTACTTTATTCCGATAACATAGTTACAGGAGATATTGATCTTAATGACATAATTGATATTAGTGATTTAACAGAATTATCACTTGCTCTTATTGGTGACAAGGAGCTTACAGCAGTTCAGCAGAAAGCAGCTGATATCGATGGTGACGGATCAGTAACTCTTGCCGATCTTGCAAGACTTCAGCAGTATCTTTCAAAGAAGATTGATAAACTGTGATAATGAGTTAGTTACAGTAAAAGGTATCATGCAGCGACGCTGCATGATACTATAATAAGCTGCCAAAGGCAGCTCACCGATTTGTGATATAGCATCATTCTGATATTCAGCAATTTTCATCCTTAAGGATTACTCTGAATAAATAAAAACAGCGGGAGTACCGGTAAAAAATCCGGTGCTCCCGTTTGCTTCTGTAAAATGGTAGTCTTCACCCCTGCGGGCCGAAGACTGCTATAGAAAAACCGAGCTCAGCTCGGTTTGTATAATTGCGCCGAAGGCGCCACATTTTGATTCATAT
The DNA here is from genome assembly GCF_000712055.1 of Ruminococcus sp. HUN007. Classification (NCBI taxonomy): domain Bacteria; kingdom Bacillati; phylum Bacillota; class Clostridia; order Eubacteriales; family Oscillospiraceae; genus Ruminococcus; species Ruminococcus sp. HUN007. The sequence continues at coordinate 2,077,782 of NZ_JOOA01000002.1, read as the reverse complement.
AACATTTGAAAATATCATACTATGTCATTTTCATCAAGCCACAAGTACATTTTTTTGCATTTTTTCTCGCTCAGTTCTACGCTAAATCCATAGTCGTCACCAATTTCCTGAAAATCTCTTCTTGAATATAAACTGTACCCTTCTTCTGTAGAACATAAGGTTACAAATGCATATCCAAGGAAATTTTCTCTGATTTCTTTGATTCGATGCAGACAATCATAAAGTAAAATATCAGATAAATTAATCTTCTGTCCATTATTGTCATAAGTAATCAAAGTACTGTGAAATTTAGAATGTAGAGCAAATTCATTTATATGGATCGCTCCTCCTGCTTTATACCGTTGATTATCTTTAAGATAATCTATGTAACCAACGCCCAGGTTATAAAAACCTATCAGGAAATTGTTATCGTCTGAGAGATAGACGTATGTTTTTCCATAGCTGTTATCAAGGGAAACAGGTGATTTTATAAATTCGTTTATATATGGATTACCACAGTCAAAGTCACCAGCTAATCTTTTCTGAAGCTCTTTAGTATAAATTTGTATGTTAAGTTTAGTCATTGTTATCCTTTTCAAGAACCTTTACTATAGGTTCGCCAGTATTGGAGTCTATTAAAACTGAAAAATTATGAGTATCAATAAAATGTTCAATTGCTTTTGACTGATCTGATGCTTGCTTTCTTGTCATCAATTCAGAATGTAAAGTAAATGGTGTATCGGTAGGATAAACATAGTTCATAGCACTTCCTCCTTTTTTATAAGACTGACGGTGATTTCTTTGTCAATTAAATTATACTATATTCTGATTTAAAAATCTACTGCTTTGCATGAAAATGAGCGGTATCATAAGAAAGATAATCAGCGGTAGCAAATGTAGTCTTCACCCCTGCGGGCCGAAGACTGCTATAGAAAAAACGAGCTGGTCAGCTCGTTTTGTAATTGCGCCGAAGGCGCCACATTTTCATTCAGGTGAAAATTTGCTGAAAACCCTTTTAAACACGCCGAATAAATGTTATAATATAATTTGGCTGATTATAACTATAATTTTTTCAGATGAGGTAGATCAATGAATTACTGTTTAGGAATAGATGTAGGTTCTACGACTGTCAAGACAGTTATTACCGATGACAACAAAAAGATAATATATTCAAAATACCAGCGCCATTTCTCAAAGGTAAGGGAAACTGTCGCTGAGCAGATGGAGATAATCAAAAATGAATATCCGGATGCTTCATTCAGACTTGCTGTTACTGGTTCTGCCGGACTTGGTCTGGCAAATGCAGCTGAGCTTCCTTTTGTTCAGGAGGTAAATGCAGCATTTATCGCAGTTAAGGAAAGTTATCCTGATACTGACGTCGTTATCGAACTCGGCGGTGAGGATGCAAAGATAATCTTTTTCACCGGCGGTGTTGAACAGCGTATGAACGGTTCATGTGCCGGCGGTACAGGTGCATTCATCGACCAGATGGCTACCCTTCTCGGCATCACTACCGATGAGCTTGACAGACTTGCTCTCGAAGCTGAAAAGATCTACCCTATCGCTTCACGCTGCGGTGTATTTGCCAAGTCAGATATTCAGCCGCTTCTCAATCAGGGTGCAAAGCGTGAGGATATTTCCGCAAGTATATTCCAGGCCGTAGTTGACCAGACCGTTGCAGGTCTTTCACAAGGCCGTAAAATAGAAGGAAACGTTCTTTTCCTGGGCGGTCCGCTGTTTTTCCAGCAGGGACTCAGAAAGGCGTTTGTAAATACACTTAAACTCGACGACAAAAGTGCACGTTTTCCGGATGAAGCTCCTGTTTTCGTGGCATACGGTTCAGCACTTTTTGCCGGAAACAGTGAAAGCGACCTTATGACAGCAGATGAGATCGTAAAGCGTGTTAAGGAGGCAAAGACTACTGACAATGTTGTGACCGGAGAAAGACTATTCAAGGACCGTTCCGAATACGAAGCTTTCATAAAGAGGCACAGCGAAAACGACCTTAAATACGAAAATATCGAAACATACACAGGTGACGCTTTCCTTGGTATAGATGCAGGTTCGACCACTACCAAGATGGCTCTCATCACACCGGACGGAAAGCTTCTTTACCAGTTCTACGCTTCCAATAAGGGACAGCCTCTTGACAGAATTTCAAAGAAACTCAAAGAGATATATGAACTTGCCGGTGATCACGTAAACATTGCAGGTTCTGCCGTTACAGGATACGGCGAAGACCTCATAAAGGCCGGCCTCCACATCGACCACGGTATAGTTGAAACGGTTGCACACTACAAGGCTGCTGCCTTCTTCTGCCCGGACGTTGACTTCATCATCGACATCGGCGGGCAGGATATCAAGTGCTTCAAGATAAAGAACGGTGCTATCGACAGCATCATGCTCAACGAAGCCTGTTCTTCAGGATGCGGATCTTTCATCCAGACATTTGCACAGGCCCTCGGATACGATATTGCAAGATTCTCAAACCTCGGACTTTTTGCCGAGCATCCGGTTGACCTCGGTTCAAGATGTACCGTTTTCATGAACAGCTCGGTAAAACAGGCTCAGAAGGACGGCGCAACAGTCGAGGACATTTCAGCCGGTCTTTCATCTTCAATAATCAAGAATGCCATCTACAAGGTAATAAGAGCGAAGTCTCCTTCCGACCTCGGACAGAATATTGTCGTTCAGGGCGGTACCTTCCTTAATGATGCCGTTCTCCGTTCCTTCGAAATGGAACTCGGAAGAAACGTTACCCGTCCGGCTATCGCAGGACTCATGGGTGCTTTCGGTGCGGCGCTTTACGCGAAGGAAAACTCGGCCGGACATTCCTCACTTATAAGCCGCGAAGACTTAAAGGATTTCTCATACACATCAAAGGCTTTCCAGTGCGGCGGATGTACTGCAAAGTGCAACCTCAACATGATCACCTTTGCTGACGGTGAAAAATTCATTTCAGGAAACAAGTGCGAACGCGGTGCCGGAAAGAAGCGTACTGCCGAGGGCTTCTGCCTTTACGAGTACAAGTACGACCTGCTTATGAAGACTGAACTCAAGCCGGAAGGCACACCGAAGGCGAAGATAGGTATACCGATGGTACTCAGTTACTTCGATCAGCTTCCGTTATGGAGCAGATTCTTCCGCGACCTCGGATTCGAGATCGTCCTTTCTGACGAAAGCTCACGCGACATGTACTACAAGGGTCAGCAGACCATCCCTTCCGATACGGTATGCTATCCGGCAAAGCTTGTACACGGTCATGTGGCTGATCTTCTCGAAAAGGGCGTTGACTTCATTTTCTATCCGTGCATGAGCTACAATCTTGAGGAGCCTGACACGGACAATCACTACAACTGTCCTGTTGTTGCCTACTATCCGGAACTTCTGAAGGCAAATATTCCGGAACTTAACGAAGACAATTTCAAAAATCCTTATCTTGACCTTAACAGAAAAGAGCACGTAGCCGATGTAATGGCAGGTGTGCTCGGAAAATACGGCATTAATAAAAAACAGGCCCTCGAGGCTCTTGAAAAAGGATTTGACGACCTTGAAATGTTCCGTAAGGAAGTTGAGATAAAGGCGAATGATATAATCGAAAAAGCACGCAAGGAAGGAAAAATGATAATCGTCCTTGCCGGAAGACCTTATCATCTTGACAAGGAAATAAACCACGGTATCAACAAGCTGATCACCAGCCTCGGAATGGCTGTTGTCACCGAGGACAGCGTAAGCGGACACGGCGACATGCCTGACCTTGACGTACTTAACCAGTGGACCTATCATTCGAGAATGTACAGAGCGGCTGACTACGTAACAAAGAACAAGGACATGCAGCTTGTACAGCTCGTATCTTTCGGATGCGGAATAGATGCTATCACAACGGATGAAATAAGATCGATACTCGAATCAAAAGGCAAGCTGTACACACAGCTGAAAATAGATGAGATAAGCAACCTCGGAGCTGCGAAGATAAGACTGCGAAGCCTTATGGCAGCTGCGGAAACAGACTAAGGAGTGAATATCAATTGGCGAAATTTCCTGTATTTACGGATAATATGAAATCAACGCATACCATCCTCGTTCCGGATATGCTCCCTATTCATTTTAATCTTATAATCAGTATTCTCAGAAACTGCGGATACAAGATGGAGCTTCTTCGTACATCCACTCAGACTGTTATTGACGAGGGATTAAAAAACGTACACAACGATACCTGCTATCCGGCTCTTCTCGTTATAGGTCAGTTTATGGAGGCACTTAACAGCGGAAAATACGACCCTGATAAAACTGCTCTCATGCTTACCCAGACAGGCGGCGGATGCAGAGCGTCAAACTATATTCATCTTCTCAGAAAGGCACTTAAGGAAAAATATCCGCAGGTGCCTGTGATCTCACTCAACTTCAGCGGACTTGAAAAGGAAGGCGGATTCAAGCTCACCGTTCCTGTAATTATGAAGCTTCTGTATGCTGTTCTCTACGGCGACATACTCATGCTTCTCTACAATCAGTGCCGTCCGTATGAACTCGTTCCGGGTGAATCGGAAAAGGTGCTTAACAAGTGGGAGAAAATACTCGAGGAAAAGTTCTCGAAAAATCAGTTTTTCGGTACTGCGAAGAACTATAAAATGATACTTGACGACTTTGCGAAGATAAAGCGAAGCAAGCAGAAGAAGATAAAGGTCGGCATCGTCGGTGAGATCTACGTAAAATATTCACCGCTTGCAAACAACCACCTTGAAGATTTTCTTTTAAGCGAAGGATGTGAACCTGTAGTTCCTTCACTCATTGACTTCGTGCTCTACTGTGCGATAAACAACGTAAATGACGGTAAGATCTACGGCTTTAAGAACAAAACAACATTTGCTTTCAAAATAGGTTACGACGTTATTTACGCAAAGCAGAAGCAGATGATAAACATAATAAAGAAGCACGGCGTTTTCGAACCGCCGCATGACTTCGAACATTTAAGAAGCGAATGTGACAAGTACATCAATCAGGGTGTGAAGATGGGCGAAGGATGGCTCATTCCTGCTGAAATGGCGGCTCTTGCATCTTCCGGTACTGAAAACATTATCTGTACCCAGCCGTTCGGATGCCTGCCGAACCATATTGTTGCAAAGGGTATGGCACGAGTTATAAAGCAGGGATTCCCGAATGCAAACATAGTTGCCATAGACTATGACCCGGGTGCCACAAAGGTAAACCAGGAAAACAGAATAAAACTCATGCTTGCAAACGCAAGAAGATAAAAAGAAACAGCATATCATACTCACTCACCAGCGTGTTAAGTGAGCATGATATGCTGTAATTGTTTATGATAAGGTTATCAGCTGATATACTGTTCGACTACAGCCTGCTTGTCTTCTTCGTCAACATCTCCGTCAGAGTCCATATCGGCAATTCTGAGCTGTACATTTGAAAGACGTATCATTCCTTTGATGTACTGATGTACAGTTACGTAATCAAGAGAGTTTACATATCCGTCGAAATTGATGTCGCCCGGTTTCATGTTAATGACAGTTTTCATTGTAATTTCATTGTCACCGGCTGAAATATTTACATTACCGAGATCGGAGATCAGATTTCCTTCAGAATCAACTACTGAACAGGAAACCTTTTCGTTTTCGATCCACTTTTCCGCACTGAATCCCTTGTTGCCGCTTCCGAGTTTTATGCTCCACTCATGGTTTGAAGCAAAGTTCTGCGAAAGATACGGATCATCTGAATTATAGCAGTTGCTGAAATCGAGAAGAAGCTTTCCGCTGTAAGGTATGAATGATCCAACGTAGCTGTAAATGTCAGTCACAGGATAGATTTGTGTGTAATGATCGGCCGCCAGTCTGCTCTTATGCTGTACAGAAACAAACATGTTTTCTCTGCGGTCCGTGTCAATATCTATTTTTCCGACAAAATTTACATCTCTGTTTTCCACGTCGATACAGTAGAATATATTGAATCCTTCAGTATTTTCTTCATCTGTCGGGATAACATTGAAAACAGCCTTTCTTTCGTATTTTTCATCAGCTTCCCAGTCATCAGAAGAGGCGCTTTCACCGTTGAGAGCATCGTACATGACATACATGAATCCGTCATAGCCCCAGAATGTTCCGTTTGAATCAGCTATTTTAAGTGCACCTTTCTCAAACGGTTCTATATCACCGTCGTGATTTATGTCGTAAGTGAAATTATCGTCGTATCCTACTATGGCAACAGCATGAGTACCCGCCTTTGCACCGCTGTTATTGCCGCGCACGATCACATGCTTCATAGAATCGCTGTAGCTGCGGTTGTTCAGTGACGCAACTACAACTTTTTCATTTGCAAGTACTGACTTTAAGGCGTTCAGGTCTGAATCAAAAACTGTTTGACACAGCCGTACCCTTTCCGCTTATACCAAATACGTTTACATTTTTTACTCTGTATTTCAGAGCTTTCAGCATTGCGTCCTCGTTGTCGGACCATCTGTAGTCATAATCAGCGGCATTATAAGGCATTTCGTTCATTGTTTCTGCCCCGAGAAGACTGAGCGTCCTGTAGGCTGTCTGTATGGAAATACCCTCATTAAGATTATGATTGCTGAAATTCCAGGTCCAGCTAGGAGAATATGAATTCTTTTTTGTGCTTTTGATGTAGTTTAACTTATGCATTTCATAAGTGAACTGATAATAGGTGGTCGCCCAGGCACTGCAGCTTCCGAGTCCACCCTGGTCACCTATCGGCGGGAAGAACGGGCTTTCACTCAGGTCGACGCTTTCCGGAAGGGTATCAGCTGAAGCGTAGGCGAGATCTGCTGAAAACTCCATTTCAGAACAAAGTTCGTCGTATTCCTGTACAGAAAGTGCAGGAACGCTGTTTACATCATCGGAATCGTAATAGTAATCTGAAGGGTAGGATGCACTGACTGAAAGCACACCGCATACTGATAATGTAAACTGTGCTGCCAGCAATGCTGCAAGTACTTTACTGAATCGTTTCATCATAAACTCCTTAAATCGATTATAGATAAATAGTGTTCCCGAATATCATCATAACGACAATTTTTTTGAAACATTATCATGAGATTTGAGTGAGTCTGAGAAACGAATGTGCAGAGTATTATTCTGAATAAATAAATTAAAAAATTGTCTGAATAAATTATATCATTTTATTATCTCTGATTCAAGGATTTTCGAAATTAAAATTATTATCAGATCATACAAATATTTTTCTGAATCGTGGTCAGATTACTTCTGAATGTATAAGACAGTAATTATAATACAATGCAGACCTGCTCATATTATGATATGAAGTAAATAAAACATTCACACCGTACATACATTTTAACTTTGCAAAAATCAGTACAAATGCGTCACATAATAATGACGGGAAAACGTTTTCTCTTTATAGCAATATCTGATTATTGTATAAAAAATAGCAAACAACTTTTAAGAGTTGCGTGTTAAAATAATATACTATTTTATTATCCTGCAAAAATCAGTCTGAAGCTTGTTTCTTCTTTGTGCTGAAACACTGATTTATTATGACTTGACAAAACAGCATTTTTGGTATATACTATGTATATACTAAGATGTGTGGATAAGATAAAAGGAGTGATCATTATGACAACAACTATTCAGAAATGGGGCAACAGTCAGGGTGTTCGTTTACCGAAGCATATGCTTGAAGTTTTAAAATGGTCGAGCAACGAAAAAATAGTTATAATCGCTCAGGATAATAAAATTATTATCAAACAGGCAGAACCAAAAAAAAGAAAGACTATAGATGAGCTTTTTGACGGATACAACGGAAATTATGTCCCTGAAGAAATAGATTGGGGTGATCCTGTTGGAGGAGAAATATGGTAAGTCAGGGCGATATCATTAAAGTAAATCTTAATCCGCAGCGCGGACATGAGCAGGCAGGATATCGTCCTGCGCTGGTAGTCAGTAATGATACTTTTAATAAATACGCAAAGTTAGCTATTGTCTGCCCGATTACCAACACAGACAATCAGTTTCCGCTGCACGTTTCTCTTGATGAACGAACAGCAACAACTGGCGTGGTTTTGTGTGAGCATATCCGGGCACTGGATCTTAATTCAAGACCCTGTGTATTTGTAGAAAAAATACCTGATGATATTCTCAGGAAAGTAGCAGATATAATATCGGCAGAAATTGAGATCCCTGTTTCAGAAGAAAGCGCTGAAAATACAAGTGAATAATAAAAAACGACTCAGTAAAACATTTGTTTCACTGAGTCGTTTTATCGGATTATTAAGTCGAGGTGACAAGATTCGAACTTGCGGCCTCTACGTCCCGAACGTAGCGCTCTACCAAACTGAGCCACACCTCGTTGTTTACAACAGTTAATATTATACCACACTTGATTCGGTTTGTAAAGACTTTTTTATTTAAAAAATTACGGATATGATTTTCCGGAAATTAACAGTGCTTGTGTGTTCGCCATAATTTTATTCAAAAGCCTTGATTTTTCAGAATATATGTGCTATAATTATAAAAGTTTTTGAGACGGCACTTTAACACTTCCAAATCAATATAACCAATTCAAACCGCATAATTGCGGCTTTTTTTGTGTCAAATTTTCTGAATTTTTTCGTTGTATGGTGTTGTATTTTTATTTCAAATATGGTATAATATAAATATGAAGCTTAATTACGATAAAAAATCCAAAGATCCCACCTATTTTATCCAGATGGGAATCAGAAACGGTAAAAAGACAACAACCAAAAATGTAGCTCGTATCGGTAAGCATTCAGAACTTCTTAAGATTACAGACGATCCTCTTTCATATGCGAAAGAACAGGTCAGAATATATAACGAGGAGCATAAGAAAAATAAAACACTTGCACTTGATCTGAAAATCGACTTTAATGAGAAGATCAAAGCTACCGATGCTGTTACTTCATTATCCACAGACAAAAATATAGGCTATTTCTTTCTTCAGTATATCTACGGAAAACTTGAAATAAGTTCATTTTTCAAAAACATCACTGAAGACAGAAAAATTGAATTCAACCCTAATCTTGTAAACAGATTTATTACGTTTTCAAGAATTATTGATCCGGATTCAAAACTCGGTTCTTTCCAGAAAATGAGTAACTATTACGAACAGCCTGATTTTGATTACATGCATATAATGCGTACCATGGATCTGATGAAAGACCATTACGACGAATATATCAGCTACCTGTATGAAAAAAGCTGCAGTATTATCAAAAGGAATACATCGGTGTGCTATTACGACTGTACAAATTATTACTTTGAAACCGAATGTGAAGACGAAGACTATGTTGATGAAGTAACAGGAGAATTCATCAAAGGGCTTCGTAAATATGGTCCTTCAAAAGAACATCGTCCAAATCCTATCTGCGAAATGGGACTGTTCATGGATGCAGAAGGTATCCCTTTATCCATGTGTATTTCATCAGGTTCTGATAATGAGCAGACTACTGCTATTCCGCTGGAAAAGAAACTTACTAAAATGCTCCAGGGGAAAAAGTTCATATACTGTGCCGATGCAGGTCTTGGATCTTTGAATATCCGTAATTTCAATTCTATGGGTGGTCGTGCGTTTATCGTTACACAGTCCGTAAAGAAACTTTCCTCAATGTTACAGGAGGCGGTTTTTAACGATTGTGATTACAAGCTGCTTTCCAGCAATAAGCATATTTCACTAAACTATATGAAGACATTCGACAGAAAAAATCCTGATAATCTGAGTCTTTACAACGATCATGCCTACAAAATAATTGACGCGGATAAAGCGTTCGATGTAGGACTTTACGAAGAAAAAATCTGCAAAAACGGAAAGGTAAAAAAAGTTAAATCCAAAGCAACGCTTAAACAGAAAATCATTATCTCATTTTCAAGAAAAATGATGGAATATCAGCGTTACATACGCAACAGGCAAATTGAAAGAGCGAAAAAGCTGCTTGAAAATATCGATCCTGAAACTTACAAAAAGGGGCCGCATGATGTTACCAGATTCATCAAAAGAATCTCTAAGTCCAAAGCTGAAGAGAACGGTTCCGACACCTACATTCTTGACAAAGAAGCAATTGAAAAAGAAGAAAAATACGATGGCTTTTATGCCGTAGCAACCAATCTTGATGATGACGCAAAATCTATTCTTGAAATCAGCATGAACCGCTACAAAATAGAGGACTGTTTTCGAATCATGAAAACCAATTTTGACGCAAGACCTGTTTACCATAGTACCCTGAACAGAATTATTGCTCATTTTATGATATGCTATACTGCGCTTTTGATTTATCGTATTCTTGAAAAACTGCTTGAAGAAAAAGGATATCATTTTTCAGTATACAATATCATTGAAACAATCCGGAATATGAACGTTTCAAATATCCAGGATATGTGCTACATGTCCAATTATACTTGCTCTCAGGTGTGTACTGCTTTGAACGAAATTACGGGACTTGAGTTAGACAAACAATACTATCTGCCAAAGACTTTGAATGGAAAAATAAAATTAATTTCCAAATAATTGCTCATACAACATTTTTGAAAAACGAAAAAAGAGGCGTAATCAACGCATTTGCGTTAGTTACGCCTCGATTGTTTTCTTGAAGTGTTAAAGTCGGGATTATACCACACTTGATTCGGTTTGTAAAGACTTTTTTATTTAAAAAATTACGGATATGATTTTCCGGAAATTAACAGTGCTTGTGTGTTCGCCATAATTTTATTCAAAAGCCTTGATTTTTCAGAATATATGTGCTATAATTATAAAAGTTTTTGAGACTTTTACTGCAGTAAAAGTTTCTGACAGCTGATCAATAACAGAGTTATTATCCGGAATATAGGTGTGTGGGCCCTGTGCAATGAGACACCGTGAACCATGTCAGGCGGGGAACCGAGCAGCATTAAGCGGATCGTTTTGTGTGCCGCAGCAAGCCTGCACACCTATGTTCCGGATTTTATTATATTGAAAGCATCTGCTTCGTAATGATAAACTCCGGGATCTTCAGCTGTACTAAAGACGGCAGACTCTGTCGTCTTACGTAAATGATCCGAAGGGAAGGAATGTAGATGTATACTGCTTTATACAGAAAGTGGAGACCGCTGACATTTGATGACGTGGTATCCCAGCCGCATATCACTACTACCCTGCGCAATCAGATCATTAACGGTAAAACGGCACATGCCTATCTGTTTACAGGTTCAAGAGGTACGGGTAAAACTACCTGCGCACGAATCTTTGCGAAGGCTATAAACTGTGAGCATAATTCAGGCGGGGCACCTTGTCTTGAGTGTGACATCTGCCGTGATGCTGACAATTTTGCTCTTTCCGACATCATCGAGATCGACGCTGCGTCGAACAACGGTGTTGATGACATACGTGATCTTCGTGAAGGTGCGGTGTTTACACCTGAACGCTGTAAATACAAAGTATATATAATCGACGAAGTACACATGCTTTCAGTCAATGCATTCAATGCACTTCTGAAAATAATGGAAGAGCCTCCTGAGTACGTCAAGTTCATTCTCGCAACTACCGAGATACACAAGGTACCGGCAACGATCGCTTCCAGGTGTCAGCGTTACGATTTCAGAAGAATTCTTCCGGAAGACATAGCAAAGCGTCTTTTATATATTGCCTCACAGGAAAAAATTGCACTTGATGACGAGGCGGCTTTCCTTATCGCCAAGATAGCAGACGGAGGTATGCGAGATGCGCTTTCCCTGCTTGACCAGTGCATAGCTTTTTCGGACAGCGTAACTGCAGAAACTGTTTCGATGGCCGCAGGTATAGCTGGCCGCGATCAGATCTTCGGCATAATGGAGTCAATATCGGAAAAGGATCCGGCAAAGGCCGTCGCATTCATCGATGAGCTTTATGCAGGTTCCAAGGATATGTCCAGACTTTGTGAGGAACTCATATTTCAGTTCAGAAATTTAATGCTTATAAAAATCGGTCAGAAAGATACAGGAATTATCGCCTGCATGCCGGATGAACTCGAAAGACTGAAAAGTCTTGCTGAGAAGACGGAACTTCAGGAGATATTTACAAGACTTTCTGCTCTTCAGGACTGCAGCGAGAAAATGCTCCGTGCAGTAAACAAGAGAGTCGAGATCGAAATGTGCATCATTCGTCTGGCTTCAGGAATTCAGACGGCGGCACCGGTAACCTCCGGACCGTCACCGGATCTTGCGGCAAGAATAAGTGAGCTTGAAAGAAAGGTCGCTTCAGGCGGAGTTTCAGTTTCAGAAGAACCAAAGCGTCATGAATACTATGAGAAACATTCTGATCCTCAGGTGGACTTTTCAAAAATCGATCAAAGTACTGTAAAACCGGTTGCAAACTGGACTGAAGTATTAGCAAAATTTTCAGAGACAAATCCTGCTGTTTCAGCAAGTCTTATTGATTCAAAGGCTTTTGTGAGCGGCGACGGATTGTTTATAATAGCACATAATCCTTTCTTTCTTTCTCTGTTCCGCAGTAAGGAAAACGCAGCTATGCTGGGTGATGCTATAGAAAGCGTACTTGGAAGGCGTTATGCCATAAAGGTAAAGTGCGATGCTCAGACAAAGAAAGAAGAAATAAATGCTATCAGGCTGATTGAAAAGGCAAACAAAATGAATCTGGAAAACCATCCGGAAGTATAGTCTATAATGATCAGCAAAAACATAAACCAAATTATAATAAAGGAGTTTACGAAAAGATGAAAGCAAGAGTACCAAAGCAGAACATGGGCGGCGGAGCCCAGAACATGAACGCAATGATCAAGCAGGCTCAGAAGATGCAGGATGAGATCACAAAGCTTCAGGATGACATTGAAGAACGTGAATTCTCTGCTACATCAGGCGGCGGAGCTGTTGAAGTTGTTCTCTACGGCAAGAAGACTATAAAGTCACTCAATATCAAGCCGGATGTTGTAAAGGAAGGATCAATTGAAGATCTTCAGGATCTCGTTATTTCTGCAGTAAATGCAGCTATCCAGCAGATCGAAGAAACAACTGAAGAAGAAATGTCCAAGATCACTGGCGGAGTTTCACTCCCTGGCTTATTCTGATAAATGGCTGAATCGAATGCACTGCCGATAGTACTTCTGGCAGAGCAGTTTGCACGTCTTCCGGGTATAGGTATGAAGACTGCTCAGCGCCTTGCATACCACGTTACATCAATGAGTGAGAGCGATGTAAATGATTTTGCTGAAGCTCTTGTCAATGTAAAGAAAAAAGTAAGGCTTTGTTCCGTGTGTCAGAACATGACAGACCGTGAGGTATGTCCGCTGTGCAGCGATACACGAAGAAACAAAAATATCATTTGTGTTGTCGAAGGACCGAAGGATGTTACTGCGATCGAGAGGACCGGTGAGTATAACGGACTTTATCACGTACTTCACGGGCTCATTTCTCCGATTGACGGTATTACACCGGACAAGCTGCGTATAAAGGAACTTGTAGCCAGATTACAGGCTGATCCTGAGATATCTGAAGTAATAATGGCCACTAACCCTACAGTTGAGGGTGATGCGACAGCAATGTATATTTCAAGGCTTATAAAACCTGCGGGGATAAAAGTCACGAGACTTGCATTCGGACTTCCTGTCGGCGGAGTACTTGAGTATGCAGATGAGATCACGCTGTTCCGTGCTATTGAAAACAGAAATGAGATATAAAAAGAGTGAACTGTTTCATTTTATGATGAACAGTTCACTCTTTTGCTTTTCCGGAACACTGAAGCCGGAAATACAGCTTCGCCCGTGCCCCGCGCTGATTTATTCATGAATCAGCATTTCTTATATTCCGATTATATTCCGAAAAATTTTTTTCCGTTTTCACAGGTCCTGTTTATTAGTTCCTGCGTATCGCAGCCCAGAACTTCAGCTGCTTTTTCTGCTGTGTATGCGATCATTGAGCTGTCACAGCGCTTACCGCGGAACGGTACAGGTGCCATGTACGGACAGTCCGTTTCGAGCATAAGCCTGTCTGCCGGTACTTCCTTAAGCGCTTCAAGTGCTTTCTTTGCGTTTTTGAATGTGAGTACACCTGTGAAGCTTATGTGAAGACCGAGGGCGATAACTTCCCTTGCTGTTTCCGCAGAACCGGAGAAGCAGTGTACAACGCCTTTTGCAGGACGGTATTTTTTCAGAATGTACAGGTTGTCCTTTGTTGCTTCGCGCGCATGTATTATGACAGGAAGGCTGAGTTTATTCGCAAGTTCGAGCTGACGTGAATAGATTTCGATCTGTTTTTCGCGGTCAAAGCCTTCGTAGTGGTAGTCAAGGCCTATTTCACCGACAGCTTTGATTTTGCCGCGGTTTTCCGTTATGAGTTTTTCAAGTTTTCCTATGTAGTCGCCTTCTGCTGTGTCGACGCATTCAGGGTGGATACCTGCTGCACAGTACATGAAATCAAAATTACGGCTAAGTTCAAGGGAACGTACCGAGTCTTCATAGCTTGAAACTGCAAGCATGATGTATTTTACACCGTTTTCATGGATGTTTTTTATAACTTCCATTCTGTCTTCGTCAAAAGCGTGGTCAGTATAGTGTGAATGAGTATCGAAAATGTCTGAGTACATGTTATTATCCTTCCATTAAAAAGGCTGCCGTGCCGGCAGCCTTTTGATATTACTTTAATCCTGAATCAGCCTTGAGCTGTTTGAGCGTATCCTTGTCGAGGGTAAGTCCCTGTTCGGCATTTCCCTTGGCAGCAGGTACACGGTATGTTGAAACGTACTGTGTTGAACTGAACATGTATTCAATTGCACTTTTCTGATTGTCGTAGTCAAGTGCAGTTATATCTGTTTCAACCAGGTCTATGTCCTTGGTGTATGCATATTCGATCATGTCTGCTGATATCTTTGTCGAAGTACCGCCGAGCATGTCTGCAAAAAGGTTTCCCGTTGCAACTGTACGTGCGTCTTCAGCATACTTAGGGTTGGTAATGAGTTTAATGATGAATGTTGAGTCAAGGAACTGGGTTCCTGCGTTAAGACCCTTTAGTCCTTCCGGTACGTTGAAGTTGATACCGCCGAGAGTATCGCACAGGATCGAAAGAGATTTGTCATCGAAGTTTACATACCTGTCGATCTTAGTGTCAAATGTCTTGTTGACAGCCTTGGTAAGTTCAATGATACCGCCTTTTTTGAATATGTTGATCATCTTTTCGCTTCCGCAGAGAAGATCGTTTGAAACAGGGATGAATGTAAACGTTCTGCTCATTGCTGATGTACGCAGAATCATAAATGACGGACGAAGTGACTTGTCATCCGGTGTATATGAGAAAAGAATGGTCGTGTCATTGTCTTCGGTAGGCATGAAGACTGTATCTGTAATCTCACCGTTGTTTGCGCTGCTCTTGTTTACCTTCTGGTTGTAGAGAGTGAAAACCGGTATACCGATAACAAGAAGCGTTATCACCATGCTTATAAGAAAAGGTATTGCCACACTTTCTTTTTTTCTTTTTTTAAACAATGCCATTGTTGAGTCCTCCGGTAACTTTTTTTCAGTTTCACTGCAAATGCGGTAATACTGTTTTTCTATAAATCAACATTATTGTTTACTCACTTTCAACACACAGTTGAAAACTTTGTTGAGAAGTTGAAAGAATAATGTTTAAAACTTTGGCGGCAGCTTTCTTTACAAAGCTGATTCAAAGTAGTATAATATACTGTAAAGCGTTTTATTAAAACTCCAGCTGTTCATACTTCATGCTGAATGTAATATCGGACAGATCAGTTATGTCAGTTATGATACCTGTTTTTCTGGCATAACCTATTGTCTGACCTGTTCCGCTTCTGTAGTTGCTTACAAAAGCAATGAGCTTGTCAGAGTTTTCAACCATGTAGCGGTTGCGTACAGCGTAGCAGTTTTTGCTGTAGCCGGCTGATGTGCATACTACAGAATCAGCCCGTTCTATAACAGATTCATATAACAGTCTGTCGTTTTCAGGAAAATTACATCCCTGGTTTTCGACAGGCTTAACACAGATGAGTTTAATATCAGGATATACTTTTCTGAGATCAAGTACAGCCAGTGCTGCCCACAGATCGATTCCTCTGGCAACACCTGAATAGAATCTGGTGTATCCCTCACGGATGCTCTGTTCAATTTTGGTGCGCAGCAGTTCTTTTATAAACAGTGTTTCAGATCTGTCTGCTATGCCTCTGCCCGGAAGTTTTTCCGGACGGTGTCCTGAAAAACAAACTGCTTTTTCTGTCAAATCATTTTCTCCATGAAATAAAATTCAGAATAGTATCTCTCAATACACTATTTTATCACAATCAGGCACAAATATCAAGACAAGGAGCGCATTCTTTTGAAAAATCATAAAAGAGCGTGGGCAAGAATAGATCTGTCCGCACTGGAAAGAAATATAAATACTATAAAGGAACATCTTGCTGAATCAACTGAAATAATGGCAGTTGTAAAGGCTGACGCATACGGTCACGGTGAAAATGAAGTTATAAAGAAACTTTATAACACCGGCATACGTTACTTTGCGGTTTCCAACCTTGACGAGGCTATAAGTGTAAGAGAAATTGTTTCTGACTGCGGAATACTCATTCTCGGTTATACTCCTCCGGAATATGCTGATGAGCTTATAAAGTACAATATCATTCAGTGTGTGGTTTCGGAAGATTACGCAAAGGAACTTAACAGACTTGCGCCTTCTCCGGTAAGATGCCACATTAAACTTGACACCGGAATGGGCAGAATAGGACTTAAGTTTAAAACTGTTTCAGAGTGTGCAGACTGCGCTGAAAGGATAGCTTCACTTGAAAACATTGCCGCAGAGGGTCTGTTCACACACTTTGCAGTTGCAGACAGTGACGATCCTGAAAACGTGAAGTATACTGAAAAACAGGCTGAGTTTATAAAGGGTGTTTACTGTGAACTGAAAAACCGCGGGATCAGCCTTCCGCATGTACATTTCCTCAACAGTGCCGGAGCTGCCTATCATTTTGACGGTGCAAGCACACTTGCAAGAATAGGCATCACGATGTACGGACTTCTTCCTAACTATCCGCTGCCGCTGCCTTATAAGGTTGAACCTGTAATGGAACTCAAGGCTGTCATTTCATATGTCAAGACAGTTGAACCGGGCGACTGCATAAGCTACGGAAGAACATACACGGCTTCTGAAGAACGAAAGATAGCAACAGTAACGGTCGGCTACGCTGACGGATATTCAAGACTTCTTTCCTCGAAGGGAAAGGTACTCCTCAAGGGGAAGCGCTGCCCGATAGCCGGACGCGTGTGCATGGACCAGCTTATGATAGATGTCACAGGCATTGATGCAAAGCCGGGAGACACGGTCACACTCATTGGCAGGGACGGCGATGACATGATAACAGCAGACGAGCTTGCTTCATGGTACGGAACCATCGGATATGAGGTCGTATGCGGGATCTCAAAGAGAGTTCCGAGAATTTATGAAGAATAGAAACAAGGGTGTGCGGCCGCGTGACCGCATGCCCTTTTTATTTTATTGTTGTTTTTCTGAAAAGAACAGTCGTATTTGACAAAAATACAGGTTATAATTTTTGGAAATTCATATTATATATCTATTGATTTTAAACACTGGTTTTAATATAATAATATAGTGGTTTAATGACTATAATCTGATTATATAAAGGAAGTTTTTACAATGGGCGTTAAAGTAGTAAAATTCGGCGGAAGCAGCCTTGCTGATGCTAACCAGTTCAGAAAAGTTGCTGATATCATAAAGTCTGATGAAAAGAGAAAATTCGTTGTTCCTTCAGCACCGGGCAAGAGATTCAGGGAAGATACAAAGGTAACTGATATGCTCTACAGCTGCTACGAGCTTGTAAAGAGCGGAAAAGACATAAAGGATCAGTTCGGAAAGATCAGAGAACGCTACAATGGTATCATAAGCGACCTCGGACTTGACTTAAGCCTCGACAAGGAATTCGAAGAGATCGAATACTGCCTTAAGGCCAAGAGCGGACGTGACTACGCTGCAAGCCGCGGTGAATACTTAAACGGTATCATCCTTGCTGCATACCTTGGCTACGAATTCATCGATGCTGCTGAAGTTATCTACTTTGACGACAACGGTTCATTCATGCTCGACAAGACGATCGAAGCTGTACGTGAAAGAATAAAGAATGTTGAATGTGCTGTTATCCCTGGTTTCTACGGAATCACACTCAACGACACTATCAAGACTTTCTCACGCGGCGGTTCTGACGTTACAGGTTCCATCATCGCACGTGCAGTACGCGCTGAGATATATGAAAACTGGACAGACGTTTCAGGTTTCCTTATCGCTGACCCGAGAATAGTTGAAGATCCTAAGGTCATCAAGACTATCACATACAAGGAACTCCGCGAGCTTTCATACATGGGTGCGACAGTTCTTCACGAAGATGCTATTTTCCCTGTAAGAACAGCAGGTATTCCGATAAATATCAGAAACACAAACGATCCTTCTGCTCCGGGTACAATGATTGTTGCTGAGGACAATTCAGAAGAAACAAGCAGAAACACAATTACAGGTATCGCCGGCAAGAAGGGCTTCTGCGCAATAAACATTGAAAAGTCAATGATGAACAGCGAGGTCGGTTTCGTAAAGAAGATCCTCGACATCCTCTACAAGAACGACCTTTCATTCGAACACATTCCTTCAGGTATCGACACAATGAGTATCGTGCTCAGTGCTGCTTCGCTTGAAGGCAAGGAAGAAGCAGTCCTTTCACAGATCAGAAAGGAAGTTGATCCTGATCACCTTGAGATCGAACATAACATCGCTCTCCTCGCAGTCGTTGGTCACGGAATGTACAAGACAAGAGGTACAGCTGCAAGAGTATTCGCAGCGCTCTCACACGCACGTATCAATATCAAGATGATCGACCAGGGTTCAAGCGAACTTAACATCATCGTTGGTATCGGCGAAAGTGATTTTGAAGATGCTATCAGATGCATCTACAGCGCATTCATTGATTCAGCTGAATAAGGAAAAGATCATAAAACCGGGTTATTCATAGATCAGCGGTTTCTTTAAAATAACAGTACAAAAGATTCAGCATATTCTGTCCGCGTATGATGTACGCGGATCAGAATATGCTGATCTGTTTTTTAAGGAGAATTGTCATTAACATATAAAAAAGGCTGCAGACAAAATCTGCAGCCTTTTTCTGACGGAACTGATCAGTTTCGGTCAGTTAATTACTTTTCGTACTGAGCACCAGCCGGGAGACCGTTGAGAAGCTGTTCAGCAACCTGCTTCCATGCTTCAACCTCAGCCTTGTCGTATGAGATTACTTTATCTACCCATGCGCCGCAGCGGTCACATGCGTGGTCACATTTCATGCCGTCTTCGATGATAGTTCCGGCACAGAGTGAGTTAGCACAGTTGTTGTGCTTGATGAAGTGATCCATAAATCCGTCGAGCTTCTTGTTGTCGATATAGATCTTAGGGAAGTTCATTACTCTTCCGTAGATAGGTGCGAATGTCATGTTCATCTTATCCATGTATCTGATCTTCGGAGCACCAGCCGGAGGACCGCCAACAGGAGGCATACCAGCCGGAGGACCGCCTACAGGAGGCATGCCAGCCGGAGGACCGCCAACAGGAGGCATACCAGCCGGAGGACCGCCTACAGGAGGCATACCAGCCGGAGGACCACCAGCAGGCATACCAGCCGGAGCACCCTTGACACCAAACATATTTCTTGTTTCCGGCCAGTTAATGATGTCGAGAAGGTTTCCGTCGTATGATTCAGCAAGATAAGCTCTTATTACCCGTTCGATAAATGCAGTAGCTCTTGTTCTGTCAACGAGCTTGATTGAGAAGTTCTTGTAACCTGTTTCTTCAGCAAGTTCTTCATAGTAATGGATATCTTCAGGTCTTACCCATTCAGCTGTGAGCATAGCCTTTGGATTTGAGATCTTTCTGTATGTACAGTTGATAAGGCTGAAGTCCATTGAAATAGCAGTCGGATCTGAATGACCAACGAAAGAACCGTGGCTGAGACGGTAAGGACATTCCTTAAGACAGAAGTTGTTAGCGATGATACGCATACCAAAGTCGCTGTCCTTGTATGTCTTCATTACGTTTCTGAGGTTTTCAAAGTTTCTGTTGAATGCGTGGTCGAGAGTGAGTTCGTCAACGCCCCAGTTTCTCCAGTATTCGATCTGCTGGATGGAAACAGGATAAGCATAGAGACCAAGTGTTACCTGTACATCCTTGAACTCGCTCTTTACGTACTTGATGAGTGAAGGTGAGTTGATAGTGAAGTAGCGTACACCCATGTCATAAAGCTTGTGAAGTGTGTTTCTGATGTTCTTTCCTTCTACAGGATCATATTCAGCCTGACCCATGCAGAGAGGGTTGATAAGATAGTTGAAAGTGATGCCAAGGCTGTTGCAGTCCTTGATGTACTGAACGAACTGATCATCAGAAAGTTCAGGGATTATTGAAGTAGCACGACCACCCGGAAGACCGTCCTGCTTGAGTTTACCATAGAGGTTTTTGATTCTGTGATCTTTGTCACATTCTTTGATTATGTCGAATAACTTGTTGTCAAAGTTTGTACCGACATCGTACTTTACTAGTTTTGCCATTTAATAAGCTCCTTTTCAAATTTAGTCACTCATACAATTATATCATTTGAAATTAGCTAAATCAACCATGTAAACAAGGTTTGGTAAGTACATACAAAGAAAAATTAAATTTTATGGCTTTGTTATGGCAGTTTTCAGAATATAATCCAAAGTTGGATTTGCATTATTGCGTATTTATCAGCGGTATATTGATTGAAAGCACAGAATATGGTATAATTTATATAAAGTATAACTCATGAAAGTACTGGTAAAATATGAAATCAGTATTCACCGGAAGGAGGTATCAGGTCTATGACAAATGAACTGACCCTTGTTTTGCGAATAGTAATTGCTGCCGCATGCGGTGCGGCAATTGGTTTTGAACGAAGCCAGAGACAGAAGGAGGCCGGTATAAGAACTCATATAATGGTCACACTCGGAGCCTCTCTTCTTGTAATAGTATCCAAGTACGGTTTTATCGACATTGTCGGAACGCCCGGCATAAACGTCGATGTTTCGAGAATAGCGGCCAATGTAATAACCGGAGTCAGCTTTCTTGGTGCCGGTGTTATATTCCTCCGCGGAGGATACGTTAAAGGTCTTACCACTGCCGCCGGCATATGGTCCACCTGCGGCGTAGGATGTGCGATCGGAGCCGGAATGTATGTCGTCGGGATCGTAGCCACGGCTATGATAATAATACTGCAGCTCATTCTTCACTGGTCTCTTCCGAGCTCTGAAAACATGATGGTCTCGGAAATATCTTTCCGTACGGAATACAAGCAGGGTATTATTTCCGATGTGAACGAGTACATGCATGAGCTTCACGTCAAGGTCCTGAGACTGAGCATCAAGAAGAAAAAGGACGGAACAGTACTGATCAACATGACTGTACGTGCACCGCATAAACTTATGCCTGATGAGATACTTGACGCGGTAAGCAGAAAATACACCGTTTCTGAATTTACAGCCCAGCTGTAGTGAACTGAAATATCACGGACCGGAGTTACGGTGAAACATTAAAAGGAGTGCAGGATCCCGTTCTGCACTCCTTTTTATTTTACAGGGAACACTTAAAAAAACAGCCGGACATCGGAATAAAGATCTGATGTCCGGCTTCAGGTATTTTATAGAGATTAATTGTTTTATGGTCGTTTCGGTTATTCTGCAACAGCTTCAAACTTTATGCCGTGAGCTTCTGCATACTGCTGAACGTAAGAGCCTTCCTTACATCTGAGTACGAGGTCAGGGCTGCAGTTCTTGAATGCATAGTCGCTGATCTTCGTTACGGTCTCAGGAAGATCGAGAGTTTCGAGTGCTGTGCATCCCTGGAATGAACCGTGCATGATCTCAGTAAGTTTGCTGCCGATCTTTACTTCCTTAAGGTTTGTACAGCCTGAGAAAACATCGTTTCCGATACATTCAGTATTTTCAGGTACAGTTATTGAAGTGAGTGATGTACAGTTTGTAAAGTATGTTACGCCCGCTATATCATCAGGAGTGGTTATTGACTTAAGAGATGTACAGTCTGTGAAAGCGTCGATTCCGATATGCTGTACACCATCTTTAACGACAACATTTTCAATTTCCTTGTACCAGCTCATTTCTTTCCATGGTGCACGGGTAACTGAATAACCCTGGGTTCTCAGCATCCAGTCAGTTTCATCATCGCTCTTTGCAAGTATTGTCAGAGTTTTGCTTTCACTGTCATATTCCCATTTTGTGGTATTTCCGCATTCGCCTGATACAGCTTCAATAGGACATTCAGGGACGGTAAATGTTCTTTCAAGTTTTCCGGTTTTCTCGGAATAGCTTTCGTATATGATCTGATCTCTCGTATCAAGAAGTGCAAGTTTTTCCTGATATGCTTCTTCAGTACAGCTGCAGCGGTCAACCGGCATGCTTGAGAACTGACGCATGTATTCTCCTCGTGAATAGCCGACTGTATCGTAGTGGATCGGATAATCAAAGTCTACTTCAGAAGCTACAGTTAAACCCAGAACACTTGAATCGTAGTAGTCTTCAGTCTGATAGGCAAGTTTACTGTTGATTTCGACAAGTGCAAGTTCGTCCGGAAATTCGGTGTAGTCATTGCCGTTGTGTCCGTTTAATACAAAATGGCCGTTCCAGCTTGCAGGCAGTGTTACGGCAAACTGACCGTCTCTGATAACGATACGGATTGAGCCGTCAGGGTTTTTGGTAACTGATGTTACGGCGGCATCATTTATATCTTCCATGTGCTCGTATTCAGTTGATGCTGTAGTTTCAGCTTTTTCAGTTACTTCCGGTTTCTTTTCAGTTTCAGCCGGCTTATTCTCCTGCTTCTTCTGTGTTTCTGCATTCTGTTTTGCAGTTTCTGAGACTGCCGATGATGTTTCAGCAGTTACGCTCTGAAGAATATCGCCTGCAGTTCCTGTTACAGGAACTGTAACAACGACCTTCTGTGCTGTGACCGGTTTTTCAGTTACAGTAAAATCTGTGATGCTTTCAGTCTGAGCCACCGTTGTAATGTCAGTTGCTGCAGGTGAGAATATTTCATTATCGGAACGTTCAGGCAGATTCATTCCGAAAAGTATCAGTACTGCAGCTGCACAGGCAGCGCTGCCGATATATCCCCACGGTAATCTTATGTTTACGGCTTTCTTTTTCGGAGCAGCTTCTGTTATAAACTTATCTGAAACTCCGCTTAAGTCATGCATAAGCTTTCTGTTTTTATTCATTTTATCACTCATCGTAATCGTCCTCCCGTCAGTATAGTCCTCGTTCTTGTATAAATTCTTTCAGATCTGTCCGTATTCTGCAGAGCATGGTTTTAAGTGCGCTTTCGGAAATATTGTTCATGGCGGCAATATTCTTTATTGATTCCATGTAGAAATATCTCTGCATAAAGCATATTCTCTTTTTCTTATCGAGACCTTCAAGAAATTCATTGAGTGCACTTATGGTTTCTTTACTCTCGGCACAGGCTTCAATGTCTTCACCGTCCTCAAAACATTCAGCGAGTTCGTCCAGTGACAAATCGAGCTGACCGCTGAATCTTCTGGAAGCTTTCTTTTTTTCATAGATGTTAAGTGCTGTGTTTCTTGCGATTTTTGCTGTGAAAGCTCTGAAGATAATGGGAACATGAGGAGGAATTGCATTCCACACCTTAAGATATGTGTCATTCAGACATTCCTCTGTTTCACCTTTGTCACCAAGAATGTTTCCGACGATGGTCCTCAGATAATTTCCGTATTTTCTGTCGGTCTCGGAAATAGCCTGTTCTGATCTGTTTATATACAGAGATATAATTGCTTTATCTTCCATAACTATCACCCTGTTTTGTCTTCCTTAACGATCTCCCGGTCTGTAAAGTTTTAATGATGAAAAAGCCCTTTCACTAATAATGACAGAGAGCGGAGAGAAAAGGTTACACGATTTCTGAGTTTTTTTAAAAAAATTTATGGGAACGGGTTTACGGGAACATATACCGGTCTTCTAAGGAAACGCTGATTTATTCATAAATCAGCGTGGTGCGTATATATAAAAAAAACACCAGTTTCGGAGGCTTTGATTCCGGAACTGGATTTTTTATAATCTATTTTATTTTTCAGATCTTTTTCTGTCTGTGTCTTTATTATAGTATTATTATCATGAAAAATCAAGTGTGATTTTTCACAAATTATCAGCTGTATTTGTATTGTATTTGATTGTAGTCGGGTTATTACTGTTATGTAACCGTACTGAAATAATTCTAATTAATAAGTTGACAAAACAGCCGTGAAATACTATAATTTTTATATAATATGACAACACCACCGGTGATCGCTGATTACAGATCCGGGCGGATCACAGTCTGTTATTTCAAAAAAACAGGTAAGAAGGGGAGAATAATAGTGAAATTTAACGAATTGCTGGATAACATTGATAGTATCGTTGAAAAAGAAAGATATGAAAAGAAAAAGAGAGAAATTTTCAATATGAGAGAAGAAACTCCGGACGAGCTTTATGTAAAAAGCTGCGACGATGATGACGAATGAAAAGAGGGATAAAATGAATACAGTACCGGTGATCCTTGCAGCAGCTTCGCTGATCGTGACAAAGGACGAACTTAACGGTATCGCAGAATACTATAACTATTTCGGGGAAATGTCAGAAACACATTTTGACACAGTACTTTCCGGAAAAGAATATTCCAGAAATCAGGCAGCACTTATCTATCACTGCTGCTATCTTTACTTTGCTCTGGCAGGCAGAACGGGAAACAGTCTTGCAGGCGTGAGAAAGAAACTTGGCCTTCCGAAGTCGGTTTACATGAACAGCCTTAAACACATCGGAAAAAAAACGGGTCGATTTTATCCGTGAGGAATTTAAATCATCGGGAAAGAGTTTCGCCGATGTATTCAGTGATAATGAGTCATATATAGAAAAAATGCTTGTTGAGGCAGTAACAGATGAAATGCCTGAAGACAGAAAGATACTTGAAAATCTGTCGTCTTTTGAGTATGAGCACCCTACTGACAGGTCCTATCTCAACAAGCTCAACACCAATGTTGTGATCGAAAAGCTTATAAAGCTCTATTCCGAATATAATTTTGAAAGAATACTTCTGGTGCAGTACACTGGTTCGAACATCCGTGTAACACCGAAAAACATACCTTATCTCTACAATGCACTGAAGACAGTGTGCGAAGTGCTTGATGTGAAGGATATGCCGCCGCTTTACGTTGCTCCGGGTTCGCTCAATGCAATGACGGTCGGTTCCTCGAAGCCGATAATCGTGATCTCGAGCATTGCGCTCAGCCTTCTTTCTTACGACGAGCTTCTTTTCATTCTCGGTCACGAAGTGGGTCACATCAAGAGCCAGCATGTTCTCTATCATTCAATAGGCAATTTCATTCCGTACATTGCGGGTGTGATAGGAAACCTTACTCTTGGCATCGGTGAGATCGCGGTAAAGGGTGTTCTCATTCTTCTGTATCAGTGGTACAGAATGTCCGAGATAACAGCTGACCGCGCAGGCCTTCTTGCGTGCCAGAATATTGATGCGGCTGTTTCCGTAATGGCAAAGCTTTCGGGTTACCCGCCGTCACGCTACGATGAGATCGACAATGATCTTTTCCTCGACCAGGCTGTTGAATTTGAAAACTTTGACAAGAACGCTTTCGATAAGCTTCTTAAGCTTTTCAGTGTGCTTTACAAGACACATCCGTGGACGGTAATGCGTGCCAAGGAACTGAAGTCCTGGTACGACAACGGCGACTACGCAAGAGTGTACAATACTGACGGACGCAGAAAGGTTGACAGAAAACCCCAGAACATAGTCGGCACGATTTTTGAAAAGGATATTTTCTGCGCAAACTGCGGAAAGAAAATAACTTCAGCACAGCGTTTCTGCGAATTCTGCGGAAAAGAGAATATTTACTATAAATAAAAAAGTTAAGACGGGGAGAATGCGGGGCTCCGCCCCGTGCCCTGAGCTGATTTGATTAAATCGGCTGCTCCGTAAAAACAAACCAGCATATCCGGACAAACCGCGTACTTACGCGGGCCGGATATGCTGGTTTTGTTTTTAAATGCATGTTTTAATCTGTTTTCGGAAGCTTCCCTTCCGCTGCATGTTTTTTCATTGCTGCAAAGGTCTTGTCACTTATAACGTGTTCTATTCTGCATGCATCTTCCGAAGCGGTTTCCTCGTCAACGCCGAGACGCTTTATGAAGTCGGTCAGAAGAATGTGACGTTCATATATCTTTTCAGCAGTTTCCCTGCCTTTTCCTGTGAGGGCAATGTATCCGTCCTTATCCATTATAATGTATTTTTCCTCACGGAGTTTTCCCATTGCACGGCTTACTGACGGCTTTGAAAATCCCATGTGGTTTACGATGTCGATCGAACGGACAGTGTTTTTCTCCTTGGAGAGAATGAGTATTGTTTCGAGGTACATTTCGCCTGATTCCTGAATAGACATATAACATCCTCCTTGTCTATAAACTTAGATAATCTGTTTATATTTTACCATACTTTCTTACATAAATCAATGACGATTTATGCATTATTTTGAAAATAACAGATAACGGAATAAATATTCACCGTATCCTATTGACAAGTTACCGCTCGGTAACTATAATATATATAGGGTTAGCATGAAATAACTGCGTACCCTGTTACAATAATATATCAATGGATTTTACAGTTTGGCTATAATAAGCTTCAGATAACGAAAGGATGATCATAATGACCCTTAACAGTGCGGTTGAAGGCAAGGAGTATGTCGTAAGTGACATACTGACAGATGACGAGGAAATGAGAAAATTTTTATTTTCACTTGGCTGTTACAGCGGCGAACCTGTTACAGTAGTATCACGCAGAAAGAAAAACTGCGTTGTATCCATCAAGGATGCAAGATACAACATCGACAGTGAGCTGGCTGAAGCTATAATTATTTGAGAAAACATCACTGGTCTGAGTTTTCTTGCTGTACACTGACCGGCTGATCAGTGCGCGGAAATATTAATTTAACGGAGGGATAAGTACCATGAGAATTGCTTTGGCAGGTAACCCGAACAGCGGTAAAACCACTATGTTCAATGCACTCACAGGGCGAAATGAAAAAATAGGTAACTGGGCAGGTGTAACAGTTGACCGCAAGGAGTTTGCGATCAAAAAGAATTATTCGGATACTTCGGAGGAACTTATTGCAGTCGATCTTCCGGGTGCGTATTCAATGTCACCGTTCACTTCCGAGGAAAGTGTTACAAGTGGTTATGTAAAAAATGAACATCCTGATGCTATCATCAACATTGTGGATGCAACGAACTTAAGCAGAAGTCTTTTCTTTACAACTCAGCTTCTGGAACTCGGAATTCCGGTCGTTGTTGCACTCAACAAGAGTGACGTAAACGAAAAGAAGGACACAAAAATAGATGAGAAAATGCTTTCGGAAATGCTGGGCTGTCCGGTCATCAAGACGGTATCAGTAAATGATTCAGGACTTAAGGAAGTTGTTTCAGCAGCTGTAAAACTCAATGGCACTGAACAGAAAGCTCCGTATTCCGAAGGAAATATAAATCTTCACGACAAGGCTGAAGTCGAAAGATCAGACCGCAAGCGTTTTGACTTTGTAAAGGAAATGGTAGGCAAGGTCGAAACAAGAAAGGTGCTTACAAAGGAAAAGAACGGAAGCGATAAAATCGATGCGGTACTCACCCATCCTATTCTCGGACTTCTGGTATTTGCAGGAGTAATGTTCCTCGTGTTCTACATTTCACAGTCAACAGTCGGAACGTGGCTTGCTGATATCCTTGTCGGCTGGATAGAGACCTTCCAGGAATTTGTGGCAGGTAAAATGGAAGACGCGAATCCGCTTCTGTATGCACTTATCGTTGACGGTATAATCGGCGGTGTAGGTGCCGTTGTCGGATTCCTCCCTCTTGTAATGGTAATGTACTTCCTCATCGCTCTTCTTGAAGACTGCGGATACATGTCACGTGCAACAGTCGTACTCGATCCGCTTTTCAAGCGTGTCGGTCTTTCCGGTAAAACAGTTATCCCGATGGTAATCGGTACAGGATGCGGTATTCCTGCAATTATGGCATGCCGTACTATAAAGAACGAACGTGAAAGAAGAACTTCCGCAATGCTTGCAACATTCATGCCGTGCGGTGCTAAGCTTCCGGTAATTGCGCTGTTCGCAGGTGCGTTCTTCTCGGATGCAAAGTGGGTAGGACCTCTTATGTACTTCGTTGGCATAGGTCTTATCTTCCTCGGTGCCGTTCTGGTAAAGGCAATAACAGGAATGAAGTACAGAAAGTCATTCTTCATCATCGAACTTCCTGAGTACAAGGTTCCGAGCCTTAAGTTTGCTCTTGGCTCAATGCTTGAACGAGGCAAGGCATACATCATCAAGGCCGGTACTATTATTCTCGTGTGCAACACGGTTGTTCAGATCATGCAGTCATTCAATACTCACTTTGAAGCTGTTGAGGAAGGCATGGAAGATACATCTATCCTCGCAGCCATCGCTTCACCTTTTGCCTATGTACTCATTCCAGTTGTCGGAATCGCAGCATGGCAGCTTGCAGCAGCGGCTGTTACAGGATTTATAGCAAAGGAAAACGTTGTTGGTACAATAGCATCTGTTTATGCAATAACAAACTTTATCGATACAGAAGAACTTGAACTTGTAGGAAGCGGTAATGAAGTTGCAGCTGTAATGGGTATTACAAAGGTCGCAGCTCTTGCATACCTCATGTTCAACCTTTACACACCGCCGTGCTTTGCAGCTATCGGTGCCCTCAATTCAGAACTCAAGAGCGGCAAGTGGCTTGCCGGAGCTATCTGCCTCCAGCTTGCAACCGGTTACACTATCGGATTCCTCGTTTACCAGTTCGGCACACTCTTCACGGAAGGTCACTTCGGTGCAGGTTTCGCAGGCGGTCTTATTGCAGTTATCGCCTTCGCAGCAATAATTGCCGGAATAATAATAAGAAACAACAAACGTTTCGATTCCGAATACGAGCTTGCAAAAGCAAAGTAAGATATATACAGACATAATTCTCATGTGATACACTAAGACGCAGCTTACGTGTGCATGGATGTTTTCCTGTGCACACATGGCTGCGTTATATGAATTTACGGAGGTATAAAGTTATGGTAAATGTAATCTGTACAGCTATAGTAATATCCGCTGTCGGCGCAGCACTTGTATACATCCGCAGACAGAAGAAAAAAGGCAAATGCGTGGGCTGCCCGTATGCGGGCAAGGCCGGATGCCATTGTGCAGTTGATAAAAAATAAATACAGCGGGAGTATCAAAAAACGATGCTCCCGCTGTTTTGTAAATGGTAGTCTTCACCCCTGCGGGCCGAAGACTGCTATAGAAAAACCGGACCGCCATTTCGGCAGCCCGGTTTGTAATTGCGCCGAAGGCGCATTATTTTTGTAGTTCTAACCATTCCTGAGGTGTTAGCACAGGAATTTCAGATTCAGAAAAATCTTGTTTGTTTCTTGATATAATAAAATCAGCTTTAGCGTTTTTGGCGCATTTAGTTTGAATACAGTCTTCAAAATCCTTGAATTCCGGAGTGTCGAGAGCTTTTATTACTTCGTCGTGTGTTGTTCCGACTATCTGTAATAATTCACATATAGATTTAAGAGCAGATCTTCGCTGATCATCCGGAACCTTACGAAGTAAATACCACATAGTAGTAATGGTATGAAGAGCAATACAACCATTTATATTTTCGTCGCTGCATTTTTCTATTATTCTTTTGGCATTGTAATAGAATTCCTCACGTTTTAAAAGATAGTCAAGTATGATGTTTATATCAAGCAATAGTACCATACTTAGCCTCCATAGCTGCAGCAAGTTCGGTATCTGCATCAAAATCATCAGGTAAATCAAGGTGAAGGGATTCAAGTTTTTCAAAAGCCTGTTTCTTTTTTGAAATCTGTTCCTGTCGTTTGAGATCCATTAATTTTATTTCATCGGAAGCAAGTGTGATGAAAGCTTGTATTTTCTCATCTGGTAACTGCTGAATGAGTTCGATTGCCTGTTCCTGAATATATGTCATGATAATCACCTCATCGGATATCTGATAAATATGTTTCTGCTTATATTATACCATGAAAACGATGAGAATGAAATGTTTTTTTCAGAAATTGTAAATGTGCGGGCCGAAGACTGCTATAGAAAAAAGCTGCACTTGTGCAGCTTTTTTGTTCAACGGCACACGGTTTTAATATAGGTTATCGGCAAATCTAATATTAACCAAGCGTGAAAATGTACATGATAAACAAACTTTCGGAATATCCAAAAAACTTTAAAAATCAGGTAAGATAATTCCGACTTTCATGTGTATAATAAGCAGAGAACAAAAATACTTTAAATGATTCATCATAAAAAGCTTTGATTCATTAAAATTATGTAATAGTTCTTTAAAACATAATCATGATATAAAGAAGTAGGTGGTTGAAATGCGGCTATTAAGGAAATGATTGTCAGTAAATAAATTTTCGATGAACTATTGAAAAATAACGTTGATAATGTTATAATTTACGCAAGAAAAAAGAACTAACCCGTGTATTTATTGACTTATGAAAATCGGGTCCGGTTCATTTAACGTTTTATTTGAATAATCCGTATTTACAATGATATTATAGAGGTGATTTTCAATGAACAAGAACAGAATTTTAACGCTACTGGTCTCGCTTTTGGCGATTAGCGGTAACACAATATCGGTGGTAAGCGCAGTTGATTATTCAGATGTTGTAGCGTTTACTGATACTGAAAAATTCAAGTCTTTTCAGGTGTATGAAGATGTAAACGGTGTTTTTTCACTAGAACGCATTAAACAATATAATAAAGATCGTGATCTGGTGCTTCTGTATGATGAAGAACATAGACAGATGTTTATGCTTAATAAAGAACCTGCAATTATTCTTGTCAGAGATGCAAAACCGGAAACGAAAGAAGTAATAGCGGATTTTATCTCCGCCAAAGGAATATCTTCTGAAAAGATCGAAATCAGCGGATATCCAAATATTCTTATTACCTCACCTGAACTCGATGTTATAACCAAAAATCTGGCTGATGAATTATGTACCTATCTTACAGAGAAAGAATACATAAGAGAATTTCACTACAGAAAACAGTGCTACTTTGCCGGTGAACTCTTAAGTTCTTCATTTGATCGTTACAGGATTTCTGATGTGGGTGATGTAAGTAAGATCAAACAAATCGCTTCCGAGATCAAAATCGATGCGGATGTCGTTGTTGAATATGAGGAATCTGATTCAATTATATGCAAGGTTTCCATCAGGGATAAAGAAGATATTAAAATTAAAACTTATATCGATCTTGCTGAAGCTGTCCACAAAGAACTTGGTTATCATCCTATATGGGGTGTTTATCATTCTTCTGAGTCAGTGAGTAATTCAGAAATTTTATATTCAGACGGGGAAACATCATCAGTTCCTGGCGATATAATATCGAATCAGAGTGTAGATACTACTGATTTGACAGCGCTGTCCATTGCATTGATAGGAGATATCAGTCTTAATGATGATCAGCTGAAGTCAGCTGATGTGGATGGTGACGGTAAAGTTACAATTGCTGATCTTGCAAGATTAAGACAGTATGTTTCAAAGAAGATAGAAGTTCTTTGATGCCCTTGATCTTTACTGATATGTATACTCTTAAAAAATAAACGGGAAATGGATTTCGGTTATTTTCGAAATTCATTTCCCGTTTTTCTATAGCAATATTCATCACGAAGTGATGAATATTACCATGTCCCGGTGATGTCCCGTTACGGGGTATTTACTGTTGACATTTACCGCAGAAAAAAATATAATTTAAGTATAAATTATTTTTCAGAGAGGAAGATATCGTATGTATAGTTTTAATGCTGCCGATGCTGTGGAAAAATGTTCTGCATGGCTTAAAGACTGGTTTGAGAAAAACGGAAAAGGATGCAATGCTGTTATCGGAATATCCGGAGGCAAAGACAGTTCCGTTGCTGCTGCTCTCTGCTGCAGGGCACTCGGCAAAGACAGAGTTATCGGTGTAATGATGCCAAACGGCGAACAGCACGACATAGACTACTCTATCGACCTTTGCAGGCATCTTGATATAAAGAACTTCACTGTTAATATAAAGGACGCATTTGAAGGTGTTATGGGCGCGCTGGAAGGACAGCTTGAAATAAGCACTCAGACAAGAACAAATCTTGCTCCGAGACTCAGAATGTCTGTTCTGTACGCAGTTTCACAGTCAAACAACGGCCGTGTTATCAATACATGCAACCTCTCTGAAGACTGGGTGGGCTATTCAACAAGATACGGCGATGCTGCCGGTGACGTAAGCCCGCTTTCGTTCTTTACGGTTCAGGAAGTAAAGGCTATGGGACGTGAACTCGGACTCCCTGAAAAATTCGTTGAAAAGCCGCCTATTGACGGCCTCTGCGGCAAGACAGATGAGGACAATCTCGGATTTACTTACCTTACACTGGACAAGTACATCCGCGAAGGCATCGAACCTGATCCGGCTACAAAGGAGAGAATAGACACACTTCACGAGCGTAACCTCTTTAAGTTAAGCTTCATGCCTTGCTACAACTATTTTGAAGAGAACAAATAAATGATCGTTGAAAACGGGCGTCTGTCGGACAGAGCACCCGTAAATAAGCACGTTCAGAATAAGAAGGGCGTACCGGTTCGGTGACCGGTACGCCCGTTTGTGTTTGTTTCCTTATCTGTTCTGAAGAATTCCCCTCAGAACTTCCGAGAGCCTGTCAGCGCATTTCTGCTGTGTTATGGCGGAAGGATGCCAGTCGGCACCGTATCCGTCAGCCCCGTTCTGTTCTTCAGACTGGAAGCAGAGTATTCTTTCGTCGGAAAATGTCTTGAATTCTGCAACGGCTTTTTCGATTTCCTTATAGACATTCCCGGTTCCCATCGTGCCCATTGTGCAGACTATGAAGGAGTCCGGATTCTTTTCCCTGACTGTTTTAAGGAATGAAAGATAGCCTTCCTTAAATTCATCCTCATGTTCACTGGCGGCGGCAACGTAGTTGATATCGTTTGTTCCGAGAAAAACAACTACTATGTCGTGATGCTTTCTTTCAAAATTCCACAGTATTCTGAACTCAGGAAGATTACCTGCGTAAAGATAAAAGTCCGGAACAAGACGTGCAGCATCTTTTATTCCGGTGTCAGTGTAGGCTGAAACGACACCGAATCCGCTGAATGAAACTGCGCTGCAGTCCGCGTCAAGTTTCTGCGCAGTGAGATAAGCATACGATTTCATGAAGTTTTCAGTCTTTGTAGTGAACATATCAAGTTCACATTCACTTTCAACGCCGTATGCACAGGTTATGGAATCACCGATAAATTCGATGCTGTATTTTTTGTCCGGAAGCGGTTTTACCGGATCGGCAGCTTCCGATTCAGCTTCAAGTGCCGCAATGCCGACTGCTCCCGACTGTGCTTCGGAAAGATGTATGATTTTTACGTAAGCAGTTTTTTCAATGTCACTGTCAAGAACGGTGATCTTTACGCCCTCAGAGCCTGTCACATCGTCTGAAACAAGTTCGTCGTTTACAAATACCGCAAAACGGGGTTTGCCGTCCTTGTAGGCGCCTGAATCCTTATCGCTCTTAAGTGTAAGTTCAGCTTTTGAGGCCGTGAGCTCAAATGCGGCGGCTGATCCGCTGTGTATAAGCCAGAGAATATCTCCGTCAGCTGAATATCTGCCAGTTATCTTTGCGTTTTTATCTGAAAGTTTCAAGTGTCTCATGTTTTATTCTCCGTGCCATTTCCGGTTTGATCAGTATTTCCTTAAGGAAACGCTGATTTATTCATAAATCAGCGTGGAGGTCTGGGGCGAAGCCCCGCAAATCCCACTTCCGGACATCCGGCGAAGCCGGATGTCCGTTTTAATCAGTGTTTCCTTAAGTATATCATATAAACCAGGCAGATTCAATATTGCAGGAGGGGCATTAGCTGTAAATAACCGTTTTGAAAATTTTTTTCAAAAAAGTGTTGACAAACGGCTTCGGATAGTGTATAATTAAGAAGCTGTCAAACGAGCAGTAGAGAAAACGACGAGGCGTAACTCAGTTTGGTAGAGTGCTTGGTTTGGGACCAAGATGCCGCAGGTTCGACTCCTGTCGCCTCGATAAGATGCTGGTGTAGCTCAGTTGGTAGAGCAGCTGATTTGTAATCAGCAGGTCAGGGGTTCGAGTCCGTTCACCAGCTTCTGAATGTTTTTAATATGATTGTTTGATACTGTGCTGGTGTAGCTCAGTTGGTAGAGCAGCTGATTTGTAATCAGCAGGTCAGGGGTTCAAGTCCGTTCACCAGCTCTCAATTAAATATGGAAGAGTTCCCGAGTGGCCAAAGGGGGCAGACTGTAAATCTGTTGCTTTCAGCTTCGGTGGTTCGAATCCACCCTCTTCCACCAACATTATTTCCTGCATTTTCATGCAGGAAATTTTTTATGCAAAAATTTTTTGGCAATATAATTAGTACTTTTCACAGATCGAAAAGGTTTATGGCAAGTTTCACTAATGAATTAGTGATTTTTTAGTAAAGTTTACGAAGACGACTTTCAGGAGGAGTTATTTATGGTAAGAAACGATTTAAGAAACATCGCGATCATTGCTCACGTTGACCACGGTAAAACCACACTCGTTGATGAAATGCTCAAGCAGGGCGGTGCTTTCCGTGAGAATCAGACTGTTGCTGAACGAGTAATGGACAGCAACGATCTTGAAAAGGAACGCGGTATCACTATCCTTGCCAAGAACACATCAGTCTGTTACAACGGAACAAAGATCAACATCATCGACACTCCTGGCCATGCTGATTTCGGCGGCGAAGTTGAACGTGTACTCAACATGGTTGACGGTGTTCTCCTTCTCGTAGACGCAGCTGAAGGTCCTATGCCTCAGACAAGATTCGTTCTTTCCAAGGCTCTTGAAATGGGACAGAAGATCATCATCGTAGTAAACAAGATCGACAAGCCGGACGCAAGACTCGATGAGATCGGCGACGAAGTTCTCGAACTCCTAATCGACCTCGACGCAAACGACGAACAGCTCGAAAGCCCTATCCTCTTCTGTTCAGGCAGAAGCGGCACTGCTTCACTCAGCCAGTACGAACCGGGCAAGGATCTTACTCCTCTCTTCGAAACAATCCTTGACTACATTCCAGCTCCGGAAGGCGACGAAAATGCTCCTCTCCAGATGCTCATCTCATCTATCGACTACAATGACTACGTAGGCCGTATCGGTATCGGACGTATTGAGAGCGGCTCTGTCAAGGTAGGCCAGAACGTAACAGTCGGCGATCACTTCGACTCAAAGAAGCCTTACAATGCAAAGGTAGTAAACGTTCTTCAGATCCAGGAACTCCAGAGAGTACCTGTTCAGGAAGCTACTGTAGGCGACATTGTATGGATAAGCGGTATTGAAAACATCACTATCGGTGATACTATCTGCGACGCAGCATCAGAATTCAAGGCTCTTCCTGTTGCCAAGATCAGTGAACCTACAGTTGAAATGACATTCTCAGTAAACGACAGCCCGTTCGCAGGACGTGAAGGCAAGTTCGTAACATCACGTCAGCTCCGCGACAGACTTTTCAAGGAACTTCTCCGTGACGTTTCACTCCGTGTTGAAGAAACAGAAAACGCTGATTCATTCTCAGTATGCGGCCGCGGTGAAATGCACCTTTCAATTCTTATAGAAAACATGCGCCGTGAAGGATATGAACTTTCAGTTTCAACTCCAAGAGTTGTCCTCAAGGAAATTGACGGCGTAAAGTGCGAACCAATGGAACTCCTCGTTGTTGACGTACCGGAAGAAAGCGTCGGCGCAGTAATGGAAAAGATGGGTACAAGAAAGGCAGAAATGCTCACAATGCATCCGCAGGGAGCAAGAATGCGTCTTGAATTCTCTGTTCCTGCAAGAGGACTTTTCGGATACAAGAGCGAATTCCTTACAGATACAAAGGGCGAAGGCATCATGAGCAGCGTGTTCAACGGATATGAACCGTACAAGGGCGACATTCCGAGAAGAAAGACAGGCTCACTCATCTCATTCGAAACAGGCGAAGCAGTTACATACGGCCTTTTCAACGCACAGGAAAGAGGCGCACTCTTCATCGGTGCAGGTACTCCGGTATACGAAGGCATGATCGTAGGTGTATCACCTAAGTCAGAAGACCTTGTAGTAAACGTATGTAAGAAGAAGCACCTTTCAAATACACGTGCAAGCGGAAGCGATGACGCACTCAGACTCATCCCGTGCAGAAAGTTAAGCCTTGAGGAAAGCCTTGAATTCCTCGCAGACGACGAGCTTCTCGAGATCACACCAAAGAACATCAGAATCAGAAAGAGAATTCTTTCAAACCAGATGCGTGCAAAGGCAAAGGCAAAGGTCTGATAAATCAATATAATAAATACAGCCCGCTTTTCATTATTAAGAAAAGCGGGCTGTTCCGTTTCCATACAGCAAAAAACCGGGGCCTATTTCTACGTTAGCTCCGGTTCTTTGCTGTATATTATTATATTTTAGGATGGATCAAGAGAAATTACATGTTTGCTGCAGTATGTATTATAAGATCAGCACACATTTCGATGCCGAGCTTTGAACTGTTCAGACACAGATCGTAATTGTCTTTTGCTCCCCATTTCTGTCCTGTATTGAGATTGTAGTAGGTGGATCTTTTCTTGTCGTGTTTCCTGAGCGAAGAGTATACGCTGTCAGGAGACTCGCCGTATTCATCTATTGCTCTTTTTGCTCTTGCGTCAGAGTCGGCGTAGATAAAGACATTGAGTACGTCGTCGCGTATTTCCTTCAGTATGCTGTCTGCGCATCTTCCTACTATAACGCACGGTCCCTGTTCAGCGAGAGTCTTGATAACTTCACGTTCTTCGATAAAAATTCTGTCGTTTATAGGAAGTGATGAAGCAGAATTAAGATTGCTCATCAGCGACATGCTGTACA
This sequence comes from Ruminococcus sp. HUN007, assembly GCF_000712055.1. Lineage (NCBI taxonomy): Bacteria > Bacillati > Bacillota > Clostridia > Eubacteriales > Oscillospiraceae > Ruminococcus > Ruminococcus sp. HUN007. The sequence goes on along the minus strand of NZ_JOOA01000002.1, from coordinate 2,040,773 downwards.
GAAGGCTGTTTGCTGCTGTTTCATCTGCGTTTTTAACATCATCGGCTGACAGGTTTAATTTTTCAGCTGCCATGTGCAGTATTTCCTTGTTGTAAAACGGGATGCCGAGTTTTTCAGAGATCAGTTTCCCGATCGTTCTGCCGCCGCTTGCGTACTCTCTGCCAATAGTGATGATCTTTATTTTCTCCATTTTCAGTTCTTCCTCCATTTCCTCGATATACTGATATTATAGTTCATTTTCACCATTTTGTCAACAGCATTTTGAGAAAATATATTGATTTTCAATAGTTTGAAATATGCCTTCCGGTCAGACATTACCGCCTAAGGCACGGAAAACTGTATATCCAAGCATTCCGAGCATGACCAGTGCCATAAGAGGTGAGGAAAGATATATCCAGACTTTTTTCTTTTCTGATATTTCCGGATTCTTTTGTTCGATAATGAAACTGTCTTTGTAGTATGCGATCTCGATAATAAAAAATATGAGCCATGTTACGAGTGCAGCGATAACACACATACCCATTGCGAAAAGAATAAGGAATACAAAAGGATGCTCAAACATCAGGTCGTATGAGTCTGCTGTTGTAATGTCAGCCTGTGTAAGTCCGACGCTGCTTATAAGGAGTGTCAGGCATGAACCGATCGTGTTGATTATAAAATGCACGATCATTGACGGGATGATAGATTTTGTTTTTTCAAAAAGAAAGCATGAAAAGAATCCCATGACCGAAGCAAAGAGAAACTGCGGGTAGTTTCCGTGCCACAGGCCGAATGTTATTCCGCATATGACCATCATCCCTGTGGTGCTGTGACTGCGGACATTTCTGTAAAGTGTTCCGCGGAAGAAAAGTTCTTCGAATATCGGCGCGAATACCGGTGCGGCGATCATAACGACAAGATTTCCGAGCAGAGAATTGTCCGAACTCATATCAGCTTCCGACAGTTTGCTGTGCGTGACAAATTCTATTATCATGAATATAAGAGATGAGAGAAGAGCTGCAGAGTAGGTCGCACCGATGGTCAGAAATATCCATTTTGCAGTCCATCCCGGTGAAGTTACAGGTTTCCGGAAGCATTCGAATATTTTCACTTCCCGTTTCCCCTTGTATAAGATTTTGTTGATGATAAAAATCAGCGAGAATCCTATCGGATAAAGAACGATGTAGAATAAAAGAGCCTCGAGATTTGTGTCCACTGTTCCGGTGAGTTTTTTAAGTAACACCGGCAGTGAAAATGCTGCACCAAAATATATTGCCCAGAAGACAAGCAGAAGAACTGCATTGACTGCAGAATCGTGTCTGAGTTCTGTTTTCACGTCTTTTTTTATTTCAAGTTCCGGTTCCATTGTGATCTCCTTTTCCTTATGGAAACGCTGATTTATTCATAAATCAGCGTGGGGCTCCGGGGCGAAGCCCCGCAAATCCCACCTCCGGAAATCCGGCTTCGCCGGATTTCCGATATAATCAGTATTTTCTTAGTTATAAAATTATTATACATTAAAATCATAAAATAATCAACAAGGTAACGTGTGCGATTTTCGGTAAAAAGTATATCGCCGCAGTTATTCCTGTTACGGAAAACTGCGGCGATATTACAGTGAACGGAAGTCCACGTACCGGGACAAAGCCCGAAGGTTCGGTTTTCTTCTGTGTTACTGTGGTTTTATTTAAATGGAGTGATCAGAAGCTTGTAATAACTTTTGAGATAAACTGACGGCATGTTGCGAGGTCTGTAAGATCAAATGCACCGTCCTTGTTTACGTCAGCAGCTTTTGCAGCTGCAGCTTCGCTGAACTTTTTACGGTCAACGAGGTTGATAGCCATTGTACTTAAGTCTGTAATGTCTACCTTGCCGTCGTTGTTTACATCTCCGGTCATGTATTCATCTGTTCCCGGATCAGGTGAAGATGTCGGTTCAACTGTTGGTTCCGATGTCGGATCCGGATCTGCAACAGGATCAGATACTGACGGCATGAGAGTGTATTCCCAGTTGTATACCTTGTTTGAAGGCAGCTGATACTTACCGAGAGTACCAGGACCGCATGTTGCTGTACCTGTGCCCATTGAACCGTAGTTGATGCCGAGTATTGTTTCGTTGCGAGGTGTGAGCTCGTAAACGTGGTTGGTTGAGTTGATATCATCAGGTGTGAAGTGGAGAGCCTGTGCTTCAAGCGGACTTGTAGCTTCTACCTTGAGTGATGCACCTGTTTTTGCGTTGCTTACTTCGATCCATCTTACATCAGTAAGGTTTCCTGAGTCGTCAGTCTTCATGTACGGGAAGAACATGTCTGAAACTGTGCTGTTCCATACACCCTTTCTTCCGCATGATTTTCTGTCGTTGAATGTTTCGACAGGACCGTTTCCGTACCAGGAAAGCTGTTCAAATCCTGCAGGAAGTGTAAGCTGTGAACCTACACGCAGGAAGTTGCCCATGTTTGCCTTTGTAGCGTCAACGCTTATCGATACTTTAACTTCGCCGTTGCCGTTTACTGTGTATGTGGTCTTCTGTGTCGCATTTCCTGTATCAGGGAATGACATTGAAACCTCGATCACCTTCTGGCCGCTGCTGTTGTCAGTCACCTTTACGCCTGACACCTTTGCCTTGCCTTCAGCCTTCTGCCAGTTGCGGTCAAAAAGTTTGTAGTTGCCTGAGTTATTGTCGTTTTCAACGAAACCTCTCCAGAAGTTAGGCACAGGACCGTTTTCAATCAGAGTCTTTCCTTCGTACTTGTACATCTGCATCGTTCCGGTGGATTTATTTATAGAGAATTCGAAGTTTCCGCCCTTTACGGAATATGATCCGCCTTCATCCTTTACGCTTACAGTGCTGCTGTCAACAGGATGTGACGGCTGTGAAGCGTTGTTGAGTTTGAACTGTCCGAATGCCACCTCATGACCTTCCTCGATCATGCCGGATGTGTTCTTGGCAGTTACGGAAAGATCAAGCCAGAATTCGTCTGTGTTCTGTCTGTCTGCCGGCATTGTATACGGAACGGTTATCTTTCCGCGTGAAAGCGGTGCAACGTCTGCAGTCAGTGTGCCTTCATCACACGGAACACCGTTTTTAAGGAGTTTCCAGTTGATGTCGTATTCGTTAAGGTTGGTAAAGTTGTTTTCGTTGTATACATTGACGTTTCCGCCCTGTACTCCGCCGTCGTCAGTTGAGAACCATACGCTCTGGTACTGGTACTTTATTTCTGTAAGCTCAGGCTGAGGTGTTCTGTCCGGTGTAACGAGACCGTTTTCACAGAAGCTGTTGTCGTTAGGTCTGTCACCCCAGTCACCGCCGTAGCCGAAGTAGTTTCCTGCACTGAGATCCTGGTAGAGATTCTTGTGGGCGTTATCCTGTGCATAGTAGTCCCATGCGCCCTCGCTTGTGATGTCTTCTGTATTGTAGTCGAGCCAAAGGAGAACGGAAGGATCGTTTGCACCGATCTTCGGATTTGCGGAACGCTGTCCGTTGAGTTCGTCGATTGAAAGTGCCTTTGTGTAGATCCTTGCAAGTGAGATCTGACCGTCAAATTTTCTTCCTGTTTCAGGGTCGATACCGATGCCGACAGGTGTGTTTCCTCCGTTTATGCCGTCTGCAACTGATCCGGTCTTGAGCACCTTGCCGTCTACAGCGATAGTAATATTACCCTTGTCGTAAATGCCGGCTACCTGATGCCAGTTTCCTGTCCAGCCTGAAGGGAAGTCACACGAAACTGATTTCCACTTGCCGTCGTAAACGAAGAATTCAAGGCCTGTACCGTTGCTCTGTGTCTTGAGTGCGACCTGTGTATCGCCCTTGGCAAGAATGACATTGTTCTTGTCAGTAGTAGCAGGGTTTACGACAGCCTCAAAGGTGAATGACTTTCCTGTTCCGGAAAGTGCGGCATTGTATTTTGCATTATTGTCCATTACGGTATTGCCCTTTATTGCGGCACCGCCGTTGAGTGTACCTTCGCCGAGACCACGAGAGATATCACCGGAGCACTTTCCGTGTACGCCTGTTGCGTCGTTTATACCGGTGCTGCTCGGAATGGTTCCGAGACTTACTGCACGGCTCTGGTCAGCCCAGTCCCATACGAAGGCACCGAGCATGTTGTCAGCGCTTCTTATAACATCCCAGTACTCCTTGAGTCCGCCTACCGAGTTGCCCATTGCATGAACGTATTCACACATAACGTAAGGCATTTTTCCTCTTCCGGCGCGGTTCTTTATTCCGTCCTGACCCGGGTACATGTTGCTTGCCATGTCAACGCCCATTGCGTCGCCCTGACCTTCACTGTGTACAGGACGTGATCCGTCGTTCTTCTTGAAGTACCAGATCATGTCGCGAAACATACCGTTTGATGTGTTTGCATCGCCCGTGTATACCATTTCGTTTCCTATAGACCACGCAACGATGGACGGATTGTTCTTGAGACGCTCAAAAGTTGTATTCGTTCTGTCCATACCGAGTTCGTAGAACAGACCCTTGGCGTTGTTGTTGTTCATGAGGGCATGGGATTCCATGTTTGTCTCAGCCATCATGTACAGACCGTACTTGTTGCACAGCCAGTAGAGATAGGAGTCGTTGCTGTAGTGAGACGTTCTGATGGCATTTACGTTGTAGTTCTTCATCAGGCGTACATCTTCCTCGAGGCACTCCTGTGTAACAGCCTTGCCGTGGAACGGGTCGGTGTCGTGCCTGTTTACGCCCTTGAGAAGAAGACGCTTGCCGTTTATTCTGATCGGTTCAAAGCTGTTTGTGGTACGCTTGTAGGAACCGTCTACCTGAACCGGTGTGAAGTTTACTTCCCTGAAGCCGAGCTGCATTGAAACAGTTTCGACCGCATTGCCCTGTCCGTCAGTGAGTGTGAGAACAAGAGCGTACAGGTTCGGTTTTTCAGCAGACCAGAGCTTCGGCGAATTTACTTTTATGTCGCCTTTGAATGTGCCTGTTTTGCCTGAAGCGACCGAGTCAACTGAAATTGCGGCATCAGGAACGATGTTTGTGCCGGATTCATCAAGGATCTCAGCCTTTACGCTCCAGCCGGACTGGTCTGTTTTTGAGTTGTTGCGGATATCTGCCGAGATCTGTACGGTCGCATTTGTGTATGAATCGTCAAGATCAGTCTTTACCGTATAGTCAGATATTTTTACGAGCGGTTCACTTGTAAGGAATACGTCACGGAAAATACCGCCGTCGTAGATCATGTCCTGATCCTCGAACCAGGTACCGTCGCAGAATTTGTGCACCTTGACTGCGAGTGTGTTCTCCCCGCTTGTAAGATAATCGGTGATATCGAATTTATGAGGGCTGAATGTGTCCTCACTGTAGCCTACTTCTTTTCCGTTTACGTATACATAGTAGGCTGATTCAACGCCGTCGAACTGAATGCATACCCTCCTGTTGTTTTCGGTCATCTGAGGGTCAAGGGTGAATTTCTTTCTGTAGAGACCTACCGGGTTGTAGTTTGTCGGAGCATTCGGAACAGGTACGTTGCCGTCGTATCTGCTCTGCCACGGTTCACCTACGTTTGTGTAGATAGAGAAGTCGAATCCCTGACGGGTCCAGCTGTCAGGCATTGAAACGCTCTTCCATGATCCGCCGGATGAGTTGTAGTCAGGATTCATAAAGCCGTCTTTCAGGTAGGAATCAGCCTGCTGCTGGTTCTGTACCACAGTGAGATCCCACTTGCCGCCTGCTTCGCGTGTGAGCATCTGCAGATATGTAGAATCCTCACGGGCATTGTAGTCCCATACTGCGGCAGCTGCGGCGGCAGTATCCTGGTAAGGTATGAGGGTAACGGCTGCTTCTTCACGGTTTATGCCGAAGACATCTTCAGCGCCGTTTTTTCCGGTCCATTCATTGTGTGAGAATTTCTGCTTGTTTACGTCAGCTTTTATGCATGGCGCAAGGTTTTCCGATGAGGTTCCTGCTGCTTTTACAGGAAGTGTCACATCAGGAGTGCTGCAGAGCATCATTGAAGATGCAAGCAGAAGCGAGGCAATCTGTTTGTTCCTTTTCATTCAATCCATCTCCATTTTCAAATAACTTTACACTTACAATACAATCAAACAAATGTGTATTTTTAAAGTCACCGCAATTAAATACAACTTTATATAAAATACACGACTATACCTAAATTATATGAAAAAAACTGTACTAAGTCAATATGAAAACATAATAAAGACATAATAACGGTTATCATAGTGCTATATTAAGGCAAATAATTGATATGAAAGGGCTCAGGATGCCTGCCGGCCGTTAAAATTCCCTGCTGCTGTCACCCTGTCAGCATTGATAATGCCCTGCCGTTATGGTATAATAAAGATGTGTGACCAGAAACGCTGATCTGCATAAATCAGCACGAAAAACGTACAAATATTTGAAAATGGTAATGTGTAATGATAAGAATTGAACAGATCGACAGAGAGCAGGCACTCAGATATATGTCATATAAGGGCGGCGCCATCAGCGATACTGCACTTACGGAACTTGAAGAGTGTGAACGGAAGCTGCTTGAAACAATACGGCCGGTTTGCGTGTACCGTGTTTTTAAGATAAACGGATTCTTTCCTCTGACCCTTGAAAACGGACTCGTTTTAGAGGGAAAAGATCTTTCGGAGCATCTTGAAGGATGCGGATACGCTGCACTGTTTGCTGCTACTGTCGGTGCTGATGTTGACATGCTCATACGGCGTCTTCAGATAACTGACATGGCAAAGAGCGTGATGACAGATGCTCTTGCCAGTGCTGCAGCAGAACAGGCTGCAGATCTTGCGGAAGAGGAAATAAGGAAGAGTCTCCCCGGAAAATTCTTTACGTGGCGTTACTCGCCCGGATACGGAGATCTTCCGCTTACCGTTCAGCCGAAACTGCTGAACGTGCTGAATGCAGGAAAGACTGCGGGAATAGTGCTGCAGAAAGAAAATATGATGTCTCCGATGAAATCGGTCACTGCCGTGATCGGAATTTCGGAAGATCCGGTTGAAAAAAAACGTATGGGATGTGCTGAATGCCGTTCCTTTGAAGGATGTTCGCTCAGAAGAAAGGGGCTCCACTGTGGATTTCAGAAAACTACTTGATAAAAATGAATTTGTCTTTCTTGACGGAGGAATGGGAACAACATTTCTCGATCTTGGTGTTGAAACGGGTGAAATACCGGAACTGCTCAATCTGACTTCACCTGAAGTTCTCGAAAAGATACACGGTATGTTTCTTGATGCCGGAAGTATGATACTCTACTCCAATACTTTCGGCGCAAACAGATACAAGCTTGAAGAAAGCGGCTATACCGTAGACGAGGTGGTAGGAGCCGGAATCGCAAATCTTAAGCGTGCTATAGAAAAGAGCGGAAAGGAAGCCTATGCCGCACTTGACGTGGGTCCTCTCGGAAGACTCATGGAACCCGGCGGAGATCTTTCGTTCGAGGAAGCGTACGATGTCTTTGCCGAAATAGTCCGTGCCGGAAAAGGCGCCGATCTTATCGTTATCGAGACGATGACTGATCTTACCGAGATGCGTGCTGCTCTTCTTGCAGCAAAGGAAAACTCCGACAAGCCGGTAATGTGTACTATGAGTTTTGAACTTAACGGAAGAACATTTACCGGATGTTCATGTTCAGCAATGGCGCTTTCGCTTACAGCTCTCGGTGCCGATGCAATCGGTGTAAACTGCTCGCTCGGTCCTGCCGAACTCATCCCTATTGTTGAGGAGATATCACACTGGACCCATATTCCTCTTATAGCCAAGGCAAATGCCGGACTTCCTGATCCGGTCACCGGACGCTACAATGTAAACGCGGAAGATTTCGCTGCCACGGTCGTTAAGTTTGCTGATCTTGGCGTAAAGATCCTCGGCGGATGCTGCGGAACTTCACCGGCGTACATAGCTGAACTTAAAAAGGTGCTTGCAGGAAAGAAGTTCGTTCCGCGAAAAGAGGAAGTGACAGGCGGTTCTGAGATACCGACAGCGATCTGCTCCGCTTCAAGAACTGTCGTTATAGACCAGCCGAGAATAATCGGTGAAAGGATCAATCCGACAGGCAAGAAGCGTTTCAAGGAAGCCCTCGTGAACAACGACATAAACTACATTCTCGGTCAGGCCATCGAGCAGGTGAATGCGGGTGCCGACATTCTTGACGTAAACGTAGGTCTTCCTGACATAGATGAAAAGGCAATGATGGTGCGCACGGTCAAGGCGCTTCAGGGTGTTACTGACCTTCCGCTTCAGGTGGACTCCACCATTCCGGAGGTGCTTGAGGCTGCATTAAGGGTATACAACGGAAAGCCGATAGTAAACTCGGTAAACGGTGAGGAGGAATCACTTCAGAAGATCCTTCCGATAGTCAAGAAGTACGGAGCCTGTGTGCTCGGACTTACACTTGACAAGAACGGTATTCCGGCAACTGTTGAGGAACGTTTTGCAATAGCGAAGAGGATACTCGACAGAGCGACAGCCATCGGCATACCAAAGCGTGATGTTTTTATCGACTGTCTCACCATGACAGCTTCGACGGAACAGGCAGCGGCGATGGTAACAGTAAACTCCGTCCACAGGGTAAAGCACGAACTCGGACTGAAAACAGCACTCGGCGTTTCAAACATATCATTCGGACTGCCGAACCGCGAGCTCATAACAAGCTCGTTCCTTCAGATCTGTCTTGCAAACGGACTGGATCTTCCTATCATCAATCCGAATATTGCGGTAATTGCAGGTGCGGTACGTGCCTACAAGGTGCTCGCCAACATTGACAAGGATTCGCGCGAATACATTGCAGCATACAATACTGCTGCACCGCAGGCAGCACCGCCTCCGTCGAATGCAATGGAGGCAACGCCGGAGGGACTTATGTATGCGGTCCAGAGCGGACTTAAGCAGGACGGTGCACGTATTACTGAAAAACTTCTTGAAACAACTGATGCCATGAAGATCATCGATGAAGTTCTGATACCTGCACTCGACAAGGCGGGAGCGGATTTCGAAAAGGGTGCTATCTTCCTTCCGCAGCTTATTCTTTCAGCCGGTGTCGCACAGGCGGCTTTCGAGGTAATCAAATCGAAAATGCCGGCGGACAGTGAAAAGGTATCAAAGGGAAAAGTTGTTCTTGCCACGGTAAAGGGCGATATTCATGACATAGGAAAGAATATCGTCAAGGTACTGCTGGAAAACTACGGGTTTGACGTTATCGATCTCGGACGTGACGTTGAATACGAAGCTGTTGCTGAAGCTGCAGCGCCTGAAGATGTAAAGCTTGTTGGTCTTTCAGCACTTATGACCACTACGCTTAAATCAATGGAGGATACGATAAAGCTTGTGAAGGAACGCAGACCGGATATAAAGGTCGTAGTCGGCGGAGCTGTGCTTACTCCTGAGTTTGCTGAAAAGATAGGAGCGGATTTCTATTCCCGTGACGCAAAGCAGACTGTTGATATAGCAAGAATCGTATACAGCGAATAACAGAAAATATTCGTAAAACCCTTGAATGACAGACGGATTTGTAGTATAATAAGATATTATAATAAGCGAAAACAGATCATCGTAAAGGAGAGTGATGGCGGTGACAAAAAAGAAAAAAGAAGAAAAGAACGTTCTTAAAGGCTGTACACTGGCCATCATGATCATAACGGTTCTTGCGTGTTTCGGTTCTATAATTTCCACACAGGCTTCCCTTGCGGAAAAGCGCGAGGAACTTCATGAACTTGAAATGAAAACGGAAGAAATAAAAAGCCAGAACGAAGAATATCAGCGTTTATTCAATGCTGATGATATCAACAGCTACAAGGAAAAACTGGCTATTGAAAATATGAACTACGCTTATCCAAACGAGATCAGATTTTACGACACTTCACGAAACTAAGGAGAGGCTGATCAGGGCCGGAGATCCGGAGTGAGAGACAGAGTGGCTTTATCAGTGTTCTGCTCAAATATAACCAGGAGGATAAAATTTTTTTATGTCGCTTGAAACAGGAAAGATATATGACGGCAAGGTACGCAATATTGCTGCGTACGGTGCTTTTGTTGAGATAACCGAAGAAGGTAAGGTATACGTAGGTATGGTACACATTTCTGAGGTTGCCAATACTTTTGTAAAAGAAATAAGGGATCACCTCACAGAGGGCCAGGAAGTAAAGGTAAAGGTTCTCAGCACAGATGAAAACGGTAAGATGAGCCTTTCAATAAAGAAGGCTTCAGAAGCTCCTGCTTCAAGATCACCGAGACCTCAGGGTCAGAGAAATGACAGAAACGGTTTTCAGAGAAACTTTGAAAACAGAGGGCCTCAGCGCGGCTTCAGGGAAAACAGGGAAGGCAGTGCTTCACAGCAGGATCAGGCACCACCGCCGCAGTTCCGTCCTCAGCAGGCTGCAAGGCCGCAGGAGAGCGGAAACAGTTCTTTTGAAGATATGCTTTCACGCTTCAAGCAGAGCAGTGAAGAGAAAATGAGCGATCTCAAAAAGAATATGGACGGAAAGCGCAGAAATACAAAGCGCGGCAGATAAACAAAAAAGTTCACATACTTCTTTACAGAGTATGTGAACTTTTTTTATACGCCGCATTCATCATAATCTTTCCACTTCTCATCGTAGTCACGATTCTGTTTTGTCCTCAGCGTAATCAGAGCAACAGCGCCTATTACAACTGCAAACGACAAAAGAACAGAAGTGAAAGTACTGAAGATCAATGCTTTTTCTTCTACTTTCTTCATTGAAGATCCTTTCGTTCAGATTGCGACCGCAGTCTGATTAAAAATCAATATCACCCGACGTTTTAAATGTCGGGTGAACATTTTTTTATTCTGCTGCGTTTGCTTCGATGTAATTTACGATATCGCCTACAGTCTTGATAGCTTCAACATCGCTGTCAGGGAATTCAATATCGAATTCGCTTTCGATTGTCATGATGAGATCAACAACGTCGAGTGAATCTGCATGGAGATCATCAGTGATAGAAGATTCCATTGTGATTGATTCTGCGTCAGCATCTAACTGGTCTGCAATAATTTCCTTAAGTTTGTCAAAAACCATTATTGTGTCCTCCGTATGTGTTTTTAGTGTTTTATTATAATGGCGTTAATCACCAAAATAAGCTTTATTATTCCTTGCCGAGTAATTCTTCTTTTTGTCTGATTTCAAACTCGCCGATTTTTCTAAACTTAGTATATCGTTCATTCAGTAAAACGTCAATACTTTTTTGGGATTTTTCCGCTATAACATTTAACAAATATTCTTTAATGTTTTCGGCAGTTTTGCACAAATCAATATGTGCGCCGCCAAGCGGTTCATCAATTATGTGTTCCGCAATACCAAGTCTGAGCATGTCTTCAGCTGTTATTTTCATCATATTGCATGCGTCTTTTTCTCTTGAAGCATCTTTCCAGAGAATGCTTGCAAATCCTCTCGGAGAGATAACTGAGTAGATGGCATTTGAAAGCATGGCAAGCTCATCACATACGCCGAAGGCAAGGGCACCGCCGCTTCCGCCTTCACCGAGAACCACTGAAATAACAGGAGTTTTCAGTTCCATGAATTCGCATATGCTTTTTGCTATTGCTTCACCCTGGCCGCGTTCCTCTGCTTCTATTCCGCAGAATGCGCCCGGGGTATCTATGAAACATATAACCGGTCTGCCGAATTTCTCAGCCTGCTTTGCAAGTCTCAGAGCCTTTCTGTAGCCTTCAGGATGAGGCATGGCGAAGTTTACTTTCTTGTTTTCGTTTAAGTTTCTTCCCTTGACGTGTGAAATAACAGTTACGGGCTTTCCCTCAAGCATTGCAAGACCGCAGAGTACTGCCGCGTCATCACCGTAGCAGCGGTCTCCGTGAAGTTCGTAGAACTCGTCAAAAATATGTGGTATGTAGTCGTTTATAGTAGGGCGTTCCTTGAGCCTTATAAGCTGGAGACGTTCCCACGGTGTCAGTGTGTTTTCGCAGTCGTTCATGTTCTGTAAAGACCTCCGCATTATATCTCTTCAGGACGGTAATTATTGAGTATCATAAGATGTGAAAGTACGCTTCTCATCTTTTTTCTCTCAGCAATCATGTCAACAAATCCCTTTTCAAGCTGGAATTCAGCAAGCTGGAAATCGTCAGGAAGTCTCTGCTTTATAGTTCCCTCGATAACACGTCTGCCGGCGAATCCTACAAGCACCTTCGGCTCAGCAATGATAATGTCGCCGAGCGATGCAAAAGAGGCTGTAACACCGCCTGTGGTAGGGTCTGTGAGGACTGTTATGTAAAGCTGTCCTGCATCACCGTGTCTTGCAACGGCACCTGAGGTCTTGGCCATCTGCATGAGCGAGACCATACCTTCCTGCATTCTTGCACCGCCTGATGCTGTAAATGCTATAAACGGAAGTTTGTTTTCGGTCGCATATTCAATGGCGCGTGTTATCTTTTCACCGACAACGCTTCCCATTGAAGCCATCATGTAGGATGCATCCATTACCGCAATAACTACCCTTATCTTTCTTATACGGCATTCACCTGTTATAACAGCATCACTGAGGCCTGTCTGGGAGCGCAGCGCTTCCTGTTTCTTTTCATATCCCGGAAATTCGATAGGGTTTTTGCTGATCATGTCCTTGTCAAATTCAGTGAAACTGCCTTTGTCAGCCGTGATCCTGATCCTTTCCCTCGCTGAAAGTCTTCCGTGATAGTTGCATGAAGGACAAACCTTGTTGTTTCGGATATAGTCATCTTCAAAAAGTGTTGTCCTGCATCGCGGACACTTGAAAATGATGTTTTCAGGAATAGTCGTATCTGAAACGACATCCTGTTCTTTTTCCCTGTTGCCGTTAAATCTTGTCTTTACAACCTGAAAGATATCTTCAAACATCTTTTATGACTCCTTTTTGCAAGCCGTGGCTTACTTATCTCTGTTCAAGAAATTTTTCGATAAAACCAACATCGTAGGCTCCGCTGCCGAAGGTCTCATTTCTGATGAGATCAAGCTGGAATTCGATGTTTGTATCGATCCCGCCTACTATGAATTCGGAAAGTGCCCATGACATTTTCTTTATAGCTTCCTCGCGTGTGTTTCCGTATACGATAAGCTTTGAGATCATGGAATCATAGTAAGGAGTGATCGCATAACCCTGGTAGACAGCACTGTCAACTCTGACGCCCGGACCGCCCGGTGTGTAGAGTGCTGTTATAACGCCCGGACAAGGCCTGAAGTTCTTTTCAGGGCACTCAGCGTTGATACGGCATTCGATAGCGTGACCTCTGAGTTTTATGTCGTCCTGTGTGAAACCAAGATCTTCTCCGGCTGCTATTTTTATCTGTGTCTTTACAAGGTCAACACCTGTAACGAATTCGGTTATCGGATGCTCTACCTGAATTCTTGTGTTCATTTCCATGAAGTAGAAGTCACCGTTCTTGTCCACAAGAAATTCTATTGTACCTACATTGTAGTAATTGCTTACCTTTGCAGCTGTAACTGCCGCTTTGCCCATCTTTGCACGGAGTTCTTCCGTCATTACAGGGCTCGGGCTCTCTTCGATAACTTTCTGGTGTCTTCTCTGGAGAGAGCAGTCACGTTCACCGAGGTGTACAACGTGACCTGCTTTGTCAGCAACGATCTGTATTTCAACGTGACGCGGACGTTCGATGAATTTTTCGAGATAAACTGCATCGTCACTGAAGAAATTCAGTGATTCCTGTTTTGCTGCGGTTATCTGGGCTTCGAGTTCCTCTGAATTGTTAACTATTCTGATACCGCGTCCGCCGCCGCCTGCAGCAGCTTTTATAAGTACCGGGTAACCGATCTTTTCGGCAAGTTCACGTGCTTCGTCAAGTGTTTTTATTTCGCCCTTTGATCCCGGAATTACCGGTACGCCGGCATCTTCCATGGTCTTTTTTGCATTTGCCTTGTCACCGAGCATGTCGATGGATTCAGGTGAAGGGCCGATAAATGTTATGCCGCATTTTTCGCATATTCTTGCAAACTTTGAATTTTCCGAAAGGAAGCCGAATCCCGGGTGAACAGCGTCAGCACCTGTGATCATGCAGGCTGAGATTATAGCTTCAATATTCAGGTAACTCTTTGATGAATCAGCAGGACCAATGCACACTGCTTCATCTGCGATCTGTGCATGAAGCGAGCTTTTGTCTGCTGTTGAGTATACTGCAACTGTGCGGATGCCGAGTTCACGGCAGGCTCTTATGATCCTGACAGCGATCTCGCCGCGGTTTGCTATCAATATTTTTCTGAACATTCTGTTATGCTCCATAAAATTATTTTAAAACAAAGGAGATCTCGGCAGTAACAGCTTTTTCGCCGTCAACGTGGGCAACAGCCTTGCCTACACCGACAGGTCCCTTTATCTTGATGATCTCAACTTCAAGTGTAAGAACATCGCCCGGTACTACCATTCTTCTGAACTTTGCCTTGTCAACTCCGCCGAGGAAGCCTATTTTGCCCTTGTGCTCGTCGAGTGAAAGCATTGAAACGGCTCCTGCCTGTGCAAGCATTTCAATGATGAGAACGCCCGGTACTACAGGCTTTTCCGGAAAGTGACCGCGGAACCAGAAATCGTCAGCCTTGATGTATTTCTTTGCTACGACTCTTTTGCCCGGTTCCATTTCTACTATTTCGTCTATGAGAAGAAACGGATCTCTGTGAGGAATTACTTCCTTGATCTGTTCCTGATCCATAAGTATGCTCATATCATTATCCCCTTTTTATTTTATGATCATGATCGGCTGATCGTATTCGACCGCTGATGCATTTTCAACGAGTATCTGTTCAACAGTTCCTTCAAATTCGCTCTGAATCTCGTTCATGAGCTTCATTGATTCAACTATGAATATTACATCGCCTTTCTTAACGTGGTCTCCGACTTTAACAAATGCCGGCTTGTCCGGTGAAGGTGAAGCGTAGAATGTACCTACGATAGGTGCTTTTACTACGTTGCCTGTGATCTTTTCATCAGCCGGTCTGGTTTCAGTGTTCTGAACTGCCGGAGCTGCTGCTGTCTGCACTGCAGCTGTTACCGGTGAAGCGGACGGTATTACAGGAGGAACCGGAGGAAGCTTCTTGTCTTCGATCAGGATCGAGCTGTCACCGTTTTTGATTTCTATTCTACCAAGTTTTTTGTCGGAAACGAGTTCCGCAAGTTCTTTGATCTCAGCAAATGTGAGACTGCAAATTCTGTTATCTGCCATAACGTCCTCCAACGATTATTTTACTGACTTGAAGCACAGGGTCGCGTTGTGACCGCCGAATCCGAGTGAATTGGAAATGGCAGCCTTTATATCTGTCTTTATATTGCCTTCAGTGCAGTAGAAAAGGTCGCATTCTTCATCAGGCACTTTGTAGCCAACTGTCTGGTGTATGAGACCGTTCTGCATCTGGAGGGCTGTAGCAACGGCTTCAACTGCTCCGGCAGCACCGAGAAGGTGACCGAGCATTGATTTTGTTGAATTTATCTTAAGGTTTGCAGCATGGTCGCCGAAAGCCTTTTTGATCGCTGTTGTTTCGTACTTGTCGTTAAGACCTGTTGATGTACCGTGAGCATTGACATATACGACATCCTCAGCCTTGAGACCGGCTTCTGTGTATGCGTTTACCATTGCACGTGCGGCTGCATCGCCTTCCGGTGAAGGTGAGGTCATGTGGTATGCATCGCCTGTTGCGCCGTATCCAGCAATCTCAGCGTAGATTTCTGCGCCTCTTGCCTTTGCGTGTTCGTACTCTTCAAGTACAAGTACGGCGCTTCCTTCGCCGAGTACGAAGCCGTTTCTTTCCTTGTCAAACGGAATAGAGCATCTTTCGAGGTCTGTTGATCTTGAAAGAGCCTTCATGTTGTTGAATCCACCGAGGGCAAATTTTGTTATGCAGCTTTCAGTACCGCCGCAGAGCGCAGCATCCATGTAGCCGTCCTTGATCTTTCTGAAAGCTTCGCCGATAGCATGTGTTGATGATGCACAGGCTGTTACTGTAGCGAAGTTGTCGCCCTTGAAGCCTGTCTTCATGGCGATTGTACCTGCAGCCATGTTGCCAATCATCATCGGAACGTAGAATACTGAGATCTTGCCCGGACCTTTTTCAAGATATTTTTTATGTTCTTCAGTTGTCAGTTCGAGTCCGCCGATTCCGCATCCTATGATAACGCCTACTCTGTAAGGATCAAGATCTTTAAGGTCGGAACCGCAGTCGCGCATTGCTTCCATTGCAGCTGTTACTGCAAACTGAGTGAAACGGTCTGTGCGTCGCTGTTCTTTCTTGTCTATACATTCATCAGGTACAAAGTCCTTTACCTGACTTACTATTTTTACATCAAAATCTGAAACATCGAATTTGTCAACATATGAAAATCCGAGTTTACCGTGCGAGATACTGTCCCAGAACTCATCTTTATTCTTTCCAAGAGAGTTTACTGTACCCATTCCTGTGATTACTACCCGCCTCAAAAAAACATCTCCTTACAAAACTAAAATTAAATGGAACACTGACTGTTACATTGAAAGGCCGCCTGAGATCTCGATGACCTGGCCTGTTACATATGAAGCATCGTCAGAAAGAAGGAATGCAACAACGTTTGCCACTTCTTCAGCCTTGCCGTATCTTCTCATTGCAACTGCACTTAAAATGCCCTTCTTCTGTTCGTCAGTAAGTTTGTCAGTCATTGGTGTTTCGATAAATCCCGGAGCAACTGCATTTACATTGATATTTCTTGAACCGAGTTCCTTTGCAGCTGACATTGTCATACCGATTATAGCAGCCTTTGAAGCTGAATAGTTGAACTGACCAGGGTTGCCGTGTACGCCGGCAACTGATGAAAGGCTTACTACTCTGCCGCCTTTCTGCTTGATCATTACAGCACTTACGTGCTTCATCATGTTGTAAACGCTCTTCTGGTTTACTGCGATAACGCTGTCGTAGTTTTCTTCTGACATTCTTACGAGAAGACCGTCGCGTGTGATACCTGCGTTGTTTACGAGGCAGTCGATAGTACCGAAACGTTCCTTTACAGCATCGACCATTTTACCGCACTGATCGTAGTCAGATACGTCTGCAATGAAACATTCAGCTTCAACACCGTAGCTGCGGAGTTCTTCTGCAAGTTTATTTCCCTGTGTGTCTACCTGTTCCTGATTGATGCAGTTGACAGCTATATTGATGCCGTCCTTTGCGAGTCTTCTTGCGATTGCAGCGCCGATACCCTGGGCTGCACCTGTAATAATTGCTGTACGTGCCATTGTCTGATCCTCCGTTTTTCCTTTGTGATTCGGTAATAAAAAATCTGATTTTCCTTACCGTATACCGTCATGCGCTGTGCATACGGCAGTATTTATTTTGTGATTATGTGCGGAACAGTGATCTGTGATCAGAATTCCATGCATATTGCGCCGTAGGTGAGTCCTGCACCGAAACCTGCGAGAACTATTTTGTCACCGCGTTTTATAAATCCGGTCTCAACAGCTTCCGTAAGTGCTATCGGGATGCTTGCACTTGAAGTGTTACCGTATTTTTCTATGTTTAAAAAGAATTTTTCCATCGGCAGACCGAGCTTTGATGCAGCTGTCTGGATGATTCGGATATTTGCCTGATGAGGGACTATGCTGTCGATGTCATCAGCAGTAAGTCCGGCTTTTTCAAGAACTTCTCCGATTATTCTCGGCAGAGTTGCCACTGCGAATTTATATACTTCCTTGCCGTCCTGATAAAGCTGGCCGTGGTCGTTTTCATCTGTTTCAGGTTCAATGCCTTTTACTGCAAAAAGCGGATGTGTGACCGGGTGCACACTTGAAGCTCTGAGGAATCCTGCACCGCTTCCGTCAGCACCGATAACACTGCTGAATTTTCCTTCGCACGGTGAAATTACAGCAGCTGCTGATCCGTCGCCGAAGAGTATGCATGATGAACGGTCTGTGTAGTCAGCGACTCTGGAAAGAGACTCGGCACTGACTACAAGAACGTTTCTTGCGGAGCCGGCAGAAATATATTTATGTGCCATGTCAACGGCATAAACAAAACCGGAACAGGCACTGTTTATATCGAAAGCCTGACAGCCGTTAAGACCGAGTTCATTCTGAATAAGACAGGCAGTTGAAGGAATGAGTGTGTCCGGTGTAACAGTCGAGCAGATTATGAGATCTATTTCGTCGCCGGAAATACCGGATCTTTCTATTGCCTTTCTGGCAGCGAGGCTGCCCATTTTCCACGTAGGCATGTTCATTGCACAGTGTCTGGTCTTTATACCTGTGCGTGTTGTGATCCATTCGTCGTTTGTTTCAATGAATGATGTAAAATCATTGTTTTCAATGACGGTTTCAGGAATATATGAAGCAATGCCTGAAATTTTTATACCCTGCAATAAAATTTCCTCCTGTGATGCAGTGAATATCAGAAGTATTCTGGTTTCACTGATAATTTACTGCCGGCACCTGTGCAGACGATATGAGTGTTCTGTGTCTGCCGGCTGACAGAAAACGAAAAATATTTTCATTTTCTATAGATTGTATTATCTATCGATTTGTGTTATGATAATTAATGTAGTTTGTTATTAACAAACCTTTGCAAATATATTCCAAGAGTAAACACTACTCAACTTCTATTTTATACTATTTTTGAAATATTTGCAACCGGACAGCGACGCAATGCTGTTAAAACCAATTAAGTTTAAATGTTCTGTAAAATTTGACTTACGGAGCATAAAAAAAATAGTGCAATATAACTATAAGGAAGGATATTGTTTATGAACATAATTCTATTTGCAGGCCAGGGTGCACAGTACGCAGGAATGGGCAAGGATATTTTTGAAAAATATCCTGAAGCTGCTGCAGTAATGAAGACAGGATCAGAGATCCTCGGCTACGATCTTGAAAAGGTATGCTTCGACGAAAGCTTTACTGAACTTTCAAGAACTGTATACGCACAGCCTGCTATCATGGCCATGGAGCTTATGTGCTTTGAGGCTGCAAAGAAGAACGGGCTTAAGTTTGACGCCGTTGCAGGTCACTCACTCGGTGAATACGCTGCTTTCGTGGCTTCAGGCATGCTTTCCCCCGAAGACGGTTTCAGGGTAATAAAGGCCCGTGCTGAAGCTTTTGACAGAGTCGCATCCGCAACTGACGGAAAAATGGCAGCTATCCTCAAGCTCACGGCTGACAAAGTACGCGAAGTGTGCGAATCTGTTGACGGATATGTAGTTCCTGTAAACTACAACTCACCTGCCCAGACTGTAATTGCCGGTGAAAGCGCTGCAGTTGACAAGGCTTGTGAAAAGTTTGCCGAACTCAAGGCAAGAGTGGCTGTGCTTAAGACGGAATCAGCTTTCCATTCTGAGATCATGAAGCCTGCAAGTGAAGAATTCCATGAGAAAATAAAGAATATTAAGTTTAATGCTCCTTCAGTTAAGTTCTTCTCAAACCTTCTCGGTGCTGAACTTACTGATTTCTCTGACATGCCTTCACTTCTTGCAAAGCATGTTGTTTCCCCTGTTCTCTTTACCGATGAACTCGCTGCTGTAAAGGAAGCCGGTTTTGACAAATACATCGAACTCGGACCTGGCAGAACACTTACAGGTCTTGTAAAGAAGACTCTTGAAGACGTGACAGCATTCAACTGTGACACTGCCGAATCAATCGAAAACGCTGAGTTCTGATAGTCTGAACATATTGCCGGGAACTGTGATGACAGTTCTCCGGTCCCTGCATAAAAAATAAATTTGAAAGGATCGTTTAAAATGCAGAAATACACATTAATAGGCCATCCTCTCGGACATTCAATGTCGCCTTTTATTCACGATGAACTTTTTAAGATAAGCGGAATAGAGGCTGAGTACGACTGTACTGATATCCCTGCTGAAAACTTTGCGGACAGAATGAATGATCTCAGGAAGCTCAACGGCTACAACATTACTATCCCTTATAAAAGAGATATCATTCCTTACGTTGATGAACTTGATGCTTCAGCCAAGCGTTACAATTCAGTAAACTGTGTTCACAACAGGGACGGAAAGGCTGTCGGCTACAACACTGACTGTGACGGATTCCTTCTTTCAGTAAAGGCGAAGAACCTTAATCTTTCAGGAAGGGTGCTTCTTGCAGGATGCGGCGGTGTCGGAAGAATGATGGCAATCGAGGCTGCACTTCACGGTGCGGAGCTTACTATCGGCATAATTCCGGAAGCTGCACAGGCAGCAGCTGCTCTTACCGACGAGATCCATTTTCTCGCTCCTGACAGCAAGATCTACGTAAAGCTCATCGACAGCATCAACGGCTCTTTTGATCTCATCGTAAACGCTACTCCTGTCGGAATGTATCCTAAGACGGACGCATGCCCGGTTTCTACTGAACTTATCGGCAGATGCGGCGGCGTGTTTGACGCTGTTTACAATCCTGTAAAGACAAAGCTCCTTCAGATAGCTGAATCGTTCGGCAAGACTGCTGTGAACGGTACTGCAATGCTCGTTTACCAGGCAGTAAAGGCTCACGAGATCTGGAACGGCTCATCCTACACCGAGGCACAGGTACAGGAAATCATTGAAAAGACCAATAAGATAATTGCGGGGGAGTTTAAATGACGATCTATCTCTGCGGGTTTATGGGATGCGGAAAATCAACTGTAGGAAAGCTTTTCGCACAGAAAACAGATCTTAAGTTTACTGATCTTGACGACTACATCGAGGAAACTGAAAAGATGTCCATTCCCGAGATCTTCGCTTCGAAGGGTGAAGAATATTTCAGGGAAAAGGAAGCAAAAGCCGTAAAGGATCTGTCTGCTGAAAATTCAGTGGTTGCCTGCGGCGGCGGTACTATTATTAATGACAACAGTGCGCGCATCGCAAGGGAGAACGGAACAGTTTTCTTCCTCGACATTCCTTTTGAAGTATGCTATGACAGAATAAAGGACGACCCGCACCGTCCGCTGGTGGCAAACAACACAAAGGATCAGCTTCATGAGATCTTTGATAAAAGACATGATATTTATCTGAAAAACGCATCAGTCAGAGTGGATGCTGACAGGACACCGGAACTTATCTGTGACGAGATAATCCGTATATCTGATAAATAAAGGATACGGCAGGAACGCAGGGTGAAGTTCCCTGTACTGATCACTGACTGACCGGGTCTTCATAAGTTATTGTAAAGAAACAGGGTGATACCACTGATAATATACAACGCAAGAATATGCACTATGGATAAGCAGCACACCGTTATTGAAAACGGCTGGGTGAGCATTGAAAACGGAAAAATAACCGGTACGGGTGCCGGTGAGACGAAAGTTTCTTCATCTGATATCGACGCAGGCGGAAGGCTTCTTGTCCCGGGATTCATTGACGCACACACTCATCTCGGAATAGTCGGAAACGCGCTCGGTTTCGAGGCTGACGACTGCAATGAGGAAACTGATCCGGTAACACCGAATCTTCTGGCGGCAGACGGTATCAATCCTTTTGACTTCTGTTTTGAGGAGGCCAGGGAGGCCGGCGTGACGACGGTTCTGAGCTCTCCGGGGAGCGCAAATGCCATCGGCGGCGTTATATGTGCGCTTAAGACGAACGGCAGGCGCATCGAGAAGATGATGATAAAAAACGCCGGTATGAAGTTTGCGCTCGGTGAAAATCCGAAAACGGCATACAACGACCGCGACGAGACTCCGGTTACAAGAATGGCCACAGCCGGACTTATAAGGGAGCATCTGGTCAAGGCGAAAAAATATCTCGACGATCTGAATGATTACGAAAAGGACAGCGAAAACAACGATCTTCCGGAGTTCGACGCCAAGCTTGACGCAACGGTGCCGCTTCTGAAAAAGGAGATAAAGGCACATTTCCACTGTCACCGTGCTGATGACATTCTCACGGCAGTGCGCATTTCGAAGCAGTACGGACTGGACACGGTTCTCATACATGCGACCGAGGCGCATAAGATCGCTGATCTTCTTGCTGAAGACGGTGCATGTGCGGTCATCGGTCCGGTCATAGGGGACCGGTCAAAGCCGGAACTTGCAGGTCAGGACATAAAAACTGCCGGTGTGCTTCATAAAAACGGAGTGAAGGTCGCCATCTGCACCGATCATCCGGTGGTGCCGATACAGTATCTGGCTCTTAACGCGGCACTTGCTGTAAAGGGCGGACTCGACCGTGACGAGGCGCTTCGTGCGGTCACTGTGAACGCAGCTGAGATATGCGGCATTTCAGACAGGGTGGGAAGCATTGAAAAGGGTAAGGACGCAGACATTCAGCTCTACAGTTCCGATCCGCTTGACGTAATGAGTTCGCCTGATTTCGTAATGATAAACGGAGAAACAGTTAAGGATAGGCTGATTTATTCATAAATCAGCCTGGGGCACGGGGCGAAGCCCCGTATCTCCTCACCCGTCAGTCCGGCGAAGCCGGACTGACGATTTAATCAGAGTTTCATTAAAAAAGTTTGCAGCAGAATCTTCTGCTGCAGCATTCCTGAAAGGAATTTTATGATATGAGTGATAATCAGTCAATAAACAGAATAGCGGAGGAAGTCAGAAGACTCTGCGAGCCTCAGAGCATTATTCTGGTAAGCAACAAAGTAAATACTGACGGTGAGCTTGTAAGTTTCAAGCTGGTGGTCATCGTTCCTGACGGCGATGAAAGCGTAGCTGATCTTGAATGCCGCCTTTACATGCAGATCGACAGTGAAATTCCGTATGATCTCGTTCTCTACAAGCAGTCGGAATGGGATGCTTTTAAGGATGACGTGGGATCATTTGCATGGAAAATAAATAATACAGGAGCTTATATTTATGGGGAGAAGTTATAGAGATAGCGACAGCAGAAGGTACTTTGACTGGCTGTTTCACGCCAATCTTGACTTTCTCGCTGCCAAGAATCTCATCAAGGACACAAGGTGCTACAATTCTGCAGCATTTCACTGCCAGCAGTGCATCGAAAAGGCACTTAAGGGGTATCTGCTGTTCAAGAAGCACAAGCTGTATGACGGACACAACCTGACCTGGCTGTGCAAGCAGGCTGCCATGTGTGACGAGCATTTCAACCAGTGGGTAGGTCAGAGCTCATCGCTCAACCGTTTCTACATTGAAACAAGGTATCCGGCCGACATTCCGCTGGACATCGACACCGAGACCATCGACAATCTGATGAATTCGATGACCGATATGCTGGAGTTCATAACTGAACAGATAAGATTTGATTTTGTGAGCTATCACAGACGTAAAAAATAAAAAATATCACCCTTCCGGAGTTATCATATTTTCGCAGACATATCAGAATGCATCAGCATTCCGTGTGTCTTTATATACGATAGCGGAAGGGTGTTGTTTTTTACTTTCACAGATTACATCAATGGTTGTTTTTCCAACACTGGCAGGAAGAAAAGTGAACTTTATATTAAAGATTAACAAACATGAATTTTTCTGAAAAAAATCTGAAAAAAGCATTGACATTTAGGTCCGGACAATGTATAATAAAATAGTCGCTTGTGGGAAACGCAAAACGACAAACGACATCAAGTATGGCGGCATAGCTCAGTTGGCTAGAGTACTCGGTTCATACCCGATTGGTCGTAGGTTCGAATCCCACTGCCGCTATTATATGGCCCGTTGGTCAAGAGGTTAAGACGCTGCCCTTTCACGGCGGAATCATGGGTTCAATTCCCGTACGGGTCACCAATCATAAGTCTCGGAAACGCCGCAATATAGCCGTTTCCGAGGTTTTCTTTTATACTGAAAAATGCGTTTGTCCGCTACTTGTCCGCTATTCGGATTTTGTAGCGGACATTATTGTTTTAACTTACTGTATCTTCAACAGGTAAAAAACTGAAAGCTCCGTCCATTGCCTGAGCTACTCTTGCCTGTGCAGTCTGGAACATATGAGCATAAACATTAAGTGTCGTTCCTGAGTTACAGTGCCCTAACGCACCGGATACAGTTACAACATCCAGCCCTGATGAAATAAGAGCAGAAGCTGCGAAGTGACGGAAGCTGTGGATACCATAGAAAGGCATTTCGTTCTTTTCACAGAACTCTTTCAGCCAGCCGTAAGGGGTCTGATTGTTCATAGGTTCACCGTTCCATTTTACAAAGAGTCTGTCACTGTTCACCCATTTGTCTCCGATACGGAGTGCTTCTTCATCATGCTCAGCTTTCAGTTCTCTGAGAATATCCATAATGTACGAACTGATCTTGAGAACACGCTTTGAACGTCTTGTCTTTGTCGTATCGGTATAGATACCACGACCGGACGTGTAATTACTTGTCCTCCTTACGCTGATAATGTTATTCTCAAAATCAACGTCTTTCCATTCCAGACCGAGCATCTCACTTCTGCGTAAACCACTGTATGCTATCAGATAGAAGAAAGCTCTGTACTTCGTATCTTCACCGTTTATTGCGGTAAGGAGCTTCGCTATCTCTTCCTGGGAATAGATCTGCTTCTCCCTGACTTCACCTTTAGGGACTGTCACTTTTCTGCACGGATTTTCCGCCACAAGATCCATACGAACTGCATAGCTGAACACGTCCGAGATGAAACTCAGATTATGACGTATCGTTTTCGGAGCAAGAGGCTTGCCGGTCTTTTCGTTTGCTCCCTCTTTGGCAAGAGAATTTACAAAACTCTGTAGCTGTCTTGCTGTGATCTTGTCAATACGCAGATGACCTATTGCAGGATAGACACGATGCGTGAGCTGAATCATTCTCTCATAGGTAGTACTTCTGAGCGCGTTCTTAGCATAACTCTCGAACCACTCCTCAGCAAGCTCCTGAAACTTCATAGCAGATGCCTTGTAGCCGTGGCTGACAGATTCCTCAAACATGACCGCCTGACGGTTAAGTTCCTTTTCAATCTGCTTCCTGCTCATGCCCTCATCGGGTTTCCATGTCATGGACTGTTCCATGTGTTTACCGTTTACATCATAGCCGCAGCTTACTCTTATAAGATAGCTGCCGCCGCGTTTCTTTATCGTTGCCATAGATTACCTCCCAAAATCTATGACATACCCTTGTACTTCTTTAATCTTAGCGCAATAATCGGAAACTGTCAATAGATATGAAATATCTTTACAGGGTATGCCATATAACTTCTTTTGCTCGTTCTTTTTAGAGGCATCGTTAATATGTGTGGTAACTTTTCCGCCTCTGTTCTTTATCCTTTTGCTGCTATTAGAGAAACCAGCGTGTGTGGATATCAGTGTCAAGGGTTTCCGCGTAGCGGTGCTTGCACCCTTGATACTGATATTCACATATGCTACAATTTCTAATTGCAGAAGAAGGATGAACGCTAATTCCAAGGCAGTCTAACATCAATGCCTGAGCATCTCAGCATTATCATAGCTAACATGTTATCGATATTTCTGAAGCCATAGGCCATACGTATAGATAGTTTTATCTTGTTGTTAATTGCTTCAACTCTTGCGTTCGAAAGATGATATTTTATCGTGTTCAGAATCGATTTTCTATGACGATTGATTTTCTTTTGTAGCTCAACAAACTTTGGCAAACGACAATGTCTTGCCCACTTAATCCATGCATCAAGTTTTTCTTCAGCCTCCTCAGCTGTATCACTATGAAAGACGTATCTAAGCGCTTCTTTAAGTTTGTAAGCTCTGAATAGTTTAGGATCTGTTTTCGATATCCAGTCAATCTTGTCAGCTTGCCTGGACGTGAGTTTTTCCATCGACTTTCCTAATATGAGCTTGGATGTCTTTATTTCTTTAGCAACGTCAATCGTCTTCGGAGTATCCTTGGGCTTACGACCACGTTTGGCTGGTCTTTTACATAGTGCTACTTCCTTTTTGATTGAACGCCATGTATCTACGCGCATATCGTCAAGTGCTTCCATTGCCCAGCTGATTACGTGAAAAGGATCTACACAGCGCTCAGCGTTTGGACAGTATTCTTTTATACATTCATCAATCCATTTAGCTCCGTCTCCGGATACGAGTTGTATGTTTGCTCTCTGTTCTTCTGTTAGCTGATCAAAGAATGAAGAAAACACACTTTTACCATGACCTTCAGATGCCCATATCACCTTTCCGGTATCATGGTTTATCACCGTCGTTATGTATTTATGACCTTTCTTGTAGCTTGTTTCATCTACACCGATTCTAAAGAGATTATTAAATCTTTTTTCAGGGTCAGTATCAAGTGCATCGTTTACTCTTTTAACGATTGCTCCAACGGTACCCCATGAAATTCTCATGAATTCTGAAACTGCAACTTTAGAACAATTAACAGCCAGCCAGGCTGTTATCTGCTCAAAATCATAGGTGAAACCTGAGTTATGCCTTGCCCACGGAAACTGACATGTAACTACTCCGTGTTCAGGACACCTGACTCTGCATGATGGGGCTACAAGTATCACTTTGTATGTTGACCAGTCACATGCTCGCCACGTTCTTGCTCCATAGTTTCCTGCATCATATACTTTACATTTCCTGCCGCAGATTCCGCATCTGCACTGATGTCCTTTGGTTGCATGGACCTGAATGATAAACGTGTCGTCTTCAAATACAGTTTTATCTATCGCTGTATACTTGACATTTAAGATTTTTTTGATATAATTATTACAAAGCATATGGTATCTCCTGTTTTAATTTTTTCTCGTCAAAAAAATCATAACAGATATCATATGCTTTTTCAATTTTTTACGGCTTTTTCTGCGATTTTATTTCCACACATGTTAATGAAGAGCCTCTTTTTATTCTAATTCAGAACTTCTGTGTCTGTTGTTTCTATAATGTTCAAATTCATCAGCCAGTCCGCAGGCTGAAATAAAGGCTTTTGCCTTTTGAAGATCAGTATTAAGCTGTTCCTCTCTTTTTATTCGTCTGCTTTCTGCATTCAGTTTTTCACGGGTAAAACAGTGACTGTTCTCTTCTTTCTTTTTATAAACGGAAAGTTCCGAGGAAACCGTTTCAAGCTGCTTCTTTACAGCAATACATTCCTGAACGGCATTGTCACGTTCCTTTCTGAGCTTTTTGGTGTTCTTCTCCATTGCGACATACTTTTTTGCAGCATCATTAAGCTTATCGTAGTTTTCTCTGGAAAGAGTAACTTTCTTGCCAAACACAGATTCTTTAACTTCAATATTCTCAATCTTCTCTATATCTACTTTCTTCTTTGTAATTTTTTCAAGTTCAGATTTGGATTCATTAAGTTCTGCACTAACCTGAACGTTTTCTGCCGCCAGTGCATCAGCCTTCCTGCGCTGTTCCTTGTATTCTTCTACTTCAAGCGTTCCTCTGGATTCTTCAGGAGGGAGAGGTTCAATACCGTGTTCACGGCAGATATTGTTAAGCACTTCGGTCTCCGAATCACGCCATCTTGCAATAGCCATTTTACCGCCGCCCCATCCCATTTCTTTCAAAGCCTGAGCTATACCGTTCTGTGTGTCCTGACCACGCTTGTAGTGACCGACGGGAATATAGTCGAAATGAAGATGTGGCGTGGCTTCATCCATATGGAGAACAGCATTGAAGACATAGAAGTTAGGATTACGTTTCTGAAAACCTTCCATGTATTCTTTCAGAATTTCAGCTGCAATCTTATCGTCTCCGGTTCCGATACCTGTATCTTCTTTTTTGCCGACCTGAACGATAACTTCGTAAAAACTTTTCTGATCGAGTGCATTGACTTTTATAGTACTGCATGGCTTGCATCCGAAAAGATGTTCATAGTAATTACTAATCTTACGGTCGTTTCTGGTCTGTTTTGCATTGTATCTTTCAGTTGATTCCCTGAAAAGCTGATCATATGCTTCGGCTATAGGCTGTGCGATAAAAGTTATATTATCCGGAGTACGGAGTAGATCAACATTGTTCGCAACAAACTCACGATTGTTATGGGAAATCGAACCCTTGCCCTGGCTAAAAGTCAGTCTTTTTTCTTTCATTTTGAAATTCCTTTCCTTTATACTTTTTTTTATATGAACAAAAAATCGTGACCGATTTTTCAATATCACCACCTCTTACGAGAGGCAGAATGGTACGCCCTGAAACAGGGCAGATTCATTTTTATAACGCCCTGTCGGGCGTAAATCATACGCAAAAGGCTCATCGCCTTTGCTGATCAATCGCCCTGACGGGCTCTCATTACAGCATGCACAGGCAAGCTTCAGAACGGTGCGAAGCACCGATTACAAAGGGCGTACGCGCCGCTTGTAACTCCATAGTACTTCCGACAGCCTTGAAAGTCTATCAGAAGAACTATGTCGCCCTGCGGGGCTTTTTCCGGCGGCTTCGCCCGCCGGATCTGCGGTTATGCTTTCGTTGTACCATAACCGTTTCAGCTGCAGAAACCGCATCACTTTATTATCACGCACCCTTTCCCTGAAAATATTCCACAAGGTCAGTTTTGTTCACGAGTATTTTTCCGTTCTTTCCTGCACCGGTTCTTACTGACTTGACCTTGCCTTGTCTCACAAGCTGACGAACTGTGTGTTCAGAAAGTCCGCTGATGAGTGCAGCACTTTCTTTTATAGTCAGCATTTCGACTTTATTTTCGACTGGTGCTTTGACGTTCTGCGTAGCAGTGCTTTCACCATCTTCTGTAAGCTGAATAAGCAGTTCCAGAATGTTGTCTACGATTGCTTTCTTTTCTGTAGTATTCATTTTGACCATCCTCCATATTTCTTTTGTTTACGTTTGCGAATTCATGAACTATCAGCATTTTCAGCACAATCGAAATCCGAAAATGCCGATAATGCTGATTGTTCAGATAAGCGGATTTATAAAAACCATAGTTCCGCTTTTGTTGTTTCCGTTTGCTCCTTCAACTTTTTCACGGCGGAGATAATTGTATTCCTCCAGCATATCCATAGTCTCACCGAAGTCAGCAGCGTTCCTGAACAGAGTACATCTGCACAGCTTGTAAAGATCGTTCTGCCGGATATTAGTAATGTGTCTGGAACGTATCTTTGCGAGTACTTTCTCTGCTTTTATCGTTCCGAGGTCAACGTCACCGAGACTGTAAGCATATATTGCCTGTTCACGGAAGTATTCACCTATCTCGACAGCATTGCAGAACGTATCAAGCGTAACAGGTGTTTCAGCAGGATTGCTATTATTCAGAGCACACCTGATACAGTGAATGATACCGCACAGGCGAAGCAGTTCACCGTGATATTTTCCACCCCAGTCTTTGCAGAACGCCATATCGGTAATGAGATGCGGTTCGATAAAGTTGTTGTAGTAGTCAACGAACTCACTGTAAGCCTTACTGTCAAAGTGCAGATACTGTTCTGTTTCATCATGATAAGCGAATTTTACACTGAGAAGCTTGCATATCAGCTCCCTGTAATTCTCTGATACAGCTTCAGGAACAGCCGGGGTATCATACTTGCGAAAACCGATATTGCTTTCAGGGAAACAATATAGAAAACGTGCAGTAAGACCGCTGCCACGGAAAGTGGGATTGCTGATCAAACCTTCAAAAACATAAGGCTGACACGCAAGACAAATACTCATGTAAGGCTTCGGAAGAATAATGCTTGATCTGGTCGCTCTGTCACTGATATAGGTCTCACCGTTCCATGTCTTTAAAAGCAAATCAAGGTTAGGAATGTTATTGCTGTACCGTCCGCTGAAATTACCGAGCATACCAGCTTCATCAGATATCATAAGAAGTGTTCCGTTTTCTTCAAGCAGCTTTACAAGTGATTCCGGAGTAACATCGTCCACTGTTATTCTGCGTAAGTTACCTGCAGGGATATTACTGAGTTTTATTTGCAGGTCAGCGATCTCCTCAGCGGTAACATCATTCTTCTTTTCAAGTGCTTCAAGCTTGTTTTCCAGCAGTTTACGTTTTGACTGAGCCGTGAAGTATTCCTGTGTGTGCTTTTTGTTCCAGTCACGGGTAAAGTCAGTGTACGGTTTCTTTATAAGAGAAATAACAGGAGACTTTTTGAAGCTCGGTTCTGCAATCGTGAGGGTATCAAGCACAAGCGGTTCTGTATGATCACGCTTTGCTGCCATACGATATACCCCTGAAAAACAGTAGCTCACTGCTGAAAGAATTGAAGTTCCGGCCATTGCTACATCTGTTGATGTTGTAGCTGCTACCGCATCTGCCATATCAGCTATAACAGGCGGAAGTGCGTTTACAGGGAACTTCAAAAGATTTGCTCCGTCAGAACGGAGCGGTGTGGGTTTAACCCATCTGATTTCATTAGTCAACGATTCATCATTTCCTTTCTTTTCAAATTTTACAGATACGCATCTATAAAGGCTTCGGTCGGCATAGGGTGTGCTGTTCCACTATCAGGTGTCTTTTTCTCCCGACAATCCAAGTTTACCATAACGGCATCTTATCAATCTATAATAACACGTTATAATTCGTGTAAATTACGTTAATTACTTTGATTTTGCTGTAACGTATCTTGCATTATCCGTTATTATCTTGACTTCTAAAGGTTTAAATGATATAATTATCGTAACGTATTTTATCTTTTACGTTACAGGGAAGGAACATGATATGAGTAAAAATAAAAAAATCCTGCTCTATCGCATTGACGAGCAGGCTAAAAATGTGATATTTGTTGTTACTGAAGATAACGAAAGCGTATGGAGAAATATTTCCGGAGATGCATACAGCGTTATCAGTTTTGATGATATATTCAGAGACATAACGGAGTTCCGAAATGGGTTCCTTGACTATGAGCAGCTCACTGACGAGCTTATCGGAGCTATAAACGGCAGAGCTGCAGTTTACAGTAAGATACTGGAGCGTTTTGACGATAACCGGCTGAACAGCTTCAACTTCTTTACACGCTATTATTCTGATACACTTCGTGATTTGTTCACTGAAACGAGAAAGAACATAGAAAAGGCAGGAGCATTCTTAAATACCCGTGCCCTGAAGAAGTCCACTGAACACGTCAGTGAAGTTTTCAACCATATTCGCGAGGTCATGCGTGACGACTGGAATTTTGACTTCAACTCCGAAAGCGATATAAAAGCATTTCGCCTCAGTTTTGATAAGATAATCATACGCGGAAATGACCGTAACGATATATACACCGTAGCCGACACCGCACTTGTGAACTTCTTCTATGATTTCAGCTTTGCTATCCATAAGCTGAAGCTGTATGTATGTGACTGTAAATACTGCAGCCAAAAATTCCTCGGCATCAGAAACAGCGTATGCTGTGATGCCGAGGAATGTCAGAATGTATATCAGCGTGAGATTAAAAATGCCAAAAGGCGTTCAAGGGAAAACAGTACCTATAAAATATACAGCACAAGACTCAGTAACTATATCGGACAGCAGAAGACCAAACTTTCTTCAGGAGTTCTTGATAACCCTCTGCTTGTAGAGAGGTTCGACCGGCAACGCAAGGTGTTTACTGCTTTTATGACCGAAAAGCTGTCCGAATACGAAATGGATCATCGGCTGCCTGACAAGGAACTTGATGCATTCTATGATAAGATGAAGCAGGACGTTATGAGTTTTGTGTACGGGCTGGAAGCAGAGGCTGAGTAAACTTAATATTGTTTCAGTTGCATCAAAAATAAAAAGGCGGAAATTCATTGTGACACTTCCGCCTGATTTATAAATTTCAAACATAGCAAAAACATAAATATGCTTTTATTTAACGAGATTACTCTTGATTAAACAAAAATCAGCAATATCGAGTTTTCCGTTTTTACTGAAATCTGCATATTCCCAATTTGATAATTTGGAGTTCTGATTTCCAAGCAGCCATTTCTGAAGTGTTAAGACATCAATACTATTGTATGCTCCATCACCGGTTAAATCTCCATAATTCAGATTATCCATTGGTGAGAATTTGCATTTATTAGCGACAGCATAACTCTGTCCCTCTGTATTGTAATAAGATAATATTACACACTCATCATTAACTATTTTAATATTATCTTCTGTAAGAGGATCTACCAATTTACCTTCAGACGTCATATAAGGAGTCTTTAACATGCCTGCAATTTCTACGTCCTCTGGAACATATAGTTCTTTTAATGATGTTCCTACAAATGCATCTTGTCCGATATACTTTAGTCCTTTTGCAGGAAGGGTGACTTCGCTAAGTGATTCAATATTATGGAAAGCGTCACATGAAATACCTGTTGCGCCTTTTATATCAATCGTTTTTAAAGCATAACAACCTAAAAGCATATTTTCTTCAATTGAATCAACGTTAAGAGTAAGCTTCTCCAGCTTTTTGCATGATACTATACTAGACGAATGTAAAACCAGGTCAGGAGAATCAATAACCAGTTCTGTAAGATTGTCAAGACCTATAAGTTCATTTATATATTTGTAATTGTCCGGAACAACGAGTTTAGTAATTCCAGTGCCTTTCAGGCCAGCGTATAAGCCGGAAACTATATGATCATCCAGTTTATCCGGAAGAACAAATGGTTCTTTGATCAATTCTGCTGCATCATATTTAGGCAAGTCGCAGTCAACAATAATAGCGGTATTATCATCCATCACTTCATATTTCCAGATGCCCGAAGTAAAAACTTTAATATCAGAATTATCGGAAGAGTTAGTGGATTTAATAACACCACTATATTTATATCTTCCGTCACTGCATTCAATCGCATCCGTATGAAGCTCAATCGATCTGTTGTAACAGTATTCGAGTAATTCATCTTCTTTATAAGGATCGAGTTTGCTCTTGACTGTTATTTCATATACAGGTTGACTGAGATCGGATGAACATATGATACGCTCAGTGCCATTCTCATCAAGCCAATATTCACTGTAAGAGGAATAATCTCCACCTGCTCCTCGGAAATAGTAATATTTAAACTCTGGAAAAATCATTGTGAGTTCATACGGAATAGACTGTAAATCCGCAAGAGATTTGATGATTCTCGAACTATTCAGATCTATTCTTTTTGGTAAAGTTCCTTTTTTTAAAGTTTCACGTGCGTTGTTGCAAGTTACAGTCATATATGTACGTTCTGTCGTAAAAATCTTTTCACATAAATTAAGTTGTTCCGGTGAAAGAGTATTTTTGTCAGAAACAAGCAAACTATACTTGAGAAATTTATCAAACAGACTGTAATCAACGTCAGCTGGTTTTATTTCATTATCCTAAGTTCCCGAGAATTTTTTAGTCTACATTATCAAGCAGACGTTTTATAGAAACAGGACATTGAATTTTAAAAGCCTTGTATGCATCGTTCATTTTCTTAATCGGTTCTGTTGTTACAAATTCCTTGTCATACACGATGGCATGCTGTTCATGTAAATTCATAAACACAGATTCAGTTGTCAAGGCAGTATTTCTTAGCTTGTCACTCATCATTTTAAGTACAACAGTTGCAATAAAAGTCAACATCAAATGCCCACGTAATGTTGCTTCTGACTCTACGTTAATCGGAAGTATTTTACCTCCCTGTTTGCATAGCTCAAATATTTTTTCAACCTGATCACGCATATAATAAAGAGGCAGTATTTTTTCGACTGCAACTTTTCTGGTTGATACAATCACAAATACTCCTTGCCTTTGTAAATCATCATAAATATCTGATGCTGTAAGACTTTCATCTTCAGCTCTTGCAATAGCATTTTTCTGTCCTTCATTGTATGCCGTCATATCCTTACACAGGAAAGCGTATGCTTTACGATTTTCTTTCTGACCTATTTCACATGGAACGCATTTGATATAGATAAGTCGTTTGTTGAATATCACTGCATTTTCCTTAATCATCAGATTATTAAGATGTTCACTTACGATTCGTTTGTACACCTTGAAATTACTTTTCATTCGAGCCATAAAAGAAATTCCTGAATCAAGAAGTGCATCGGCATTTACTCCTGTATAATATCCGGCATCAAGAATCGCAAATTTGGTATTTATGCCATTCGCTTTTAGTTCAGCTATAGTTCTTGTTATTGTACTTACATCGATAACATTACCTGCAACATATCTGAAAAACAACGGCATTCCAGTGTGCTGCTGAACAACGTAAATGAGCCTCAGTTCCTCACTGATTATTCCGTTATGATTGCTTACGGCGGTTAATGGAAAATGTATAGAATTTGGAAGCCCTGAACTATCAATAAGTATACCGTCATCAATTTCATTTGATTCATCTGCGTCTTTTTTTAAGGAAAGAAACTTAAAGTATTCCTTGAAGAAGTGGCGCTTAGCATCTTCACTGCCTATATCAGCGAGTGCATCGCTTATTCTCTGAGATGCCATCTGTGCTTTAGGATAAAGATATCTGGCATATGTAAGTTCCCACCAGTCTTCTGCATGACAGTTGGAGTATGTTGTTAATATGTAGTAAGCAACCAGCGCATGAAGGGTATCCTGATTTTTATAATTGATTGCATTCACTGCTGACATAATTCCACTTTTGTTCATGAATGAATCAAGTAAATATATATCTCCGAAAGATACTATCAGAACTGGACGTTTTTGATACTTTGTTTTTCGCTGGTCTTTTGGCTCTTCAAAATCTGCTGAAACAGAACTGTATGAATCTGTTGCAAGATCGTATTTAAACAACCCTCTTTCACGATTTTTGAATATACCATTTTCCTTGTCTATTACTCTTCCGAGATATATTTGTTTGCCTTTTGAAACACTTTTTCCTTTTCGAACAGATGCAGTCACTGTTCCATATTCTTTACCGTTTACGATATTATAGTTTATATACATGATTCCCTCACAGCAAATGATGTAGACTAAATTTATTATATCTACATTATATCATTTTTCATGTCAGAAATCAAGTGGATATTCAAATAAATTACGTATCTGCGTGAATTATCATGCGCTTGTAACTACAATCCTGTGATGTAGACTAAGAAAAACCCGGGAACTCAGGATTATTGTATAATGAAAAGAATCCTTCGGATAAATTAAAAGTATCCGTTTCTTCTGCATAAACTGTAAGCGAATTAATCCGCAGCATAGTTAAAACGGAAAGCATTACTGCTGTTACAGTTGATTTTGTTTTTTTATTCATAAAACCACACTACTTTCTAATTCAAATATGTAATAATTAATGCATTTGGTACCTTTGTATTGTTCCTGCACCATTTCAGCATAATGATTTAGGTGTGTTCTGCAATAACAAAGCTGTAATTAGCTCATTATCACAGTTTATCAATTTTCTTTGAAAGATACTGCTGGAGTCTTGCAAGGTCGGCAAGAGTTACTGATCCGTCACCGTCAATGTCAGCTGCCTTCTGCTGATCTTCTGTAAGTTCCTTATCGCCAATAAGGGCAAGAGAAAGATCGGTAAGATCAGTTACGTCAATCAATGTATTACAATCGACATCACCAACTATAACAGTATTGGCTGCGTTATAAATCAGTTCTGAACTTGTTGCAGACTGCTGACGACCATATTCTGTAGCGATAAGAACATCATATCCGAACGGAATGTTATTATCATGAAGTTTCTTTATTGAACTGTAAAACGAAGGATATGTCTCGGTATCTTTTCTTCCCTTGCATGAAAATACATAACTCCAGTCTTCCGGAGCATCACACCAGTCTTTATCTGATTCGCGAAGCTTACGTCCATTTTCGAGTAAAAGTCCAGGATATTCCTCATAAACCTCATCTATGGAAAGATCGGTTTTTATACAGAAATTTGTGAGTGCAGATTCACATTCAAGAATACTCTGACATTCCTCTATTTTCACCACATTACTGTTATGTTTTAAAAGATCATAAACAGTATCTTTATATTCGTTATCAAGTACGAAAAAATCCGTATTCATCGCTGTCATCTATTCTGTAGAACTTAACTTCGTAGTTATCTGATGCACCGATTTTCTCATTGATCTCTTTAACAGGTGGTTCCGTTCCTTCAGCCATTGTTACTATGGAGTATTTTGAGCCTTTAGTATAGTAACTGTGACGTTCGTCCGGTGTAAATGCGAGGAAGCCATCTCCGTAAGCACCCTGACAGTCTATAACTACCGTTCCGGATTTTAGAGATCCTATAACATCCTCTACTGTCCCGGATATCCTTTTTCGTGTGCCACTGTATTCCTTCCACGACTCTATCCCTGCTGTTAAAGTGCTTTCGGAAGCATATATATCAGCAGCAGAAAATGCTGAGCCACATACCAACGAAACTGTTAAGAGAATAGAAATAAATTTTTTAGTCATGTTGATCACTCCCTATTATTACAAGTATGGATTATTAAACGCAAAATGTAATACATCCGTATTTATTCTTTGGCCAACACTATATTCATAATAAATTCCCCCTGTTAATTTTTCTAACTTCTGTTTTCTCATAAATTTGCGTACAAATAAAATATTATCTTACTTCACTGGAATCATCCCCTTTTCATATTCAAAGTATCAACTGACCCAAATAATATTTGATATATCTGGGTCAGTTTTTGTCGTAATCAACTCGTTATCACAGTTTATCAATTTTCTTTGAAAGAAACTGCTGAAGTCTTGCAAGGTCGGCGAGTGTTACTGATCCATCCCCGTCAATGTCAGCAGCCTTCTGTTGATCTTCTGTAAGTTCCTTATCACCTAAAAGTGCAAGTGAAAGTTCTGTAAGATCTGTTACATCGATTGTTTGATCTGAATTTAAATCCCCGAAACATACAGCGTTTCCATCAGGCACCGGCTGAAATGCTGGGTCAACTATAACACTTAGGCTATTTTCTGAATATCCACGATTAATAACATATTCCTTTACAGTCTGTAACGATTCTACGCTTCCTACTCTTACCTCTACTTTACTGTTTTCTGGTGTTTCCAAATCTAGTTTATCACCAGCTGAACGAATATCAACGTCTTTATTGTTATTCATCAGTTCGGTCACTACATTTAATATTTCGTAAACAAACTCATAATCATTAAAAGTGATCTTTTCAGAATTATCCCCAGCATCAGGCACTGGTCTGAAATTAGAATCAATCACAATATTCAGTATTTCCTTCTCATAACCTAAATCGCAAACATATTTCTCAACTTTTTCAGCTGATTCTTCGTCACCGACAATAACTTTTACTTTACTGTTTTCTGGTGCTTTAAGATCAAGCTGATCACCAACAGATATAATTGTTAGCGCCCACCTATCCTGTCATCCAAAAGTGAATGTATTTTGTCAGGGCAGGGACAGTATTTTGTCAACTGAATTGGAAAAACAAACTGACACCCCCAGCACGGAGGTGTCAATTTCAATCTAGAGAGCTATGCTCTCGGCAAAATCCCACATGGCGCTCAGGTCGCTCCCCAGCGTTGCCCTATCCTCCATTGTGGGCAAAAGCCCGTTAATCAAGTTGAACCGCAACATCAGATAATCAGTGACCGGCTCCGGTTACTTCGTTTTCAAGTACAATATCTACAGATTTGCTGTCGATACAGGTCTGTTTCATCTGTGCACCATAGATAAGTGACTGACTGCAGGCACGGTTTACGAGTCGTGGATTTCCGCCTGAAAAAGTAAAAATAGATTTCATTGCATCTTCAGTGAAGACAGGATTTTCCTGTCCGGCATAATGAAGCTGTGATTCAATGTACTGCTTGGTTTCTGAAAAATCCATAGGAGTAAGAAAGCATTCAACATCTACTCTTTCAAGAATGGCTCTGTATGCGGAAAGACGGAGTTTGTCCCAGAGTTCAGTCTGACCCGAAAGTATTAGTGCCATTGGATTTTCGGAATCCATTTTGTAATTCAGAAGAAAGCGGGCCTCTTCAAGCATTTCTTTTGGCAACAGATGTGCTTCGTCAAGAATCACGACCACTTTACGTTTCTGCATATTCCTCATTATTTCAATCTGCTTATGCAAAGCGTTTCTCGCTGCATTGCGATGAAATTCGGATTTGCATCCGAGCTGGTTCAGGAGATAGTTGTAGAAGCTTCGCGGAGTCAGTTTTGAATCAGAAACGTACAGAACCATGTACTCTGATTCAGGAAGTTCATCCTTTAAACGACGAAGTGTACTTGTCTTGCCGGTACCTGGTTCACCAATCAGCAGTGCGAATGACTGTTTCTGTGCAGTGATGATCAGACGACTGAAAACTTCAGTATTCTGATGTGTTCTGTGCAGCTGATCAGATGGAATACCGCGCGTAAACGGTGTATGCTGCATACCATAAAACATTTCAAACATTTTCAGCACCCTCCAATACCTGTGAATACGAAATAATAGCTCGACGTTCCTTTTCCCCGGCGCTCTTTGTAACAGCATCAAGAAGTCTTGAAGAATCCGCTGGGATACTTTCAATTTCAGCACGTTTCGGTTTTTTAGCAACGTGTGTACCTACCTTAGCCGGTTCAGCGTAAAACGGTTCATGATTCTTTGCTTCAATCCTTACACGTGCAATATTCTGAGGATCATAAACAACATCCACCTGCTGTCCGGCATAAAGAACGCCAACATCATAATCTTTACCCATGAAGCTGATACATCCTGACTTGTTAACTTTACGGGTTTCACAGTGCAGGAAAGCAGTTGAGAGTATTGCATCATCCGGATAGCGTAATGGCATGGAATCGCATTTGAATGCCTGTTCCGGGGTTATTCCGAGTGCACTGTGTATTTTACTGTGGTAACATTCAGAGAGCCAGGCGTTAAACAGTCTGTTCAGTTCTTCTATGCTGTCAGGACGGTTCAGGTTTACCTCTTCAATGAACGAGTCAACGGTATGGTTGAAGCGTTCCTGTTTTCCTTTACCCTGAGGATTACGCGGTTTAGCATACAGCAGTTTAATACTCAGAAGACTGCATGCACGCTTCATCCATTGGGTACGATACTGTGAACCGTTGTCGA
This sequence comes from Ruminococcus sp. HUN007, assembly GCF_000712055.1. Classification (NCBI taxonomy): domain Bacteria; kingdom Bacillati; phylum Bacillota; class Clostridia; order Eubacteriales; family Oscillospiraceae; genus Ruminococcus; species Ruminococcus sp. HUN007. The sequence goes on along the minus strand of NZ_JOOA01000002.1, from coordinate 2,002,125 downwards.
AGTAGATACGACGGGGAAGTCCAAATTTCTGAATGCCTTTCTTCAGTGTATCCTCAACAATGCTCTGCTCCATATCTCCATAAAACTCAGCATGAACAATGTAACGTGTTGCATCGTCAATCAGACACGACATGTACGTTGGCTGCGGCTTTCCGTCGATAGTCAGCGTTGGTCCGTATTTCAGGTCTCCCTGCCACAAGTCACAGCGATGAACTCTGGCAAAACGCTGTGAACCGTATCCATGATCCTGATAGGTCTTCATCATCTGAGATGAATAACCCGCCCTTGATAGTGCACGCTGAAGCGTCGTTCGTTTCAGCATGCCAACTTCGACCTTGTTTTCAAGTTCAAGTATCTGGATGATGGTAGGGACGCTTCGTGACGGAACTTCACGGCGCAGACGGATTGCCTCTTCCAGGATCTCCTTAGTGATCACGGTATTCTGTTCCGGTACTTTCCCTTTGGGTTTTAATCCGTCGATTCCATTTCCGTTATACGCATCCACATAGCGCTGGAGTGTTCTTGTTGATACTTCAAACGTATCAGCTAATTCCCGGCGCTTGCCGTAATACTCATCCTGAGACAGAGTGGTATCAAGCAGTGGCGCTATCATGATCACACGCTGTTCAGCTATCTCTTTTGCCAGTTTCTGATTTTTCATGTCCATAGAGGTACCTCCTTGTAGTTGATATCTCTATCATAGTACAGGTCAGACTGAAATGACAGGCGAACTAATGAACTTCCATTCATTGGAATTTACGACTATTCTGACAAAATAGGTGAGCGTGTCAAATGTTGATTCAAAACTGCTTCTGACGACCAGTGCAGGATGCTCAATTTTAAGTCTTCTGACAGTCGCAGAACCAAAATTCAGGAACTTTCTTACCCAGTTTCGGATGCGTATTATCGTGCTGTCATCAACATCATAGTTGTCAAGACCATCATATATTTCAGCTATTATTTCAGTACTGAGATGTTTGTAAGGAGCAACGTAATCCGGAAGCTCGCGGTGATAACGGTCGCATTCCGGGCAGTAGAAAACTCTGAGAGACAGAGTGATTCGCTCTTCGCCGGATACGCGCAGATACCGTCTGCACCTTCCGTGTGACTTCATTGGTTTGCCGCAAATTGGACAAACAGGTGAATTTGTTCCTGTAATTTCGACGATTCCGTCCTTGACTTTTTCACGAAAAAATGATATACTTTTCATTGTTGAGGGACGATAGCTGTGTCATAATTGCGAGTTATGACGATCAAAACAGCTATCGTTTATTCCTTTCTAAAGGTTAATACAATTATTATATCATTTTTATAGATAAAAACACAGACGGCATCATCCCGAAATTCGAATCGGAACGATGCCGTTTTCTATTATTTGTTACCGCGTGCCCGAAGGATGGGTTTATCGCGTTGGTTTTCCCGTGAGCATTCCGTGTCTGGGCCGCAGTTGCAGGACTGACTTTCCAGAATCTTGTACATTTCCCTTGACAGAACTGTTGCCTGCGTGACAAGATACAGTGCCTATTGGACGACATTATGGGTGGTCGGTAACAATAATATCAACCTTACCCATATTGTTTTTCATATAATCTGTAAGTTCATCCACAAGATCATATATGAAACTGTATTGCGAAAAAGCATCACTAGCAGCAAAAGCAATGTTAGTTAATGACTGAGAAAACATGAGCGTTGCTGCTATTCCTGAAATAATTCTTAGACCTTTTTTCATATAAATCACACTCCTGTTAAAGTTATATCGCTATTCTTTACCATAATTAAGCTGGAACAAGAAGTCACGCATTATTAACATTCAAATATACCACATAACTATTCTTTTTTTCAAAGTATATGACCAGTATATTTTCATCGACATTATCTTTAAAATAATATTCACTGACCTCGTATTCATTATCATCTGGATCATACAAAATTCTATTCTGAATAAAATTTTCAGTTTGATTTTTATCCACTATTTGTTGCCTGTAATATTTATGCCCTTCATTATCTTTCAAAATAAAAGGAAAATCACGGACATCAAACCTATTGGAAATTGTACTTGATATATCAGATGATTGTGGAACAGTAATCTCACTTGTAACTGGTGAAGAAGATATTGTTTCTTCTTCGGTAAATATATTATTGTCCGGAGATGCGATTACCGTTTTTTCTGCCTGGCTTTCGGTTTCAAGGTTTTCAGCTGCTTCTGTTGAACAATTGAATTCAGTATTCGATTCTAAAGAATCCGGATTATTTTCAAATGATTCTGGTGTTATTACAGACCTTTCGCTATAGCTTCCTTCGCTTTCAGACTGTGGCTCTGATTTTTCAGAAATTGTTACGATGTATTGTGTGCCTTCATCGTATCCGATTTTAGATACTTCAGTATTTACATTTGCTGTATCTGCTGTATCGTCTGTACATGGCACTGTATCTGATATTTCTGTTTCCTGCACTTTTTCGGTATAATCAGTGGTCACAACATAACTGTTATTTATCTCAGGTTGCTTTATACGATTAGCTTCATTATGATAATAAATACAGGTACATAAAGCAATGACTGCAGCCGACGCCGGTGCAATTATATATATCGGTTTTCTGATTTTATGTTCCGGCACATAGTTTTCCGCTTCTTCTATAAATTCATCATCTATCTTTCCAAAAATATCTCTGAGCTTTTCTGTTGTCATTATAGCCCCACCTTCTTTTTCAGATACTTTTTAAGCCGCTTTCTCAGTCTTGAAAGTCTGGCTCTTACATTCTCCTCTGTCATTGAAGAACGCTTTGAAATATCTGCAATGCTGTCAAAAAACCAATATCTTCTGACTAAAATAAACCGATTATCTTTATTAAGAGTGCGAAGAAAATCATTGATCGCATTTAAGACCTCGGTCTCATCAAAATTTTCTTCAGTAACACTCCTGCTGTCCATGCATTCACCGAGTTCGTCAAGAGAAAAGGTTAAATCTCTTTTTCTCTTGTCCCGGTTAAGAGTTCTCAGTCTGTTCAGTGAATGATTCCGTATGATTCTGAACAGAAATGCAGACAGTATTTCAGGTTTTTCCGGTGGAATCAGATTCCACGCTGTAAGATAAGTATCATTCAGACATTCTTCAGCATCTGAATTATCATTCAGGATTGACCTTGCTACATGCAAACATCGTTCCCTGTATTTTTTATCTGTCTCCGTAATTGCATTTTCAGATCGTTCCCAGTAAAGATCAATTATTTTTTCATCTTCCAGAATCATACACCTCCCTGTGACTCTGTTGAAGGCCTTCTAATAATATAGTGTACGTTCCGAACCGTTTGTGACTCATCAAATTCAAGTTTGTAAGATGTCACAATTAATCCGCAAAATAGTTGTAGATAATGACAATAATAAAGCTCTCAGATTACGCTGGCTGCGTTTTCCGAGAGCTTTGCTGCTTTGGTATGTAAATCGTTTGTTTACTGGTAAATGCGTTATCGTGAATAAATCATATCATCAGGCACTGTGGTTCAGAGTTTCTGCAAGTTTTTCAACTTCTTCTACAGTAAGACCGGTTGCTTCTGCTATTTCATCATATGAATTTTTACCTAGCCGAATAAGATTAACCGCAATTTCGATTTCTTTGTTTTTAAGTATTCTTTTATTGTTTTCTTCAATAGCCTTACACATAGTATCAACTCCTTCCGGTGTTTCCTTTAGCATTCTTGTTTTATCTGCAAGCGGTTTGGTAAGCATATCTTTCGCCTGTGAGCATCTGAAATCATGCACAAGCTTTGCAAGATCGGATGTATCTCCATCTTTGTCGTATGCTCCATTTACATAAATTATGTGTGTATCGTCACCGAGTTCTGAACCGTCCTTTTCACGGCGTTCGTACTGATAAATCAGTTTTCCTTTTCCCTTAACATCATTTTCGGTAATGAAAATTACGTATGTTTCAGGAAGAACGGTGACTTCTTCATTTGGTTTGATAAATTCAATATCAAGAGCGCTGGAATGATAACGTGCTCTGTAAGAAGTAGCGCCCGCATCAGCTCTCTGTACTTCAAGATTGATCTGTCTTCCTTTGCTGTCTGTTCCAAGAACATCAAGTCTTAAGGAACGTGCTCCAGCAATATGATGCAGATCGTACTGTGTTTCTGATCTTATTATATTCAGGTCTTTTATTCCGGTGATTATACGCAGGACGTATTCCGTCAGCGGAATGTCATCTCTGAAAAGTTCCCTCATAAATGAATCATCGATAGGACGATAACCCTCGATTATCTGAAGATTCTTTTCATGTTCCAGTTTTTCAGTTTCAGATTCTGAAGCTGCTTTTTTCAATAAATCATTGTTCATAACTGCTATTACTTTCTTTGATGTTTTCTGACATTATTATACCATATTGATTTCCATAAATCAAGGTAAAAAACAAATATGCACAAGGGTATGTCAATTGTTTTTTGTCCGCTGTTTGTCCGCTAATGATACGAAAACTTAGGGAAACGCTGATTTAATCGACGTTAGTATTGACAAATTATCGTATATATGATATAATGTAGTTAATAAAATATATTATGCGAGGTATTTTGATATGAACGGACAGTTAAGTTTCAGCGATATGGAATATTCCCTTAGAAAGCGTCAGGGAAAAAAAGAAGCGTTTCTTAATAGAATGGAAGAGATAATTCCATGGGATTCATGGATTCAGATAATCGCTCCTTACTATCCGTCAGGTAATCATGGCAGACCTGTAAAAGGTATCGAGACCATGCTTAGAATGTATCTTCTTCAGGATTGGTTCAATCTATCAGATGAAGGTGTCGAAGATGCTATTTATGATAGCTATGCAATGAGAAAATTCATGAAAATAAATTTTATGCATGAACAAGTTCCGGATGCAACAACATTACTGAAGTTTCGACATCTTCTTGAAGAACATAATATCGGCGACGCTATTTTCAAGGACGTTAATGATCGACTTGAAAAGGCAGGACTTATCATGCATGGTGGTACAATTGTTGACGCAACAATAATTGCAGCACCAAGTTCAACAAAGAATGCCAAGGGAGAACGTGATCCTGAAATGCATCAGACTAAGAAAGGCAATCAGTGGTATCATGGAATGAAGGTACATGCTGGAGTAGATGCTGGAACAGGATATGTGCATACAATAACCGGAACAGCGGCAAATGTGCATGATTCCACTGAAGCATCTAAGCTTATTCGCAATGATGATGAAATAATGTACGGCGATTCTGGTTATCTTGGTGTTCCGGCACAGAATGCCATAAAACAGGATGAGCATCATAAAAACATGAAGTTTGAAATCAATAAAAGACCGTCAAGTTTAAAAACCTCAGATGACTATAACGGTATTAACTGGGATAAAAAGATGGAGCATGATAAGTCATCAGTAAGATGCAAAGTGGAACATGCTTTCCTCATTGTAAAGAATACATTTGGATACTCAAAAGTAGCATACAAAGGAATAAAAAAGAACATGAATAGATTCAATTTTCTATTCGCATCAGCAAATTTGCTGATGTGTTCTCGTGCAGGAAGAACTGCAGAATTTTGCAAGGGGTAAGTGTACCCTAATGCGGATTAATTCCGCAAAAAATAATAAAAAAATGAGGTAAATGCTCGAATAGCGATTCGCATTTCAATATTATTCCAATATTACAAGGATATTTTATTATATCACGACTTATTCAGCGTTTCCTTAGCATAAAACAGCATAAACGGACTTTTGTGAATTGTTCTGAAACCTAGTATTTTCGTACATTTTCACATATCCCGATAAGTCACGAAAAGTGCGCCGATATTTTCAATTCCCGTACGGGTCACCAAATCAAAAAGCTCAGAAATACTACTTTTACGCTGTTTCTGAGCTTTTCTTTTTTGTCCGAAAAAGGGTTTTGTCCTTTGTTTGTCCGCTACGCATGTCAGGGGCTCACAAAAGGTGAGCTGCCTTCGGCAGCTAATTGATAGTCTCAGGCATCGCGATGCCTGAGACCTTTTCAGCATATAGAAAATGCGGAAATCTCTCTGTGCCGAGACTTCCGCATTTTATTGTTATGTTTTATAAAACAACCATCATGCACTGTGGTTCAGAGTTTCTGCAAGCTTTTCAACTTCTTCTACAGTAAGACCTGTTGCTTCTGCTATTTCATCATATGAATTTTTACCTAACCGAATAAAATTAACTGCTATTTCGATTTTGTTGTTCCTAATAATTCTTTTATTGTTTTCTTCAATAGCCTTACACATAGTATCAACTCCTTCCGGTGTTTCCTTTAGCATTCTTGTTTTATCTGCAAGAGGTTTGGTAAGCATATCTTTCGCCTGTGAGCATCTGAAATCATGTACAAGCTTGGCAAGATCGGAGGTATCTCCATCTTTGTCGTATGCTCCATTTACATAAATTATGTGTGTATCGTCACCGAGTTCTGAACCGTCCTTTTCACGACGTTCGTACTGATAGATGAGTTTTCCTTTTCCCTTTACATCATTTTCGGTAATGAAAATTACGTATGTTTCAGGAAGAACGGTGACTTCTTCATTTGGTTTGATAAACTCAATATCAAGAGCGCTGGAATGATAACGTGCTCTGTAAGAAGTAGCGCCCGCATCAGCTCTCTGTACTTCAAGATTGATCTGTCTTCCTTTGCTGTCTGTTCCAAGAACATCAAGTCTTAAGGAACGTGCTCCGGCAATATGATGCAGATCGTACTGTGTTTCTGATCTTATTATATTCAGGTCTTTTATTCCGGTGATTATACGCAGGACGTATTCCGTCAGCGGAATGTCATCTCTGAAAAGTTCCCTCATAAATGAATCATCGATAGGACGATAACCCTCGATTATCTGAAGATTCTTTTCATGTTCCAGTTTTTCAGTTTCAGATTCTGAAGCTGCTTTTTCCAATAAATCATTGTTCATAACTGCTTTTACTTTCTTTGATGTTTACTGACATTATTATACCATATTGATTCCCATAAATCAAGGTAAAATACAAAATGGTGAGCTGCCTTCGGCAGCTATTGTTACTATTCACGGCCTAATTTTTCCAGCGCAAAAGAAAACAACACCACTGGACCGGTTTTATTACCGGCCTGATGGTGCTGTATTTTTTCTTATTCACATTCAGCAAATATTTCTTCGACAGTATATGGGTTACCATCACATAATCTTGTTAATGCATCATATTCGTTGATTCCATTTCTTCGGCATGTTTCAATGTATGTACGAATCATTGCATAGTTATTTGCTGTTTTTGAAGATGAGAACTGACCTGACACCTTCATTTTTGTTTTCGTCCCACGTAGTGCTCGTTCTGAGAGATTATTTGTTGTAGGCAGACTGAAATCATATACCCAGGCGAAGTAATTGCTGCGATATTTTATGATTCTGCGTATCAGAGCGCGTTCCGGACCGCCTGAATATTTTGATGTATTCGCTTCTGCCAGCGTTTCTGCTCTTTGCAGAAGTTCTGTAAGCTTGCTTTCAAAATTTTCAAGATATCCATCATCAAATCGTGTTGTTCCTGCTTGTATCAGATTCTTTCGGTCTTTTATCGTTGCTGATATCAATGCTTTTATTTCAAGCAGTACTTCATGATTGGTTTCATCTGCAAGTTTCTGAAGATCGCGCTGCAAATGTGCATTACACTCAATATTTATGAACACAAAACGTTCATTGTAATTGATGCTGTTATGATCATGCATAACAGATGTTTCAGCAGAAAGATTTTCAAGTATTCCATCCAGAAGAATTCCGTTCATATCTTTGTTTTCATGGGCTACAAAGAACGCGATTCTTTCGTCTCCGTAAAATCTCAGGCAGATTCTTTTAGTATCGGCGTAAACCACGGTATCATCCCAGTAAATGAGCAGTCTTTTAAGTAACTCCCTTCGCAAATCATTATGAAAAACTGCCAGTGCTTTGGCGGCTCTGGCCTGTACTTTAGCTACATACCCTTCACTCGGACTGATCTCTCCGTTTGTTATGCCCTGAAAGAATACAGGAACCTTATTTATTGACGAATTCATAATATTCAGCAAAACAAGTATCATTGCCTGTACGTTTGCTCCATATCTTACTTTAGTTCTTTTTTCAGGTGCCGTTCTGCTGATCACCAGGGTCCCGCAATTCTTACATTTGTAGACGTAATACTTATGCTTCACTCTCTTTACTTTAACTTCTACTTCTATTTCATAGCGGTTTTCTGTTTTTCCGGTATATTCAAACTCATCTTTTTTGCATTTCGGGCAACAGTCATCTTCAGTTAAACAATGTTCCGCTATATCAGTTATTGCTTCTTCTGCAGGTGGTTCAAGCTCTGATCTTTTATGCCCTGTTTGGCCTCCTTTGAAATTATCGGTTTCTTCTCTGCTGTTTGGTCTTGCTTTTGATTTCCCGATTGGTGTCTGCGATGTAGGCAGAGATGTATTGGTTCCATCTCTGTCCTGTACCGCTTTCATATGCCGGATTTCGGCTTTAAGTGTTTCTATTGTAGCGTCTTTCTCGTCAAGTGCTTTTTGATATTCTTCATCCTTCTTAGCAAGCTTTTTTTGATACTCACAGTACAAATCATAGTTTTCCTGTCTTAATTTACAGATTGTATCTATTTTTTCATTAAGCTCTTTTGTATGATTTTCACATTCAATTACAAGCTGTTCGTACCAGATATCCAGTACTTTCTTCACTGTATTTTTTGATGACTGAACTTCTCTGCTAAGCTGTTTTATCCGCCTCTGATATCCAAGATATATGAGGTGATGATTATGCTGCAGTTTTTTATACCTGTCACCATTTTCAAATTCTTTTACCAGACATTTAAGTCTTTTATTTTCATATTGTAATGATGTATTGATAAAAAACTGCCTGTTCATAGCTTGCTTCCTGTTCTGTTTTATTTCTGTTCCAGCGCTCTTTCTGCTGATTCCTTTATGTTCAGTAAGTGATTTTTCAGAATAGCATTTTGTTTTTCAAGTTCGCTGATTCTTTTATCTTTCTGTATACTTTCTTCTTTTAGTTTTTTTATGATTTCCTTGTAATCCGGTTCTGCTGTTACCTTCGTTTCAACAGTATTGCTATTTGATTCTGATTTAGCCTTTCGGCCCGGCTTTCCTGTAGACGGTATCAGTTCTCCCGTTACCGGATCTTCAACTCCAAGATACTTGCGTATTGGTCTTGATTGTTTGGTTACAGGGTCGTAGTGTGATGTTGATTCATAAAGAACCACTCTTCCGGTTTTCTTATCTGTGTAGCGTACAATCGACATGATTTCAGCTTCCTTTCTATACTTGGTACTTATTATTATATCACATACCAACAAAAATGTCAATAGTTTTATTGGTATCTATTTAAACAAATACCACTGTTTTTTTTGTGCTTTTTTACGTAAAAAAACAGTGCTGAAAACATCGCATTTTCAATGTTTTCAGCACTATTATCATTCATTCTATTTTACATTATTTGGCCGTGAATAGTAACCAGCTATTCGATAGTATCAGGCATCGCGATGCCTGATACCTTTTATATGCTGAAAAGGCGGAAATCTCTTTATCGGAGACTTCCGCCTTTGCGTTATTAAGTTCTTTCTTACTAAGTTAAGGGTTTAGTTAAGCAGTTCGCACTTTATGATAAAAAAATCTAACACACTAAAATTTTACAACTGTTTTCTGTTTTAGATATTTGGATTGTTATAAATAAAATGTATTACGTCTGTATCGATTCTCTTACCCTGATTATAAGAATTAGCAACGCCAACTCCTCTGTGTACACCTATGGCTATCATGTCGCCACTGGAAGTTTTAACATATACAGGTGAACCACTCTCACCAGGAACGGTATCCGTATTATATTGCACCAAAGTATTTGTAAGATAATTATTTGCTAAGTTTCCTATTCCAGTATATCCTGTATTAGAAACATAACCCGTAACATATATTCCAAGCTTTGAAGCATAATTAAGATAAACTGAAGACGTAATATTATTCTTTAGTTTATCTCTTGAAACACCTAAATTTATTACTCTGTAATCTGAAAGATCCTGATTAACAACTATTAATGCATAATCGTAATCAACATCACTACCGCTTATATAGTTTGACGGAACATGATAACTTGCAGCTGAATATGTAGCTTTAGGTGTTCCGTTAGCATTAAACAAAGTATAACTAACATTTGTAGCACCATAAACAACATGTGCCGCTGTAAGAATAAGATTATCATCAACTATAAATCCGCTCCCCTGACCAATTGAACTGGTAATTCTAACAACTCCACTATTTGAATAATCAATGTATCGGTCGTCGGTTCCGATTATTCCTTTAGGAGCATAATTAGGAATTGTTGATACCGGACTTAAAGGATAAGCACTTCCTATCTGTCCACCTGTCTGAGCATCAAACTTCTGATAGTAAAGTGTATTCTGTGCTGGGATTCCGTTGTTTGTACTTTCGTAATAGATTGTATTTGGAGTAATGCTACCTAAAATAATCTGAGAAAGCATATTCTGATCAAGAATATCGATTATTCCACTCATATCAACATCAAGGCGCTGTGACATATGGTTATCAGCAGAACCTTTGTTTCCACTAAGGAAATTAGCCAGATAAGCCAGATCTGTAAGAGCTACCGTACCATCACCATCAATATCTCCTCTGAGATAATTCGTACTGTTTGCACTGACAGTTGTACTAGCCATTCCCACACTCATAGCTCCCGCTACGATACCAGCAGTTATTTTCTTAAAGATATTCATAATAAATTCCCCCTGTTAATTTTTCTAACTTCTGTTTTCTCATAAATTTGCGTACAAATAAAATATTATCTTACTTCACTGGTATCATCCCCTTTTCATTTTCAAAGTATCAACTGACCCAAATAATATTTGATATATCTGGGTCAGTTTTTGTCGTAATCAACTCATTATCACAGTTTATCAATTTTCTTTGAAAGATACTGCTGAAGTCTTGCAAGGTCAGCGAGTGTAACAGCTCCATCACCGTCAACGTCAGCAGCTTTTCCTTGCTTGTTCGTCAATTCTTTATCACCAATCAGGCTAAGCGAAAGTTCCGTAATATCAGTAACATCTATTGCAGAGTCTGAATTCACATCGCCTACAATATATTCATCAGCCGAATACAGAACATCAACCATTTCTGCACAAACACTACCTGATGATAAGGCAATTAACGATCCAATCTCATAAAACTATACCGCTTTTGTTCAGTCTAATCAAAGCATCGTACAATTCATGAGAAGTAGCATATTCATTAAATTTAAAAGAAAAACTGTCACCGGTTTTAATCGGTACTCCGCTGTCACCTGTTTGCTGCGAAAGATCCAGTTCCGGATAATCTTTTATAAATTTATCCGGGTCTATATTGCCATTAACTGTTAGGTTTTCTAAACGAAAAACATCTTCAGTTACTTCACTACGATTCTCAATTGAGATAACATCCGGATTTTTCTTCAGAATTTCAATTATTTTTTCATGCTCTTCTTCATTCAAATCCAGAAATCTGTATTCATCGGTATCGGGATATCTATAAAAAGTCACATTCAAAGGTTCCCCGTTGCCTATTTTCTCATTTATATCTTTCACAGGTGGTTCTACACCTGCCTGCATTTTTACAACCGAATATTTTCTGTTCCATACATTAGTGGTACTAAAATGATGTTTTTTGCCATCAGGTTCAACCAACACCACATTTTTACTATCGCTATATATATATACATCCTCTCCAAATGATTTAATAAAATCATCAAAGTCTATACCTTCAATTTGTCTGATTACTCCAGATGGATTTTTCCACTCCTCAATGCCAGGAGTGCTTGACTGTTCTGTCGCTTCAGCATTGACAAAAGAAATCGGTATAAGCGTTGAAAACAAAACAGCACCTGAAATTAAAGCACCAATTATACTTTTCATAATGCATCTTCCTCTCTACTAACTGTTATGTCAAATTCGGGTTGTTCAGTGCAAACTGAAGAATATTAGTATCTATTCTTTTACAAACGCTATAGTAATACGTAGGTGTATCAAATCTGCCACTACAAATTCCTATAACACTTTTAAAATCATCCTCTGTTTCGGCATACGCAGGACAGCCGCTGTATCCTCCCGCACATAATGTACTGCAATAAAATACGTTATCTGTCATAAGCACACCCAATGATTGATTTGGATCATTACGCTTCAAGCATCCCATTTCTGCCCAATGGTTATAGTAGGTGTAAAAAATGCCTAGTCTATTAACCCCATTATCATTATAGTTATAATAAACTGATGACGATGTATTATTCTTTAGCTTATCTCTAGCAACGCCGAGATTCATTATATAGTCACTGCTAAATGTATGATCAACTGTAATTATTGCATAATCACAGTAACTCACGTAATCAGGGGCTAAATGATAATTTTCAGGAATGTGGTAATAGTTAGCTGAATAATTATTTGCTGAATAACCCGGACCATCATAAACATCAATAGAGATATTACAAAACGGTGTATTAGTATGCGTATTATAAACGCAATGAGCTGCAGTTAATATTTTATTTGATCCTACAACAAATCCTGTTCCAGTCCAACCTGTTACTCCCGGTTCAGTTGCATTAATTTTTACTATTCCGGGGTTAGTATAATCAGTGCCTCTTTCGATTTCCGGCTCAACTTTAGAAGTTGTTGAAATATTACTTACTGGCGAAAGCGTATAGTTATCTCCTACTTTCGTTCCAGTTTGAGCATCGTATTTTCGATAACTCAAAGTTTGCTGAGGCGGTACGCCTGCATTTGAATCTTCATAACAATAATAGATCGGACTTGCACCATTGACCAACATATTCGAAAGTAATTCTTTGTCAAGTTTGTCAATTATCCCGCTTAGATCAACATCAAGTCTTTGAGACATCTGATTATTTGCTGACCCTTTAATACCGCTTAAAAAGTTTGAAAGATAAGCTGAATCCACATTGTCAACATCACCGTCACCATCAATATCGCCTTTGCGATATGATTCATTCATACTTGCAGAAACAGCAGATGGAATCGCACACATCCCAATTGTCAATGCTAAAACTCCTGTTGTTATTTTCTTAAAGATATTCATAATAAATTCCCCCTGTTAATTTTTCTAACTTCTGTTTTCTCATAAATTTGCGTACAAATAAAATATTATCTTACTTCACTGGTATCATCCCCTTTTCATTTTCAAAGTATCAACTGACCCAAATAATATTTGATATATCTGGGTCAGTTTTTGTCGTAATCAACTCATTATCACAGTTTATCTATCTTCTTTGAAAGATACTGCTGAAGTCTTGCAAGATCAGCAAGAGTTACGGCTCCGTCACCGTCAATGTCAGCAGCCTTCTGCTGGTCAGCTTTAAGTTCCTTATCGCCTAAAAGTGCAAGTGAAATATCTGTAAGGTCTGTAACATCGATTGTTCCGTTAAGATCAACATCCCCTATTTTTTCAGAAACAGGAGCATTACCCTCATTAAAACCAACAGGAACACTTGAAGGATCAATATTATGTTCTTTGAAAAACTTTTCAAACTCACTGGTTATTGCATCATAATCAAACCATGGTTCGTTTGTTCTTGGACTACGAAATTGCACATAATATAGAATACCATATTCTTCTTTATCTGATTTAGAAGCTTCTGTTATCCAGGCATCGCCTTTATAGTTCTGATCGATAAAGTTTTGTATAAGCTGTTTTATCTGTGACGCGTCAGCTTCATAGATCACCTTTGAATCAGTAGCGATCTTATCTGGTGTATTCTCTAATATACCAATATTAAAATCAAATTCCGTTCCGCTCTCTGTAAGACGCTTTAAGGCTTCATACACTCCGGAATAATAAGAAGGATCACGTTTTATTCCCAGGGGCAGCTTCTTAATTTTCACACAGTAGTTATAGTTATCACGAACAAAACCATCTTCAGCATAACCAAGTGCAAATTCAGGATACTGACTTATAAAATCATCAACAGACATTTCTGATCTGACAACAATAGTATCGCAGTCAATTGCTGCACTTACTACATCTTCACGTTCCTCAATAGCAAGAACATTCTCATCATTTTTCAGAATATCGTAAACAGTATCTACATCCTCAGCATTAAACTGTCTGTAAAAGTTGAATAAATACTGATCTGTTCCTTCTATTCTGTAGAACATATCCTGATATTCTTTTCTGTCTTTAATCTTTCCGGTTATCTTACTAACAGGCGGTTCTGTTCCTTCACGCATCGTTACTGCTGAATACTTACTATCAGTATAAAAATAATAGCAATTCAGATCTTTGGTGATTACAAAGTAACTGTGCTTGTCCTGATTTCCGTAATAATCAGGATACTCAAAAACCAGTGCATCTTCTCCGAATGAATCAACAACGTCTTTAATATTGCCATTGATCCGCTCTACTATTCCACTTGGAAGTACATCTTCATATGTACCGATACCCGGTGTTCTGGATTCTACTCCTGCATCTTCCGCATAAACTGCCGGAAGCATAAACGATGACATCATTGTTACTGACATGATTGCTGCTAAAATTCTTGTTCTTTTCATAAAAATACATCCCTTTCATATTCCCACGTAAAACGATGGGGTCTATAATCTCTGGTTTAAATTGCTGTTTATAATAACGCATTCATGCGCTATTTTTTATGTTTCGGGTGTCGGAACAGACTGTTCTATTTCCGGTGAAGTCACTGGAGCAGATGTCGGTATTTCTGTTATTCCTGTCGCTTGAAATATCCTGTTTACATCCTCTTCAGAAAGACCATCATTCAGAAATATATAATATTTACCTGCCGTATTTCCGCATTTCACTAAGAGCAGTTCTTCACTGCTTATTCCGCTTATTGATTTAACCTTGGCAATTAATACTGTATTTTCCGCAATACTTATAAATTCCGCATTCATAGTATTATTGTTAAGACGACTTTCATCAAAAACATAAACGCCTCTCTTGCTGTATGCCATTCCAAAGAATTTTGCATTATCAAAAGTGTTATTTTCACTGTTTACCGACAATACAGGATCTGATTCTGATGGTAATGTCAGTTTTTCTTTTTCACTTACAGGTGAAGAAGACGGCTCAGGTGTATTCGCCGAATCCGTTAAACATTCACGGTCCCCTGATTGCAATGTTATGATTCCTTCCTGCTGTGTTTTTTCGGTAACAGGTATTTCTGAAATAATATGCGGTTCTGTTATCGGATATGCTTCTGTGTGCTCATTGACGTCAGATGGTGACGGAGGCGATTCTTTTTCCGCCGAAACTGTCGCTGCATACAGAATACTGCTTTCATATCCAGCTTCCGTTTCCGAAACCTCTGTATGTTCATTGACAGGATCTGCGTTTTCAGTCTTAATGACATCTGTTTCATACGATTCAGTTTCAGATACAGTCGTTGTCATGACAATACTATTATCTATCTCCGGATAACGTGCCTGTTCAGCTTCGTTGTGGAAATGCATACATGTGCATAAAGCTATCACTGCAGCTGATGCCGACGTTATTATCCAGATTGATTTGTTGCTTCTGGTTTCCGGTTCGTATGTTTCCGCTTCTGCTACAAACTTCTCATCGATTTCCCAGATAGCATTTCTCAGCTGCTCCACATTCATTACTCTCCCATCCTTCTTTTTAAATGATCCTTAAGCTGTTTTCTTATTCTCGAAAGTATGACCGTTACATTTTCCTCGGTAAGCGAACAGTGTCCGGCAATATCGGCAATGCTGTCAAGATACCAGTATCTTCTGACGAAAATATACCGCTTGTCTTTCTTAAGCGTTCCAAGAAATTCGTTTATAGCATTTACAACCTGTGCCTCGTCGAATTTTTCTTCAACGTTATTACTGCCGTCAATGCATTCTTCCAGTTCCTCTGTTGAAAAGCTTATGTCTCGTTTTCGCCTGCTGTTATTTTGAAA
Organism: Ruminococcus sp. HUN007; assembly: GCF_000712055.1. Taxonomy (NCBI): domain Bacteria; kingdom Bacillati; phylum Bacillota; class Clostridia; order Eubacteriales; family Oscillospiraceae; genus Ruminococcus; species Ruminococcus sp. HUN007. The sequence continues at coordinate 1,986,191 of NZ_JOOA01000002.1, read as the reverse complement.
CCGGAATTTGTTATACGAAATATTCCTTACTATCTTGAATAAAAAAGCTGAAAGAAATTTCGGCCTTTCCGGCGGCATCAGATTCCATGCTGTAAGATATGTATCGTTCAGACATTCCTCGGCATCTGAAATATCTTCCAGAATTGATCTGGCTACATACATGCATCTGCTTCTGTATTTTTTATCGGTTTCTGATATTGCTCTTTCCGAGCGTTCCCAGTAAAGATCAATAATCTTCTCGTCTTCCAGAACCATTCACCTCCCTCAAATCATTCGTATTTATCCTTCTATAAATACAGTGTCTTCCCGAAGAGATTTCTAACAAAATTTTTTGAAGTTTGTAGAAACTCATAAATAGCCTACGCAGCAATTGTGAATAATAACAATAAAGCTCTCAGATGACGCTGGCTGCGTTTTCCGAGAGCTTTGTTGCTATGGTATGTAATGTTTACTGATTAATGCGTTATCGTGAATAAATCGTATCATCAGGCGCTGTGGTTCAGAGTTTCTGCAAGCTTTTCAACTTCTTCTACAGCAAGACCTGTACATTCAGCTATGACACTATATGACATCATACCTGTACGAATAAGATTAACCGCAATTTCTATTTCTTTGTTTTTCAATATTCTTTTATTGTTTTCTTCAATAGCCTTACACATAGTATCAACTCCTTCCGGTGTTTCCTTTAGCATTTTTGTTTTATCTGCAAGCGGTTTGGTAAGCATGTCGCTTGCCTGTGAACATCTGAAATCATGTACAAGCTTGGCAAGATCGGATGTATCTCCATCTTTGTCAGTCGCTCCGTTTATATATTTATATTTTACTTTCTTTGATGTTTTCTGACATTATTATACCATATTGATTTCCATAAATCAAGGTAAAAAACATTGCAGACTTCTATGATTTTTAAGTCAATAAAAATACGAAATTATATGATTTTTTCGGACATAACTGTAATTCCCCTGGATAAGAGTCAGAATCATGATGGTTTATCCTTTGACAGAAAGCCCCTCTGCCGTATGTCTTCGACAGAGGGGTATCTGTTTTATTCGTTGTCTTTTGTTTCAAACGGCTTACCGAATGAGCCGATCTCTATAATGTTTCCTTCCTGATCAGCGATATAGCAGGTGCGCTGTCCCCATGGTTCGGTGGTCGGTTCCATTACCGGTTCTGCCCCCTTGCTTATCACGTCGGCGAAAGCCCTGTCTACTTCGTCGAAAGTATCAACGTAGAGTGCGAGCTCGAAATGTCCGTTTTTGCCTTCGGCGTAACCGTATTTCTGGTTAGTCATTTTTTCGAAGTCTTTTCTTCCGTACAGAAGAAACAGTGTGCCGTCCTTTTTGAGATACACATTTGATGTGTTCTCATCTTCCTTTATTTCAAAGCCGAGCACATCACGGTAGAAGCGTATCATCTTCGCCATGTCGTTTACAAAAATGCCAAATCCGTCAAGTCTCATAGTGTCTGCTCCTTTTCAGAGTTATTATTTACAGTGAACGTGGTCAGATTTTTACGTTCACCACAGCATGGTATTCTAATGATCTCGTAATGCATAAAGCATACCTCCCTGTTTTTATGGTATGCTTATGATATCATATCAAATGTGACACAAGGCTGTCATATTTCGTATTTCTTTTCTGTCTTTTTCAGAAGATCTTTAAATCCGGTACGGTATTCCTCCGGTGAGATTATTTCCGCAGTGTCACCGTATGACAGAACGTAACTGTACAGAGCCGGCACATCTGACCAGAAAAAATCGAGTATGATGTTTCCGCCATCGTCATACCGGATCAGATCAGGACCGAATTCATCGATAAGCCGCCATTTCTGGGATTTATCGAAGCGTACAGTCGCTTTGATATCGCCGTTTATATGGCGTAGCTTATCGCATGTATATTCGGGTACCTCCCTTTCGCCGAACTGTTGATCGGTCAGTGTAAGTCCGGTCATTCGAGTGAGTTTGAACATACGGTAATCCCTGCGCTTTCTGCAGTAGCCCCATACGTACCATGAAGCCCACTGAAAAATGAGGTGATAAGGTTCAATCTCGCGTTTACTTTCCCCGTTCGGAGAGCAGTAACAGAATGAGATGGTTTTTCTCTGCTCCATTGCAGTTTTAATGAGCTCTATCTTGTCGGCAACAGTACGTTTGTCCCAGTTTGAAAGGTCGATTATTATATGATTTCCTGCATTTACAGCAGTCTCATCTGCTTTGATCCTTTCCATAAGCTGGCGGTATCTGCCTGTTCCGCTTACGCTGTCAAGACTGCGGAGTCCTGAAAGTATTGCCTGCATATCATCCGATGAAAGCAGTGTCCGGTCGATGCGGTATCCGTCCATTATCGAAATACCGCCGCCGTTTCCGCGGTCAGATACTATCGGTATCCCCGAAATATTAAGCGTATCGATATCACGGAGAATAGTCCGCCGTGACACCTCAAACTTCTCTGCCAGCGCCGACGATGTAACTTTATCCTTCTGCAGGAGAATTGACAGTATTCCTATCAGTCGTTCTATTTTCAATTGATGTCCTCTTTATTTAAACCGTAATTAACAGTGAATGTTGTTTTCGCTTACTATAATTATATCAGATACAGCATGATTTTTCCACAGATTTCTATACCCCGTATGCGCTGTCAAATGGTGAGCTGCCGGAGGCAGCTAATTGATAGTATCAGGCATCGCGATGCCTGATACCGTTTCAGCATATAGAAAATGCGGAAATCTCTTTATCGGAGACTTCCGCATTTGATTATTAACTCTTATTATACACCATTTGCCTAATTATAAGATATGCTTTTATCTTAGAGAATCTATCTTCTTTGAAAGATACTGCTGAAGTCTTGCAAGGTCAGCGAGTGTAACAGCTCCGTCACCGTCAACGTCAGCAGCTTTCTGCTGCTCTGCTGTTAAGTCCATATCGCCTAAAAGTGTGAGAGAAAGAGCTGTAAGGTCTGTAACATCAATTGAACCGTCTGAAAAAACATCACCGGTATCATCTGAATTCGATAATGAATCTTCTTCTGTAAAAGAGGCACAAGAAATAAAAGTAACTGCATATTCTTTTTTCTCGTCCTCATACAATTCAGCATAATATTCAGCCTCACTCTTTGGTATTTCCAGCTGATAATACTTAATATTATTTGGATTTTCGTCCATCTTAAAAATTATCTTTGCGTTCGGCGAGAGATGCTCCTGTATTTCCTCAGGACTCATTTCTCTATTCCAACCTACAAATATCTGAATCGAATCAGTTTTATTTTTTTCTACGTTTCCACGATAATCATCTAAATGTATTGTTTTTATCTCTTCAGCAGTTTTAACGTTAGAAACTGAAAACTCATAAGAAACATACCATTCCTGGTTCATGATCTCTTTTAACACATCTGTTGTCGTCCATATTTTACATGTACTGAGATCAGGATTATCAGCTTTCGTAACAAAATCATCTTTTGGATCGATTGTTTTTTTTGAGTGCAGATTATTCTTTACATAAAAATCAATAATCTCGGGCTCATAGCTGTTTTGAACAGTTAATTCTAAAGGTAGTTTTGTTGCTGTATCAAACTGTTCGAGTATCTCATTTTTGTCCATACCTGAGTCAAGGTAGTGTTTAACGAGCATTTTAGGATCGTAATCATTTACCTGTTCTATTGTAGGAGTATAGGCAGATACCAATGATGTTGCACAGGAAAAAGTACAAATGAGAACTGCTGATACTATCGATAACATTTTTTTCGCTTTCATAACACCACTCCGTTCAAAATTAGTCATTCCACGTTTCCGAATATATAACTGCACCTGGTAATGTACCAGTTGTTATTGGATCTCCGTTAGGATTGACTTCTACACTTAAGAAATAATTTCCGTATATTGGGACGTCATATTCTATTATTTCGACATTATTAACTGCCGAAACTGAAGTTGCAATAACATTCATGTTCGAATCATAAAGTATGAGATCTAAATCGCTGTTTTGGTTTTCACCAAGCTTAGAAAAACAAAGAACTGCTCTTATTTTATCTCCTGTTTCAAAACCAGTAAAAAAGTTCATTCCTTCTGGAGATGTTCCATTTGGATTTAAATCGATTTTTTTCAATCCGTAATAATACCCGTTATTAGTTAAAACATCAATAGTTTTCTTTACGTTAACAAGTCCGGCTCCAGTTTTATTCCTTATTAGAGAGGCACAAGTGCCTGCTCCTTTTACTGAGTTATCCGTTGTAGAAACTTTAGTTGGATCAGCGCCTACTATTATACATGCCTTAACAGCGTCATAATATGTTGCATTATTATAAGTACTTGTCGGAAGTCTTAATGAAGGTTTGCATTGTAATATCTGAGCTGCCATTCCTGCAACCATAGGTGCTGAAAAACTTGTTCCGGTATCATAATAATCAGGAATAATTATATGAGTTCCAGGAGCGACTACATCAGGTTTATTGGTCATGTAAATTGATTCTGCATATGCTGATGTAGAGTACACATCATACGGCAATGATTCTCCATATACATTCAGATTTCCTACAGCAATACAATCGTACGAATTTGCTGGGCTTTGCACATTAGTCGTATCATTTCCTGCTGAAACCACAAACACTATTCCATAATTACGAATAGCGTTATCTACCAGCCAATCATCATGACTATATGATAGTGAGGTTTTTAAATTTGCGCTATGGTTTATAACTGAACAACCATAAGAAGCCAGTAGCTGAATTGTTGAAGGAACGTTTGATAAATAGTTACAACATGTCTGATAAACATTAGCATCAGGTGCGACACCTCTATAATATACACCATTTTCATAAACAGATTTTCCTTTGATGATACTTGTAACTAATGTTGCGTGCCACGGCGTATCGTTTCCAGTAATTCCGTCATTAACAATAAACTGCAGATTTGAACATCCATTAAGCATCGAATAAGTAGATTTATACTTTCCAGATGCAGCTTCTATTACACCTACAGTTACACCAGCACCGGTATATCCACTTCCTGAATTGTACGCACTACTCTGAACTGCTGTTACCCCTGTAAGTGAATTTGAAGTCGCAAGACTCGGTTCCAGTTCTTTATCAACAAAATAATCTATACTTACGACACTTTCATCATTCGCAATACGATTTATTGAATTTTTATCCGCTTCAACTATCAGATATGGAGCAAATCCAGCGTTACATATAATATGGTCAGAATTCAGATAGTTCTTAATCATATTGTAATTATAATCTTCGTACGCTCTTGTTACGCAACTTCTTCTAACAGCCATATACCCGTCAATATCATCCGATATTCTTTTGGTGATCTTAGACATGCCGAAATTATCGCTTGCATATTTCTTTTTATCTTCTTCTGAGACTTTAGAAACTATGAATTCTGAACGTATATCAGCTGATAAGGCAGAATACATTTTCCCTTTAACTGTTGACGAATCAAAATAATTATCTGCGGTATAAATGATTTCGTCAGTATCAGGATCCTTTAAAGTGAGAAGATGAGCATTTTCAAAACCGAACTTTTCTTCTTCTTCCCTTATTATTTCTGGAGCAACTATTGTATCGTAGGTTTCTATATCCTTATATAATAAGGTATCATAATCTGATTCATTCTCAATCATCTTATTGATAATAGAATGATCAAGATCTTTGATTATTATCTCTACAGGAATAAGCTCGGAATCTTCGATTGTGTTTAATACCTCTTCGAGCTCCTTACTCATTTTATTTTCCTTTTCAGAACTGATTACTGGAACAGAAATGGCATTAACAAAATTAAAAGTCCCTGTCGATGCCGCAAGAGTAATTGCTGTGATAACTGATAAAACCCTATTCTTTTTCATCATTTTCCTCCTAATCTCTATTTTTCATACCCAATCTTAAACCAATTATATCGATATCCCCCTCCTCTCGGGAATAATCAAACATATTATTGTTGGTTTCGAGTTAATAATACCACTAATATTGCGCGAAGTCAATAGTTTTTGTGCAAACGAACAAAGGTGATTTGTAATTAAGCATATTACGAGGATAAGTTTTCTGGAAACTCTTTGAGTTAATTCACTGTAAAAGACCGCCTTTCGCTTCATCAACCTCTTCTACTTATTAGACACACGAAAGTCAGAAATATCGCACCTTATTTTGAAATTTTTTCGAGCTGTGCGGTTGAATTTTTTTTGATTCATCAGTAGCATCTACCAAGTGTCACGGAAATATGGTATGATATAAATATCATAATTTCAAAAGATAAGGTAGGAATCAACCATGAGTGAATCATCTTCAAATAAAAGTAAAGTAGAATTTATCGCACGTATAGTTAATCCTGACGGTCAGGTTATCGAAAAAACAGTTACATCATACAACGAGCTGCCGTCACTTGAGGATTTTGACCTTGAAACCAAAGCCGGATTTCTCAAGGATTTTGATAAACTTGAAAAAGCGCTCCTTTCAGCGCGAAATGAAATCGGCGAAGCTATAGCAGAAGAATATCTTGATAAAGCCTATAAAAAAAATCGCCAAAAATAAGTTAACTAAGGTTGATACTGAATTAGGTCAAGTTTCAGCACAAATAATAAATTCCGTTTTGTTTCCGTTGCAGCCAAAGGAACGAATACAATCCATTGGCTGGACGATAATAGAAACTAAAATGTGCACTCAGCTCAGTTATCGCAGAGCAGCAGAAATGCTAAATCTCGTATATCATAAAAGTGAAAATGAAACTGTAAAACTTCGTACATTATCAGATAACGCAATTCGTATTGGCAAAGAAATCACAAACGAAGTAATGCGAAAATCAGAATCAGTTCTGAAAATGTATGGTTTTAATGCCGAAACGGGGTTAGTCGAAAAAGGTGTTACCCTTTCTGAAAGCGTTACTCAGGTATACAACTCAAATGAAGATGCAGAAAATCGACTTGGCGAAATACAAAATACTATAAATGCAATCAATGATATCAGGGATGAAAAAATACCGTTCAAAAGTGAAGAGATTTACCTGGAATCAAAAGATAACTGTGTCTATATATCTGTTGATGATGTAGGAGTGAAACATCAGAAAGATGTACGCAAGTCGGATGTAAACTATGAAAAAGACGGCAAATACGTCGAAAATACAGTAGCTCATATCCAAACCGGTGATGAAACATATATACTCACAGCCGTAGGAATGCGTAATCTTTTCAAGATCCTTTTAGCGTTTCTGCTAACACATGATTTTCTTAGCAAAGAAATCATATTTTTCACAGACGGTGCTAAAAACATAAAAAGCAACATAAATGAAATGTTTGCGTTTCATAGTTATAGCATCGTTCTCGATTGGTTCCATTTGAAGAAACGGTGTCAGGAATACCTTAGCATGTCGATAAAAGGAAAGGATAAAAGAAATTCCTGCCTTGAAAAAACGCTTCGCTATTTATGGGTTGGAGATGTTACATCTGCAATTTCATATCTCTCAAATATTCCTGAGGGCGATGTTAAAAAACAAAAATGGCTGGATGAACTCATTGCTTATCTTGAAAGAAAAAGAGAATGTATTGTATGCTATGCAGTGAGAGATAAACTTGATTTCAGAAATTCAAGCAATCCAGTAGAAAAAGCAAATGATATTATTGTCGCCAAGCGTCAGAAGCATAACGGAATGGCTTGGACTCCAAAAGGTAGTTCTTCGCTTGCTGCGATAGAATTTTTATATCATAACGATCAGGCATATGAATGGTTTTTTAATCATTCTATTCCTATGTTAACTCCAAATTTAATAGCGTGCGCTTGACAGAATAGCTATGTCTTTTGACACTGGAATATTATACCTCAGCCAATTCAACCGCACAGCTCGAATTTTTTTTAAAAGACATTAAAGTTTGTTGAAATCCACAATTATCCGCTTGACATTTGGTATATTTGCACAACCGACATATATATCTGCCATAAACAAAACTCCTACTTATACCTGCAAATCCACGGACAGAACATAAAGAATTTCAAGATGATTTTGTCCGCTGTTATGATCTGCATCATTGCTTTTAACGTATAAGTACAAGGGTATGTCAGTATATTCTTGTCCGCTATTTGTCCGCTAAGGGTGCAAAAACTTAGCGAAAAACAGGATAAACGGACTTTTGTAAATTGTTCTGAAATGACGTATTTTCGAACTTTTCTGTATATCACAACAAGTCACGAAAAGTGCGCCGAGATTTTCAATTCCCGTACGGGTCACTAAATCAAAAAGCTCAGAAACACTGCTTTTACGCTGTTTCTGAGCTTTTCTTTTTTCCCGGATTTTGTCCATTGTTTGTCCATTACGCATGTCAGGGGCTCACAAAAGGTGAGCTGCCTTCGGCAGATAATTGATAGTATCCGGCATCGCGCGGCCGGATACCTTTGTTTTTTCGTTATAGTTATGATATAATATTAAGTGAAGTTTTACGAATGTCAGCCTAAAGTTAGTATATAATGATGTTTGATGAAGAAACAACATTCCATAAACCTGCAAAGGAGGTACGATTATGGAATCTCAAGTATATAGAAATACTGTTACAGATAAAATACATAAACAGCGCGTGCAAAGTGTTGCCGGAACAATGGCGATTGAGGGGCTCACACTTAGTGAAGCAAGCAGAAGAAATCTCGACAGATATGCCAGTGGACAGGCAAATTATCAGCAGATTCTTGCAGAGCTGAAAGCAAAATATCAGAGGGCAGAATAATGTTTTCAAAATATGATGTGTACACCACGGTACAGTCACTCTACTGCTATGCTGATTCCGATGTACTCAAAAATAAGCTTAATATCAGAAACAGAGACGAACTAAAACATGCTGAGGAGGAGATTACCGCCCTGAAGCAGTATATGCTTATGGAATCGCCGATCAAGGGTAGATTTACTAAGACACAGCTTATGAATATCCACCGCTTTCTGTTTGAAGATATCTATCCATTTGCAGGAAATATCCGCCGTGAGAAGATCAGCAAGGGCGATACCATGTTCTTTCCACCGCATCTGATATCCCAGGAGTTAGACAAGGTGTTTGCAAAGCTTCACAGAGAGAAAATGCTGCACGAAACAGATAAAAAACGTCAGATAGAGCATTTGTCCTATCTATATTATGTCAGAGCTGAATGTCATTCACCCGTTTCGTGAGGGCAATGGACGAAGTATCCGTGAACTGATACGATGCATGGCACTGTGCTATGGCTTTTCGCTGGACTGGAGTCTTGTTGATCGTGATACGATGATCGATGCTGCTGTCAGATCAGTTGTTGACAGTATGGCTTTTTATGATATCATCGTGAAATGTGTTGTTGAAGAATAGAGTGACTTGAAACTGTACGGGTCACCAAATCAAAAAGCTCAGAAATACTGCTTTTACGCTGTTTCTGAGCTTTTCTTTTTGCATAAAAATGCGTTTGTCCTTTGTTTGTCCGCTATTTATCCGTTGGTTGTCCGCTACGCAGGCCGGGGGCTCACAAATGGTGAGCTGCCGAAGGCAGCTAATTGATAGTATCCGGCAGCGTGCTGCCGGATACCTTTTCAGCATATAGAAAATGCGGAAATCTCTTTATGATGAGACTTCCGCATTTTATTGTTATGTTTTATAAAACAACCATCATGCACTGTGGTTCAGAGTTTCTGCAAGTTTTTCAACTTCTTCTACAGTAAGACCTGTTGCTTCTGCTATTTCATCATATGAATTTTTACCTAACCGAATAAAATTAACTGCTATTTCGATTTTGTTGTTCCTAATAATTCTTTTATTGTTTTCTTCAGGATGTATGCACTTTAAGAAACAAGGAAGGTTTTTCAAATATCGCATTAATGACGACAGAACTGTATAATTTACCTTGGATATGGTATCATTGCAAAGTTAGCGATGACGATGTTGATGTAAGAATTGCTTATCCTAGTGTTATAGAAAACCATGAACTCAACTCAGCAAAAACGTATTA